>JBIKUD010000058.1:0-14249 GCA_044347745.1 Bdellovibrionota bacterium
CCTCTCTGGGAACCCACTGGAATGTTTCGGTTATGGGCAGTTCAAAAAAAGAGACTCCCTTTGTAGCCGCAGGTCCTTACCAATTTATTCGGCATCCAAATTATTTAGCAGTAGTGATTGAATTCGCGACCTTACCCCTCATTGGTGGTGCGTTACTCACTGCTATTATTTTCTCAATTTTGAACTTTGTGGTGCTTTATCAGAGAATTCGGGCCGAAGAACAACAGCTTTTTGCTCGTGAAGGATATGCTGCGGTGATGGGCAAGCGATCGAGGTTATTGCCGGGAGTTTGGTAAACGTTTCTCGGTTTTTCCCGGCGAACAAACTAATCAAAAAGCGCTATGCTCACTATTTGATTCTTTTGAAATGACTGACAAGTTTAATAAAACAAAAAAATTTCCTGTTCGCCGGTAAAATGCGTTCAGACGAGGCGCGAGGCTCGCGGACCGAGTGAGTGGTACTTGATGTACCTCGCAATGAGGGCCCGAGCCTCGGAACAAAGTATGAGCGCAACGAGAAATACTACGAAAATTGCAAGGAGTTGAGCTCGAAAGGCTTTTTCGCAATTATTTTTGGCTTTTGGCGAGCTCAACTTCCGGCAATTTGTAGTGTTTCTCGGTTTTTCTCGGCGAACAAAAAAGGGCTAACCTAAGAAGCTAGGCTAGCCCTCATCAAATAAGTTTTTAAAACTTATTTATGGCAGTGACCATCTTTGCAATGCTCACCGTGTCCGCAATCTGAATCAGCTTTGCATGTGTGGGTTTCACCAGCGAATACTGGGGTAGTGACCATAGCAGTTACAACTAAAACGCTCAGCAATCCAAGAAGTAATCCACGAAACATTTTGGTATCTCCAAAAAAGTCGAAGTTCCAAGACCACACCGCGAAAGAATTTCGCGCTGCACTCTTGATACTGCTAACGTATAGCGACTTAGACTGGTTGGAAAGAAAAAAATCACCAACGGGTGAACCGAACAGTGTGTTAGAGATAGCCGACAATATTCAGCAAGGCATGGGCGCATACTCCCAATGCCGAGTGACTAAAATTCCGGTGAGCGGCCCGGCTTACTTCTTTTACAAGGGGTAAACTTCCCAGGAGTGGAAATAGGGAGGTTTGTGAGATTTTACGGACATAGAAGTAGGTAAGTCTTGTAAATCCACGCAACGCGCGCATCTGCATTTCTCGTTGATTTTCATAATCATAACCGACTTCATCAAGAGGAGTTTGTGCATGAAGATGTTGTTCTAATGCTTGAGCGGCTAATTTCGAGGAGAGCAGGGCATGGGTCATGCCCATTCCACCAATTGGGTCTAAAGTTTCGCAGGCGTCTCCAACAAGAAAAATTCCGTTATGATAGCCGCCTCGGCGTGAGCGGTTGAGTGGGCCAATACCCAGAGGAGCCTTGTCTCCCGTACAAAGTTCACCACTGAAGCCAGTCGCTGATTGCACCGCTTCAATTAATTTTTTCAACTGGGGAGGTTCGATTTGTTCCGCAAGATGGCTGCGCGGGGCCATAATGGTGGTGTTCATGAGGTATGGGCTGACTGGTGTGCAAGCCAGTTCGAAATTGTCGTGAACGAGAATATGCACTCGACGAATATCCTGAGGCGTTTGAGATTTGAGTACCATACTGAAGCCAAAGCGGGGGTTTTTGGCTGCTGTGGAATGGATGCCCAAGGATTCAGCGATAAATGAATTTGCGCCGTCAGCAAGCACTAGCAGCGGGGCGCATACGGTGCCTGTATCGGTGTGAACTTGCCACTCACCTTGGGAGGTTCTGAGCACTTCACGAACTGCAGACCGCAGTTGAATTTGAGCACCGGCGGCCGCAGCAGAATCGAGTAAGGCTTTATCCAATACTAATCGCGGAATGCCGAACCCTTGTTGGTCCTGATCTTGTTCTGCGGTAAATGGCACTTCAACCTGGCGCCCATTTTGCCACAACACGTATCCGTCTAGTGGGTTTGCAGGCACTGCAGCAGAGCCTGGAGTTATGCCAAGTTCCTTAAGCAATGTTATGCCGAGTGATGAGACACCTTCGCCGCAAGCTTTGCGCCGCGGAAAGTTTCCTTTATCGATGACGGTGACTGTAATGCCATTTTTCGCTAAGCGTAACGCAAGAGAACTTCCTGCAAGTGAGGCACCAATAACAAGCACTTGCGAGCGAGAAATAGCTGAATTCATTTTCAAAAACCTTCTATGACAAGGGGCCTGTTGCCAGGGCTGCGAAGTCTTGGCGAATTGTTATGCACACCCTCAGTATATCACGACCGAAGCATTTTAGATAAGACGAGAGAGTGAGCGAAATTATTCAACCAATTTAATGGGTTGTTGAATGTCTTGTTCTAGTTCTTTGAGCCGGTGCAGCCCTACACTAGAGCTCATCTCATAAATGCCATCCGTGGCATTTATGAGAGTGCTCCAAGCTCGGTCGCCGAGCACGCCATCCTAGGCTGTTTTGATAAGTCCCAGCTTTTTACCAACTTTGGTAAAGGCTGCAATTGCCTTGTCTAAGTCTTCCTGGGTATGGGCTGCAGATATTTGAACGCGAATACGCGCTTGACCCTTGGGGACAACTGGGAAGCTAAATCCAATAACGTAAATGCCTTCTTGTAAAACGGCATCGGCAAATTCTACTGCTACCTTGGCGTCTCCAATCATAATGGGGCAGATAGCATGTGTACCTTGGCGCACATTCAGACCAGCTTCAGTAATCTTTTTACGGAAGTATTTGGTGTTACTCTCAACTCGGTCCCGGAGTTCGGTCGTGCGCGACAGCATGTCTAAGCAAGCGATACAGGCTGAAACGAGCGCTGGAGGAAGTGAGTTGCTGAATAAGTATGGACGACTTCGCTGGCGAAGCAGTTCAATTATTTCTTTGCGCCCGGTTGTAAATCCACCGGCAGATCCACCCAACGCTTTTCCGAGGGTTGAGGTAATAATATCTACCCGCTTCATCACTCCAAGTTGTTCAATAGCGCCTCGGCCTGTTGGTCCAAAAAAGCCAGTTGCGTGTGATTCGTCAACCATGACCATTGCGCCAAACTCTTCTGCCATATTGCAGATCTCACCTAGAGGGGCAATGTCCCCATCCATTGAAAACACTGAATCAGTGGCAATAAGTATGCGCGGGCAATTTTCTCGCTTCGCGGTTTCAAGGTGAGCGCGGAGTTCGTTTAGGTTGTTGTGCTCGTAACGATAGCGTTTTGCTTTGCACAAGCGAATACCGTCGATAATCGAAGCGTGATTAAGTGAATCACTAATGATGGCGTCATTTTCAGAGAGAATTGTTTCAAAAAGACCACCATTGGCATCGAAGCAGGATGTATACAAAATAGCGTCTTCGGTGCCGAAGAATTCACATATTTTTGCTTCAAGCTTTTTATGAATCGTCTGGGTTCCGCAAATAAAGCGCACCGAGGAAAGGCCGAGGCCATACTCCTCGATGCCTTTCTGAGCGGCAGCTTTGAGCTCGGGACTATTCGACAGCCCAAGGTAATTGTTTGCACACATATTGAGGACTTTCTTGCCATTCACCGTAATCCAGGAGGATTGAGGTGATTCAATAACGCGCTCACGCTTATAGAGACCAGCCTGACGAATATTTTCTAATTCGGTTGCATACAAAGCGCGTGCGGTATCAAACATGGTGTATCCTCAAAGGTGTATAAAGCGTAAACAAAATTACGAAGCTGCGTGGGCAGAAGCGGCTCCTCTTTGCATCTGCGTTGCATATCGCCGCATGATGCCAGGAATAAGGTAATCACGGAAAGCAGAAGCTTTGTCGAATTCAGGATTCCAGCCCCAATCAGTGCGAGCCTTTGAATCGTTTACATCTGCTGGCCAGCTATTTACGATCGCCAGTCTCTGTGGGTTTGCTTTGAAGGTTATGCGAGCGGCGGGAAAATATTTAAGCACTTCTGCACGAATTTCAGCCGCTGTAATTGCAAAGCTTCCTACATTGTATACGGTTTGTGAAAGCTTAGCTTTTGGAGCCCGTGAAATGTCTATTAATGCAGACACTGCATCCGGCATGACCATAAAAGGAAGCTGTGAGTCTGGCGTAACAAAACACTCATACGCTTTGCCTTGAGCTGCAGCATGAATCATTTCTGGGCCGTAGTCGCTTGTGCCGCCAGTAGGCAGAGAATCGGCGCTCATAATGCCCGGCAGGCGTACAGCGCGGAAATCAATGCGGGTGATATTTGGTTCGGTGTTAAAGCGACGGAAATTTTCCCCAAAGTAGGTGCCCAAATGCTCAACGTAGAGTTTATTGAGTCCGTACATCGTGGTGGGGTTTAGGAACCGACTTTCATCGATTTTTCCACTTTTTAGTTTTTGCTCAAGCGAGTCAAAACCGTAGGCAGCGATGGTACTAGGGAAAACAAATACAACGGGTTTACCGCGCTTCTGACTTTGCGCATCTGCGAGATTAAGTAAGTTGAGACTGCCATCAACATTAACGCGTTGAGCTACGAGAGGGTCACGCTCTCCACCAGTAGAAAGAATCGCAGCAAGATGAAAAATGGTGTCAAATTCAAATTTACGGTTTAACTCTTCAATTAAATTTTGGTCGAGGATATCTCCCTTGTAAAACTCTACGGTTCGCTGGTAGTCGTCGGTGGGGCTGCGGTCAAGCGCGACAATTTTTGTGTCAGGCTCACCTGAAAGGAACTTAATAAGTCCATGACCGATTTCCCCGTTAGCTCCAGTAATCAGCACCGTGCGAGACATACAAAAACTCCTCGAGAAGTTATAATTCACCACTTAATTTGGTGCCTCAAAGCATACGGCTACTGCCGTTGCTATTCAAGAGAGCCAGTTATTTCAGCTATTTGCGTCGGCTTTGTGGGGTGCTAACATCAAAATGGAGTAGAAGCGGGCTCGAATGACTCTTTAAAAGCCAATCATAAAAGTGAGTTACCGCTTTGAGGCATCTCCTGCACAAAAGCTAAAAAGTTTGTCTTTTAGCTTTTGGAGCGAGTCAAATGGGCCCACGGATGGGCACTTTTGAGTTTGGTGCTAAACTGAGGATCTATATTTTGCGCTAATTATTTTATGAGTACTCCGCTTGACCTTGATACTGACACGAGCATTCCAGCAGCCTTTTACAGAGTGGCCAGCGAGTATCCTCAGGCTGTTGTGTATCGGCAGGCTGGGGGAGATCATTCCGCAGCGCGTACGACGCATTTTTCAGAGGTGCGCGGACGTATTAACCGTGTTGCGCATTTTTTGAAACGCCTGGGAGTTGGTCCGGGTGCAACGGTGGCCATTCTTTCTGCAACAAGACCTGAATGGTTAGAGGCAGACCTTGCGGTCCTGGCTTGTGGGGCCCGAGTTGCCTCTGTGTATCAAACTTTGCCGGCTCAGGACGTTGGATATATATTGTTCGATTCTGGTGCGAGCGTCATCTTTGCAGAAAATCAAGAGCAGGTTGGCAAACTGTTTCATCTTATGTCGGAGCCTTGTGCGATACCTGCCACCGAAGAGCGTCCCGAACAATCCGTTCAACTTCAGTTTACTAAAATAATTTGCTTTGAGGAGGTTGAGCCCCACGCCAAAGTGGTATCTTGGCGTGAGCTGCTGGATACTGAGGATCCAGGCGATCCGGAATTGCGATCGACTCGAGATGAATTGGCATCATTAGTCTATACTTCGGGCACCACTGGGCCGCCAAAAGGGGTAATGCAGACCCATGGAAATCATCTCGCTAATGTGAGGCAGGCCTTTCAATCTGGATTGTATGATGGAACCTCACGCATATTCCTTTTGCTGCCGCTGGCCCATTCATTTGCAAGATTGATGGGCTATATTTGTTTTTTGACCACTGCTGAACTTGGGTTTGCCGCTGTCACGGACCCGCGCAGCTCAAAAACAAATCCTGCAATAGTGCTCAAGAATTTACGCGATGCCGATGCGACTATTATACCCCTGGTGCCAAGACTGATTGAGAAAATGAAAGATGGGGTTGAAGCGCAGGCTCAAGCTGAAGGGCTTAAAGCGCTGTTGCTGCGAACAAGCATAGCTGCGGCCCGAAGAGTGTACGAAGCTCGGCGGATTGGCGACACCCCGATGCTACCCGATTTAATTTTGCTTTTGTTGCTATCTCCAGTACTAAAAAAGATCTCAAAAGCGCTTTTTGGAAAACGGTTAAAGGCGGTCATTTCTGGCGGTGCAAAGTTGGCTCCTCCGGTGGCGCATTATTTTGCGGCATTACGTGTCCCCATACTGGAAGGATACGGATTAACTGAAACCTGTGTTGCCACAAATGTGAATCGCATCGAAAGCAATAAAATTGGAACCGTAGGACCGCTTTTAGCTAAAGATATTGAACTACGAATTGCTGAGGATGGAGAAATTTGTTTCCGTGGACCAAATATAGCAAAAGGCTATTACGGACGACGCGCAGCAACCCAAGCAAGTTGGTCAGAAGACGGATGGTTTAAAACGGGGGATCTCGGAAGCATAGACTCTGACGGTATGCTGTCCATTAACGGCAGAAAAAAAGAAATTATCGTGAGCTCTACGGGCAAAAAGGTGGCGCCAGAACCGATAGAGCAAAAACTTTCCGCCTCTCGTTATATTAATCAGGCAGTAGTGCTTGGTGACGATCGGCCACACTGCGTGGCATTACTTTTCCCCGATGCAGTGGCCATAGCAGCCTGGGCCGATAGGCAAGCAATTAGTTTAAGTAAGCCCCTACATGAGGAACCAGCAATTCAAGAACTCTTATGGTCTGAGGTAGAAGCTGTTAACGCCAGCCTTGCAGGATTTGAGCGTATTCGGCGGATTTACGTGCTTCCGGAGGAGCTTACTGTTGAAAACAGCATGTTAACCCCCACATTCAAGGTGAAACGCAGAGAGGTTCTGCGGCGTTATTCTTCCCAAATAAGCGCTCTGTACGATCAGGAGTAGTGAGTTCGCCGGGAAAAACCGAAAAACGCTTTTAATTGCCGGAAGTTGAGCTCGTAAGGGGCCCAAAATAATTGCAAGGAAAAAGCGATTTCGAGCTCAATTCCTTGCAATTATTTAAGCGTTTTTCGTTGCGTTCATACTTTGTTCCGAGGCTCGGGGCCTCCCTGCGAGGTGCGTTGAGCACCCCTCCCGCCTCCGCACTGCTACGGCGGACAAGCAGTCGACCCTCGAGCCTCGCGCCTCGTCTGAACGCATTTTGCCGACGAACAAAAACATGGAAATGCTGAGCGCCACCCATGGCTTTGGCAAACCTGACTTCTTCAATGAACTAGTGACGAGTGGTTCAGGGGGCCAGATAGAGTCTTGGCCATTTGCAGAAGTAATTTGACAAAGCTTACTCGTGGCGTTTAGTCTTCTTCCCGCTTTAGGTCACATGAGGCGCCTAACACGTGAGCATTAATATAAAATTTAAAAACATACTCGCTTTCGTAGCCTTGTGCGCTGTGGTGGGCGAGTTAATGCTTGCCCCATTGCATGTATTGCAGCATACGGATTCGGACGTTGAGTGCGCCCTGTGCGTAGCATCTTCAACTCCTATTGTTACAGCTAAGGCCGATACAGATTTGTTTCGGCCGCGATATATGGCTCCGTTGCCGTTTCAGGGCATGGAATGCACCGGATTTCTTTGCCCTAATCTCGTAGTACTTCCGCCCTCGAGGGCGCCGCCGTCTTTTCTGTAATGGCAATGTTCTAGGTGCGATTCGCACTCTTTCATTTGTTTTTCTAGAATCTAATTCGTGTTGCCCACGCAGCAAATTGTAGTTGAGCGGTGTTCTCGATTGTACCTGCTTTTTGCACGGCAACTATTTTGAGGATTTTTATGCGTCTCTTTAAATTAGCTTGTTTTGTATTACTTTGCGGAACTGCTGGACCAGTTGCCGCTGAGTCTCATGATATTGCGGGTGAGCTTGCTGCCCTCAAAGCTGCATTGGCAAAGCTTGAGGTCAAAGTGCAGCAGCAGAGTCAAAAGATTGATAACCTACAATCGGAGAATTTGAAGTTGCGGCAACAAGCGCCCCTAGCGACAGATTTACCTAAACCCGAGGTGAGCCCAGTTGTGTCGCCTGCGCGGTCGCTTGCTTCAAGTTTACCTTTTGTGCCCGAAATCGGAGTAGTAGGAGATCTGGTTGCGCTTTCTTCAGAGAGTAAAGAAGACGCTGAAGGTAATGATCGCTTAAGTGTGCGAGAACTTGAGCTTGTAATGGGCGCCGATGTTGATCCGTACACACGATTTGATGCCACCATCGCTTTTTCTGACTTTGAAGAGGTTCATCTTGAAGAAGCGTATGCCACGTTTTTTGGGCTGCCAGCTGATTTTAAATTGAGAATGGGGCGTTTAAGACCAAAACTTGGGCGTACCTCTCCTAAACATCGAGATAGTCTTCTGACGGTTGATGAACCCCTGATGATTCAACAGTATTTCGGTGTTGAGGGCCTGAGTCGCACGGGAGTTGAAGTGGCTAATTTTCTGCCCTTGCCTTGGGATGCAGTCACTCATGAGCTGACGCTTGGGGTAATGGAAGGAGGTATTGGAGAAGGGGGAACTCTTTTTGGTGCTACGAGCCGGCAGCTTTCATTCTACTCGCGGTTGCGTAATGCCTGGGAAATATCCGACATGACAGACTTTGAGCTTGGAGCCTCGTACATGCTTGGTTCGAGCGATGAAGATTCTTCTCGTGAGGTGCATGGATATGGAGTTGATGTAGTGCTTAATCACCATTTAAACCCAATTCAACGTCTGCGCTTTGAAGCTGAGGCGCTTTTCCAGAATCGTTCGGAAGCGGCGCTCGCTGAAACTGGGCATGCCCATGAAGAGGAGCTGGAAGTTGAAGAAGAACATGAGGAATCTGAGGAAACTTCATTTAGGAGATCTCCATGGGGTATGTACGCACTGGCAGATGTGCGTTTTGCTCAGCGTTGGAGCAGCGGAATACGTTGGGACTACGTACAGCCTGTTAATTTTGGAGCCGAAGATGTCCGCTCCGCGGATACAGGCACTGCGCTTTATCTGACGTTCCATCAGAGTGAGTTTGCTCGTTGGCGTTTGCAATACGAGCGCGTACTTTTTGCAGAAGAAGGTGAGGATAATCGCTTCTTCTTGCAAGGTACCTTTGCCATTGGAACTCATAAACACATGTTGGAATAATTTTGAATGATGAGGCCTTTATGAAGATTTGTTCAATTCAACGAATTATCCTCTCTGGTTGTATAGCTCTATTCGCTGTAGGCAGGGCACCGGTTCAAGCAGAACCGCTTAAAGTGGTCACCTCTCTCTCTACGTTTGCGTCGCTTGTTGAAGAGGTAGGAGGGGAGTGGGTGAGCGTAAGTAGTGTTGCTGCCCCGCGTTTTAATCCCCATTTTATTGAGCCCAAACCTGGTGACGTATTGCGCTTAAAGCGAGCCCAGCTTTTTGTTCATGGTGGGCTCGATCTTGAAGCTTGGCGTTCTCCTCTGGTAGATGCGGCGGCTCGTGTTGAGTTTCGTCCAGGCGGAATTGCTGAGCTGGACCTCTCAAATGGAGTTCGTCTTCTAGACGTGCCCATGGCTCAAGTGTCCCGTGCCCAAGGAGATATTCACCAATTTGGAAATCCACATTATTGGCTTTCTCCTCAGAATGCGCGGGTAATGGTAGATGCGATTTCTGCGCGACTTGAAAAGTTAGATTCAGCACATGCTGAATATTTTAGAGCAAGAGCTGTCGCATTTAAGGCAGCACTGAGAGAAAAAGAGAACTCCTGGCGCGGGATGGCGCAGTCCATAAAAGCGATGCCGCTTGTTGCATATCATGATGAGTGGAAATACCTCTTTGAGTTCTTAGGGCTGCGGACGCAGCTCTTTATTGAACCAAAACCTGGAGTGCCGCCTTCTCCTCAGCATTTAGCGCTGTTGGAAAAGGAACTCAGTGCCGCTGTAGAGCCCGGCTTGATTGTGCAAGCAAGTTATCAGCCGCTGTCGGCTGCGGAAATGCTGAAGAAGAAGACAAACTCCCGGGTGGCCGTGCTTTGTCAAAGCGTGGGCGAACTTGATGGTTGCGGCAGCTATATAGAGATGCTCGACTACAATGTGCGCATGTTAACTCAAGGCAGCACTCCATGATTGAGTTTTTTGACATCATGCTTGAGCCATTTTTGGCGTGTATGGTCTTAACCGCTGTGCACTCGTATCTTGGGTTTCATGTGATCGAGCGTGAAGTCATTTTTGTCGATTTGGCATTGGCCCAGATGGCAGCCTTTGGTGCCACTTTGGGCTTCTTTTTTGGCCTAGAGCTCCACACAACTGGTAACTATCTGGCTTCGGCTGGACTGGCGCTCGTCGGAGCGCTGGTCCTAGCCCTCATGCGTTTTCGAAAGCCTATTGTTCCACAGGAGGCGCTTATTGGAATCGTGTACGCGGTTTCGGCGGCCGGCGCGGTTTTGCTTCTCAGTCGGGCACCTGAGGGTGGGGAAGAGCTTAAGAATCTTTTGGTTGGGCACCTTTTGTTTGTTGACTGGAAGGAATTGCAAAAAGTGGTGCTTTTGTATGCCTGTATTGGTGTCTTCCATTGGTTCTTTAGATCTAAATTTTTTCAAATCTCTAAAGATCCGGCGTTTGCATTTGCCTCTGGCATGAACGTTCGATTTTGGGATTTTTTGTTCTACGCGAGCTTTGCACTGGTAGTGACGAGTTCTGTTGAGCTCGCGGGAGTTCTTCTCGTGTTTGTATTTTTGGTGGCTCCTGCTGTCTGCGGCAAACTAATGGCCACATCCGTTCAGTCCCGCCTTTTATGGGGCTGGGGATTAAGTTTAATTGCAAGCTTATTGGGAATTACCTTGTCGTATGTGTACGACTTACCAACTGGCGCAGCGGTAGTGTGTGTTTTTGGCCTAGTAGTTTTACTTTGTGTGTTGTGGGCGATCAGTTTTGGTTCTGCACGAGCTAGGTCAGTGTGAGATCAGTGTGAGAAAGGAATTTTACTAAAGTTCCAAGCTTGACACGGTTGCTGCGCTTTTCTGTTTGCCGACGAACAATAACACGGAAAAGCGGGCTTTAGTGTTGATGTGAACAATGCACACACGAGCGACACAGTTTGCGATTAAGCAGATGTCCAACAGCGAGGCACACGCCTCCAATTCCCACTAAAATTGCTTCGTCCGTGTCGTGTGCGCTAAAGCCCGCCATCCAGAAAAGTATAAGCGCTGCGACAAGCAAAGAAAGAATTTGCCAGCGGCGATGTACACGCATTCCCCAGCAAAGACTAATTGCAGCTAAGCCAATGGTGATAGTGAACAAGGCGGAGTCGACAACACTGTGAGCCAGCACACCTAGGCCAAGGAGAGGCAATAATGTAAGCAAGAAGGGCATTGCCACGCAGTGAATGGCGCACGCAAAAGAAACACAAGCGCCAATGGTATCCAGCTTATCGAGGGCGCTGCTTTGGTTCGGTTTTAAATTAGTGCTCACGCTATTAATTATGGCAAAAGTTATGTTTTCCGGGCCGCACAGGATAGCACGGCTTGCCGGAGCTGCTCAACAAGAGCTATCTTCTTGAAAGAATAGAGTTTTTAGACATACTACCTATAGTGGCGCAGGGGACCAGAAACGAATTGCAAGAGCACAAGCTTATACTGACAGTAAATCGACTAGTTCATGTAGGGCTTTGGGCCTTTTTTGCGTACTGTTTGTGTTTCTTTTTGCAGCAACAACAGTCGGCGGTACAGCGCAGTGCAGACTTTTCTCATCTTTGGGCCGCTGGCCATATGTGGGCTGAGGGCGATTATGCAAGTTTGTACGACAAAGCAGAACAAGAGGCGGTGTTAGACGCTTCCCTTCGCGGCAGTGTGCTTGAGACACTAGGTGATTCGGAGAAGCTGAGTACAGACGGGACAATAAGTCGCTGGTGGTGGACCGATCGCCAAACGAAAGTTGGTAGTTTGTATTACCCCCCGTTTATGGCGCTGCTCTATTCTCCGCTTGGCGCTCTCTCTGTTTCAGCGGCTGCCGAGTTGATGACCTATCTCAATTTGGGATTGGCATTTTTATTGGCCTTAACCCTGCACCATTTGTGTGAACGACGTATCTGGTTCCTGGCTTGTGCCGTTGCGGTTTTTACCCAAGTTTCTTTTTTATGGAATTTTATACTTGGCCAGAATGGAATTTTCTCGGCCGTGTTGCTTGGCCTTGGCGCTCTTTGTTATCGCAGGGGATTTGGCCTCAGTGCGGGAGTTGTATGGAGTATTTTGCTTTTTAAACCGAGTTGGTTTGGCGCAATTGGCGTTTGTATTCTGGTGCTCCGGGAGTGGCGTGTGCTCTTCGGTTTAAGCCTGGGAGCCAGCGCAGCTTTTCTTTTGACAGCGTTTGCCGGCGGTTTCTCGGTTTGGATTAATTATTTTACTTTACTGCCTGAGCTTTTAAAATTAAGCGCCTCCTCAGGTTTTAGCTCCACCCTAGATGATGGATTTGCCTACTTTTGGAAGGCCTCAGTTGGGATTCCATTTGGAGCAGCGCTTGTTTTTTATCTGAGTTATTTGGCGTTGCTTCGTAAGAGTGTGGTTTGGAGCCCCGAAGTGCGGGTGTTAGCGCTTCCTGGGTTTGCGCTTTTGTGTAACCCGCACGTGCTGCATTATGACTCGGTGCCGCTCATATTTCTCGGGTTCGCCTGTTTTCTAGCTTGGCGCGAAGCTGAGTCGGTGGGGCAACGATCCCTTCTTGCATTAGTTGCACTGCTTCCATGGATTTCGGCTATGACCAGAACATGGCAAATTGACCAAATGAGCTACTCGCTTCAACATGGCGTCGCAGTACTTTGTGTTATTGTGCTTTCGCTCTCACAGCGAACCAGCGTGCTTCAGCGGGTCGAAGATAAATAAATACCCAAGCTGACTTGTATAAATTAGCCGATCATCATGCGCCATGAGGTGAGAGCTCATGCCATCAAGCGTAAGATTACCAGTGAGCACTCCCCGTTTTTTGAGGCGTTCAATCAAGTACGCCACGATAAGCACTTGGTGTCGTGCTACACCAACCTGCTCATGTATGAACATGTCTATGGCGACTTTTTCATCTGGTCCAACTGATTCCCGTTCGATAATTGCCTGAGTTTCGCGTTGGTCGAAGCGAATGCGGCGCATCACGAGCCCAGCCACCTCAGGTAGAATTTCACTCTCATCAAGACGTCTATCGAGGCTAATTTCAGCGAGCTTTAGAACCAGCTCATTATAGAGCCGCTCAAGTGCTCCATGTTTGTCATCAACAACCAAAGCTTCTTGGGGAACTGCTCCAAGGTATACCCCACCATTAATTGGAGTAGACTCACCAATGATATGTCTGCCACCAAAGTGGCCGAGTGGGGCCTTTTCAGAGCGTTTTGAACTAAATTGGGAAAGATAACGCACTCGACGAAGTGCTCGCTGGAAGCGGTTGAACCCGGTCTCAGAAACCGGGGCGGATTGTTCACTTCTTACTTTTTCGAAGAATGACTCTTGGAAACTTCCTGTGCCGTTTTCAAGATCGCCGCTTAAGAGCGACATTACCCCTTTCATCGCCCGTCTAAATGGGCGAACCACATTACTTTCGTCGGACATGCCTGAGTCCTCTCGAGTACCCTGTTCAGCTTGCGCTGAGTTTACAACCTGCTGCCGAAGTTCCCCAACCTCGTCAGCTTTAAAGCTAGAAGTATCCATATGCCCCTTATCGGAGCCTCGTGCTCAGGTGCTTCAGTTTAAGTTTGTGTTTGCGGTTCGCTAAGATACTGAAAATACTGTAATTTTATCGCTTTATTTCGGCTATTAGCTCAATTTCGACCAAACTGCCCCTAGGAAGCCCTGAAACCTGGATCGTAGCTCGCGCTGGCTTAGCGCCCTCAAGGGCCTCTTCGTAAATACGGTTAAGGAGCTGAAAGTTTGCTAAGTCAGTCAAATAGATACGGGCACTAATCACCTGTGGCCAGCCGCTATTGTTAGCGCTTAATACCGCTTTAAGGTTTTTAAGCACCTGGTTTGCTTGGGCCTCGAATCCACCGGCTACTATTTCTCCAGTGACTGGGTCGAGAGGAATCTGGCCTGAGAGGTACAGAAGCCCCCCTGAAACAACTGCTTGGGAATAGGGGCCGATTGCTTTTGGCGCATGTGGGGCATCGGGGCAGTATGTTGGCATAGTAAGTCCTCCAAAAGATGGAGTTGTTTTAGCGCAGAAATGACAAATAAAACAGGGGGCCTCGGAGCTGAGCTAACACAAAACTTACATTCTTCTAACCGGATTTAGACCCCTTTGTTAGCAAATAGTGAAGCTCGCATGC
>JBIKUD010000103.1:0-4143 GCA_044347745.1 Bdellovibrionota bacterium
CCGAAACAAGGAAGGCAAGCAAAGGAACCGCAAACGTAGCAGGGCTACATTGAGGATTCCTTGGCGTAGCCTGACGATGTTGCAGGCCATATATCGCTCGGCGCAGTAGCTTTCATTTTGTTACGCGCTCTAAGTCCCAGTGACCCGCGAAGGAGTAAATTTAAACACAGAGCTCTCCGAGTTCGCTGAGGGAAGGCAGTGTAGCTTGTTTTTGTATTTACTTACTCGGTGCGCTCTTAGTTGGTTCTTGCAAAGGTGACGGCGAAGAAGATTGAACCTAGGTTCAATTGGCCTAAATTGATATGTTGATCTCTGCTACCCTTTTCGGAGAAATCAGCATAACTATAGGTAAGCGCTAGTCGGTTTTTTGGCGCCCTTTTTGTGAGGGGCTCACTCGTTTGAAACGGTTTGGTATTAATTTCGCGGCCTTAGCACTGGTTTTTGGACTTGTTTCCCAGGCTATTGCCCAGCCATCGCCTTCCCCTTTACGGGCATTTAGCGACGGCAGCGATGGAGCTAAAGACATTAGCGACGAAATAAATGACGGTAGGCCAATAACCCTAACTCCAGAAATCATCAATCAAATTTCCGCTCAATTGGGCATGGCTCCTGACAGCCCTGGAATGAGACGCCTTATCGATTCTTATTATCGTTCTCGTGAGCAAAACGAGAATCCGATTGAGAACATCGACGATGACGAAGATCCAGATTCGGCTACTCCAGCGGTAGTTATTCGGCACTTTCGTGGCACAAACGGCATTCCGCTCCCCGCCAAAGAAGATATTCCTTTCCCATTTAAGGTGACCCAAGAAGCTGTAAAAGAGGCTTTCATTGAGTATTTTAAAGTAGTCACCGAGGCCCAAATTAAAAACATCACTCCCGCCACGCTGCCAGCTTGCCGGGTTAATGAATCCACCCAAGAAGAAACTGGCTATACTGGCGAAGAAATGCCTGATCAGTTGATTGCAGATATTCTGTTTATGGATAAAACCGACATGCCCATGGATCCAAGCGAGGCTTTTGGCAAACGCACGATGGTGCGGCCGTATAATTCAAAAGAGGCCAACTTTGAGGTGTTAGGAGCCATTGGTATTGGAGTCGATTGTTTGCCGTTTCGCTGGAGAGTTACTCGAAAATTTTTGTTTAAGGATAAAGGGCGCAACGCGCTTAAAAATTATGACGCCAACCAATTTGGTGAGGGCGAGTTTTCTGAAGTCATGAAGGCAAAGCTGGGTCTGACGCAGTAGAGGGTTACTATGTTACGCGCTCAAAAAATTATTTCTTCTTTCATGACCCTTTTGGTGCTGCTCAGCCTATTTTGTCTCAACCTACGCACTGCTCGTGCAGATGCGCCCGGTCTTAGTGAGCGCCCCATGACCCAGGTGCAAACTATTCTTACTTTTGTGGAGCTGTTAAAGAATTATCCTGAGCTTTTCTTGGGGCAAATGAAAACCCAGCAAAAGCTTAATAAAATTGGGTCAGGATTAGCCTCGCCTTCTTACGATAGAGGCGCAGACATTGGCGAAATTCTGTCCAACAGCATGCACGATATTGAAAAAATTTTGGGGCAATTTTTCCCGTGTTGGGATTGGAAAATTGTGGGTCTTTGTATGCGCATTACCTGGACTGGGGTAAGTTTTGCGCCTTACACCTCGTATCGTTTACCAAAACAAAAAGTGGATAACCACCCTCAAGAGTTTCAGCATCATTATTTGCCAAAACTCGTAAACGAATTTCTTATCGATGCAGCCGAAGATGTGTATTACCCCATGATTGATGAAGTGTCCGAGTGGAATATTGATTTTGCGGGCAAAGCGCTCAAATCTGAGGAAGCGATTGGCGGGCCAAATTTACCGAGTGCACCAGATTTTTCGGCAAACAGAGCTGCTGCGGATGCATTGGAGAACGCCACACCGCAAGATAAACGCTGGCGCGGCGCAAATGACATGTATAGTGGTTGGACCAAAAATGAATTTACCGTCATACCAGAGCTGTTTTCGAAGGTTTTTGACAATATTACCTATGCAAATTGTCACAAGAAAAAAAATGGAAGTATTTGGTCCAGTGATTATCCGCTTTCTCTCCTCCCTGCGCGCTGGGGTACCATAAGTTTTATCATTAATCCGCTGGGTATGATTAATCGATTTATCATGCCTCAGACTTGCCTGGGTTCTAACTCGTGGCTGCGTGGCGGTAAAACTCCAATTGATATGTTGTATACCGGCAATACCACCCTTGATTCGGCTCGGTTGGCCTGGCCATCAACAGGTTGTCAGGGAACAAACCAGGGACCTTGGTTGCCGGTAACTCATGGTGCAACAACTGCATTTCGCTCTACTGCCGCTGCCATTGGCGTGCGTAAAGGCATGGAAACAGCCAGGTCCTTTATGCCGTCTCAGTTTTATAAATTTGATCCTTCTAAAGACAGAGTGCAATGGACGCGTAATAAACGTATGCCAAAGAGCTGTAAAAAAATTGAGCAATTTGTGCTCGATTACAACCGTGGTAACCATGAAAAAGACGATGAGGACCCATGGTTTATGGCTGAGGTGTGGAAATATTTCCGTTGTTGTCCGTCGGGTTATTTTGTAATCCTTGGACCGTCAAAGCAGATTAAGGAGTAGCGGTGAGCATCGTACGTGGCTGTTTCAGTTTTAGTATTGCACTGCTGATTGCATCGACAGCAATCGCACAAGATACGCGTAATCAGCGCCCTGACTTTTTCGAGAAAGACTTTGCAAAAAGTCCTATGACAGGCTCCTCTAAACAGCCAAACCGCAAACCTGCAGTAAAGCCAAAATCGGGAGATGCCCAAACTGAAACAAGTCCCGAAAACCTAGCAGAGATTCAGGCGGAAGCCGAACGTATGCAACAAGAGGGAATGGATCGATTGATGAAAGACCCTCAGATGAAAAAGTTTATGGGGGAAGCTGAATCAAGAAGCGACTTAAGCGGCAAAGATGCTGTGAAACCTGCCTCCGGCACTATTTCAGAGGACGGTTTGCCGGAGCCCACCCGCAGCTTGGCGGTGAACTCTATTGGGCTGATTGTAAACAGCATGGAGCGCGAGCACTACGAGGCTGCTTTACAAAATTTAATCCGATTAGCGGACAGTCGTGGGCTAACCTTATCTACCATCTACACTCTGGGTAACTTTGAGATAGCTACGCGTTCTCCGCTGTTGCCAGGGCTTGTAGCACGAGGCGCAATTTTGAGGGTGCTGAACGAGATTCCACCTGGTTACGAAGTGACTTTATCGCCTAGCTACATCGTGAAAACCCCCGAAGGGGAGGTGCTTTTAGAGGCAGTTAGTGCCCTAGAAAAGTACTTTTCAGCGAGCGGCGAGTTCTTGGATAGGGAGCCCAAGAGGACGCTCTTGCCGGTACGCCCGCCTCAGGCGCCTGCTTCGCCCACTACCAAGTCAACCCCTGGCACCCCTGCCTAAGAAGGCGGTAAAGGAGCGGGGCTCCTCCGCCTATGGGCTTAACTATTTATAATTATTAGTTTTTATTTTAAGCCCTGCTCGCCACATTTACAAAGTAAGTAAGCATAACCATTACCAAGGAGCGCACTTTTGCGCCCATTTGGCGGAGTCTTAAAAATAAGTCCAATTTTCGGGTACTTGCTTGAAGCAAAAAGCAAAATCCCGCAGATAGGTGAGTAGAGAGATCCGTTAAGGCTTGGAGGTTTTGTGTCTATCCTGGTCGTCTTTCAAAAGATGCCGACAGTAGTGCTTGGGGTGTTCGCCCTTGCATTGCTCCATGCCGTACACATTGAAGCCCAAGTTGAGCCTCTGCGTACTCAAAAAATTTCTGTCCCAGGTTCGCCTCAGAAACCTGCTTCCTCCCAAGACCGCGCATCGCTGCAGCTTAAAGCAGCGCAAGAGGCAGCAGCTCGCACCGAGCCAGCGGACAAAAATGCAGGGCGTCGCGACTTTGCAAAAGATTTTCAAGCACCAATAGTTGACCCACAAAATAGAGAGGGCTTTTTCGCCCGCAACTCAGCACAGACCATTTTCGCCCCAGCCGCTGAAGTGCGCGTAAAGCCTGAACTACAATATTTTCCGGCTTTGCAGCCTGTTGAAGACCAAGAGCAAGAAAAAGCCGTGTTGGCCGCTTTGCATAAAAGCGAAGCCGATTCTAA
>JBIKUD010000059.1:0-14113 GCA_044347745.1 Bdellovibrionota bacterium
ATGGGTTCTGGGCTTTGATTACTTAGTTTCTGGTCCAACCTGGCAATAGAAAGTTGCCAGGTTTACGCCATCCGCTGCTAGTCAAGAATATAGTTGATATACTGGAGATAGCTCGTAGAGCTATCCAAATAAAGATTGCTCTGACAAACAATATAACATCCCGGAGGGACAAATGACCCGGTGCTTGAATCAATGTGCTGCGTGCCCTGCCCCGCTCCCTGTTCTACGCCGTTGCGTCCAACATACGTCGTGGTATTCGGCGCAGTATGATCTGGATGTTCTAAACCGAGATTTTTCATTTCTATGATGCACATATCCTTCACCCATTCAGGGATGGTAAGTCCATCAAAAACAGCAGAATGAAACTCATTACACTCAGATTGTGAGCTAATACCTGGGATTTCAACAAGAACGGTGCCTTTGTTTTGTGGCCATTCGGGGCGACAGCTAAGGTAGGCGTTAGCGCTTGCCGTTGAGATATTCAGGAAAACCGTGGTAAATGAGAAAAAGGCGAAAAACGTTTGATATAACTTCGAGCGCATAGCAGTACCTCTGATATAAAACCTTTATTACAGGATCAAAAAAAAGCCTAAAAATTCGTTGCCGAACTTCAAGAGGTGTTATGTCATTAAATGGGAAAGTGTCGCATTTAGTCGAGAGCAAGCGGCTCGATTGTCATTTTATAGGGCTAATTCAAGCAGTTGGGTTTGCATTAGATTGGCATGTTTTGCCATGAAAATAGGCACCGTTTGCATCTTCTGGCCAACTACCTTTAGAAAACAGAAAGTGCTTCCTTTTGGGGCAGTTCTCTTGCAGCGTTGAGCGCCTGCGATAAACAAAATGCACCTGCCACAAAGACCTCTTTAAAAGTGTATGCGCCAAGCGCGCAGCTCATGAAATGACTTAGTTTTGTTTTTCTGGGGAGGCAGTATGGTCAAGCGCCATCACTGATTCATGCCCGCAAGAGATACTCCCAGCCTTAGTTGCCGCTCTGTACGTACTTCAAGAAAAAATATCAGCTGCGCAGCTACGTCGCGAAGTTTTGTATTAAATTATATCTGTATCAATGGATTCAACTTATCCGACCTATCTATTCTCGTTCTTTCTCGCCTGCAGCTTACTCCCCCGTATCGGTTAGTCTTGAAGAGAGGCAGATTGTTGAGAGGATACAGAATTTGGGAAGCAAAAAGAGTGAGTTTAAGCTTCAAAAAAGATTCCAATTTTTTGTGGATTGATAGGCGTCTTGGGGCCTGAGCTTTGGTTTCAACTAAACCATCATCAAGGCAGATTGAGGTCAAAAGCTTTTATTAAAAAAATGATCCCACGGGGGCGTGGGCGTGCCCCCGAGAGATCAGCTACTTTCTCTTTGGGCTTTGTCTACGATGCTGCGACAGATTGACCCACAACTCGGCAAAGCCGAATTGAAGCTTCGTCAGCATTTGCTTGTTTTTGCTCCGCAAACTCAGGCACTTTGCCTGTGGTTGCAAGCCGCACAAGACGCTTGTCATTTTCAAAATTTGGATGTTTTGGATTGGACTGCGAGTACTTATTCATCACTACATTACCTCCATGTGCATGAACTCTTTCCACTTCTCCTTGTGGAAGGCGCAAACTAACTGTGTTCAGTTAACTCACAGGGTATGTATTCGGAAGGGACACTTCGCCCCTTTCCGATTTGGCGCTAAATGTACGTGCAGCACCTACTTTTTTTATGCGTCCCAAAGACTTGCTTGTTTAATTCAATAAATACAGCTGGTTACGTTTGAGTGTTGATGAAGCTATTTTGAGAGCGGCGACCAAGAGGCACTTAAAAAATATAAACCTTGTCGCCTTGTACTAGCGCCAAACTGAGACCCAGGGCAAAAGTGGAAAACGTCGATACCGGTATATCGTATGTTAGAAACACTAATGCAGGGGCGCCTGACGCTGCGCCAAATACTTACGTAACGTGCGCCTATCTATAAGAACTGTTTCATACCAACCTTGCTGCTCATCGAGTCCCAGGAATATGAGCGACAGTTTCAGCATACAGGCTGTGCCTTTACTTTTATGCGAAAGCTTTTGAATTTCTACAAAGCCCGCGCTTGAAAGCGCATAACTTAATACCAGTTCAAGAATTGACTCCGGCGGTGCGAGGTTTGTATCCAATTCCTCGTCTACTACAATTCCAAGGCGACTATTTCGTGAATCAAACCATAGATCGTCTGGACGGAATCCAGGGGATCCGTCAGCAGGTAACACAACTTCGCAAAGCGGTACGTATCGCGGAAACATTTCTAATACGCGCGGCAACGGAATTTGCGCGGTAGCAATTGTTTCACTGAGATGCAGAAATGAGATGGTCAATGACTTTACTTTACTCTCTTTGTTAAACCCAATAATTATGGATTGATCCTGACGCACCCAAAAAGTGAGTAATTCCTCCAGATGTAGAGCTCTCTTACACAAAAACTGTAATGGCTTTAAAAGCGGACTTGTGTGCCTTCCCGGCACTGGAACTAATATGGTCTCCACCTTGTTTACTGACTCTCCCACCTAATAAAGTCGCTTTGTTGCACTGAGCAAGCGATGTCAAAATGAATTGGCAGCACGGGTACAGCAACTACTTTTGACCGCTCTTTGAAAGAAGCCGAGCGGGTCTTATAAATACGGGGACCACGCCAATCGACAAACGGCGATGAAGGTACCTTAAAGCTCTAGGGCACTTGGCGAAAGATGAAATAATTTTTGACCCACAAAAATTTGCGGTTCGTATGCCCTTACTCCCATGGTCCTTAAAGGCCTCCTCCCTTTGCGAGTTGGTTTATAGTCAGCATATAGTATACGGAGGCAAAACCGGGTTCGTCAGTTGTAAGGGAGTTCCGTACCATGAGAGGTACAGTTCGGTTCGAATTTGCCTCGTTTTTCCCGCTTGTTCCTTAAAAGAGGCACAAAATTAGTAGCCACCATATGTTAGATTTTCGTAAAGCAAAATATTTGGCCACCTCTCTCGTTGTGTTTGTAGGTGTTCTTTATTTTTTTGCTCAAATTCAATTGAAGCAGGAAAGTGGGCCCTTAGGCGTGTGGGCTTGGGTATCGGCATTTGCTGAAGCTGCTTTGGTTGGTGCTTTGGCCGATTGGTTTGCAGTGACTGCTCTTTTTCGTAGACCACTTGGATTACCGTTCCCTCATTCGGCTATTGTTCCAAGAAATCAGGCCCGTATCGGACATGCGTTGGGCGAATTTGTACAGTCCAATTTTCTCTCCGAAACGGTGATCTCTGAACGGGTTGCTCGATTGCAGGTGGGTGATGGAGTGAGCGAATGGCTTGCTCTATCTGAAAATCGAGAATTTTTAGCTAAAAAACTTTCGCCAATTTTGCTTGGTACGCTGCGGGCGTTTGATGATGTTAGATTGCGTGAGGCCCTTGGGGCGGCTACCGGCAGTATGTTGCGAATGCTAGATGCTCCATCAGCAGGCGCCCATGCACTTGAGGTGTTGCTTGGCAGTCCGGAGCAGCAGGTGTTGCTCGACCAACTCTTAAAAACCCTAGAGCAGCTTATTAAGCAGCATGAATTGGAGCTGCGAGAAGCCTTGAGAAAAGAGATGCCCTGGTACGTTCCTGGGTTTGTGCATAATAAAGTATATCGTGATGTGCTTGCCAAAATTCTCAGTAGCCTACGAGAGGCGAATGCAGATTCCGCTCACAAGTTGCGCGTGGGATTTAGTAAGTATGTTGCGCGAATGGCAACCGAGCTGCGAGTTTCTACTCCCCTGAGAGAAAAAACTCAGGCTGCTTGGGGAACTTTACTTGCAAGTGAGGTAGGGCGCCAATATGTCGGTGTCGTAGCTCAGGAAGTTCGTGCAAAACTGACCATTTATCTAAGCGACAAGCCAGAGGTGTTTGAGAATGTACTTTGTCGCTGGCTCTCAATGCTGGCTGATTCTTTGCAACAATCTGAGAGTTTGCGCCTGAGTATTTCTGATTTAGCAACAAAACTAGCCCAGGGTATATCCAGAAATTATCGACATGAAATTGCAGCTTTAGTTTCAGAAACGGTAACACAATGGGACCCCAAAACGCTGGTGGAACGGCTTGAGGCTCAGGTGGGTAAAGATTTACAATTCATCAGAATTAATGGAACCCTAGTCGGAGGGATCTTGGGGCTAATTCTACACGCTCTTAAGTTATAGTTTGTTCAATTGCTCAACCCGCATTCATCGTCCGAACGCTTTTTGATGCCTAATTGAAAATCCAAATAGAACCCAAGCAAGATTTGGGAATACCGGCAAAATTTGGTTACGGAGACCCCACTTTTCGAAAGACATATTCACAACAGCCTTGGCCCCCACGTTTGGTGACGAGGCGTTCAAGCTGAAATCCTCTCGATTTGTAGAATTCAAAAATTTCTTCTGGTTTTGCTACTTCAAAAGGGTACCCGCCAACCCAATCTACAAGGTCGTACCATTCAGACATTCCGCGAGCTTGCTTTTTTTCGCGCCAGGCAACCCAGGGAAGAGGATTTTTGCCTGAAAGAAGTCGTTGGAAAAAACGAGCAGCCTCAAAGAGGACCGCAAACATACTAAGCAATAGCCCACGGATAATTCCACCGCTACTTGAATAGGTTTTCTTAATAAAGGTCCAAAACGTAGACAGAAAGCCTTGATCGTTATAAATGGCGATAAAAAGTTGTCCCTGTGGCTTCACTAAAGAAGTCACATTCTGTAATGCCTGGTACATCTGGCCAGTGTGATGGAGAACTCCCCAAGAATAGACAATATCAAAAGTTCCCAGTGTTTTTAGATATGAATTATCCAGAACCGAACCTTGTTCAACTTTCCATCTGTCTGAACTGTTGGCAAATGTAGCTTGTAAACTCTTGGTGCAGGCCACAGAGTCTAGATCAAAGTCGAAAGAGTGCACATAAGCCCCAAGTTCATGAGCTGCAAGAGAAAATAGCCCGCTCCCTGAACCGATATCCAAAAAACGAAGACCCTCAAAATTGTTGCCCCCAAGCATTTCTTTTAGAGATCTCTTTGCCTCTAAAATACGCTCAGCATCAAGCACCGAGAGAAAGGCTTGCCAATTTTTTCCAAATCTAAATCTTGTGCTCATGTGGTGGTTTCTTTCCATGCTGACTCAATAACGTACCAGCAGCATTGCAAATTGCGAGAACTGAAGGATGTCTAATTTGCCGAGCAAGGGAAAGGGCATAAAATCGCTCTTTTACACCCTCGATTTCACAAAGTTTGTCTACGTTATAGCGTTGCTTAATTTCCGTCTCCAACACCGTTGGTGCCGGAAAAATCCCCTTTCCAGATTGGCCGAATATTTCTAACAAGGCGCTATCGTCAAATTCGCCCACAATAGTTGGTCGCAACTCCCGTTCGTCTAGCCATTGATCAATGGCTCTTCGCAACATGGTATTGGGCGTGGGCAAGAGTAACGGCCGATTATTCAGATCGGTCAGATGTCGAAATTCTGTGGCCGGAAGCAGATTTTTACTGGCGAATAGCGCGATTGAGCTTTCACCGAGTAGGTGGCTGTATGCTTTTATGTTGATGTGTGTGGGAACGGGCGCATCACTTAGGACAACATCCAGTTTGTGTAACGCAAGATCGGCTAACAACTGTTCTGGCGAATTTTCTATGCAGGTAAGATGGTGAGTTTCTTTTAAAGCAAAAATAGGTTCAATAAGTTTGTAAGCGACCCTTTTGGGCAACACGTCAGCGATGCCAACGACGAGCTGAATCTTGCTTGCAGAGGAACGCTCTTTGACTACTTCAACTAATTCGCGGCCAGTATTAAAAATCTGCTCAGCATAACGCAGCACCAAGTTGCCCTGCTCAGTTGGAACAAGCTTTTTCCCCTCACGTTTAAATAGTTTCACCCCCAAGTTGTCCTCAAAGGTTTTAAGCTGCGAGCTAATGGTAGGCTGGCGCAGTTTTAGTTCACGGCAGGCTGAAGTTATGGACCCGTGGCGCGCAACTGTCCAAAAGTATAATAAATGATGATAGTTAAGCCATTCCATAATTAGAATAAATCTATATTAAGCCGAAGTATTTTCTATTTTTATTATATAAGCAAGGTGGTTACACTCTATTTAAACATAATCTTTTAGTTGGAGGTCGTTGGTTATGCGTTTAGATATAGCTTGCCCTCGAAAATTGTGGTCCTCAGATCTATCTGCTTATGTTCACAGGAGCCTCAATTTTGCCATCGACAGGTTCGCTGACCGTGTTCAAAAGGTACGGGTAAGAATTGCGGATCTGAATGGGTCTAAAGGTGGCGTGGATAAGCAGGTGAGGCTTATTGCCACGGTGAAAAATATAGGTTCAATTGTGGTTGAAGGAGTAAGCAACGATGCATATAGCGCTTGCGATATAGTTGCTCAAAAACTTAAGAAAGTGGTTGCTCGAGCAAAACAAAAAAGAGCTCATTGAAGCAGCCCCAATTGTGCTTTGAAGAAAAGGAGTTAGAACATATGAATCAGTTAAGAACTATCTTACTCATGGGTGGAATGACCGCCCTTTTGATTGGGGTAGGGTCGCTTTTAGGTGGGAACTCAATTTTGTTCTTTACCGCCTTTGCCCTGATTATGAACGTAGGTGCTTATTATTACTCTGATAAATTAGTGCTCAAAATGCATGGAGCACGGCAGGTTACTGAGCAAGATGCACCTGGTTTGTATAGAATGGTACAGGATCTTGCTCTCCGCGCTCAGCTGCCAATGCCTAAGGTGTTCATCATCCCATCAGCGGAGTCCAACGCGTTCGCTACCGGTAGGAATCCGGAGAACGGCGCGGTGGCGTTTACCGAAGGCATTATGCGTCAGCTGAATGAACGTGAGCTTCGCGGAGTTGCCGCCCATGAATTGGCACATATTAAAAATAGAGACATTTTAGTCTCCACGATTGCGGCAGTTGCTGCCTCAGCCATAAGCGGAGTCGCGAATATGTTGCAGTTTAACGCGCTATTCGGTGGAGGGCGGGATGGCGAAGAAGGCGGGTCTGGAGCCCAGCAACTTTTGGTAATGTTGATTGCGCCTCTTGCTGCAACATTAATCCAAATGGGCATTTCACGGTCTCGAGAGTATATGGCAGATGAGCTTGGCGCTAAGATTTGTGGAGACCCCGGCGCGCTTGCAGATGCCCTGGAGGCCTTGCATCATCGTGCGGAAAGGGTGCATTCTGGCTTTCAGCCAGCAACGGCAAGTTTATATATTGTGAATCCATTCGCTGGGGTGGGAGGTTTAATGAGCTTGTTCTCCACTCACCCTCCGATGGAGAAGCGAGTAGCTCTGCTAAGGCAGATGGAGAGAGGCAGTTACGCTGCGTAATACATAAGAAGGGGGCATTTAAAAATTTTGCCCCCTTCGCATTTTTTTATTTTGAGACAGCCCCATGGATGTTTTGTTTCCGTTTAGTAGTTACTGGTCATTTTATGCCTTGTTTGTTCTTTTTGTTGTGGGGCTCTTGGCTCTCGACCTCGGAGTATTTCACCGTAAAGAACATGCGGTAAGTTTTAAAGAGGCTGGCGCATGGAGCATCGTGTGGATCAGCTTAGCGCTGGTCTTTAATGTATGTTTCTATTACTACGCACTCGCTAAATTTAGCACGATTGAGCCATACATTTCGATGGAGGGCTTTAATGCAGCAGAAAATGCGCGTCGAGTTGCCCTTGAGTTTTTGGCCGGATTTGTTGTTGAAAAATCATTGGCAGTAGATAATCTCTTTATTTTTGTTGTTATTTTTAGCTATTTCGCAATTCCAGCCAAATACCAACACCGCATTCTCTTTTACGGAATACTTGGCGCCTTGTTTTTCCGAGGCATTTTTATTGCTCTTGGGTCAGTTTTGATGGCCTACCACTATGTAGTGCTTTTCTTCGGCGGACTGTTGATTGTCACTGGTATCAAGCTTTTCTTTTCGCCTGACAAGCCGGCGGATTTAGAAAATAATATTTTCTTTAAGCTTGCTCGTCGCTGGATCCCGATGACTTCTAAATTCGATGGAAAGAAGTTTTTTATTAAAGAAGGAAAGAAGCGATTCGCAACGCCTTTATTTATGGCGCTTGTGGTGGTCGAGTTTTCCGATATTCTGTTCGCGATTGATTCGGTTCCGGCAATCTTTGCCCTCACCAAAGAGCCGCTAATCGTATTCACCTCAAACGTCTTTGCAATATTGGGTTTAAGGTCTCTCTATTTCATGCTTGCCGGCATGTACGATCGATTCCACCTGCTGAAGTACGGCCTTGGTGTAATTTTGGTCTTTGTTGGCTTGAAGATGGTTTGGCTAAATGACGCGTTCGGCGGTAAATTTCCTATCAGCTGGTCTCTCGGATTTATAGGACTTGTACTGGCGACTACTATCACTCTTTCATTAATGATTAAGCCGAAGGCAGAAGCTGCCCATTAAGGCAGTAGATTGACTGCATGTTAGTCGGATAGGGAATGTATGAGTTCACAGAAGGTTAGAGAAGTTCTGGCGGATTGCGCACAGCGCGCAGAGGAGGAACGCTTGAGCTTTCAGGATGCCTTTTTGCATCTCGATAAATCGAGTTTCTCGATACTTTCTATCATTCTCTGTTTGCCTTACTTGCAGCCCATTTCCTTAGGCCCTCTATCTACCTTGGGTGGCTTGGTAGTTGCTGCCCTCGGCTGGCAACTTGCAAAAGGCCACTCTGCTCCAGTCTTGCCAAAGAAGTTAGCAGCCATGTCTTTAAGCTCAAAGGTTTGGTTGCAGCTATTTAAGGTTAATGAGTTTGTTTTAAAAATTTCAAATAGAATTTTAAAGCCAAGGCTACCTCACCTGATCGCGCATGAAAAAGGAGATAGATTAACGGGCATACTTATTTGTATTGGTGGTCTGCTTATAGCAGTGCCTTTTGTGGCAGTGCCTTTTAATAATACCTTTCCAGCTCTCATGGTATTAGCCGCATGTTTTGCAAATCTCGAACGAGATGGGGCAATGGTATTGGTTTCGCTTCTCTTTTTTGTAGTAAGTCTTTGTTATTTTGCGTTTATTGGCTATGCCGCAGTATTGGTCGGTGGACAGGCTTGGGAGTGGATGCAAAGCTTTTTATAGCCAGTTCGCCGCCAAAAATCCGAATTCTGAAAGGCGAACTCCTATTGACGCAACTCCGCTCCAAATTTGCTGCGAACTTCGTCAATAACACCTCGGCAGATCTCATCAAGCTGGGCGCTTGTAAACGCAGTGGAGCCTTGACGTATAAGCATCGTGAAGCCAACGGCCCTTTTGCCTTCAGGTAGTTTGGATCCTTCGAAGACATCAAACACATTAACCGATATAAACTGTGCTCCAAGTTTGGTTGCAATCAATTTCTGCACAGCACCAACTTCAACTTTTGTATCAAGCAGTAGGCTTAAGTCGCGCTCGACCGGAAGTAGGTCGCTAGGCTGAAAGCGCACACTCGGGTTGGTTCCGGCTTCCCTGAGTCTGAGGACTGTAGTGAGTGAAATTTCGAATACAAAAGCATCAAGACCAATGTCATGGGCTTTGCAGTATTCAGGATGCAGTTGGCCGCACATGCCTACAGGGGTACCGGCGAAGCTAATAACTGCGGATCTCGCTGGATGAAAACCAGCCACGGCTTCTTTCGGCGCGGCAAATGTAAGATCAATTAGTCCGAGTTCAGAGAGTACGGCTTCGGTGTCAGCTTTGATATCAAAAAAGTCAAAGGCTGCATCTTTCGCCCGCCAATTCTTTCTCGACTTAAAACCAAATCTCATACCAGTAATGTTTGTCTCCTCGACTACGGTGCCTTTTACCGCACGAGCAACTGGACCGACTTCGAAAAGACTTCCAGATTTTACCGACCTCAGAAGATTAGATTTCGCACCCTCGACAAGATTAGGAATGATACTTGAGCGAAGGGTATCTAGCTCCACAGTAATAGGGTTTACTACAGTCAGTTCTCTATCTGTGCGAGTGAATTCTGGGTGGCTCGCACCTGAGAGGAATGAAAAAGTGACCGTTTCAAGATAACCTCGAGCACATAAACTGCGGCGTGCAAGTGCCCCACCGCGACGTATTCCCCTTGAGAAGTTGACAATTCCGCTGGCTCGAGTAGTGCCAACGTCGCGAGCACGAGCTGGTAGAGGTAAGGTTGGCACCTTGTCATAACCAATGGTACGCACTATTTCTTCAACCAGATCGGCCGGACAAGTTAGATCATGCCGCCAACTTGGAACATGAACAGTGAATTCTGTATCAGAGGAGACGACTTCACAGGCTAAAGATTCTAATATCTTCTTTTGTAAATCTAAGGCTACCTCAGCGCCCGATAGTTTTCTCACGGCTTCATGAGAAAATAGAATCGATCGCTTTACTGAGGCCATGTTGCCGATGGAAACAACTTCCGAAAACTCTCCGCCGCAAATTTCTTGAATAAGCGCTGAAAGATACTCCATGCCTTCAGAGAGGAAAGCTGGATCTACCCCGCGCTCAAATCGGTAGCGTGCATCGGTGCTTATTCCGAGTACGCGGCCAGCAAAGGCAACGCTCGAGGGGTTAAAGTAGGCAATTTCAAGGAACGCATCTGAGGAGGCACCTAGTTGCCAAGCGCCTCTTTTCCCGCCAAGCACACCAGCTACAGCTAGGGGGCCCGTGGTATCGGCAATAAGACCAACTCCATTGGGTAATTGATACTTGTCACCACCAAGCGAGATAAATTCCTCTCCTTGCTTAGAAAGGCGAGTGGTAACCGCCCCGTTTAACTCTGGCGCGTGGTAGACGTGCGCGGGGCGACACAAATCAAACGAAAGAAAATTCGTCAAATCAACCAAAGCTGAATGCGGCTCAAAATCGGCACTTTTTAGTAGGTTTTTAAGCCATTCCGGACTCTCGGCGTTTTTGAATCCACGTACATGTCGTCCAAGAAATTGAGCACAGAAGGTACTTCCGTCATTGGCGGCTTTTAGTGCAACCGGAGATTGGTAAGTTGGTGAAACCTTTTTGTACTTTAGTGGGAGTAGCGTCCCCATACCAACCGCTGCCAGGTCGCGGGCGATGCCACGAACACCTGCCCAGTCTGGCCTGTTAGGTGTTACGTTAATTTCATAAATCCAGTCTTGAGGTTGAAGAGGAGAGGACAGAACGGATTCAACTTCAGCTCCAAAGGCGGTCATTGCTTTTGCAAGTGACTGCGCATCGTGGTTGGTATCAAGGTGACGTTTAAGCCAAGATAGCGAAAATTTCATGAGAACTCCGAACTAAAAATGGCAACGGAAGGGGGAGCGGCCATAATGCGATAGCCATTCCACATCGCTTTGAAACATGATCCGTAGGTCGGGAATACCAAACTTGAGCATAGCAAGTCGCTCAACGCCAACACCAAAAGCAAAACCTTGAAGATTTTCTCCTTCTAGGCCGCAGTTCTTAAAGACATGCGGGTGCACCATGCCGCAGCCGAGCACTTCAAGCCAGTCTGAGCCCTCGCCAATTTGAATTCCAGTTGCTGAGCGCGAGCACCCAATATCTACCTCGGCTGAGGGTTCAGTAAATGGAAAATAGCTTGGCCTAAAGCGCATGGGCACATTGTTCACCCCAAAAAATTTGCTGACAAATTCACCAAGCAAATGTTTGAGGTGCCCAAAGGTGATGCCCGGCTCAATGCAAAGTCCTTCAATTTGGTGAAACATGGGGGAATGTGTGGCGTCATGGTCGCGACGATAGGTTCTTCCAGCGGAAATGACACGCAGTGGAGCTTTGAGCTCCATGAGTGATCGAATCTGCACTGGAGAGGTTTGGGTACGTAGCACTGCGGTGTCGCCACGTTCACTTTTGCCATGTACGTAAAACGAGTCTTGCATTTGGCGCGCGGGATGATCGGGCGGCATATTCAGTGCGGTAAAATTAAGCCACTCAGATTCAACACTCGGACCTAGGACTGATTCAAATCCGAGCTCGTTGAAAATTGCTTCTACTTCCTCAATGACGGCTGTAATCGGGTGTACTTTGCCAAACATTTGTGCGCCACTCGGGAGAGTGACATCAATACGCTCGGCGCCGAGACGTTGCTGCAATGCACCTTTTTCTAACGCTGCTTTGCGCTCTTGCAGATGGTGCTCAATCGAGCGGCTGGCAGTATTGAGAACAGCGGCAAAGGCTGGTCTAGAATCGAGGCCAAATTTGGGAATAAGCTTCATGAGCTCGGGGACAACCCCGCCCTTTTTGCCCAAGAAAAAATTACGCAGAGTTTGTAAATCAGCTTCAGTTTGAACTGAATTGAGGCGGCTGAGAAAATCGGCTTCAAGGGAAGCAGCACGCTCTTGGGCTGCTCGCAAAGACTCGTCATTCATGAGCGGGACCTTGGGAAAAGGGATAAACGATAAAGCTTCGAAAACATACCCTATTTGCGGTGATAACCCAAGTAAGTTGGGAGCTTGGTTAGCGGCGTAGTGCCGGTATTACCAACACAGGGCAGGGGCTTTCGAGCAATACGCGCTGTGTGGTACTTCCAACTACAAGCGAAGCCAAAGCTCCGTGGCCTGTGCTTGACATTACGATTAGATCGCAATGCTGTTTCTTGGCAAAATCACATATTTCGGCAGCTTGAGAGCGGCTTGATATAAGCACAATCGTTTCAACCTTCTGTCCATGAAACTTTTCTTTGGCTAAAGCAGAGAGTCGGGCAGTTGATGCCTGAAAAATTTGTTGTCGATACTCGTTGATGCGTTCGGGCATTGGCACATGTTCTAAAATGCTTGGTGGAACTTCCCAGTCAGGAACTATCGTGAGTAGGGTAAGTTTGGTACCGGCCATTTTTGCTTGGTACGATGCTATGTCGAAGGCAGCAAATGAGGCCTCGGAGAAATCGGTAGTGACCAATATATGTTGAAAATTCATGTACGAGCTCCCTTTGAAAAAGGCCCTCTACTCTGTCTATTCGATTTTTGCTGGCCAGCACTTTACAGAGGCAGCGCTTTTGGCAAGAAATAACGAATCGGCTATGCAAGTTGTCGTGCACAGGATAGCATGAGATTGCATTTTTTTGGAGGGTCTATGCTGCGTTTGTTTATCTGTACGCTACTTATCGGGGGATTTTTAGCGGGCTGTGGGGGTGGGGGAGCTAAAACCTTCTATATGCACAGAAATACCACATTAGGGCAGGAACTGAGCGATTTACAGACTGCTTATCAAAAGGGCGCCATTAGCGAAGAAGTCTATGAAGAACAGCGCGCAAAACTACTCAAAGGAACGGTCGCTGAATAATGTCCACCACATTTAATCACGATCGCGTGCGCGAGTTGTCGCGTGAGTCCCCGCTGGCCGCAGAGTATCTGAATGAGCTTCGAGATGTTCATTGCCAGAAGGATAGACTGCGTTTCCGGTTTAACCTTAGACGCCTGGCCTGGCTTGCTGGTTTTGCCTTAGGAAAGGACCTAGAATCAGCTTCTATAGATGTGCAAACACCTCTTGGAGTGGCCAGTTCCCGCCGGATAAAGACACCGATTGTAATTGGCTCAGTATTGCGGGCGGGATTGCCCTTTCATGAAGGCTTACTCGAGGTTTTCGATAAGGCGGAATCTTGTTTTATTGGTGCTGCAAGAGTTGAAGGTGTTGTAAAATCAGACTCCCAGAATGTGCCCGAGGTAGAGGTTGAACTTGGCTACTTGGCGAGTCCAAGTTTACAAGGCAAAACACTAATTTTTGCCGACCCGATGATTGCCACTGGGGGGTCTTTGATATTGGCGCTCACGCAGCTCGCAAAACGTGGGAACCCTGAGCAAATTCATATAGTTAGCGCAATTGCCAGTGTGCCTGGAATAGAGAGGGTGCTTGCTTGGAACGCTGAGCTTACAATTTGGTGTGCAGGGATAGATTCTTCATTAAATTCAAATGCTTACATTGTTCCTGGATTAGGAGATGCTGGCGACCTCAGTTTCGGTCAAAAGGACAGATAGTTTCGCCAAGGCAGGGATACCCCAAATTATTTTTGGTTTTCGTAAGGTGGTGACGCAACTTTAGGTTCTTTTGACCGAATAGAGAGAGAGAGCTCAAGTTAAAGGACTCTCCGCTCAGAGAGGAGTTTGGGACCCATGTCTGCAAAGACCCCCGTCAGCCGGGACGCATTGATAGAGGAATACCGTGACTACGTTGGTCGAGTGGT
>JBIKUD010000060.1:0-14070 GCA_044347745.1 Bdellovibrionota bacterium
GTATCTTCTGCTGCTCACCTTGGCTAACGCCAAGAGTTCGCTAGCCCAGCTATTCTCATTCATTTTTTGTCAAAAATGAATGAGGCTGGGTTTATCGCTCGGCGCAGTAGCTTTCATTTTGTTACGCTCTAAGCCTCAGTTCTTCAATAGAGTCCGCCCTCCCTTGAAATACTAAAAATCATGCTTATGTAAATGGTGGCGGCACGCTGGTACTAAAGTCCCAAATCGTTGTGGTGCCGGTTGAGTTTCAACATCAGTTATTTTTTGTATGAGGGTTATATATGGACAATACACTTTGGACTCGTGGACAAATCTTGCCTCGTCGTAAAGCAACCGCTTACCCATTAATGAGCCTTTTTGATGAAATGAATCGTTTTTGGGATGAGGCGCTGCCAACTAGGTGGAGTGAAGGAGCTCGCTCTGTAGCCCAGTTTACCCCGCGATTTGATGTAAAAGAAACGGCTGCGGAAATTGTGCTGACCGGCGAATTTCCGGGGATGACTGAAAAGGAAATTTCTCTATCGCTCAAGGACAACACCTTGACCTTAAGCGGCGAGAAGAAGTTTGAGAGTGAATCGAAGGAGGGCGAGAACACCCATATTGAACGGGCCTACGGAAGCTTTTCTCGTCAATTCCAGTTTGGAGTGGAACTTGATGAAGATAAAGCGGAGGCCAGCATGAAAAATGGGGTGCTCACCATTCGTCTACCGAAATCGGCTAAAGAAATTCGAGGCGAAAAGCGTTTAAGCATTAAGGCCAATTAAGTAAGTTATGTAAAGCAATTTAAGGGGGCCAAAAGTAATATATGCTTTTGGCTCCCTTATTGTACTCCCTTGCCGAAGTAGCCAAGATGTTTATGATCTCAGGCATGAAGAATTATTCGGCAGTTATAAAATTCATTATTCTCTTTAGCGCAGTAGCCTTGCTCATTTTAGTGAACAGCAAAGCGAACGTTCCGAAGAGTGCACTCCAGACTAGTTTTGATAATTGGCTCAACCAATTTAAATTAGCCTTAGAAGCAGACGGCACGACAAGTCCCAGACCAGTAGTGGCACTTTCTTTACAGTCGACCTACCCAGAAATGCAGGTAGTATGGAACCTCGCCAGCAACGGCAATGCAGACTTAGAACGAAAGTCCATACGACTACTTGAACTTACCAGCGAAGCCGGCATTTTTAATTTACCTGAGACGCGGGCTGATGAGTCATCTTTAATTACATTCTCAATTGAAGAAGGCACTCACCGTTATGTCGCCAAGTTTAAACGCAAATCTGTTGAAGAAAATGTTGCAGCCCAAACACTTTTTAAACTTTTCCAGCTCTACGCCACACAGAATCAAACTCCAAGTTTATCTCAACCATAAAACCGAATACTTATGAAAAACCGAAATGAAGCCCATGCGTTGTTGCTTGAATTCACCTCTAATCCCAGCTTAATTAAACACGCTTATTCCGTTGAAGCAGCCATGCGCTGGTATGCCGAACAGTATAAATTGTCGGCTGAAGAAATTGAAAAGTGGGGAAACACAGGCCTTCTTCACGATTTTGATTATGAAAAGTACCCGGATCCTGTCGCACCTGAGGGGCACCCCTACAAAGGCAACACCATACTCGCTGAACGTGGCTGGCCGGCTGATGTTCGCGAAGCCATTATGGGTCATGCACTTTACACAAACACACCTCGTACCAGCCAGATGGCCAAAACCCTCTTTGCAGTTGATGAGCTCAGTGGGCTTATTACGGCCAGCGTACTTGTAAGACCTGACAAAAATATCTTCAACCTCGAAGCAAAATCTGTCCTCAAAAAGATGAAAGATAAGGCTTTTGCGCGGGGCTGCAACCGAGACGACATCAAACTTGGAGCTGCTGAGTTGGGCATTGAGCTAGAAGCACATATCGGGAATGTAATTCAGGCAATGCAAGCTAAGGCGAATGAACTGGGGCTTGCGGGCGCTACGTCGGCCGCGGCTTAAGTTTAAACTGCTGCAATGAGTGCTCTAAAATTAAAATGGTTAAATTTGTTCAACAATGGCGCAAAACTAATCCGTGCAGCTTTTACGTGCCGAATTCGCCGAGAGCAATTTTTTTAATGCCACTCAAAAATGGCTCGAACAGAATGCCGGCATCCTCATACGGATATTTACATCGGCAAAGGACCACCAATTTTGCATTGCTGTTTTCTTCTTTAAGAAGTTTAAGATGCCGAACATCGGAGGCCGTAGGCGCCGTTGCTGACTTAATCTCAACACCGATTGGAGTAGCAAACGGTCCGCTTTGCAATACCAGATCTATTTCTTTGTTAGATCTATTCCTAAATGAATAAAGCTTAAGCGGCGAATTATTGATACTCATAGCCTTAATCAGCTCGTTTACCACCAATGCCTCAAACATCGCGCCAAATCTAAATGAGCTACTAGTAAGTTCACTACGAAGCTCGCCGCAAAGGGTGCGCACAATCCCATGATCAAAAAAATAATAGCGAGGGCTTTGCTGGAGTTGATGCTTTACCGAGTGTGTCCAACTTGGAATTGCAGCTGCAATTAAGGTTTCTTCTAAAATTGAGTAGTAGCTTGCAATCGTATTTGCTGAAACCCCAAGCAATTTGGCGATTTTAGAGCAGTTTATGGGTTGACCATTATGCTGGGCAGCAAGTTCTAAAAATCTTGCAAACGCCGGCAAGTTTCTTACTAAAGCCTCCTGCTGAATCTCCTCTTTAAGATATGTATGAGTATAGGTATTCAGATACGCCTCAACTATCTCTGAATCAGCTTCGTTAATTATCTTTGGAAGAGTTCCGTATTTAATAATTTGATCAAAATAAAGCTCGAAGTCATATTCAAGCGAACTTATTGGAAAGAAATTAATAAGCGCTGCTCGTCCAGCAAGCAAATTTACATCGCCTCGTTTCAGCTTTCGCGCAGAAGATCCAGTGAGGATAAACACGGCTTTAGGCCCCAGCTCTTCAATGAGAGCATGTACTTCATTTAGAAGTTCTGGGATTAGCTGAATTTCGTCAATAAAAACGTAGGCTGAACGGGTAGCCTTACTTACTAGGGCCCTTACCTGCTTCGCCAGATGGGACGGGTTGTTTAGATATACTCTATAGTCTTCCGAATAGAGCAGGTTAATTTTGATATGTTCACCGAGTGCACCCGTATCTAAAAGCTTATTGATAAAATAACTCTTTCCCGTTCCACGTGGCCCAAGGATAAGCAGCGACTGCTTTTTTTTAAGCAAATTCAATATGTTATTAATTCTTTCAATCATACTGAGATTTTATGCCACAAATTCTCAGTAGTAAATAGAATATTTACGCGACATTCATCAACTATCTGTTTTGTTTATGTTTTTTGGCTTTTCTTGCCTACCTGCATCGCAGTGCAGCCGCCAGATCCTCGCTCGCTGATATTTAGGACACCCCAAAAACTCAGCATCGGCTTGAACTAAGAAAATAAAAATAGCTAGGCTCCTGCTTTGGGTTGATTGCTGCCATAAAACTTTGGCACGAGGGCGTATGATACCCAACCAACGGGCACAAAAATTAATTTACTGTTTCGATTGTTGTAGCCCTAACCCAAGCTCTAGCTACCCAAAATATTGACCAGCTTCGGTATCGAAGTGCCAGGTTTAAACACCGTAATAAAACGGTCCCCTTCATTCACCTGATATTCCGTACCCTTCATCTTGGCCACAATTGCTTCTCGCAGCCCATTTTCGGAAATATCTACCGGCACGTCCACCAGCCCGCGCTTACGGCCATTTACCTGAATAACTACTGTGGCAACATCCTCTTTGAGGTATTGCTCATCAAAACTTGGCCAATTTTCATAAGCCAAGGTTTTTTTATTGCCCAAGCGCTCCCACAGCTCTTCACTCGCATGTGGAGCAAATGGAGACAAAATAAGTATGAACTTTTCTATTGTTTGCCGAGAAACTGGGGCATTTCCTACCGCATTTAAAAATTCCATCATCGCTGAAATTGCGGTGTTGAAATTGAGTGTTTCAATATCATTCGTGACTTTTTTCACCACCTTGTGAATCTCTTTTTTCACAGCGGCGCTTTCTTCTGCATCGGACACTAGATCTTGGCGCACACCAACATCTAAGTCTTTAGTAACAAAGGTCCAGGCGCGCTTTATGAATCGGTAGTTTCCATTAATGGCCTTTGGGTCCCAAATGCGTCCCGTATCTAAAGGTCCAGCGAACATCAGATACATGCGCAGGGTGTCTGCTCCGTATTCACGCACGATATCGTCGAGGTTCACTACATTACGAAGTGACTTCGACATCTTCGCCACTATGCGCTCAAGTGTTTCGCCTGAAGCTTTGTGAGTTGCCGTACCATCGGCCTTTTCATCAACCTCATCAACGGGAACCAAAGCTCCACGGCGGTTCTTAAATGCAAAAGCTTGAATCATGCCTTGGTTAAATAGCTTCTTGAATGGTTCACGAGTGGACACAAGCCCAAGGTCAAAAAGCACTTTATGCCAGAAGCGTGCGTACAATAGATGCAACACTGCGTGTTCTGCACCCCCTACATACAAATCAACCGACATCCAGCCTTTTTCAAGTTCTGGATTCCAAGCTTCTTTAGAATTGCTTGGGTCGATAAAGCGCAAATAGTACCAACAAGAACCAGCCCAGTTAGGCATGGTGTTGGTTTCGCGGCGACCTCGCATTCCTGTTTTTGGATCGGTGACCCAAAGCCAATCGGTAGCTTTCGCAAGTGGAGATTCTCCCCCATCAGATGGTTTGTAATCTTCTACTTTTGGCAAAATGAGCGGCAAATCACTGTCCTTTAGAGCTTCTACTCGGCCGTCTTCCCAGTGAATAATTGGGATTGGCTCGCCCCAATAACGCTGCCTCGAAAAGAGCCAGTCGCGAAGTTTATAGGTAACAACGCGTTTTCCTTTGCCATGGCTTTCAAGCCAGCCACAAATTTTGTTCCCAGCTTCTTCGTTTTCTATGCCTGCCAGTCCAAGCTGCTGAGCAATAGGCGCGCTACACGGAAGCATTTCACCGGACTCTGTCCAAGCGGCTTCGCCTTCCACTACCGCGCTAGCAATGGCCGGTGTGGTATTGCGTGGTTTTATAACCGGGCGAATATCAATTTGAAATGTTCGAGCAAATTCAAAATCTCTTTCATCATGCGCCGGCACACCCATAACAGCGCCCGTGCCAAAACTCATAAGTACGTAGTCGCCAACATACACGGGAACTTGCTCATTGCTTATTGGATTCACCACATAAGCGCCAGTGAACACACCAGTCTTTTTTCGATTTTCAATGGTGCGGGCAAGTTCACTTAATTTTCGTGCTTCTTCACGATAGGCGATTACCTTTTCACGTTGTTCAGCCGCAGTAATTGTCTCAACAAGCGGATGCTCGGGCGACATGACAAAAAAGGTGACGCCGAAGAGAGTGTCGGGTCTTGTGGTAAAGGCCACAACAGATTCCGCACGTCCCGCAAATTTAAAATGAATTTCAGCGCCTTGTTTACGCCCGATCCAGTTCCTTTGCTGCTCTTTAATATTTTCAGGCCAGTCAATTTCGGAAAGTTCATTAATCAAACGCTCGGAGTACTTGGTAATGCGCAGCATCCACTGCTTCATGGGCTTACGAATTACTTCATGGCCTCCGCGCTCTGACTTGCCATCAATTACCTCTTCATTTGCCAGCACGGTTCCAAGTGCAGGGCACCAGTTCACTGTGGCATCGGCGTAATAAGCCAATCTGTGCTGTGCGCGGTAATTTTCAATCGCTTTCTCTCCATTCGCCTTTACTGCTTCCGGAATTTGCAATTCTTCAATTGGTCTCGCTTTCTGTTGGCTGTCGTCGAACCAAGAATTGTAAAGCTTTAAAAATATCCACTGCGTCCATTTATAATAATCAGGAGTGCAGGTGGCTAAATTTCTGTCCCAGTCATATGAAAGACCAACCATCTTTAATTGATTGGTAAAGATGGCGCAGTTTTTCTCAGTGATAATTCCAGGATGTTCCCCCGTGCTTACTGCATGCTGTTCAGCGGGCAAACCAAAAGCGTCGAATCCCATAGGATGCAACACACTAAAGCCTTGCATGCGCTTATATCGCGCGTAAATGTCGGTGCCGGTGTAACCAAGCGGATGTCCTACGTGCAGCCCAGCTCCGGACGGATATGGAAACATATCGAGAATATAAAACTTCTTGGGGCCCGGCTTACCAACCTTAAAAGTTTTGTTGGTTTCCCAGTATGCTTGCCACTTAGCTTCAATAGATTGCGGATTATATTCTGCCACGGCGTATTCTCCCGCTCACAAGTTCGTGCAGCAGGCAAAAACACTATCCTGCTGCGTTAATGCCGAATATATACCTGAAAAGATTAGAGAAGCAACGCAGTCACGGAGTGGCCAGCGAGTATACTAGGATCTTATTTCAGGCTAATATCTTGGCGCCGTTGTTACTCATTTTAAATTTGCTTGAATTCTTGAGAAGTATAACCATGCGCGTCACACTCCCCTTCCTACCTCGCGTTCTACTTGCCACCATGCTGCTTTTGGGGCCCTTGGGTGGTTGCACCAAAGACAGCGGAGATGACGACGGCGGGGCTTCCGGTAGCGTGGATGAACAAAACGTCAGCTCAACCCTAAGCCTTAAACAAGTCGAAGACTCTCTATTAACGGATGAAAACGGGGAAGCCACTGTGGTCTTTAATCTTGAATCGGGAGTTGTTTCAGCTCGCCTGGAAGGCTTTAGCTCACAGGGACAACTAAAAGCTGTCTCAGTACGAACTCCAGGTGGTTCGATAATCAGCGAGAATAGCCTAGCCGCTGAATTCAGCGGTGCTGGCAATGGATCGAGCAATATAACTTCGATTGCTCTTCCATTAACAGGGGGCGAGCTAACGTCAGGCGAATATCAGGTCCTTTTTCGTCTTAGCGGCATTGAGGGTGACCTGGGCAACGCATTTGAATCGATTACCACTCAAATATTTACGCGAAAGGATGCTGACCTAAGCAAAGGAACAGCCAAAGTAAATTTGGTCTACATTGGAGCTCTTGGCGGCTCAACCAACCTTAAGGACGAAATGCGCGACATTATTGCGGAATCACGCGGAAATTTTGCGCGCGCCAATGTGTCTCTTGATATCCGCTCTTACGATTTGTCTGGCCCTGAAACTTGCCCAGATCCCAAAACCCACCCAGCACTATACGAAGAAATTGCCAATCAAGTGAGAGACGAAAGCGTTACTATTTTGGTTTGCTCGGACGCAGAGGGTTTTAAATCTCCGGAAGAAGATCTCACCGTACGGCCCCGAGGGTTACAAACCGTTACAAACTCAAGCCGTTCGATATCGGTATTCGCCTTAAAGCAAATAGCCGGTAATGACACCCGCTTTAATTTTGAAGGTGAAGGCGAAGACCAGGTGGTGGATGATGAGTTTCAACTTGCGGTTGAAGAACTGTCTCAGCTTATAGCTCACGGTCTTGGCCTAGGTCACAATGTTGAGATTGAAGGTGACCGGGTGGTGGGCGCAGATAATATTTCAGATACCTCAGCTTGCGCTTCTTTAGTTGACTGCCGAGAAGAAAAGGACGTACGGGAGAACCTGATGTTCCCCTATCCCCTTGAAATTCCCGATGAAGGCGACAAAACGTATGAACGCAGCCGTATAAGTTCTGGGCAGGCCGCCGTTATGCAGCGCTCAATTTTAGTGGACTAATTGGCCTAATAAATTAGCCGCGACTGCTTGCCTTTCCTAGTCAATTAGGTTACTTAGAACCCTCGGTTGACGCCCAGCAAACACTCGCGGCGTATTATATAATTCCTGTAACCTACAGAAATTATACAATACGGAGTCGTAGTTCAGTTGGTTAGAACGTCCGCCTGTCACGTGGAAGGTCGCGGGTTCGAGTCCCGTCGGCTCCGCCAGTATTTCCGTTCGGCACTATGCCCCGCGCCTATTCGGCGCGCTTGGCTCGCCGAGCGGGACGAGAACCCAGATATAAACACAGTCGAGTCCCTGTGAGCCCAACGGGCGAGCAGTCCCGTCGGCTCCGCCATTTTTGCGCCAGTGAGCGCAGCGAACAAGCAAAAATGGCGCCCGCCGTAGCAGCTGCGAAGCAGCGCGAAGGCGGGCTAATCGCTGCATCACCGTTCGGCACTATGCCCCGCGACGGTATTTTCATTTTCTGCATCATCACCTAGCGGTGATGATCGCATGGCTTTGCTGTACTTCCGCTCGACGCTGAGTCCTGCGCTGTATGGCGCGGCGAGTGGCCAGCGAGACAACTTTCGAATGGCAAGTTCAGTTACTACTTCTTCAATTCCCCCAAAAATACCTCAACCACTTTCGGGTCAAATTTTAGTGGCGTGGACACCTGCCACAACAGCTCAAACTGTGCCGTGAGAGTTTGTGCCAGTTCTTCACTTTGAATTAGGAATCCATAACTTTCACGAGCCGAAGATAAAAACGCCACCTTATTGGCATAGATCCAATAACCCAATACATACGACATAGACTTTGGAGCCACTCGAATTTCGCGTTTAAAATCTGAGCCCCAGCCCAGAAACGGATTTTCTTCAATCGACACTACTTCGCTTTCCGGCCAAACTGCGCGGGTATAAATATTGCGCTTAATACGCTCTTTATTGTGATGCGCAAAAAATTCTGGCGAGAGTACCTCCATCATCTTTTTAATCGGCCAAACCGCGCATGTTTGAATGTCCGCATACATCAGCATGTCGCGGAGTAAATTCTGAAGTCCATCTCGTCCGTCCAAAATTGAAAGTCTTGGAGCACTACTAATTTGGGCACGTTTCGCACGCAGTTCAGGCAAAATTTTAATAAAATCCTGATGCGACTTCTCAAGCGCTGTAATTCGTTGAGAGAAAATATGTCCAAGAGAATCTGGAGGCTCCGCAATAAAAATCTTGATTCCTTTTCGTACCGACTCGCGCACTAACCCGCGTTCAGTGAGCCGACTAAGCATGGTGTACACCGTGGTGCGGGCTAGGCCCATTCGTTTAGCAAGAGTTGCAACCTGCATCGCGCCCATTTGAAGCAGCATGGCGTAACATTCTACTTCCGAAGGCTCAAACCCCAACTCAGCTAAAATCTTGGTCAGATTAGACATAATAGTGTCGTCGTCCTTTAACGACAGTAGCTTTAGAATAACAGTATATCTACAGTACTTTCTGTTATTTAACTACTGTCGGAGTATATATGAACACTAACCATAATGACTGGATACTCATCGCCCCATCGGGCAAGTTGGCTATTTCTAGGAAACCCCTGCCCTCTATCCCCTCTGGATGCCGTCTTGCAACTGGCGCAGAACTTCTATCCGCAAATCGCGGCAATCCCTTTCCCTGGGGTAATATGCCGCAGCCGCATCAACATAATCGTCACTGGCGCGAACTCCGCCTGGGTGTAGGCGGACTTTTTCATAATCAATGGTTTGTCACTACTGATGGTCGTTTTGGCGGAGCACTGAATGTGCCATGCCAACCGCCAGGAGCGCTTAGGTCTTGCATGCTCTACGACGGTGGAGGGCTTGTTTCTGACTTGCTTGAGGAGAATGAGGGATATGCTGTGGTACGAGAAACAAGCCAAGCTGACCAGCAGGCATTCCGTGAAATTCAAATGTATGCGGCAACTCACGTGATGGCCGATGGCGGCGCAATTATTTGCTCACCAATTTGGGGCGAAGGAACAATAAATGTGGGATTTGTGGGTCGCTGTCAAATTTGCCCAAACGCGGAGGTAGTTTCCTTCCAACAATTAAAAAAGACAATCACACAGTATTCATTCGATTTATGGCCCGAATGGAAGAATTGGTCGATTGGTGAACGGGCTGCCGTTTGAAACTCTGAGGAACAAGTTAAGGCCAAAAGTACGTGCGGATACAAGAAGGGCGAAGCTTGGAGGGGACTTTCAGTCATTTTTCTATATCTCCTTAACGGTCTCTAAAACTGGCAAAATTTTAGAGAGCTGTTTTTTATCCGGCTCCGAATTTTTTTCCAATCCAAGAGCTGCTTCAACGGCCTCAGATAAATAGGCTATTTCAGCATATACACGAGTATATTGCCCCATAAACCGCTGATTGGTGTCGCAAGCGCAAGCAAAAATTTGCAGCGGGTCATCTTTGTCTGGATATTTGGGGACCAGGATATTCTGAAGAGTCGCCACCTCATCAGATTTTGCGAACGGGTTAGCAACTCGCTGGGCTGCATAAAAGAGAGTTTCAATTGCTGTTGCTGCACCCTTAGCAACAAGTTTCAGTCTTCGGCGACTAGCCAAAGTATCAAATTCGCCGTATATCGCCCCTAAAAGAAAGCCTAAGCGACGTTCATGACTTAAGAGCCGAAATAGTTCGGTCTCGTGTTCCTTTAGAAACTGCAAAAGTAAGAGCAAGCCTTGTAGCTGCTTTACATCAACTAGCAGGCTCTCAAGTTTTGGATGGGACTTTCTATTTTCAACAAAATAAAGAATGGCATTTACGTACATCACCGCAGCTCCCTCATATTCAACGGCCCGATTTCTGAGTTCCACCTCTTTTATTTCTAATTTGGCGACGTGCTCTGGCATTTGTTCTGGTGGAATCGACTCCTTTTCTGTTGGAAGCAACACCCCGGAGTTAAAACATTCTAACTTCGCTTTTGAGGTATCAATCTCTTTTCGTGCAGCAAGAAGCTCAGTCACAATATTAATGTATTCAGACGAAGTTTGAGTGAGGTAATTTTTAGAGTTACTTAAGATTGAGCAGACGTCTTCAAACGTTACATCATCTGGCAGGAAAACATCGGGTACTGGACCTAATATGCGGCATATATTCACCCGCCCCTGAAACACTCGAGCTACAGAGATATACTCTTGGTCTCGCCTATTGGTATTGGCAAACGCAGCAGCGGCAGGAATACAAAGCTCGGCGCGATACTCCTTCTCCAGGCTCTTTTGATACATTTTGCGAGTTAAGTCGCCACAAATAAGCGGGAAATTATTTAGCAGTAAATTGCCCGCTCCAAAGTTCGGCAACTTTTGTTTGAACGTACATTGCGAAAGCTTGGCCATTCGCTGCTCGTGGCTTGGATGAGAATCGAAAAGTCTTTCAAAACGCACTTTGGCTACTTTTTCTTCTTTGGCGTCATTTCCTAGAGAAGTGCCCTCACCCTCCTTGCGGGCATATCCAGAAGCAAGTGCAATGCAAGACAGTTCAACTATGTTATCTGGCAATACACCATCGGCCCAACAATCAGAAACTATATTGAAGGCGGCCTCAATTGCTTTATCTGCCGCATCAACTGAGACAAAAGCACTTTTGGTGTCCTCGACCCCTGCGATAAGCGCAGCAGCTCTATCAGAATCAAATTCTTGTTTTCGCAAAAACCAAAAACTGACAATATTTGCAAGATAAAAAAAACAACGCAGCACTTGCTGAGTTAAAAAAGTACCTAAGCGAGCTCCAAGTATTGTAAGTATAAATATGTTGTTACCAATGGCTTCCTGGCTCTTGTCGAGACGATCACGCATGCCTCGGTAACCTTCATCCCCATACACTCGGTACCACATAATGAAGATAATTTTATGCATGAACCAATTACATTTTGCAGCTAAAGATTGCCTAAAATGCCCAAGTTCATGCGCTATTACTGAGATCAGTTCTGAAGTAGATAGTGTCGCAATTAACGGGGCCCCAAGCCGAAGGGTCAACTCGGTCCGACTACCCAAAAGCTCTGTCGAGGCTGATGCATTCACGCTTAGATCAAGCACTATATGGTGTGGCATTGGGGCACCAAGTGCAGATGCAATACTACGCACCAAAGCAAAAACCTCTGGCTCCTCCTGCTCTCGAAGCGCGAGCCCATCAAACTGTTCTTTTGGCGGAGCAACGATTGGACGCAGTAAATACACAACAATGTACCCACCGGCAACAATCACCGTTAAATAGAAAACAATTTTTAGCTGCGACAGCGGTTTCGAAATTGCCCAAGCGTAATTATGTACCGCGTGCCAAGAGATTCCATAGATGATGCCGCCAATCATCGCCAAATAGAGTAGCGGTATCAGTATCATGGTGAATGCTGCTACCAGCAGCGCCACTTTATAGGCAAAAGAATGTGCAGCACCCGGCACAGAAAGCGGAACATGCTTTTGAATATCGGCAACAATCTGTTGGGGAGAGTTGATCATGGATTAGCAACAATACATCAACTGATTTAGGATTTAATAGGAGCAAAAAGCCCCAGCAACCTTACTATAAGATTGCTAGGGCTTATATTATAATGAACTAAACCGACTAAACCAAATCAAACCTATCGGCATTCATCACTTTTACCCAAGCTGCAATAAAGTCCTGCACAAATTTTTCTTTATTATCGTCCTGAGCATACACTTCGGCATAGGCGCGCAGAATTGAGTTAGAACCAAACACCAAATCCACTCTAGTTGCCGTCCACTTAACTGCGCCGGTCTTGCGATCGCGCAGTTCATAAGTGCCATTGGCGGCCGGTTTCCAGGTGTACTTCATGTCGGTTAAGTTTACGAAGAAGTCGTTTGACAACACGCCTTCTTTCTCCGTAAACACACCGTGCTTACTGCCACCATAGTTTGTGCCAAGCATACGCATTCCGCCAATCAGTACAGTCATCTCATGGGCGGTTAGTCCCATCAGCTGAGCTCTATCAAGCAGCAGCTCTTCGGCGCTTACGGCGTAGTCCTTCTTCAGCCAATTACGAAACCCGTCTGCTACTGGTTCAAGCGGCGCAAATGATTCAGCATCCGTCATAGCTTCACTGGCGTCACCACGACCTGGAGCGAATGGTACTGTCACATTAAAGCCAGCTGCTTTGGCAGCTTTTTCAATGCCCACTCCTCCTGCTAGCACAATAACGTCAGCAACACTGACTCCAGCTTTAGCCGCAATTGGCTCAAGCACTTTAAGCACTTTTTGCAAACGCTGAGGCTCGTTACCTGCCCAGTCATTTTGCGGAGCCAAACGAATACGGGCGCCGTTTGCACCTCCTCGCATATCAGAAGCGCGGAAAGTACGAGCACTATCCCAAGCTGTAGCAACTAGCTCAGCAACTGAAAGCCCAGATGCTGCTATTTGCTGCTTAACGCTCTCAACGCTAAAGTTTTTGTTTCCAGCCGGAACAGGGTCTTGCCAGATAAGGTCTTCCTTAGGTACGTCGGGGCCGATATAGCGAACTTTCGGTCCCATATCGCGGTGCGTCAGCTTAAACCAAGCACGCGCGAACGTTTCAGAGAAATAATTAAAGTCTTTGTAGAAACGCTCTGAAATTTGGCGATACGCAGGATCCATTTTCATGGCCATATCAGCATCAGTCATGATTGGATTATGCTTCAGCGAGGGGTTTTCTACATCAACAACCTTGTCTTCTTCTTTTATGTTGATGGGCTCCCACTGAGTTGCTCCCGCTGGGCTCTTCTTTAACTCCCAATCGTAATTGAGAAGCAAATAGAAGTAGCCATTATCCCACTTGGTAGGATTGGTGGTCCAAGCACCTTCAAGTCCGCTTGTGACTGTGTCTTTTCCAATGCCGCGCTTGGTGTGGTTCATCCAACCTAAGCCTTGCTCAGAAATATCAGCGCCTTCGGGGCTTGGACCCAAAAGTTTTGCGTCTCCGTTACCATGACACTTACCAACGGTATGACCGCCAGCGGTAAGAGCAACCGTTTCTTCATCATTCATGGCCATACGCGCGAATGTTTCGCGAACTTGAGCGGCGGTTTTAAGCGGATCAGATTTGCCGTTTACGCCTTCTGGGTTCACATAGATAAGTCCCATTTGCACGGCGGCGAGTGGGTTTTCCATAGTTGCGGGTTTATTCACATCTGCATAGCGACTATCACTTGGGGCAAGCCACTCCTTTTCAGATCCCCAGTATGTATCTTTTTCTGGATGCCAAATATCCTCGCGCCCAAAACTAAATCCAAAGGTTTTAAGCCCCATGCTTTCGTAGGCAATTGTTCCAGCTAAAATTATAAGATCGGCCCAGCTTATTTTATTGCCGTACTTTTTCTTAATTGGCCAAAGCAAACGCCGAGCCTTATCAAGATTGGCGTTAT
>JBIKUD010000001.1:0-136727 GCA_044347745.1 Bdellovibrionota bacterium
ATGCAATTTACTATAAGCAACTTTAAGCAAGTAGCGCGCATTTATTATTCAATATCAGAGGGTTAAGTGGCCGGTAGTCTATGGGGTCGGAAAAGGGGCGAGGTTGGGACGGACCAAGCGGGCGCTGCGCAGCTACCCCGCGATTAAAGAAATTTCGCTGCTAGAGTTGCTTGCGGATATGTTACCAACCAAGGTGGGCTCACCCCTATCCATAAAGAGTATCCAGGAAGATTTAGAAGTTTCGCCAAATACAGTTAGTGCTTGGATTCAACTGCTGGAGCAGGTCTATTATTGTTATCGAATAGTTCCCTTTGGCGCGCCTAAAGTCAGGGCGGTAAAGAAGGCCAATAAACTCTATCTTTGGGACTGGTCTGAAATTGAGGATGTCGGTGCTAGAAGAGAAAATTTGATTGCCTCTCATCTGCTAAAATTTTGCCACTGGAAGGAAGACGTTGAAGGGCACAAAATGGAATTACGCTATCTGCGTGACGTTGATGGGCATGAAATTGACTTTGTTGTACTTAAGAACAAGAAACCCATTTTTGCTGTAGAAGCCAAAAGTGGAGATACGTCGGTGTCAAAATCAATTAAGTACTTTAGGGAAAGAACAAATATCCCCATATTTTATCAGGTGCATTTTTCAAGCCAAGAATACGCCGAGCCGAAAGTTCAGGTTGTCAATTTTAGAAATTTTTGTAGGCAGGTGCTGGAGGGGGTTTAAGTTACGGATGCTAGAAGGGTGAAAGCACCGTGCGCCAAAGGTGGATGGGTGGGCACAGTGCAGTTAAACTCTGCCTGAGCCCACCCGGCGATATTACTCTTCTATGAGTTCGACGCAATTACAGCCGTGATAAGTCGTCAATACCTCAAGGCGTGGAGTCCCGTCATCATTAAATCCGGTTATTTGTGGTGGACCATCAATAGATATGTAGCCGCAGCCACAGTCTCCGCCATTCGGTCCCTTCATATCACATTTGCCTTTACACTCTGCATCAAGGGGGGAGCCCTTCGCCGTTATGGTATGTGCGCCCGCTCCGGCAATCACGGTATTCTTCTGACCATTAACGATGGCTTCTGTCTTAATGTAGAATTGGCAATCTCCCATTTTTGGGCGAGCGGCGGGAGAACCCTTTTGCTCGGACGTGGCCTCGGACAGTGTGTCATCAGCAAACACTGCGGCAGGCGAAGCAACCCAGCCAAGGGTGACTACAGTAGAGAGAATTAAACAGAGAATGGTCGACGGCTGCTCATAGCCATTAAGCAAAACCGCGAGAGCGCGCATCTTAAAATTCAATAATCCTTTTTTCATATTCGTTATAACCTTTAGTAGTTGTAGTTTCCTAAACCAAGCTTGAGCAGAGCCAGGCGTAAACACGCAGACTCTCGCTAAACCGAACGCCGCATTAGCAACGTCAGTAATGTTATGTAAATTTAGGGGGGGTAGCAAAAATAAATGCAGTAATATCAGTTAGTTTGAAGGATGTTTTTAAGTGCCTGGGTATAATTCCCAGTGTATAGCGGCGTGGAGGGAGCCTTTTAGTTTACGTTGCTGGGGAATGAGGCAAGATTACCTTTTGTGGGTCTAGGCCAAGAACTGTAAGAATTCCCTCCTCATATGGAAGTACTGCTACTTTCTTTCCTGACAATAGAGTGATTGAGTACGGGTTCGAGTTGGTTGATAGGCAATATAGCTCGCTTTTGGGATACTCGTTTCCAAAAAGCTCGAGTCCAGGGAGATCTTCCCTGCACACAGTAGGATTCGATTTTATCTCAATGGCTATCGGTTCTTCAGATCGGCTGCGCGATAAGACAAGATCAACCTCTGACGCCCCAGTAGAATAGAATGCCAGTGAATAGTCGAGGGAGAAATAGTCGTTCAAGCGATGGATCTCAGTAATTATAAAAGTTTCAAAAAGCCTTCCGTACCTAGCAGATCCAGCCTCTAATGAAAGATTCAGCTCTTTTGCTGCGGCGTTTAGAACTCCGCAATCGAAAAAGTAGAACTTTGGACTTTTTATTATCTGCTTTTTAGCTGATCGATCCCATCCATTAACTTTTATTACCAGAAGAGTGTCTATTAGGATCTGAAAATAGTCTCCGATGGTCTTGTCAGCTAGAGAAAGTTGTCTCGCCATTTTGCTAAAATTTACAACTTCGCCGTTGAGTTGAGCTGCAACATCGATAAAACTAAAAAATTTATCGAGCTTGCGAACGAGAGCTTCTTGCTGAATTTCTTCTTTTAGGTAGGTATCCACGTATGATCGGAGAGCCAGCTCTTTTTGTTCAGCAGTGATGATAGCTGGCACAGTGCCAAACCGCAGAGCAGTTAATAAATTAAATCTATGGGCCTTTAGTTCATACGATGTAAATGGATAAAGTCGGATGGAAAGAGCTCGTGATGCTAAAAGATTCGCGCTTTTAGATTTGAGTTTACGAGCACTGGATCCGGTGAGTAAAAATCGCACCTTATTCTTATGCTGTTCAATTAAAAGATGTGCCACATCGAGTAAATCGGGAACCTTTTGCACTTCGTCAATTAGCACGGAGAGCACACCGCCAGTCTTCAGAGTGGCTAGTTTTTCTTCGACCTCAGCCTTCATCTGAGAAGGGTTAGTTAGTAGGCGCTTAAACTCATAGGTGTCGAGAAGATTGTATGAGAGGCGAAAATCCTGTTTCGCCAACCACTGCTCAGACATATGTGTTTTGCCCAAGCCACGAGCGCCGAGAAATAGCCCCGAAGAAGTTTTGCCCAATATTTTCGATAGGTTGACGATCCTTGAGAACATAACTCGGATTTTCCTAGGATATTCGAGTTAATGATACTATGGAATTATAAGTGGCGCAATAGGTACTAAGTGGACGGGGGGCCAATCTATCTATCATCTTGGGACACCCAGCCGGACCATTGGGTGCCGGGATTGTTCTTACAACTGCTGCGGCCACTCCTCCAAAAAATTACTCTTTGTCCAGACAAATTTCTGTGGCAGTACGAGCTTGTGGTAGGCCTTTGAAATATTATGGGCCACTTCTGACCATTTAAGTTCAATTGCCCATCGTTGCGGAGAGAAGTAGTCCACCTCTCCGCTCGAACTTGCAAAATATCCTAATCTTTCACGACTAAGCTCAGCTCGCCTGGCCAGCGCTTCGTAGCCGACCATTTCAGCTACATGCGCCTCCCATTCATTCGGTACAGGCAAGCCCCCCATTCTGATCGCAATCCAGAAAATAATCGGATCAGTAAAATAAAACTTTTTATCCTTTCTGAATCTAGATGCGCCACTATTTGAATCGAGAGCATAGCAAGTTCTAAGCGCGAACGAATCTTCCAAAAAATGGATGTAATTTTGTACTGTATGGTGAGATGCAATCTCAGTTTTCTTTGCTAGGGTCTGTAAACTTATTGGCGTAGCGGTGCAAACTGCTAGCTGAGCTAAAAGCCCCTCGAGAAAGGCTTTATTTTTACCCAAGCGGGTGGCATCGCCGACTAACCATCGTTCGTAAGTGTCAAAAGCTTTCTGTGGGATTTTTGCTCGGGGGCCACTTTCTGCCAGGGCGGTTGGCATGCCACCGATCTGAAAATAAAGCTTTAAAAGCTCTGCACGTTCAAGTTTTGGCCAGCCCGTACTTAGTCGATTTGCGGCAAATTCCGCGAAGTCCATAGGTCGAAGAACAAGCTCTTGCCCATATCCAAAGCGACCAGGCATAAGATCTGCGCCCTGTCGCAATTCCCCCGCGTGTGAACCGGTAACAATAAGAACTCCACGATATCCGCTGTCGATCTCGTGCTTAACTGCCCGCGTCCACTCTTTAACAAAGGAAACTTCATCTAGAAGGATAAGAGATCGAGTCGCTGTAATTGATTTAAGAATCGTTGATAATTCTTGATAGCTCTCTACATTTTCGCAGCTAAGATAAAAAGCTCTTTGAGGTTCGCCGTATTCAAGCAGGATCTTCTTTAGCCATGAACTTTTTCCAACCTGGCGTGGCCCCCTTAATATGAATAGGGCTGGGCCAGTTTTAGTATCAATTGGTGGGAAAACACGCCTAAATGGCGCAGATTTAAGCGCCGTAAGGTGTTTATCCTCATTTTCCCAACCACTACTTTCCCAAAATAAATCCATATGTTAGTGATTGTTTCATGTTTTGGGCATTCGCGCAACATATTTTGGGCGTTGTCTTCGTTTATTTTGGGCAATCGCATCTATTGATTTGGGCATACCATATGTAATCGCAGGCCCTTAATAGGGCTTTTTGCCGCTGGCGTAAGTGCTCAGCGTTTGATTTGGAAACTGCGCTGAATCGCGGTCTATTGCCATCACACTATTTTTCTGAGGAGTACCAGGAAGATACAACGGAGCCTACTCTAGGACACCCAGCAATGTTCTAGGCGCCAGTGTTTTTAAATATGCAATTTACTATAAGCAACTTTAAGCAAGTAGCGCGCATTTATTATTCAATATCAGAGGGTTAAGTGGCCGGTAGTCTATGGGGTCGGAAAAGGGGCGAGGTTGGGACGGACCAAGCGGGCGCTGGGCGCTTGCGAAGACCTGTAGACTCGAATGGTCCTTCAGCTGGTCGTCTAGCGCCGACTAGGCTCATATAAAAATGCAAATTTACTATAAGCAACTTTAAGTAAGCAGCGCACTTTTTTATTTAATATCAGAGGGTTATGCGGTTGGTAGTCTGTGAATCATAAGAAAAGTGCAGGTTGGGACGGACCATTGTGCGCGGGGCTATTATGTCCCATCTGCCGGGCCCTAGCATCACCTCGCATAGAATGATGTTTGCTAACTATCGCTTAGAAAAGCTTTGATTCGCTTCGATATATACCCCAGGGGCTAAGTGCGGAGCATTAACCTGGCGCTACTCGCCTTGAAGAGGTTTATAAAAATGAGAGTACTAATAGCAGAAGACGATTTAGTCTCAAACAAAATGCTTGAGTGCCTGCTAACCGGTTGGGGCTATGAGGTTTGCACTTGTGCCGATGGTCAAAGCGCCTGGGATATTATTGCCTCAGATGAGCCGCCAGATATCGCCCTTCTTGATTGGTTTATGCCAGGATTGACTGGTCTCGAAGTTAGCCAGCGCTCACAGAATTTAGAAGATGGCAAAGTACAATTTCTACAGCGCATATTTATCAGCGCTACAGTAGAAAAAGAACAAATTGTACAAGCACTGCATAGTGGCGCGCACGATTTTTTACTCAAGCCAATAGATGCCAAATTGCTGCGTCTACGTTTGTCGTTGGCTGAGCGTACAATCAAAGAAAAACGCGCCTGGTTAGAAATGGACAAAGTACTACAAAAATATACAACGCAAGTTGAGAAACTAGCGCAAGAACGCGCGAAGCAACTTGTACATGCTGAGCGTATGTCTTGTTTAGGTACAATGTGTGCTGGTGTAGCACACGAAATTAATAACCCATTAAGTTTTGTATCTGGAAATGTACAGGGGCTACAAACCTTCTGGGGCGAAATAGAGCCAATTTTGAGGCCGCACGCAGATACAAATACTAAAATTAAATTTATTCTCGAAGAATTTCCTAAAAGCACCGAGAGCATTCGTCAGGGCGTAACTCGAATCGCCAAAATAGTAAAAAGTTTGAAGCGTTATGCGGTAAAAGAAAGTAGTGAAAAACAAAAGGTCAATTTGCTGGACTGTGTAAATCAAGCAATAGAACTCAGTAAACCTGCCATCGGCAAGGGAGTTAAAATTGCGACTAATTTTTCCGAAGCTCCATTGTTGGTGCAGGGTAATCCGCTAGAAATTGAACAAGTTTTAATAAATTTGTTGGTCAACGCGGCACAAGCAATGAAAGATAAAAGTGGCGCGGCTATAGAAATTGGCGCAGATACTCAAAATGGTACCGCGATAATAACAATTGATGATTACGGCCCTGGAATACCGGATGAATTACTAAAAAAAATTTGGGAGCCATTTTTTACTACCAAACCCATTGGCCAGGGAACGGGTTTGGGCTTAGCAATTAGCATGGGCATAGTGCGTGATCATCAAGGAGACCTTAAGGTAGTGAACCGTAGTTCAGGCGGAGCACGGTTTACTCTGTCATTTCCAATAATCAACGATACTAAAGATAGTGATGCAGCTAAGGCCTAAGCATGAACCCAAAACTTCTCATTGTAGATGATGAACAAGATATCCGCGAGCTTCTTGCGCGCCACTTTCGTTTCGCTGGCTACGAAGTAGACTTAGCAGCGAATGGTGTTGAAGCGCTACATTTACTAAGTCAAAGCAAGTTTGACATAGTAATTTCGGATATCATGATGCCTGAAATGAACGGCGTTGAACTGTTACGTAATTTACGTGACGACTACCCCATGATTCGTCCCATTATGATGACCGGATTTGTAACCTTGGAAAATGCCTTGGCTTGTATTCGTTATGGGGCAGACGCCTGTATTTTCAAACCGCTGGAAGACCTTTCTCTGCTGGATAATGCCGTCCAAGAAGCTGCTGCAAAAACACAGTACTGGATGAAGATTCTTAAGGAGTTACGCACTCTAAAAAGCGGGAGCTCAGAGGTTTAACGTATGCAGAAAGCGCCGTGTGATATTTCAATAGACCCTGAAGTATTAAATGGCTTCATTGAAGAGTCTTTAGAGTCTTTGGCTGCGCTTGATAGCTTATTTCTGCAAATTGAGCGTAACCCGCAAGATGTTAGTCCGGTACACAATATTTTCCGCGCCATTCATTCTTTAAAAGGAAATGCCCCATTTTTTGGTTTTATGAAGATGAAGGCTCTGGCTCACGATTTGGAGTCCTTGTTGGCATTTATTCGCGACGGTTCAATGCGGGCTACGCCCGCAATCATCACACATTTGCTGACCTGCGTGGATGAATTTAAAGCAATGTTAACGCGTTTACATAATGGAGGGGCTGAAGTTTTAAACCCAACTCACCACGAAGCTTTATTGCTCACTACGCGTAAATTTTTGGATAGGACTGCAGAGTCATCTCTAGTACCAGAAACACCGCCAGTTGCGCCAGTGGCTCTAGCGCAAACTAATACGGAAGCATCTGCAGCTGCACCAAAAAGTAGCAACGAACCAATGCATAAGAGCATCCGTATTGCCGAAGAACGTATAGATACATTTTTGGCTTTTGTTGGCGAATTAATTATTGTCGGTGAAATGCTGCGTCACCTTTCGCAGCGTGTGCAGAATCCATCATCTGATCAACGTTTTTCGCGCGATTTGTTTGCGATCAACGAAATGTTTTCGCAGCTTTCAAGTGGCCTAGAAAAAGCTATTATGTCTATTCGCAAGGTGTCGCTAAAGCCATTGCTACAAAAAGTGCCACGCTTAGTGCGTGATATTGCGCAGGCAAAAGGCAAACAAATTGTGGTTGAAATTGTTGGTGAAGACACTGAGATAGATAAAAGTTTATTAGATTTATTAGATGCTCCCTTAACCCACATGGTACGCAACGCAGCAGATCATGGGATAGAAACTCCAGAGCAGCGTAAAATTAAAAACAAAGAAGCGCAGGGCAAAATTACAATTAATTGTCGTGAAGAAGAAAAATTTATTGTGCTCGAAGTTAAAGATGATGGCGCTGGTTTAAATTATGAGGGATTGACTAAAAAAGCTTTATCTTTGGGCTTAATAAATGAGGGACAAAAATTAGGCGAAGAGGAGGTCGTTAACTTGCTATTTATGGCCGGTGTATCTACCGCGGCAGAGGTTAGCGATATTTCCGGGCGCGGCGTTGGTATGGACGTGGTTAAGCGCAGCATAGAGTCTGCCGGGGGTTCAATAAAAGTTGAAAGCCACGCAAATGAGGGCAGCACCTTTACTGTTAAATTAACCAAATCTGTTACTACGCAAATTATTCAAGGCTATGTGGTCGAAGTAGGTGGTAATAGTTTTGTATTACCACTTGAGCGCGTAGTGGAGGCGTGGCGTTTAGAGCCCAATGATGTCGTAAATGTGCTTGAGCAAATACCATGTATTCAGCGCCATGGTGGTACCTTGCCACTATTAGACCTTGGTGCATATTTGGGATTTATTGATTCCAAGCCTCAGTCTAAAACTGTTCCCTATGTGAGAGGTAAAGAGTATGCAGATAAATTGGCGGTTACATTGGTGCTACCAAACAATAATGTAGCGCTGGTCGTAGATGGGGTTTTAGGTATACGCCAACTAGTTTTGAAGACAATTGAAGGTTTAGAGTTAGAATCTAAGATTCTATTGGGCGGTGCGCTGTTAGGAAATGGCTCTATCGCACTAGTATTAGATACTGATCGTTTGGTTCAGCTAGATTCCAGCTTAGTGCAACATAGTTCGTGTTAAGCACGCATTTTCTTTCAGGTATTGTGGCCCGCCTTTTAATTTCTGTCCTTCAAACTCCATCCCTACGGGAGATTTCAAAAGGAGTTCCGAATAAGCCACTCAACTGGTCCGCGACAGGCGCGTTAAGCGCTCGTGATAATTCTGCCGCTGGTGAGCGGTATATTTGTTTCTGGCTACGGCCTCGCCTGCGCAATATACTTCGCGATGAAAAATCAGTGGTAAAGGCGGAAATTCAAACTGCGCTCAGTATCTATAAAAATGCAAAATTACTATAAGCAACTTTAAGCAAGCAGCGCGCTTTTTTATTTAATATCCGAGGGGTAAGTGGTCGGTAGTCTGTGAATCCGAAGAAAAGGAAATGGGGACGGACCATTCGGGCGGGGGCCAAACGGTTAGAGGACCGCACTGGAATTCTAAGCTGCATTCAAATGTAGGCTAAAGGATAGAAATTCTCCTCCATCCTCCTGAGCAATAGGGGTGTTTAGAGTAAATCCACTTGTCACCAAAAGTAATAACCCTCTTCCCCGTTCGGATAGATTTTCACTTGCCGCCGCTGTTTGCAGTTCAGCAATACGTTCCTGCACGCCTGCAAAAGGTTCTGGGTTGATCATTCCCAAGGTTATCTTCTCTAGCTCAATCCTGCAAACAAACGTGGCGGAGACCGCATCACCTTCAGCAAGTTGATGATCTAGCGTGTTCATGATGAGCTCATTTGCCGCAAGCTTAACGCTTGCGGCGATCTCAGTAGCTTGCTGTTGGGGAATTGCTCCAAACTCAGGACTAGCCAACAGCGTGTTGACAGCAACAAAAACTTTGTCAGTAATTTCTCTTACGTTTGCTACACCGGCGCCGGCGACTACAAGTTCCTCGATTTCAGGGGAAACCTTCAATTCCGAGCTCAGACTTCTCTTTAGGTCGTTCCGTAATTCTTCAAAGGCAAAAGAGAAGCTTCCAGCGCGACCAGGGGTGCTGCTCCATTGAGAGCTTTCCTCGTAGGCTCTGCCAGCGAAGTCCGCTAGGACGGCAAGGGCTTGGGCTGCTGGGCAGTCTTCGGGGGGCATTGAATCTTGACAATCAATTTCAAGCGCATCTGCGAAAGATTCGAGCGCAGTGAGCAACTGTGTCTTTTTGGCTTTGGCCTCATCGGGGGTTGCTTGACTCAAGCGCTCTTCCAAAGCAGCTATGTTTTGTCTACAGCCCTGCCAAGCTTCGCTTGCCTCTGCGAGGTTTCGGAGAATGGTCTCTTTATTCTCCCGTGCAGCCAAAGACTGCTTATCTGTACTGGTATTTTGACTAGTCATATCACAAGGCCCGGATTGTTACCGGCTAGTTTAACTTCCATTTGAGTAGGCTAACACAACAACGATTTCTAACAAATAAAATATGCTTTAGAGAGGAATGCCCGTTCTGTGCATGCAAAATCCGGCATTCCTTCAGTATTATCTGTCTAAGGTCCTTAGTCCTACCCTGTAGAGTAATTGCCTAAAATCTTGGTTGTTTCAGCGGCTTCGGCAAACCCGCTGCTAAGTAATCAACTCGGAAACACGCTTAATTGAAACTATCTGCGTGTCAGCCACCTTAAAATTTTCTGAGCCCGTATACACAACGGTGGGGCTAGTTACCCGGGAGCCCTTAAGATCGGTATAAAATTTAAGCCCTTTAAGAAAGTCAGCATGAAAAGTAGAGCTACTCTTCACCTCAATTGGCAAGACTGAGGCCCCTTGGTCAATTAAAAAATCAACTTCATGTCCGGCGCTATCTCTAAAAAAGTATAGAGCTTCATCTCGACCAGCGTTGTAGATAGCCTTAGTCAGCTCGCTTGCCACAAATGTTTCAATAATCTCGCCCCGCAAAGGGTGAAACTCAAGTTGTTGGGGGCTTGTAATGCCAAGGAGATAGCATAGCAGTCCTGTATCTAGGAAATAGATTTTGGGAGACTTTGTAATGCGCTTCGAGAGATTATTGTGGTGTGGTTGTACTCTTCTAATGACGAAGCTTGTTTCTAAAACTGACAGCCATTCACGAATAGTACTTTGATTGACTCCGGTTTCTACGCCGAGATTGGTTGCGTTGAGTAGCTGGCTAGATCTTGCCGCACATAATTTAAGAAAGCGCTCAAAGAGTGTTAAATCCTTAACGTTGATTATTTGCCTTACATCGCGCTCAATGTAGGTTTGGACATAAAAGCTCAGTGCTTGAGTCGGATTTAAACCTTCACTCACTATTCTTGGATAGCCGCCTTTAAAGAGCTGGTCGTTTAGTGACCCTTTATCGTATTGAGAATTCAAAATTTCAGCAGCACTAAGCGGCAATAGTCGCAGAATTGCAGTCCTTCCAGCCAAGGATTGAGAAACAGCATGCATGAGCTGGAACTGGGGGCTGCCAGTCAGAATAAATTCTCCGTTCCGTTTGCGAGAATCAGCAGCCACCTGAATGTATGAAGTAAGCTCAGGTAGATATTGAATCTCATCAATTATCACTCCGTTCTCATAGGACGAGATAAATGCCTTTGGATCGGCAGCCACCCGTGAACGTACATCGGGCTGTTCAAGATTTACGATTGGAAGATTTGGAAAAGCCATTGAGCAAAGGGTGGACTTGCCCGACTGGCGCGGGCCAACGAGGGTGACCACAGGATATTGTTTGGCTAGAGCCTTGAGCTCCTTCTCTAACTTTCTTGCAATCATGCTATGTAGATTAAGGATTGAATCCCTAATTTGCAAGATGTTTTATTAGACTAGGAATTACAATAGGTTATGTAGGTCGATTGCTCGTGCCATGGAGGCTGGGACGGAGCATGGGCGGGGGGCCTTCCTTGTTTCGGCTCATATCTCACTCGTCTCGTAACGCCTTCATTTTGTTACGCGCTCTAGTGCCAACCTAGCAACGATGCACGAATGCGCGTAGTTGCTAGGTTGGAATAATTATTAGTAGTTCTGGCTATAGGAGCTAAAAGAAGTTTCAATTTCTGTATTGGCTGTTTCCCCTTTGCAGCAGAGAGTTACTTCGGCGGTGGCAGTGCAATATGACTTCAAAGTAAAGTACAGTTTGTGGTGCTTTTGAAGGTTTAAACTTTCCATTGCTTTGTTCAATCTTTGAAGGCCTTCTGCCCCGTCAGATCTATCCCATTCGCCTAGATTGAATAAACCTGGTGACACCCCCAAACTATCTTGACTAGTATGGGTTATTGGTCCAAGTGTAACGCTACAGTTTAATCCCACACGGTCCAGCTCTGCTTGTCGACTGGATTTTGTTGCGGCTATTTTTTCCTCTGCCTGCTTACCACACTCTTCTGCGAGCTTGTCTAGGTCTCGCTCAATCACACTCTGGGCTGCTAGATATGCAATTCCATTTGGTGCAGAAAATTCAAAATAATTATCCTTGTGAGATTTTGTCTCATTGTCTTAAGCCACCTTACCTTGGCGTCCAATCCGCCCATGTTCATGCAATAAGTTTAACGAGACTAAAGCATTTCGATTAATAACTTTAGGCGCTTAGGTTGGTTGATGTGTGTCGTGGTACTGGCTGGGACGCACCCACGGCCATTAAGTTAAGAGGTTTAATTCCAGAATCCAGTACTGGCCCAGATACTAAAGTCTCAGATTTGCGCCCGCTTTGGCGATTCCTAATCCGATTCATCACTCTGAAATTGTCGAGATTTTGCTTAACTTAATGGCCGTGGGGACGGACCAGTGGCATCGGCGGCGGTGGTGTTTTGGGCGCGCGAAAAGGATCAATAATAGAGACTAATTGTGGGGGGTCCTCAATTGGGGCGATTGGAATTGGCGATGCGGCATGACCCTATTTGGCAATTCCCGGTGGTAACAGCGTCTAAGAGGCTCGCGGCTACCGCCCTGATCACCATTGAATCATTCTTCAAGCTTTCAAGATCTCGAACTGCTTCAAGAATAAGTTGCTTTTCGGCTTCCGTCGGTCCATTGGGGAAACGATTTCCATTTAAAAATAGAGGCAAAGTTTCGCAGCCTACCGCGGTATCGGTCCCTTCTAACGTGGCATGCTCTTCGCTTTTTGGTGGAACTACTAATCCCTCCTTACGAAAGTACACGACTTCATCCAATATTGCTGCTCCACTTTCGGGCCAGCTATTAGCCGCATCTAAATTTTGATCTTTGGGAGAATTTGGGAGTAGTCCATGTACCGCACATCTTTGATCCACCGAATGTTGAACGGTGGGTGAGTGGTAGGGCAGCAATTCATGAGTATGAATACTTTGGAATAAAATTGGATCATAAGCAGGAAATGCAGCTTTAAGTGCCTCAAATCCAGGTGTAAGTTGAACCTCTGTGTCTTCACCTGGGACAGGGCACCATGCAAGCAACTGACTACCATCTTTAGCTTGGAGTATCGCGAGAATTATTGCAGTTTCGTAACCAATTGACTGTTCATCTTTCGAGAACTCTCTGCCCCGTTCTTTGTTGTATCTACGTCCAGCAAAAATAAGTGCCTCCTCGAGAGATTGAAGCTTAGTCATTCGCTCTTCCGTAAGCTCCGTGAGTGTTGGGTCGCAGGGGCGTTCACTGTAAGAAATAAAAGATTTTCCATTTTGGGCGATGTCGGAGTATCGGCGCTTCTCGTCTGGGTAGGATACTAGGTCTAAATCCCTTTCATTTCTTACCAGGTAAATGGGGTAAGCAAATTCGTTGCTCACCTTTGTAGTTGAAAGAAGATTCGGCGCTTGGACTCTGCCTCTTAGGGTGAATGAATCTTCTGCAAGGCCGGAAATATTAAATATTTCTCCATGAGCAACCAAGTCAATAAACGCTTGCGGCTTTGAGAAATCAATTTGATATCTTAACTTGCCAGAGGGATCTACTCTGAGGTTCTCGAATCCGATACTTTTGATATCAATTGAGTCCCACCCTTCCATACGCTCAATTGCGGCTGAGCTAAATGCTAATTTAAATTGCCTCGCCATCTCGGGATGTTTTTCATTTAGGGCACTCCAGCGTGATTCAAGCGCGCCGCCTATATATGCCCAGCCTTCTCGGTTCGCAAAGTCCTCAACTACTGCATACATACTTCCATCTAGTACAGCGAGGCCCAACACTTCTGGCACTACTGTTCCAATGTGAGGAAGTTGTTTCAGCTCATCAAGGACCGCTATGAGGGCGCCAGTTTCGGCCAGGGCTGAGGGTGCCAAAGTCCTTATTCGCAGCGCAATGCCCTGCGTCCCATTTGAAAGAGTAAAGGTTCTACTTTCATCGAGATTCTCGACTGGATACTCTCCGAAAGTCCCCTCTAAAATTTGTTTACTCATTAAATATGCAACGAAGTCTGAGCTTTGGAGTGAGAGATTAGATCTATCCAAAGGGCCGAGGCAGCGAGCAAGACGTGCAATGTCAGTGTTTTCGCTGAGATTGGTAGAGGGGAGATGTAGGGACTCTTGAGCCCGTTCCTCTCCATTTCCACTTGATACCGTTATTTGGGACACCACAGGCACCACCTCTTCCTATGTGTTATGCAGTGCGGTGGTTAAGTGCTGCCTAGGTTGTGACAGAAAAAGTGCCGTAATTCTAGGATGTTAAGAGCCATTCTCCAGGGTCAAATTTCTATCTGCAGCCCAATCTCAAATACCTGATTGGGTGGAATTTTGTAAAATGCGGTGGCTCTCTGGGCGTTTCGCGACATGAATGCAAAAAGTTTCTCACGCCAAAGTGACATGCCTGGTCTGGCCGTGGCTAATATTGTTTCCTTGCCGACAAAAAAGCTGGCGTTTTCCATATCTATTTCAAGTCCAGCTTTTTTACAGGCTTCTAGCGCGTCTTTAACCGATGGAGAATCCATAAAGCCGTAAGAGGCTACAACACGAAAGACATTATGTCCTCGGTCGGTAATGCTAATGCGCTCCTCAGTAGGAACGGTCGGTACTGGTTCTGTTGCAATAGTCACTAAAATTACTTTTTCGTGCAAAATTTTATTATGCTGATAATTATGTAGTAACGGTAAGGGCGTACCGCGTGAAGCTCCGGTCAAAAAGATAGCGGTACCAGGCACCCGTAAGGGTAACGCTTCATCAAATTGACGAATAAAGTTTGAAAGTGGAATGCTTTTTTCTCTCAAGCGCTCAGCGAGTAATTCTCGTCCGCGATGCCAAGTGGTCATAATGATAAAGAGCGAGAGAGCTACAAGGAGTGGGAACCAACCGCCGTTGGCTACTTTAAGTAAGTTTGCAAATAAAAATGAGAGATCCATAAAAAGCAGAGCAGTTGAAACTACTATGCAGAGCGGCAGAGACCAGCGCCAGATTCTCCAGGTAACCACAAACATTAGAATGCTGGTGATGACCATGTCAGTTGCCACAGCAAGTCCGTAGGCCGAAGCTAATTTGCTTGAGCTGCCGAATGATAAAACAAGCGTCAGGGTCATGATAAGCAGGGCTAAATTTATGCGGGGTACATAAATTTGCCCCATTGTTTCTGATGAAGTGTGGCGTATTTCAAATCGAGGCAGATACCCAAGTTGAATTGCTTGGCGTGTCACTGAGAATGCGCCGGTAATAACTGCTTGGGAAGCGATGCAAGTAGTAAGGGTAGCAAGCACAATTACGGGGTAAAGCGCCCAACTCGGTACAAGTGCAAAAAATGGATTTTCAATTCCCTCGGGCCTTAGGAGCAGCAAACTACCCTGGCCAAAGTAATTGAGCATCAGCGCCGGAGCCACTATCCAAAACCAACCCCGTTTTATGGGGTTTCGACCAAAGTGACCCATATCGGCGTACAGGGCTTCGCCACCGGTGAGCGCCAGAAATACAGAGCCAAGCACTACAAAAGCTTCCCAGCCTTCGATCCATAAAAAATGAGCCGCATGGAGCGGATTAATTGCCTCCAGCACCGCTGGCGCTTTAATAATGTTTGTTACTCCCAGTATAGCGATGGTAATAAACCAAACACTCACTATAGGACCAAAGACCGCGCCAATTTTTGCGGTGCCATGTTTTTGAAAAAGAAAAAGTACAATTAAAATTAAACAGGTAATTGGGATTACCCAAGGCTTAAAAAGTGGCGTTGCTACTTCAAGTCCCTCTACCGCGCTCAGCACTGAGACTGCGGGGGTTAGCATTCCGTCGGCATAAAGAAGCGAAGCCCCTAAAATACCCAGTAATGAAATTAACCAAGATATGCGAATAGGGAGGTCTGCGCCCTTTCGGCTTGCAAGCGCCATAAGTGCAAGGGTGCCACCTTCACCTTTGTTGTCAGCATGCAGCACATAGTGCATGTATTTTATTGAAATGGAGAGAAAAAGCGCCCAGAAGATAACGGACATAACGCCAATTACATTGGCGTTTGTGAGCGCGATGCTATGATCTCCAAAAAAACATTCCCTCACCGCATATAATGGGCTGGTTCCGATATCTCCAAACACCACCCCAAGTGCAGTAATGGCCAGAGCCCAATGCCCGGCATTCGACTTATCGCCTGAACTTCCTGTCACTTCTTTCACTGTGAATACGCCCCACTACGACGGTTTTTGTCGCGGTTATTATGGGGATGATTTTGATTTTTGGCTAACCCCAATTGATCGGGATTATCCTGGGATATCAGGCTCCTTTTCGCACAAACGAGTCGTGAGCAGCCTCCCAAACTGAATAAGCCACAGCAGCCTGAGCTTCCCTATCGGTACGTTTAATATGTATTTCACCAGCAGCGTTTACATCCAACTGAGGATAGAACAGAGTTAATGAATACGAGCCAAGTAGACCCCAACAACGAGGAGTTCGGGTTACAGAAAGTTCAATATTGCTCCAGGATGCGTAGTATTCATTTGGATTGCCAAGATTTTTCCAGGGCCTGTTTGGTGCAGTAATTGCTGCGTTATTTAAAAAGTGCCCCACGCGCTCTTGGAGCTTCCAATTATAGTGCTCAATAATAGGTTTAAATCGATCGCTGGCAAGCTCATAGAACTCTTTAGCTTCCTGGCCCGTTATGCGATTTCCATCAAAACGTACCTGATATGTGTTTGGGGACAAACGAGATATTGCCAACTCGGGGTTACCGGGGATTAAGAAAGTGAGAATGTTGGTGTTTTGCTTCTCTTCTAACGTTGAGAAGACAAGCCAGGTATCACGCATGGTTTCTAAGATCTTTGCTCTAACTTGCTCAAATACCGTTTTTTGGGCTGGTTGACTTATCGGCTCTGCCAAGGGCGAATCAAAGTGCTGTGATTGTTGAGCTTGTCCCTGTGAATGCATATCCATAAAAGTAACTTTGCGTGCCGATACGGGCCAAAAGTGTAGAAAAGAACGAAATAGTAAAAATGCGGGAAGAAGGGCGGGTAGAGGCAAGTAGTGTGGCTTAAGATGAAACGCGCACTAACAACATGCCCGGAGTTCTTTCCGAGGGCACTTTTAGTCCTCTGAAGAGCTTTACGCAACTCTTGACATGAAAGTTGTTAAGTAACTACTTAATTATATTGAGTTAATTCTCTCTACGCCATACAGTTTACCGCATGGGTTTTGCCTTACGTTATATCGGAGTCTTGTTTGCTGTAGCGCTTTTTGTGTATGCGCCAGCTTTGACCAATGGCTTTGCTTTTGATGACCTTATCCACATTTCAAATAACCCACTGTTAACCCCAAAAATTGAGTGGCTAAGAATTTGGACAAGCCCCATGTATCCGGGGGACTTGTATCGTCCGCTAGTGACAGCTTCATATGCCGCTACCTCCACTCTTTTTGGGTTAAATGCTTGGATTTTCCATTTTGATAATGTGTTGCTTCATGCTGCAAATGCCGCGCTGCTCTTTGCACTTATTGGACCAGTTCTGGGAGCAAACTGTTCGCTATTTTTTGCACTGATTTTTTTGATGCATCCCCTGCATACCGAAGCAGTTGCCAATATAAGCGGCCGAGCTGAACTACTTTCAGCTTTTTTTGTATTAAGCACGCTTGTGTTGGTTCAACATATTTCATCGCTCGCTTGGAAGCCAAAACATCTGCTGCTTTTGCCTCTTATTGGGCTCTCATTTTTAGCAGGGGTGCATTCAAAGGAAAGCGCCTACGTGGTGCTGCTTCTTAGTCCGCTGGTAGTAGGCATGCAAAATCGCAGTAAATTAAAGACCCCCGGATTTATTTGCAGCATGCTGCTTTTAGGTTTCTTATCTGTTGCTGCTTTGTGGTGGCGAATGCAGGTAATACCCTCCCATACGCTTGGCGTATCAGCCGATATTGCTCTTGATAATCCGCTAGTTGAGCTCAGTCCTTTAAGAAGGATTGGCATCGCTTTGTCTTTGGTTGGATTTGGTATTTCAAAAGCAATTTTTCCATTACCGTTAAGCGCCGACTACTCGGCTTCGTTTTTTCCGGTTTCAAACTTTTGGAGTTATCACCTCTCTTGGCTGTGGCTTGTGGTGCTTGCGGCGTTTTTATTTCTTTTAAAACCTTCAAAAAAATTTCCCGAACTCTCGTTTTTTGTTGCATGGACTTTTTTAAGCTTAGCAGTGACCTCTAATATTATAATGCCCATTGGAACTATTTTTGCAGAGCGACTTTGGTATCTTCCCAGTATTGGCGTTATTGGTGCGCTTGTGGTTGTGGGGCATAAGCTTCTCAATCGTGCCGGCGCAGTCGTCATTGGCCTTTTTGTGATAGTGGTTTGGGCACATCTCACCCGCAGTCATGTTCCCAATTGGAGAGACAATACAAGCCTTTTCTCTTATCAAATTAAAGTGGCGGCACAGAGTGCTAAAACCCAGTATAACTACGCTATTTCACTTCGTAACGAAGGTGATTTTGACGAGGCAGCAATTCATTTTCGACAGGCCTTAGAATTGTATCCGCCCTACGCGGATGCTGCCTATGGATTAGCCACGGTGTATGCCCACAAAGGTATTGAGGGAGGAGCGCGCCACTGGCTGGCAGAGGCTCTGCAACGCAATCAAAATCATGTTGCGAGCCTTTGCCTACTGGCACGTATACAATTTAACTCAGGGAACTTAGCGGTGGCTGAAAAATTGTTTGAACAGGCGTTATCGCTTGAGCCTCAAAGTAGCGATGCATCTTTGGGACTTTTTGCACTGTACATTCAGCAGAAAGACTTATCGCGTGCACAGAAGCTCTATGACAAACTTCTCACTATGAGTCCTCGTCACCCAGAGCTTGCCAAAATTGAAAAAGGTTTATTAGAGCTTCAACATGCTTCGTAAAATTACGCTTCTAGTCCTTGCACTCTTGCTTTTAGCCGGGCCCTTGCTTGGACGTATGCTTTTTATAAGCACACGGGACCTGAAAGTTGCAAGAAGTGCCTTAAATGCAGGAGATTTTGATGAGGCGTTGATGCGTTATCAGTCAGTGCTGTATTGGGCATGGCCAGGATCTTCTACTTCTCAGGAGGCCTTTCAAGAAGCCACTCAAATGATAAAAAACAATCCATTAGCGCCGGAGCTAGAGCTAAAGGCTTGGAACGAAATACGACGGGCGCTCTATGGTAGCCGAAGTTTTTTAGCTGCTTATGGGGAACGGTTACGCGCACAACAAGAGATTGATGCTCGTATTGAGGCACTCTTAGGGGAGGGAGCTAAATTCGATTTACAATCAGAAATGCCACAAAAGCCTCGATATGGATTGTCGGCCCTCGCCTCTTGGAGTTTTTTGTGTTGGATTCTCTGCGTCCTTCTTTGCATTTGGAGAGGTATTAATCCGGATGGCAGTGTTAGGAAAAAGAAAGTGTTGCGCTATGCGGCAATAGGCGTGGTTGCGTATTGGATATGGGTTGGTGCGCTAATTTTTGCTTAATAGCCTGTTCGGCGTGAAAATGCGTTCATACTTTGTTCCGAGTATAGGGGACGCTCTTGCGGGGTACAGCTCGTACACCCTTATCGGTCCCCTATACTCGCGCCGCGTCTGAGCGTATTTTGACGGCGAACAGGAAATTAAAATTTACAAATTCTCTTGCCGTGAAAACCCTGAAAATGTGCGGAATTGCGGAAATTTGAGTTCGCTATTCTTTTTTGTCTTGAATGTCTAACACATCCAATGTTGTGCCGGCCTCCGCATCAAGAAAGCGAACTTGATTAATTTTTAATGAGAGTTCAGCAAGTTTTGCTTTTATGCCTCCCATGAATTTTTGCTTTGCAAAATCAGGCATTGCGCTCATGGGGAACTCTTTAAAATAGAGGCTTATCACCGAGCTTGTGGCCTCCATCCGCACGTATTTAGGGCCTGCGATGGGATTTGTGCGTATATAGGTTTCAAAAGCTGCGTAAGGGGAAGATGCGGCCTGAGTGGGAGCTGACGTTTGATTCTGTAGTCCCCCTTTAACTGAGCTCAAAAATTCTCCAAATCGAGCCTTGGCTTCTTCTGTGGGAGCAGCAGCCACAGCTTTTTCGCCCCAGGTTGTAGCCTCTTTTTTATTTCCCATTTGTGCATAGGTAATAGAAGTGTAAGCCAACGCATGAAAGTTTTTAGGATCTTCACTCAGAATAGATTTTAGTTCTTTTAGTGCCTCGTCGGCTTTGCCAAGAAAAGTAAGTCCACTTGCCATGCGGGCCCGAACAGCATGATCTCCGGGGGCAAGTTTGAGGTAACGTTCATAATACCCCACTGATTTGTCGAATACTTGCTGATTAAATGAAATATCAGCAAGCGCAAGCAATGCCTGAGGTTCTTGTGGGTTTATGCTGAGAATCTTACTTAATACCTCCATTGCTTCAAATAGCAATTCGGTTTGGGGTTTTTCACTTGAGCGAATTTTATTCACTAAGGCATCAGCAAAAGATCGTAATGCCGGGAGGCTATCTGGGTTGGCTTCGGCAGCTTTCCGCAGTGGATTTAGTTCTGGATCTTCAACTGCTTGAGTTTTGGGTGGAGCGTAGAGATTCGTAGGTTTAGGAGTTGGTTGAGAACTAAGCTGTGTTGCCCCGAACCATAATCCCACGCCAAGAGTAAGCACCAGTCCAATGCCGCGCGAATTAATTGAGTATCGAATGAAAGGTTTAGTTAAATCGAGGCCGCAGTTACTACAGAAGTGGACCGCGCTTTCCTGAGAGGAAGAGCAGCGAGGGCAGGTCTTATTGATTGAATCAGTGCTCATATAGTTAATCCTTTCACGTTCAATCCATTAAAGTGTTGATGTTTGGCTTAGTTGCGGTTGAGGTGGTCTTTCTGGCTGAGCAAAGTTTTCAATCACACTGTCGGCAAGCAAAAGTCCGCGCTCTGATAGGGCGATATTTTTTTCAGAAACGGTCAGCAAACGCTCGTCGCTCAGTACCTGCAATAATGCAGGATACACGGCCTCAACCGGGCACCCGAATCGTCTTTCAAAGTGAGCTCTTGAAATACCGGCAATTTTACGAAGCCCGAGGAAAAAAAACTCAAAAACCGCTGCGCCGAAATCAAGATCGTCACGCCACCCTTCGGCATGTCCCGTAGCCACTGTTTGTTCAATATACTTGGCAGGCAAAGCGACGTTAGACCAACGTGAACCGTAGGCTCCAGCTTTTGAGAGCGCCGTAAAGCTGTGGGCGCCTGCCCCAAGTCCCAGGTAGTCATCGCCATTCCAATAGGCCATGTTATGCCGAGCTTCTCGGCCTATAATCGCGTAATTGCTAATTTCGTATCGATAGAGCCCAAACAATGAAAAGCGGCTGTTGATGCTTTCCATCATCTGAATTACCACATCTTCAGGCGGCAAGTGGAGCTGGCCACGTTTATAGGAGAGGAAAAATGGAGTGCCTTTCTCAATAGTGAGCCCGTACGCCGAGACATGCACGGGTTCTAGTTGTAGCAGTGCATCAATATCTGATTCAAACTCTTCGATGGTTTGTTCTGGTCCGCCATAAATTAAATCAAGGCTTACGTTTGAAATTCCTGCACTTCGAGCGGCGGCTACTGCAGCCTCGATATGGTCGGGAGAGTGCATACGACCCAGGGCTGCCAGCACCCGGCGCTGAAACGATTGAGCCCCGATGCTGAGTCTGTTCACGCCAGCATCGCGATATCCAGCCAGGTTATCGGGAGTCAGAGTTCCTGGATTAGATTCGAGCGACACCTCTACGCGTTCGTCTACTGGAAATAACGAGCAGACGCCACGAATGATTTTTCGAATTGAATTAGGTTGAAAAAGCGATGGAGTTCCGCCCCCAAAATAGATGGTTTGTACGGTGCGCCCTTGCCATTCAGGAAGTGTCGATCGGTAGTCTAACTCGGCCAACAATGCTGAAACGTATTCCTTCTCGGGAATCGCAGATACCGCATAGGTGTTGAAATCACAGTAGGGACATTTGTGAAAACAGAACGGGATATGGATATACAGAGAAAATGGCTTTCCAGTCATCACTACTACCTAGCGGCTTTTCGACGAGCCTTTTTCTGAGCCAAGAGCCTCGCTTTTTGTTCATCAGGACTCAGTGGGCTATTGGGGTCTAGCGCTAATGCCTCCTCCCCTTCCTCCCCGACAGGCTCAGTTGAGGCGTGAGTTGCTCGCATTTGTTGTTCTATGGCCTCTCTGCGTTTTTGCTCCTGTTCGATGTGAGCAACGAGAGCTTTTGGATCAGGTACTTCATAGTACATGAGCTTACGCACAGTGGCTTCTTTGACGCTTTCAAGCATACGCTGAAATAACTCAAAGCCCTCTCTTTGGTATTCATGGAGAGGGTTTTTCTGGCCGTACCCTCGTAGTCCGATGCCTTCTCGCAAGTGGTCCATGGTTTGCAGATGCTGATTCCAGAAGTGATCCACTGCTTCAAGAATGGTGTCTTGTTCAACAGTGCTGAAGTCAAAGGGTTTGCCTTCAGCTCGTGAAATTTGAATACGAATCGGGACGCCGGTTGAGGTAGTCAGCGATTCAAGCGATTTTAAGCTTTCATCAAGATAGGCAAGGCGAGCGGCATATATTTTATGCGCAGCTTCGCGGGCTGCATCAAAAAGTGCCTGGCGGTCTCTTGCAATGCCTTCATCAAACTTAAACTCGGCGCGACACAAAAAGGCAAAGCGCTTTTCTATTTGGCTTAAATCCCAATCGACTGGTTTTTGGTCTTCGCGGCACACGCTGAATACAGACTCTTCCAAAAGATCGTCAAGCATGGTCAAGATTTCATCGCGAACACCGTCTTGTTCAAGAATTTTATTACGCAAGTTGTATACTACTTGGCGCTGCTTGTTCATGACGTTGTCATAGTCCGTCACGTGTTTGCGCGAATCGAAATGGAAGGCTTCTACTTTCTTTTGTGCAGATTCGATAGATCGGCTGATAAGCTTCCCATCGATTGCGACCCCCTCTTCCCAGCCAAGGCGTTTCATAAGAGTTTGAATGCGATCGCCTCCAAATCTCATCATCAAATCGTCTTCAAGCGAAACATAAAAGCGAGAGCGTCCAGGGTCTCCTTGCCTACCAGCGCGGCCACGCAATTGGTTGTCAATTCGTCGTGACTCATGCCGCTCGGTGCCGATAATAAATAGGCCTCCGGCTGCTACTACTTTTTCGCGTTCGGCAGCACATTGCGCTTTGAATTTAGGGAGAAGCTCGCTGAATTTAGGATCGCTACGATCTTTGGTTTTTGCCTCTGCTGCCGTTAAAAACTCGGCGTTACCACCAAGCACAATATCGGTTCCGCGGCCAGCCATGTTGGTAGAAATGGTTACTGATCCAAGGCGTCCAGCTTGAGCGACAATTTCAGCTTCTCGTTCATGCGCTTTCGCATTGAGCACGTTGTGAGCCACATTTTTCGACTTGAGCAATTTGGAAAGTGCTTCGCTTTGTTCGATGCTGATGGTACCTACAAGCACGGGCTGTCCCGTAGTGCTGACCTCTTGAATGGCATCAACTACCGCTTCATATTTTTCTTTGCGGGTTCGATATACCTGGTCGCTCTCGTCTTGGCGCACCATGGGCTTATTGGTCGGAATGACCACCACTTCCAAGTTATAGATAGTGCGAAACTCAACCGCTTCCGTATCTGCCGTTCCGGTCATACCAGAAAGCTTTTCGTACATGCGGAAATAATTCTGGAAGGTGATAGAGGCGAGTGTTTGGTTCTCTCTGGCAATTGGAACGCCTTCTTTTGCTTCAACAGCTTGATGGAGTCCGTCTGACCAACGACGTCCAGGCATGAGGCGGCCCGTAAATTCGTCGACGATAATTACCTGTTTGTCTTTCACGACGTAGTCGACGTCGCGCTCCATAATAGTGTGGGCTTTCAAACCTTGCACCACGTGATGGAGTAGCTCAATGTTTGATGGATCGTACAGATTTTGCACCTGCAATAGTTCTTCGCAGCGGCCAACCCCTTCTTCAGTCAGCGATGGTTGTTTGCTTCGAAGCTCAATGGTGAAGTGCTTTTCTTTTTCGAGGAACGGAATAATTTTGTTTATTCGAGCATATTTATCGGTAGGGTCGCCTGAAGGCCCTGAAATAATAAGCGGTGTTCGAGCTTCGTCGATAAGAATTGAGTCTACTTCATCAACGATGGCAAAATGATGATGTTTTTGAAAACAATCTTCGCGACTAAATTTCATGTTGTCGCGTAGGTAATCAAATCCAAATTCGTTATTCTGACCGTAGGTAATGTCGGCGCTGTATGCTTGCCGTTTTACTTCTTCATCAAGGCCTGAATAAATAACGCCGGTGCTGAGGCCAAGAAAATTGTAGAGTCGTCCCATCCACTCTGCGTCTCGGCGAGCCAAGTAGTCATTAACGGTAACCACATGCACCCCTTTGCCTGGAAGTGCATTTAAATAGGCCGCTAAAGTGGCAACTAAGGTTTTACCTTCCCCGGTCTTCATTTCGGAGATCATGCCCTTATGCAGCACGGCACCACCGATAAGCTGCACATCAAAATGACGCATGCCCAAGGCTCGAACTCCGCCTTCTCTTACTACGGCAAATGCTTCGGGCTGAATTGAATCGAGATGCTCGCCGCGATCAAGACGCTCGCGGAATAGTTGTGTTTGCTTTCGGAGCTCCTCATCGCTCATCTTTTTGTATGTCGCCTCAAGTTCATTTACCCTTTGGACAAGGGGCTTGAGGCTTTTGAGCGTTCTGTCGTTTCTGGTTCCGAGAATTTTGCGGGCAAGAATATGTAACATGTCTTTAAAATCGTATTAGCGGAATGGTTCCGTATTATATACTTGCCACCTGATTGAGCTACCTTTTGTCAGGGGCTAGCCTAGAAAATTGCACTTGGTCCCGGTGGTCTCCAGGGGACGTCGAAGCGGATGAACAGGCGCATGTACTTGTTTACTTCATTTAGACGAAAGCGCAAAGCAGCGCATTCTGCTGAGACTTTTCTGTCACGAGGGCTGTTGATAACGTCGCCAACTAGCTTTATTTGTTGGTTTTATTTTTGTTGAGGGTAAATGCCTGCATCGCATCCAAAAGACGGGGAACACAGGGCTCAATCGAGGTGAGCGCAAGACCCTGCTCCTCAGCCAAAAGGGCCAGTGCTTCTGGACTTAATTCACGCCCAGTCACTCGTAGCCCATAGGGTGTTCGCGAAACAAAACTTTTCTGAAATGGGCGCAGTATACGCTCCGCGGTTTTTAGATCCTGCATGTCGTCATGCCCCTCAAATGAGGTGGGCCTAATACGCAGTTGCCAACTTTGACCGGCTAATTGTGTGCATACTAAGGGGATCTCGCCCGCAGCAATCAGTTGTCCTGAATGTAAAACAATAATCGAGTCAGCCAGTTCTTCTAGAATATCCATGCGATGCGAAGAGAGAATAAAAGCTTGGGACTCTGAACGTTGCTTAATGATCTGAATAAGTTCAGAGCTGTGCTCAAGATCGAGTCCGTCGAAGGGTTCGTCAAAGAGTAGGAGTTTTGAATCAAGGAGGAAAGCAACCGCTGTTTGTACTCGTCGCTTCTGTCCCTTGGAAAGTTCACGGCCGCGCTTTGAAAACAGTGGTTCTAGATCTAATTGTTGTAAAAGCGCTTTGCCTTCATTGAGATAATAATGTGGATCTCTCAGTTTTAACCGACACCAAAATTTTAGATAATCACTGACCACCACATCACTAAATACGGATCCAATCTCAGGGCAAAAAATCATATCTGTTTCGGGCAAAAGCGGCGTTTGACTCTGCTGATTTTGTACGATGAGTTGCCCGGATGTCTTTGGAGTAAGTCCTAAAATGCTACGAATGAGAGTTGATTTGCCTGCTCCATTCTGTCCTACAATTCCGATTACGCCACCAGTAACCTTGAAAGAGAGCGCGCGTAGGGCGAGCGCGGAGTCGTAGCTTACGTTAAAATTGTCTGCCTGAAGTGTAATATGATGGGACTTACTCATAGTTCCTCAATATGGGCAGCGAACCAGCGTGCGTTGTGTCGCATAATGATACTCAAGATAACTATCGTAAGACCCGCGTGTGTACAGAGGGTCCAAAGCGGTGCAGGAATTACAGGGCTCAGCAGCAATGGTGCCATACCCAATATCGGAGTTGAGATAAGCACCGAACGAAGTAAGGCGGCTGTTTCTGAATCAAAAATAAAACTCGCAGCCCAAATTGCAAAGCCCAACGTGGCCATGAGTAAAGGAACATAGCGGTAGGTGAAGCTCAGCACCTCATGCCTCTGTTTAAGCTCCGCAACGGAGGCAACAAGCGAAGCTGCAGCAAAGCTAAGCATGAGGCTTGGAATCCAGATGAGCAACAGCAGGCGCTTGTGCTCCCAGACCTCAAGCAGGGTTTGATGATTTAACAGCTCCCACAAACCGAATAATACAATAGGCACAGAGGCGAACAGAAACGCAACAACGCGCGCCCCGGTCAGTATCCAGATAGCGGCATAAAAGGAATGTGTGCCAGTTGCCGCAACCAGGGGAGACAGTGCTCCGCTATATGCGAAATAATCAAGTACTTTTCTATGCGCGCGTATGGCAAGCCACGTAGCCAGCAAACACAAGCCTGCGATGTTGATAATTAGCGCGAAAGTCGTGCGTAGTTTCTGAATTTCGATGGGATGCGTAAGCCCCTGAAGGTAAAGTCGCACCGATCCAATTGCGCTTTGGGTTTGTTGTCTGTCATCAAGTGCAATCAAGAAGGTTTGGTTTGAATGGGTGCTGAATTGAATGAGACTGAGCACCAAAAGACCCCATAAACTTTTTACTTCGGTGTGTGGATTAGTTCCAATTGTTGAAATGACGACATGTGGATTACAGGAGCGGCAGATGTGTAGTCGGTCAATATTGCCATCAAATAATTTTTGATATTGTGTGACATCAAAGTTTATTGGGTCGTTGCTCTGAATTGCCACATCGAGGAGATCCGGCTGGCAATTTTCAGAGGGTGGATATTCAATGCTGGGATTGTCAGCAGATGTTCCTTGAACCCAGCGACAAACAATTAACGCGGGCCGTTTGGTTCCTACTCCATAAAGAAGTTTTCGCCCCAGGTTCTCCTCTTCGAGGCGTTTGATTGACGCTTTTACTTCTTGTGGACTACGCAAGTCAGTTCTGAGCCAAAGTCCAGTGACAAGCAGTTGTGCATACATCAGCGCAACGCTGAGGATAATGGGGAAAACGAGCAGGCTTAAGAAAAGTTTGGGTATACAAAGAAGCGCGCACGCTAAGGTGAGAGGGGTTACTTTGTGGCTTTTGGTATTCAAGTTGGTTAAGCCTCACTCAACACAGCTTTGACAGTATATTTACTCCTGGCTTTCGCCCCAGCTCGCAACATCCCGCTCACCCCAAGCGCCGTAAGTGGCTAAAGATGGCAATTTAAATCGTGAGCGATATACGGCGCTGACAACCGAGCCCTCTCCCCTGTTATGCGCTCTTACTCTGCTGCGGTGCTATTTGTCGATAAAGAGCTAAATAACGCTGAGCACAGTGTTCCCAGCTTTTGTCAGCTACTGATAACTTTGCCTGGCTTGCAAGTCGCTCTCGTAGGTCTTTGTCTTGTAAAATTGAGGCGATAGCAACCGCCATATCTTGTGCATTTGTGCAAAGGAACCCATTTTGATTTTGCGCAATGACTTCTTGATGTGCTTCAATTTTTGAGACAACCGAGGGTTTGCCAGCTGCTAATGCTTCTAAAACTGCATTGGGGCGACCCTCAAACTCTGAGGCTGTGACGTAGACGTCGATCGCTGAAAGAAGCAGAGGAACCTCATGAGGAGGTAAAGGTCCCAAAAAATGTACCCTATCGTGCACTTTATAACGCGTAGCAAGTGCTCGGATCTCATGTAGGTAGGGTAAATCAGTGAGGCGCCCAGCAAGGAGTAGATGCACGCCCGAAAGTGATTTCTGAGTCAGGGATTCAATCAGAACTTCAATGCGTTTTCGGGGAATAATTGTGCCTACATATCCAAGCAGCGGCGCTGATGGAAGTGAATAGCGTTGCTTAAAATGAGTAACTTCTTGGACCTGTAATTCAGGAAGTGACACCCCGTTAGTGATGCATACTACCTGAGAGTCCGGCAGTTTCATGGTTGATGTAAAGAATGAAAGAAAGCTTTGATTAACCGAAATTATAGTGTGCGCCCGCCGAATAGCCGGCGCGAGAAGTATGCGGAATGGGGTTTTTTGTAACAGTCTAAAATCTTCTCCTCTTATCGTGACTACATACGGCAGCTTCCAAAAAAGGTGCAGCAACCAAGCGGCAATGAGGGGGAGGGTCCAATTCGCATGAATCAGTGATGGATTAGTTTGTGCCTTGAGTGCGGTGCGAACTGTTTGGACTATATAGAGGGGAACTTGCAAGAGGCGCAATGGGTTGCGTCTAATATTTGGAAGCATGCCAGCTCCAAAAGCCAAGTTACCTTTAGTGAATAGGCCATATTTAAAACGCCGAATTTGAATCGTGTTTGAAACTTCAGACGTCGGTTCGTTCTTGTCGTGTGGCACGACAACGGCTACCGATAGGTTGAGCTTTGCAAGCGCTTCAGCTAATCGCGCAACAAAAATACCAGCCTCATCTTGGTCATTTCGAGGATATGAGCTGGTGAGCATGGTGACAGCAAGCACTATTTTATCTCCCAGAGCGAGTAGCCATTAACTTCGTGACGCAAGGTAAGAGAGGCGCTTTGAAATTGGTTCCAGCGATCTACCTCAGGCGGGCTTAAGTTGTCTGTCATCAGCGCTCTCGTGGGAGTGGTCGCTACCATAAGGTGTGAGAGCCCCTTTTTTTCAAGCAAGGCTTTAATTTCAGGAGCATCTTTTGCTGCACGAATTATTTGAATAAGCGGACCAGCGGAAAAGTGGCCGCCAGAAAATACGGGAGTTTTGTAGTAATAAAATCGATTCCCAGTGTTCACAAGATACGTACGACTATTCTCAGTGAGCTCTGCGTTCATGAACTGAATCATGCGATACTCAGGAATTGCATCGGCTAGGTAGGCATCATCAGACAGCTTACCTGAGAAGTATTCGAATGCGCGGGCATTCCGTAAAAGATTAGCGGCATAAAAGTCTGCCCACATAAGAATTGCAAATGCGCCAACCAGCAGTGTCTCTCGTCTATAGCGAGCTTTTGCAATTTGACTGATCTCATAGAGGGCGTAGATCGCGACTATAATTGCGGGGCCAATTACAGGGGCCAGATAACGAACACGCGCAGAATTAAGAAAGAGCGCAAAGAGAAGATAAAACAGAACAAGCGAACCAAAAAATGTGGCCCATGGTTTTCTTCGGTAGAAAAATGCAGGTACCACGAGGAGTGCTAGTATTGGACTAAGCACTCCGTCAAAACGGGCAGGTACATTATCTTGGCCTGTAATGAGCATGCGAATGGGGATAAGCGCGGTCATGAGCCAGGATTCCCCGTAGAGGGCGGAGCGAGTTTCGAGTGGTGTAATTTTTGGAAGGATTTGCGGTACTTGGGCTGTGCTAAAAAATTGATTAAATAGTGGATAGAAAGGGTTATGAGTCCAAGCGTAATTACGCATGGCCCATGGTGCATAAGTAATCGCGAAAAAAATGCCACAAATTACAAATGCTAGGCCTAGCCTAAATACGCCTACCTTGTGACGTAGGGCAAAAAGCAGTCCAAGAGGAGCGCAGAGGCCGAGGGCGAGTAGACCATTATATTTGCATCCGACTGCAAGTCCCCACGAGATGCCGATGAGCACTAAGTGTGCAAATTTGCGTTTGCCTTCGACCCAATAAACAAAATGACATAAAGCGTGTGTCGCAAAAAAAGCGAGACCGAGGTCTACCAAAGGAATTGAACCCAAGCGAAAGAGCGCTGGCATGCTCAGCGTTGTGAGAAAAGCCAGGCTCGTGGCATCGTAGTCTTTTGTTTTATACAGTACGAAACTTGAAACGGTACCTGATAACAAAATGAGGTAGAGGGCGTGATACACTGAGGTGAGTTGAGGTATTTGAAATTTGAGAATTGAGGTAAATGCCAAGTTTATGAGCATGGGATAATAAGACCACTCATGCCAGGGAAATTTTTTGATTGATCCAGCATCGAGCCACCATTGGGGAATTACTAAATGGTGTATAAGAGCATCACGGCTTGTAATAGGGAGTAGGCTGAGCAGCAGGAGTATTGCTAAGAATAAAACGCCTGAGCCCAATAAAACTGGCGCTCCTAAAGTTGTGCGTCGAGCACAGGTATAAAAGAGTCCTAAGCTTGCCAACACTGCTGGTACTAAAACCAACATATGCGCCAAGAAAAAGAGATCAAAAGCCGGATGGTTGATACCCCATTCTACGCCGATGGGTAGAAGCACCAATAACAAGAGTCCTGCGATTGGGGGGAAGTAGGCAAGAATTCTCCTGAATTGGTTGAGGCTCTGGGATGCCGGTGCTAATGTCGCGTTAGTCATATCGCATTAATTTAGCCTTCAGAGTTGAGGAAGACTATATGGTTTCTCGGTCGAAAAATAAGAAAGAAAAAAAAGTGTCTCCGCAGACTCAAGAGTGGCGTGAACCAGCTATTAGAGAGGTAATGATGCCTCGGGATACGAACCCGCTCGGGAGCATATTTGGAGGTCATATCCTAAGTCTTTTGGACCTTGCCGCAGGGCAATATGCACGTACGGTTGCTCCTATGAAGTATGTTACTAAAGTGATGCGCGAAGTTGAGTTTATCGCGCCCGTGAGCGTAGGAGATGTCGTAAGCTTTTATTGTTCAACCAAAAAGTTGGGGCGTACCTCAATAACTATTCAGGTTGATGTAGAGTCAGTTCGCGGACAAGATGCCCTGCACGCTATAAAAGTTACATCTGCAGAAATTGTAATGGTGGCGGTGAATGAGAAAAATCGACCTATTCCGATTCGAATTCGTTAGTTCGTCATTAAAAAACGCTCGCTGTATATCTTAACTATACAGCGAGCGTTGATTGTATAAAAACGGCTAGAAGTTCGAGTTACTCTGCCTTTTTATCTTCCTTGTGATGCTCATGTGCTTTGCCGGCATGGCTGTCTTTTGATTTTCCTTCGCAGCTTTTGCCTTTGTCGCAGGTGCAATTATTTTCGCACTCTTTTTTACTGCAACTGCCATCAGCTTTATCTTTTTTGCCGGCGCAGCCGCTTTCTGTTGCATGTGGACAAGATTTTTTGCCTTCGTGATGATCTGCAAAAACGGTTGCTGGTGCGAAACAAAGTGCACTAATCGCCAAAGTGCCGAGAGCTCGTGTCCAGAAACGTAAACCAACTATTTTCATATTTTAATTTTCTCATTAATAAAAAATAAGGCATATGGATCACTATTATCCTGCCCTATGCCCGCGATAATCTTATGACAACTTTGACGATCCCAGTGCCTCAAACCTTCAATTTGACAGTGGCAGAAATAACCTGTGATTTCAAGTGGTTGCTTTCAGACATGACTTAAAAGTCTTGGTTTACGTGAAGCCCGAAGTGCGTTGAGCACCGCAAGTAAGTCAATTGCCTCTTGGGCAACGGCACCTGCGACGGGGGATAAGAAGCCTACCGAGGCAAGGCCCATGCCCCCTATGCTGAGGAGCATGCCTCCAACGGCGCTTTGCAGCGCAATCACCCTAAAGTGGCGGGCAATGTGAAAAAGTTCGTCTACCCTACGTAAGGAAGGCTCCATGACCACCGCTCCAGCAGCCTCAGAGGTAATGTCTGAACGAGGTCCGAAAGCTATTCCCGCGGTTGCTGCCAAGAGCGCAGGCGCGTCGTTGATGCCATCCCCAACAAAAATAGTTGGCGCTGCTCGTGTCTCGGCGCGGACAATCTCGACCTTTTGCTCAGGAGACTTATTCGCATGTACATCGGTTATGCCAACTTGCGTCGCAAGGTATTGCACTTCACTGATGCGGTCGCCAGACAGCAACATAACTTTTGTAAGACCATGATTTGTTTCAAGATGCGCAATAAATGCTTTGCTTTCTTGGCGGGGGACATCATGAAACTTAAGGCAACCCCAAAGCGTATTGTCGCGAAGTACAACACATTCAAGACCTGAGGATTGCGGGGGAAGTTCGCTTTGCATAGCTGCTGGTATTTTACTACGTCCGGTAATCTGGATGTGTGCGCCTTGTACGTCTGCATGAAGGCCCTGGCCCGGCAATTCGCGAACATTCGTCGCTTCAGCAAGCTTGGTGCCGGCTGCTTTGACAACAGCCTGGGCTAAAGGATGTCGCGAGTATTGCTCAATGCCTGCAACAACCTGCAAAAGTTCTGTTGGAGCGCCACCGCCTGCAACCCAAACATCAGATACTGTAGGTTCTCCGTACGTGAGAGTTCCTGTCTTATCAAAGATGATGGTACGACACTTACTCAGTTGCTCAAGGATTGCCGGATCCTTAATGATAATGCCGCGTTTGGCTGCCAGGGAGATCGTGCCAATAACGCTCACTGGAATGGCTATCAGGAGTGGGCAGGGTGTTGCAATTACCAACACCGCTAAAAAGCGGACCGGATCTTGGGAAATATACCAGGCTCCTAAAGCAATCAGTACTGCAAGGGGGGTGTACCAAGCACCCAATGAATCAGCTAGTCGCCGTAAGTACGGGCGTCGCTGCTTAGATTCATCCATAACGTGCATGATTTTCGCGTACCGCGAGTCTTTAGGTAGCTTTGTCGCTTCGATAGTAACGGCAGCATCTCCGTTTATTGCTCCTGATATGACTTCGCATCCGGGAGTTTTCGGAATCCGGAATGGCTCGCCAGTAAGATACGCTTCATCCATTTGTCCTTGTCCGGAGATTACAACACCATCAACAGGACAAATTTCATGGGGCAAGACTACCAAATGATCGCCAACTACAATTTCTGAAGCTTGTATATCAATTAAGCCAGATTCAACTTTGCGATGCGCAATTGAGGGCATGCGCTTAGCCAGGGCTTCGAGTACCGCGGAAGCTCGCGTAAGCGCATATGCTTCAAGCGCTTCCCCACCCGAAAGCATCAGTACGACAAGGCTCCCCGCTAGATATTCGCCAAGAAGCACCGAAACGACGATTGAAATGCCTGCTAAAAGATCTGAGCCGAACTCCAATCGTAAAAGCTTGCGCAGCAGGTCGAGCACCAAAGGTGTACCGCCGAAGAGCAAAACAATGTAGAGGGGGAAAAGAAAAATTTCTGGGTTTGAGAGCGTTACGTATTGCAGGAAAAGTGACAGCAAGATGCCACAAACAGCAAGGGCTGCAATATATAATCCGAGCTTATGGATCAGGTCTGGAGTGGAACGGGAGTCTGTCACAGGAATATTCTCTACTTACTAAGCATGACGCAGAATGCCTCATATCTAGTCTTCACAACCCACGCTGTATTGATACCGGGCAGGCTGCGATGTTAGCTCAATTTTTTGTAATTGAAATGTGGGCGCATTCTGATAGCGAACATAAAACTGAATTGTTCACGCTTTATCATTATCATCCTAGCATGTCGCACCCCTAAAAGTGCAAAGATTAATTGTCTCAATTAGGAGGGACGGAAATCTGATTTTGGCCCTATCTGAGCTATGAAAGTTGCTAGTAGTTTTGCGCTATCTTCTAAATCTTTGAGGGAGCAGACTTCGACCTGTGTATGCATGTAACGATTTGGTATGCCAATGCTGGCCGTTGCGACACCACCTCTTGAGACCTGAATCGAAGCAGCATCGTTGCCAAGAATGCCTGCTACTGGGGCCGTTTGCACTTTTACTTTTGCCTTTTTAGCGGCGGCTAATAGGCCCTTTTCCACTTCTGGGTTTATATTTGGTCCGCGCATTACCACTGGGCCGCTTCCTAGTTTGCAGGTTACCATTTTTGAAGCGTCTGCCGCGGGGTAGTCTGAGGCATGAGTCACATCGATAGCGATGCCCACTTCTGGATCTACTGAATACGCAGCCGTACGAGCCCCACGTAGGCCCACTTCTTCTTGTACGGTGCTGACTGAATATAAAGCCACCTGAAGTTTAGACTTGGCGCATAAACGCATGGCTTCGATTGCCACAAATAGTCCCACCTTATCGTCCAGCGCTGGGCTTGCGATAAGATCGGGGCTCAGCTCAGTTACTCCAAGTTTAAAAGTGACGCAGTCTCCGATTTGTACTCGCTTAAGAGCATCTGCTTGGCTTTTTGCGCCAATATCTATCCAAATTTTATCTAGATCTAGTTTTCCACCAGCGCGCTCTTCCGGAGACTGGAGGTGAATTGCTTTGCGACCGGCAACGCCCGTTACAGGGCCCTTTTCGCTCCAAATAGTGACGGTTGCTCCCGCAACAACTCCCACATCAATTCCGCCCACAGGAGTAAGCGAAATAAAGCCATCTTTAGTGACCTGTTTGACCATGAAGCCAATTTGGTCGCAATGTCCAGCAAGCATAACCCGGCGTTTGGCTTTGGTGTTTAACCCAACTACCAAATTACCATGGAGGTCTATTTCTGCCGAATCGCTAAACGACTTCACATAATTTTTAACTACTCGTTGAATCTTCTGCTCAAAACCAGAGGGCGAGGGAGTTTCTAAAAGCTCGTACAAAAACTCTCGAGATTTTTTTTCTATAGCCATGACTCATTTACCTTTTTAAAACTCTTGGTCTCGCATCAGTTAAACTCTCTTCGCTTAAAAAAGAGTGAGGCTAGAACAATGGTTGCGACTGAGTAGGCGACTGCATACGCCAGCCCCCACAATATATGGGCCCCTGATATAGATGCTCCATATACCAAATCGTTAGCAAGATTTAGTCGATCGAGCCGCGGTAGAAGAGTCTGTAAAATCAACGCGATAGGATGAATATCTCCGGCTTTCTCAGCAGGCAAGAATAGTGAAACGTATTCTATATTTCGTCCCGCTAAAAACACTCCAAAACTGATGAGTCCAGCCAGTATGGGAGTTACGAGGATAGTTGAAAACAAAATAGTAATTGCGCACACAATACTTATTTCGAGCCCTGCATACAGGTAGGCGAAAAGCAGTTGTGTATCCCAGCTTGATTCAAGCAAAAAACAAACCCCGCTGAGACAAGCGCCCATAATAAACACCATGGTTACCGTAGTGCCTAACATTCCTAAATACTTGCCGAGAATAAATTCAAGTCGAGAGACAGGCTTCGAAAGTACATTGAATATTGTTTTACGGTTGAGCTCTTTAGCCAGCAATGCGGCTGCAGAAAATACCACAAACCCCACAGAAAAAAGCGAAATGGCCATGAGCCCAAAATCTTTAATAATCAGAACTTGGTCGCCTATGGTCACTGTTCCAAAAAGAGCCGAAATTGAAACCAACGCTGCGGCAAACCCCAGTGTCAAAAGAAGAGCTTTGCCACGCACAAGCTCGCGATACGTAGTAAGGGTGAGTGCAAAAATAGTTTGAGTCATCGTATGTTCCCTCTTCTATTTGGAATTTGCTTCGTTAAATTGCACCAAGCTTACAAATAGGTGTTCAAGGCTACCCTGTTTAGTTTCAAATGAGTCGATAGCCATGCCTAAATCAAGCACCCTCCTCAAAGCTGCATCAGCATCACTTTTACGTTCAAAATGGAATTCAAGATTATCGCCAATTTCTTTAGCGGGCACCCCAAGTGATTGCAGCGTCGGCCTTTGGTGCTTCGCTGCCTTGAGGCCAAGTACATACGAGGCGGGGAGGAGTTCAGGAAGTTTTTTGATGTCAAAAACGCCTTTAAGCTCACCTTGAGAAAGAATTGATGCCCGATCACACACGAACTCTACGTCACTGAGAATGTGCGAAGAAATAAAAATGGTGGTGCCCTTTGCCTTGAGTTCCCCAAAGATATCGCGAAACTCTTTTCTACCTATTGGGTCGAGACCGGAAAATGGTTCGTCGAGAATAAGTAAGGTAGGTTCTGCTACAATTGCTTGTGCAAGAGCTACCCTTTGCGTAAGTCCTTTTGACAATGAACGTAGCGGCGAATTTTTTCTGGCATCTAATTTTACCAGCTCGAGAGCTTTTGAGATGGCCTTCTTTCGAAATGCTGGAGCGATAGTATGAAGCTGTGCACTTAACGTGACGACTTCTGAAACACTGAGGTGTTCATAGAAATAAGGCAGCTCAGGGACATAGCCAACTTGGGCTCGTGACGACGTATCAGAAGGATGCTTGCCGTTTAGGCGAATTACTCCAGATTGGGGCCGCAGAAAGTTCAGTAGACATTTAATGGTGGTGGTTTTCCCCGCTCCATTGTGCCCAAGAAAGCCAAAAGATTCGCCACGAAACACTTCTAAAGAGATACTTTTGAGAATTGCTTTACTTGCAAAGCTCCACTGAGAGCGCTGTGCATAACACACGTTTTCTAGAGATATAATTGGGGTATTCATTACTTTCCTCTCTTAAGACGAGTCAGCAGCTTTTGTGCCTGCGGCGAACTACTTTCTACCCGTCCTGTCTCGGGGTTTATGCGGTATTCGCCACCAAAAGGTTCAATCGGAATTGAGCTCAGAATTCCACTTGTGACTAATTCTTGAAGTGATGCACTTTTTTTGCTCGTGCGCGATGAGAATGCATCGAGTGCCAATTCGAGAAGCTGAAGGTCTCTGACAACCAAAAGCTCTCGCAGTCGTGACTCTAATGCGCCGCGTGCATTCGGATCGGTGGTGGAATTAAGTGCGCTTTCAAGAAATTCAATTGCGCTCGCATTTGAATTTGTGCTCATTAATTTTTGAGCTGCAAGCCGAGTAACAATTGGGTGCACCCCCGGCAACTTTGCCGCTGCAACAAAATCGCTCGTAGCCGATTCTAGGTCGTTTAAGAAAAAGTAATGGGTAAATCCCCTCAGATACCTAAATTCCCATCTCTGCGGATGGTGCTGCACAGCTCGGTTTAGAATATGAAGTGCCTTTTCTGGCTGCGCAGCTTCCCAGGACAGCATGTGAGCGCAAAATTCATAAAAATGTATTTCTTGCGGTTTTAGCTGCGTGATAAGGCTGCACATATGTGCAAGCCATTGATAGTTTTGGTCTGTTTTGTGATGTTTGCCAAAATAGTTAAGAGTATTAAACCACAGAACGTTTGCGAGCGCATTTTTGTACCCAAAACTAAGTCCAGATAAAAAATCTCCACGTGGTAAATACAGTACTTCTGCTTCAGCATTTCTGCTGGGCTTGGCTGGACGAGATTCTTCTAATCCCGAAAGTGCAAGAGATGCAACGCTAGCTGCGCCGACAAATAGGGCCGTCATTCCAAGCGATTTAAAAACAGTGCTCACAGATAATGCATTCATAAGCTCTGAAAATCGAATTCCGGATTTTGCCTTAAAAATTGCCTTTTCTCTTCCGTTGAGAGCCTATAAAAGGCCTCTTTGAGGCGAGGCTGGATAATGGGGCGGCTGGCTGGGTTTGCCAGCAAATATTCGCTAAGTACCACTGTGGCATCGAGGTAGCGCTCTTCTTCAATGAGATAGGCTGACAAATTTGCTATAGAGAGCTCCGAACATGCGCTATGTGAAGAGGGACTACAATTTTCATTTAAGAGTTGTGAGGCTAGTTCGGGGTGGCTCGAACGGGAAAATAGGTCGGCTGCACCATTTAATCTCACTTCAAAATAGTTTCTATTGTCGAGCACAAACAAAGGGTACTCCGGAAAACTTGCTGCTCGTAAGTCAATAAGTGCTTGGGTGACATAGGGAACGCATGCCTGGTCAATCTGTGAGCTCGCGCCGGGGATCAGTCTAAATAGACCATTATCCGCACAACGGGCGACACCCGAGAGATACCCGTTTAAGACTGGAGTTGGTTCAAAGAAAAATTTATTTGACGCTGTTGCAAAGGCAAGAAAATTGCCAAGTCTTTTAAAAGGCTCAAGGTCAGAGTCTGCGTCGCTCGCGAAATGCTCATGGTCATAGCGTACATGAGTAAAGGGAGCAAAATAAATAGGGAATAGAATTTCTGGTTGATACAGTACTGTCACATCATTTCTGTAGCCTTCAACCGCCTGTGTGTATGACAGAATAAACCAAGAGGGCTCACTTACCAGCACTGCGCGCGGTGGTAGTCCATCTAAAATTTGGGAGGCTTCCGATGTTGGAACCTCATATGTAGGGAAAAAGGCAATTTTTTCTAGGTTCAACTGGTAAAGAGAAGTGAGCATCAAAGGCAGAACTAATAAAATAGGAAGTGCACGTGCAAGAGTTGCTGATTCTATTCGTTCAACCAGCGCATGTGCAGCTTGCGCTGCACCAAGCGCAAGAATGCAGAACAAAAGAATCCAGGGCTCACTTTGCCATCCGGCAAAAAAGTACCAATAGATTATAAAAGAACCCAGGAGTAGCGCGCTCAGGCGGATCGATTTTCGAAATAAAAGCACGAGGCCAAACATGCCAATACATAGGAGAGGGGCTGGAATTTCTTGGCTCATCCTCTCAAGATCCCGTACCACGGCAGAAGAAAATGAATGGAAGGAAGTAGTATCTACGTCTACCGGTGTGGCCCTTAAGTTTCTATCTCGGGCATTGGTGAGGTGGTTAATAAGGCGCTCGATTGAGGAAGGCGCTCCAGTATTTAACGGTAAATTTTCGCTCGTTCTTGCCGGAAGGTAGGAGTAGACGAGAAGGCCAATCCACACAAACCCCATTCCGCCCAACAGTAAATGTTTTATTTGTCTCCATCTGCCAATCACAAGACAAAGACAAGCCCAGATAACTAATGGAACGATAGCTGCATGGGTTCCTGCTGCAAGGCCTGCTACAAAGCAGGCGGTATATAACCAGCGCGCATCGAGACTTCGTTCAAATTTAACGATGAGAGAGGTAAGTAGGATAAAAAAGAGCGTAAGAAGGCCATAAACCTCGGCGGTAAAGGCGCTGGTATAGAATGAGTGCGTACTAATCAGCACAATTGGAGCGATGGAGGCGGTGAACGAGAGGTTTAAACGCTGTCTTCTGCTTCTAAGGGCGAGCAAGGTGTAACTAAGCCACCAGAGTGATCCTAAGCAAAAAGCTGCAACTAAGGCGCTAAATATATGGACCCTCCAGGCTAATGGACCAAAAGGAATAAAGCTGAGCACATGAGCACTTTGAGTATAAAATGGGCTACCTGGTGGGTGCGAGATGTCGAGAAAGATGGCCGAGAGTATAAATTCGGCAGAATCTCTAAAGTGGGCATGCTGGGGAGAAATAAGCACCAATAATGCAAAGCTAATAAGCACAATAGCTGTAAAAACTTTGGCCTTATGGAGATGAGTTCCGGTCATGTTGGTACGCTGAAAGCTAATTTAGAATAAGAGCGCGTAACAAAATAAAAGCTACTGCGCCAAGCGATATATGGCCTGCTCCATCGTCAGGCTACGCCACGCAATATACCGCCCACCATATAATAGGATCTGTGGAGTGCTTCGGCGAGATGCGTTCTTTTTTGCGATAGCCAGTTTCTGCATCTTAAAAAAAAAGGCCAGGTCTTGCGACCCGGCCTTTTCTAGCATGTAAGCTCTAAGCTTATTGCATGCCGCCAGCTGAGCTGTCCCAGTTGTAGGTTACGCCAGAACCACGGCTGCTGTTTGAAGTACCAGTAAATCCGGTGGTGGTAGCGGTAATCGCCAACGTTACGCTCTGAGAAACTGCTGAAATCCCTGGAAGAAGACCAGGACAAGTAGAATCGGTACAGTCTTTATATACCTCGTTATCTGCGAAGTATGCTTCTTCAGCGGTTGCAACGTTACGCAGATCGCTTCTGGCGCGGGCATCAAAGCCACGTGCGCGGTATTCAGCAAACTGAGGAATTGCAATCGCGGCAAGAATACCGATGATCGCAATAACAACGAGCAACTCAATTAATGTAAAACCTGCTTCATTCCTCTTCATGTTCTGTATCTCCAAAATAATAAAGTGGAAAAACCTCAAAGATCTTTCCGGTTAAGCCGCAATTGCAGGACACTTAAACCCAAACACCCCCATGAACATGAAGAGGCGGGTCCAAGCTGGCAATTGAGCCAAAGCTTCACCTTTGAGCTTCCCTGTAGAGCAAGTCGGATGCCACACCACAAAAGTTTAGCTCTAATAATATTGATGTAATTTCAGCTAATTAGGATTCGTGTCGGGAGGGCCTAGGAGTAATACGCAGACATAAAAAGCGGCACGTGACAAATTATGGCACTCATATCGACAAAATTTGTCATTAAAACTCAGGGAGTTAGCTGTCGGTATGGGTTTGCTCCTGTTCATCGCCTAAGCCGAACTTTTGGAGGCGATAACGGAAGGACCGAAAGTTCATTCCTAACATCTCGGCAGCCTTCTTTTTGGCCCCCTTGGTGCGAATAAGTGCCGCTTCAAGATAACGCCGTTCAAGGTCAGCCAAGACAGTATCTAAATTAATAGGAAGGCTAATTGATTCATCGATAATAATGGTGGTGCTGCCAAGGGGTTGCTTTGGAAGCGGCGATGACTCGCGAATAGAATCAGGAAGGTGTTCCGGCAAAATTGCTTCCCCACCCAGAACAAGTGCGCGCTCAATAATATTCTCGAGCTCTCGCACATTTCCGGGGTAACGAAAATCCATAAGGAGGCCCATGGTAGCTGGGGGAACAATAGGCACTGCTCGGTCTTTGCAGAGAGAGCGTAATATCGAGTTAACCAGGAGAGGGATATCTTCTTTACGCTCACGGAGCGGAGGAAGTGAAATATTAACGACGTTTAAGCGGTAGTATAGATCTTCTCTAAAGTTCCCCTGCTCAATTTCTCGTCTCAAATTTCGGTTTGTCGCAGCTATGACTCGAACATTGATGGGGATATCTCTATCGCCGCCGACTGGACGAACTTTTTTCTCCTGAAGTGCGCGCAGGAGTTTCGTTTGCATATGTAGCGGTAGTTCGCCAATTTCATCGAGAAATACCGTACCCCCTTCAGCGCTTCGAAATAATCCTAACGCATCGGAGTCAGCGCTCGTGAATGAACCTTTCTTATGTCCAAATAACTCACTTTCAATCAAATTTTCAGGAATAGCTCCGCAGTTGATAGCTACAAACTGATTTTTTGCTCTGTTGCTTTCTAGGTGAATTGCTTTGGCGACCAATTCTTTACCTGTTCCCGACTCACCGGAAATAAGAACCGTTGCATCCGATTGAGCAACACGATTGATGAGATTGAATACCTTTTGCATTACGGGCGATTCGCCCACGAAGTTTTTTACCTTCGTTTGAGTTGCCGGCCGCTCAGAGTCTTTTGCTGCCAAAAGCTGGGCTAAACGCTCCTGCATACGGAATTGTTCTTCAATGCTGCGAAGGCTCGTCACGTTTTGAAAGACAATTATCGTACCAACAAGTTGACCACTGCCGTCGCGCAAGACGCTGCTTTGGCAATTTAGTTTTAGTCCCCTTCCAGCTACTGATAGTGTGGCCTCTAACGATTTTTCTTGAGCAGCAATATCGCAGGTCGCAAGTTCTGAGGAACTATCTATTTCATTAAAAAGCTGGCTAAAACTTTTGCCTAAGACGGCCGTGGCGTCGACGGCAAATAGTTCAGCAGCAGCTCTATTCACCAGGGTGATAGATCCGTGGGCTGAGAGAGTAATAACGCCATCTTGCAGTCCATCAATGAGAGAACGTTGCTGTGAATCTTTATCGTGCAGCGTTTTTTGACTTTGTGCTGCCAGTTCATAGCTCGTGGCAAGCTGTTTCTTTAAAAAACTGGTGGCAACCGCAATCAGTACCATGCCGCTGAGCAAGCCTAACACTTGGAGAAGTAAGCCTCCTGTAGGTGCCGCTGTGGCAATGCTTGGATCTCCCGGTGGAATGCTCCCATTTAGAATTCCCCAGCTGAGTGCGGTGTAAAATATGCCGGTGCAGCTAGCCAAACCCAAGGCTGCTGCTCGACTTAAGAGTAAGGAAGCAGCCATGACAAGCGGAAGGTACAAAAATAGGAAGGGGCTTACCGGTCCACCGGTAACATATATTACCGCTGTTATGAGAAATTGATCAGCATAGAGTTGTGTGGCAACAAATGTGCTGGTTGGTGATCGATAGCGCAACCAAGCAGCACTGAGGGCAGAAAAGATTAAAAAGCCTGACAAAACTTTTGAAACTAATAAGATTCGATGTGAGGCTTCGACCGAAAAAAATACCCTGTCAATGCTTGCGCCAAGTAACACCAAGGACAAGAGACATAAGCGTCCGGCGACAAGCCAACGCACATCCACTGTCGTGTATGACGGTGTGGCTGTTGATGGCGTGTCTTTGCCGAAGCTGCTCATATTCTCTACTCTTAGTTGCCGACCACAGAGCCCATTTTGAAAATTGGCAGATACATGGCGACTACCAGACCACCAATAATAACGCCCAAAGTAAGAATCATCAGGGGCTCGATTAATTGCTTCATCGCGCCAACGGCGTTATCCACCTCATCTTCGTAAAAATCTGCGATTTTTTGCAGCATTGCATCCATGGCGCCTGTTGACTCACCCACGGCTATCATTTGCACAACCATACTTGGAAAAACTTCAGAGGTACTGAGTGGCTCCATCATTGATTTACCCTCAGATATTGCAACACGCGCACGAAGTACCTCGCGCTCTACCACCTTGTTTCCGGCAGTTCGTGCACAAATGTTCAATGCTTCAAGAATGGGCACGCCAGAGGATAACATTGTGCCAAGAGTTCTTGTGAAGCGGGCTACGGCTACTTTGCGAATGATATCGCCAAAAACTGGCATTTTAAGTGCAATGGGGTGAATGACTTCTTGACCACGTTCAGTTTTAAGAAACTTCACTAAGAACGTCACAAGGCCTGCGAAAGCCGCTGCCATTACATACCACCATTTGACGAAGAAATTCGATAAATCAATAACAATTTGGGTGGGCAACGGAAGTGCCGAACCGAAATCCATAAATAATTCGGCAAAAGTAGGAATAACAAAAATGAGCAGCACCGCAGTTACGATAATTGCTGCCGAGATAACTACTGCTGGATAAATCATTGCGGTTTTCACTTCGCGCTTTAACTTCATTGCTTTTTCCATATGTATGGAAAGGCGCTCGAGAATAACATCTAAGATACCGCCATTTTCGCCAGCGGCGACCATGTTGACGTACAAATCGTCAAAGGCTTTGGGGTGTTTGCGGAGTGCTTCAGCTAAGGTGCCACCGGTTTCTACATTCTCTTTTACCGCGAGCAGCACTTTTTTGAAGGCTTTGTTTTCGTGCTGTTTTCCTAAAATATCTATAGCCTGCACTATGGGCAAACCGGCATCAATCATAGTGGCAAATTGGCGTGTAAATATTACGGTGTCTTTGCTTTTGAGCTTTGGTCCAAAGCCTGGAATTTTAATTTCCATTTCAAGCCCCTTACCCTTCTCGCGAATTTTGTTCGCCGTTGGGGTCACGCGCTGGGCTTTGAGCATGTTAAAGACAGCTTGAATGTCTCGTGCTTCAACTTCGCCGCTCACTTTCTTGCCTGCTGGGTTTTTGCCTTCCCATACGTAAATTGGCATAGATTTGTATCCTCTGTTATTGAATTCTCGAAAAACTAGTCTGAAGCGGTGACGCGCAAAACTTCTTCAACGGTGGTTGTGCCATCTCGCAGCCGGGCAAGTCCGGATTGACGTAGTGACAGCATGCCAAGCCTCATCGCCTCTCTTTTTATTTCGGCTGAGGAGGCTCCATTAAGTACAAACTCACGAACTTCCTCGCGCATTGGCATCACTTCATATAAAGCGATACGACCTTTGTAGCCGGTGCCTGCACACCTTTCGCAGCCTTTGCCTTGTTTAACTTTAATGGTGCCAGCTTCAGCCGCAGGAATTCCGATGTTTACCAAAATTTCTGGGCTGACTTGTACGTCTTCTACGCAGTTTGAGCACACGCGACGCGCAAGTCGTTGCGCCAAAATAAGATTGATGGATGAAGCGACCAAAAATGGTTCAACGCCCATGTTGAGAAGACGGTTAATTGTTGAGGGAGCATCGTTTGTGTGCAGAGTAGAGAGAACAAGATGTCCGGTTAAGGATGCTTTGATCGCAATCTCTGCAGTTTCGTAGTCTCGAATTTCACCCACCATGATGACGTCTGGGTCTTGTCTCAAAAATGCTCTAAGCGCAGAGGCAAAGTTAAAGCCGATGTCGTCATGCATTTGAGCTTGATTAATACCCGCCAAGTTAAATTCAACTGGATCTTCGGCCGTGCTGATATTGGTTGTCATTTTATTAAGTTCAGCAAGTGCCGAGTACAGTGTGGTGGTTTTACCAGAACCAGTTGGTCCCGTTACCAGCACCATGCCATGGGGCTTTGAAATTGCTTCCTTAAAGTCATTAATTTGACTTACCTCAAAGCCCAGTTTGGTCATGTCGAGCTGCAAATTTGATTTATCGAGGAGACGTAATACTACTTTTTCGCCAAACAATGTGGGTAATACGTTCACACGGAAATCCATTTCGCGGTTATTTCCGAGTTTTAGTTTTATACGACCGTCCTGCGGCAGTCGGCGTTCGGCAATATCCAAATCAGCCATAATTTTTACGCGCGACGTTATGGCATTTTTGAGTTTTGTCGGCGGCTTCATAATTTCATAGAGCACGCCGTCTATGCGAAATCTTACCCGAAACGTTTTTTCGTAAGGCTCAATATGAATGTCGGAAGCCCCTTTTTTGATGGCGTCGGTGAGCACCGCATTTACCAACTTTACTACAGGAGCATCTTCGGTAGCTTTCTCCAGCTCAAGAACGTCAACGTTATCTTGGATATCAACGACTTCAACGGATTCGTCAAAGTCCTCCATGATATTGTCGTAGGAAACCTGATTTTCGTAGTACTTTTCGTGATTGGCTTTGATGTCGCTTTCAGGCGCAATCACTACCTGTAGGTCGAGCCCCGTAATAAACTTTATGTCGTTGAGCGCAACTATGTTGGAAGGGTCGCTCATTGCCACCGTTAAGGTGCTGTCTTTGCGCACCAACGGAATAACGCCATGCTTAATTGCTAAGTTATGTGGAATGAGCTGCAAGGTGGAGTCTTCAATTTTGTACTCCTCGAGCTGAACTATCTGGACCCCGTATTGCTGAGAGACAACCTGTACAAGATCAGGCTCGGTAATGATTCCCAACTTTACGAGGTAGGAACCAATAAAACCACCACCGGCTTGCTGTTGTTCTTGAGCCTGGGTGAGCTGTTCGGGCGTAATAAGCCCCGTTTTTACGAGTAGATCTCCAACTCGTGATGACATGCAATTCCTAGTCTAAAATCTGTCTAATGCACACACCGCTGAGGCCTGATTCAGTTTGAATCTAAGGGCCCAAAGACACTGGCGGTGCCAAAATTCGCTTCCAGTGACAATATTCGTCCATCGGGGCTAAGAACTTGAAATGCTTATGAGTCCCTGGGTTGCAGCGCTAATAGCTTGTATTGATTGCCAATTATTGCTGTTGTCGGCGTTCACTTTATGGAGGGCGTGTTGCTGCCAGAAAATGGAACTGCGAATTTCGGTTGTTGCATCTGCCAAGGGACCTGTATTCCCATGGGCATCCAGCATGGTTCCAGTTCACCGTTTACTTGCGTCTCAGTCGGTCAGATCTTAGGCTCGGCTCTGGTTTTCTTCTCTGGGCTTTCCACCGATTGATTCTTTTTTTGTGACAACTTCATGTTCACCGTGCTGCCCCTGCTTTTTTCCGTCCTGGTATTGTTACCTGCTTTGGTTTTGCTCGGAAACTCTAATGAGTTTTCGTATGGGCTTCTCTATGCCCTTAGAATCGGTGCTCTGCTCTGCCTTGCCGGCACGTTGGTATTTGGGTTGCTCCAGAGCATTTTTCTCAGAAGGTTTTCTGACTATGTGTCAGTGGTACTCATTTGGCTTCTGGTAGGGTCTTATGTACAGAGTCAGTTTTTAGTTTGGGATTATGGCTCTTTAGACGGAACACCAATTGCATGGAATGAATATGTAGGGCGTGGTTGGATTGATCTGGGTGTTTGGGCGGTACTAGCAGTCCTTGCTGCATGGAAAACACGCTGGGTGAAGTTACATGCGTCTCGCTTGAGTATCCTAATTGTAGGATTGCACGCTATCAGTTTGTTGCCGCAAGTAGGTTCGGCACCTCAGCTTGTACGTCGACCACCCGCTCAAGAACTTCAAGAGCTTTTTAGTCTATCCAAGGAATCGAATGTTATTCATATAGTTTTAGATGCCCTGCAGTCCCCCGCTTTTGAACGCGCAATTACTGTAGAGCCTGAGCTTAAGGATTCATTTTCTGGCTTTACGTATTTTCGTAATACTACTTCAGCCTTCCCCAGCACCCTTCCCAGCGTCCCTGCATTTTTAACCGGTGTGCCCTTTGATGCATCGGTTCCGCTGCGACGATATTATGAGGAAACTTTTAAAAAATCCTCTTTGCCCACGCAGCTTGCAGCCCAAGGTTTTTCGTCGCGCTTGGCCACCATTCCCGGGTTCTGTCAGTTTTTTGCACCGGGGATGTGCGGTGAAGCCCGGCGTTTCCCCGGCAAAAGTGATTTAGAATTTAGCATCTCTGAATACGCCGAGCAGCTTGACCTGGCTCTCTTTAGAGCAAGTCCACAGTTTCTTAAGAAACACATTTATCGAAATGAGCAATGGCTGGTGCAATCTCTGCTGGCTCCAAAGTCTTCTGTCGGGATAGGTGAAGATCGCGGTGTCTTATTTGCGCGAGAATTTATTCAAAAGGTGCACGTATCGAGCGATAAACCTACGTATCGCTTTTTGCATTTCTTGTTCCCTCATCCGCCTATTCGTTTGAATGCAGAGTGTGAGCCTCTTGCAAGCTTTGAGCGAATACATGTTGATAATTTTACACGGCAGACGCGCTGTGCGCTGCGGGTTGCCGCTGATATTGTAAATCGCCTTAAAGCTCTTGGCGTCTACGACAACTCCATCATTATTCTGAGCGCAGATCATGGCACGCGGCTTGATTTTGGCCAGAACCAAAAGAATGTGCTTAAAGACAGAAATCTTCCTCCCATTTCTCGAGCGCTTCCTTTGTTGATGATTAAACCTAAGGGAGCGAAAGGAGCGTTGCAAACTTCCGAGGCACCGGCTCAATTAATGGATCTACCTGCCACTGTCTCGAGTCTTCTTGGAGTTTCAATGCAGTTCCCTGGGCGTACTGTTTTTGAGCTAGGGCCCCAGGAGGAGCGGAAACGTAGCTTTTACGATTTTTCGTTCCGATGGTCTAAATGGCGTGAAGTTGGAATGGATGATACCTTTAATGGATTCCCTGTATTTACTATTAATGGTCATGCATGGGATGCAAAGTCTTGGACTAGGGTTGGCCAGGCGCCGCTTGTTGATAAGTAGCTCAAGCTGCTGTATTTACTGCTTGTGGTGATTCGCGAGGCTGTACAAAACAGGCGGCTTCAGCCTCCAGATTGTTTTTATCGTGTTGGCGTCTTTGAAAAAGAATACAGGAACCAAATCAAAGTTAAAGTCCAAATCTGCTTTGGAGACAAAGCCAGCCGATGCTTCTGTCGTAGATGCTTCAGAGATAGAGGTGCTGCCCGCTGAAGATGAAACTATTACGCCAGAGGTCATTGGTGGCGAAAACGATATAGATGTGTCTGCTATAGAACTTGATGATTCGGGTGTCATAAGCCCTGAAGCTGAAGAAGAAATTGAGGTATTGAGTGAGTCGAGGGTTAAAGAAGTTGTTCCCTACGATGCGCTCCAGGCATATTTACGCGAAATTCAGCGATATCAACCTCTCAGTAAAGAGGAGGAGCATGAATTAGCGGTGCGTTATACCCAGAATAAAGATTTAGAGGCTGCCTACCGTTTGGTTTCGAGCAATTTACGTCTGGTCGTTAAGATTGCTCGCGATTATGAACGTGCAGTACGTAGCCTCCTCGATCTTATCCAAGAGGGAAATATTGGGTTGATGGAGGCAGTTAAAAATTTTGACCCGTACCGCGGGGTGCGATTCCCCTCTTACGCAGTGTGGTGGATTAAGGCCTATATCATTCGCTACGTAATTGCCAACTGGCGCATGGTTAAAATTGGTACCACTCAAGCGCAGCGCAAACTCTTTTTTAACCTTAAAAAGGAGAAAGAAAAGCTCGAGCGTGAAGGGTTTTACCCGTCGCCAAAGTTGCTAGCGGACAAACTGAATGTGAAGGAAAGCGAAGTGCTTGAGATGGAGCAGCGACTTGGTGGCGCTGATGTCAGCGTAGATGCTCCGGTGCAAGAGGGGGGTGAGCATAACCTTCTTTCGCTTATTCCTAGCTCTCAGGCGAATGCAGAGGATATACTGGCCCAGAAGCAAACTGCGCATCTTTTGCTTGAAAGTTTAGATGAGTTCTCTGCTACACTAAAACCGAAGGAGCTTGTAATCTTTAAACAGCGTATGCTGGGAGAAGAGAAGGCAACTCTGCAAGATATTTCCGATCAATTAAGCATTAGCCGCGAACGAGTGCGGCAGCTTGAGAATCGAATCAAAGAGAAGCTGAAAGAATTCTTGCTCAAACGACTAGGACCAACTGTGGATCAAATTGAGTTTTAAGATTGGCAATGAATAACGAATCTCAAAACCTTCAGAAGCCCAAAAGGTTGCTCTCTTTTCGTTTCGTTATCTTTATTCTAGTGGTAGCGGCTTTGGTGCCAGTAGCTTTTGCGGGCTGGTCCTCCCTGTATTCTGGGTTTCTTGAGCGTTCTGCGCCAGAAATAGAAGTTTTGCAATTCCCTCGAGGCGTTGGACTTGCCCCGGTTTCAATTAAGTTACGACTCTCCGACACGGGAGCCGGACTTGATGAAGTAGTAGTTCGAACTCTTCAAAAGAGCAGCTCCAAGGAGATCTTGCGTCAATCGCTTGGGGGCCAGGCTGCAACTGAAATTACCGTTGAGTTTCCCGGCGATAAAAGCGCGCTGAGTGAAGGTACCGCAGAATTTGAGGTTCGGGCGTTTGATCGAAGCTTTTGGAACAATCGAAGTGTAAAAACCTTTCCCCTCAAAATTGATTATCGACGCCCGAAAGTTGAAGTTCTGTCAACTCAGCATAATGCCCGAGTTGGTGGTGCTCAATTAATAATATATAGGGCGACAGATGAAGCTTTAGCGCTCTCTGGTATAAAGGTTGGTGGTGCCACATTTCTTGGCTACCCTGCGAGGGGCCTCGATAAAGATTTAGATGATCGCTCCCTTTTTGTTGCACTCTATGCTGTAGATCAGAACCAAGATCCAGAAAAAGTGAACGTGCGTGTGTTTGCAGAAGACGAAGTTGGCAACGCAGTTTCTGCACAGTTTTATAATAAAGTTCAACCCCGTCCCCAACGAGTGCTTGGAGTTCCTATTACTGAAGACGTTTTGCTCAACTCAATTGCCCCATTGGCTGATGAGTATTTGCCGCGTCTTGTTGAGGCGGCCAAACAAACAGGGCAGGAGCTTGCGGTCAACACCAAAAAAGGCGGGAAAGAGCGGCTACTTGAGAAACTTACTCTGGTTAATAAAAATTTACGCGCTTACTCTGAAACAGAAATTTTGGCTCTTCTTAAATCTCCACGATTTGAGCGTTATTGGTTTCAACCATTTGCACGCCAAGTTGGCGTGGTCCAGTACGGCTATTCAGACGATTTGCGTTTTACCTTTGAGGGAAAAGAGGTTGCTCAAGCACGTTCCAATGGATTTGAAATTGCCATGCAACCAGGTCAAGGCGAGGCTATAGCAGCAGCCGATGGCATAGTTATTTTCTCTGGAAATTTGGGTAACTATGGGCAACTTGTCGCCATAGATCATGGACTCGGGCTTACCTCTTTGTATGGGCATCTCTCGAATGCTTCAGTGAAGAAGGGTGAGCAAATTCGAGCAGGACAAGTAATTGGCACACCTGGTCGTAGCGGATTTTCACGTAATTCAAATGTATTTGTTCAGGTTCGGGTGCATGGAGTGCCTGTTGATCCTAATGAATGGGCCGACAGAAATTGGTTTTACGCCCACATTAACGCCAAAATTGATGAAGTAAAGCAGTTGCTGGGAATTCCAATATATCGAACGGTGAATTAGTTGTTTAGTTTCTGTTGGCCCGTTTCCTGTAAGCAGTAGCCAGTCCCGGCCCCGGTTTCCCAGATCCTGAATACCCTGACATCATCAAAGGGACCCTTCCCCAGTCAGCAGAACAGAACTGGGGCCCCTTTAATTTGCCGGGATAAGCCAAATTTGTGTTTTTTCTAACCTTCGATATAGTACTCCCTGCAGAGGGCGTTTAATTTAACGTGTTGAAAGTTTTACAGAATTAGCCTGGGTTTGGTGTCAGTGAACAAGCTCTTCGTTAGCATAGTCATTGTGTTCGTGGTGGTTGCCAGCGCTCTGGTGTTTCAGGCAACACGGGCTGGCACGTCCCATGTGCTCACCCCTTCTGAGCTTTCAGATATTAAAGACGGTGGCGATAAGCTTCGCATTCGAGTCGCTGGAAAGGTCTCTGCAAATGAAATCTCATATGCGGTAGAACCGCGCATCGAGCTAAGGTTTAGCGTCGAAGACCCGGGAACTGGAGGAGCGAAGTCCATCCCGGTGTTTTATCCAGGCATTAAGCCTGATATGTTTGCAGTTGGTCGGGATGTAATTATTGATGGAGACTTTAAGTCGGGCACTCTGATAGCAAGTAAGCTTCAGACCCAGTGCCCGTCAAAGTATGAGCCACCTCCTATCGATAAAATGTACCCGCCCCAATCTTAGGTGCTGGTTTAAAAAGATCTATTTTGAACTGCACTCAAGATCTGCAATAGGGTCTATAACCTCTGTTCTAAAAAGGATCTGCCGTGACTGAACTTGGGTCTTTCGCCCAATCCCTCGCCTGGATTTTAACGTTTGTTGGCATTATAAGCGGCGCTCTCGCTGGTATTAAGCACAGTGAAGCTTGGTTTCAAACTGCAAAACAAGCAACCATTTTGGTTTTTGTGTCTGCATTCACCGCACTTTTTGCGCTGGGATATGCATTTGTTGAGAGTGATTTTACCAACCAATATGTGTGGCAACACTCCAACCGAGACATGGCAACCATCTACAAAATCACCGCAATTTGGGGTGGCATGGACGGCTCTATGCTGCTTTGGGCGGCCCTGCTCACATTAGCCTCGGCTCTTGTTGCGTTTTGGTCCGATGCTGCTCCTCGCAGATTAATGTCGTGGACGCTAGCAGCCGCAAATTCGTCCGCAGCTTTCTTCTTTACTATTGTGGTGTTTTTGACGAATCCCTTTCGTTATATCAAGGCAGATTTTATTCCTCCTGACGGCAATGGACTAAATCCGCTTTTGCAGAATCCATTTATGGCAGTGCATCCTCCGTTGCTTTATCTAGGGTTTACATTTTTTTCAATTCCATTTGCTTTTTGCCTCGCAGCCTTACTTTCACGCACCTTATCAAACGATTGGATTAGGCTTACCCGCCGCTGGACATTAATTGGATGGGGCTTTTTAACAGCTGGAATAGTGATGGGTGGTCACTGGGCGTACATCGAGCTTGGCTGGGGCGGATTTTGGGCTTGGGACCCGGTTGAGAACGCCTCATTTTTGCCTTGGTTAACCGGTACCGCATTTTTGCACTCGGTCATGGTTCAAGAGCGCAAAAACATGCTTAAATTTTGGAATATCTGGCTAGTAACACTTACCTATACCCTTACCGTATTTGGCACATTTCTCACACGTTCAGGAATTGTGCAGAGCGTGCATGCCTTTGCCTCTACTAATGTGGGCTGGGTGTTTCTCGTTTATATAGGGGTAGTGGTTGTAGTGACCGCCCTGCTTTGCTGGGTGCGTAAGGACGACATTCGGTCTGAGCGAAAGATTGAAAGTTTGTTCTCACGAGAAGCTGCTTTTTTGATGAACAATTTGCTGTTCCTCAGCATTTGTTTCGCCACTCTCTGGGGAGTCATGTTTCCCGTCGTGTCAGAGTGGTTGACAGGCGTAAAGCAGGTTGTGGGTATTCCGTTTTTTAATGCAGTGAATGTGCCCCTATTTTTGCTGCTTATATTTTTGATGGGATTCGGACCACTCATTGCCTGGCGTAAGGCAAATTGGAATCAAATGAAAAGAACTTTTATTGTTCCTTTTGTGCTCGCATTGCTCTCTGCCTTGCTCCTGGTATGGGCAGGTATTGTTTCATTTTTTCCTGTGCTTTCGTATGCGCTCTGTGTTTTTGTGCTCATGACCATTATGGGCGAGATTCATCGAGGTTTGCGGGCTCAAGCTGCGTTGCAACATCCGGGGACACTTGGAGGAGTGGGAAATCTTGTTCGTAGGCACAAAACCCGTTACGGAGGGTACTTGGTGCACCTTGGGGTGGTCATTGTGGCTTTCGCCATAACTGCTTCAATGGCTCACAAAAATGAGAAAGAGTTTTCTTTGGGGCAAGGAGAGTCATTCTCAATTGGTAGATTTACGCTTTCCCTGGATTCGCTTACTGAAGTGCAGCAGAGCAATTATACGGCGCTTCGTGCGTTAGTAAGCCTACGGGAGCAAGGTGCTGAAAAAGTACTGAAAGTGTTGCATCCAGAACTTCGCATCTACGCTAAAAACAGAGAAACAACTACTGAAGTAGCGTTGCGTGTAGGCATGAGAGAGGATGTGTATTTGGTTTTAGCTGGAATCGATGATTCGGGCACTCGAGGAGCTTTTAAAGTTTTTATTAATCCGCTTCAGGTCTGGTTATGGTTTGGAGCTATGGTAATGTTGGCCGGTACAGTTGTTGTGCTGCTTCCTGAGGTATTTGCTCGTCAGCGAAGCGCGGTAGCAGAAGGGGCTCAAGTTAAGGCCTAAAGGAGTTCTGTGGGTATAGTCGCGTTTGGTCTCGCATTAGGATGTGCTTGGTTTCTGGTGAGGCCACACCTCGCTTCGGTTTCTGCGCCCAGCTCAATTCCGTCGCTCGAAAGAGAACATCTCATCGAACAAAAAGGCAGATTTGTGCAAATGCTCAAAGACCTTGAACTCGATTTGCAAATGAAGCGCATTACTCAAGACGATTATGAGCAGATGAAGCTTTCTCTGAGTCTTGAACTTGCTCAAGTTATAGAAGCGTTAGAGCCAGAATCTAAAACGCTTGCAGGGCACTAAGTGGAGAGGGCTTATGCCGGGTGAACCAGAGCCCAAAATGAGCCTCGTTGTTGAAAAGCTCAATAAATCTTTCTTTAAGCATGCAGTTCTTTCTAACCTGAGCATCCGCTTTGATGGTGCTGGTTGCGTGCTCTTTTTGGGGGCCAATGGAAGTGGCAAATCCACTTTATTTCGTATCTTGGCTGGTTTACTTTCGCCCGACTCGGGAACCGTTCATATTAAGTCTGGCCGCTCAGCGACTCAAGTAGCGTATTATGGACACGAGCCGCAAGTATATCTCGGTCTCAGTGTCTTAGAGAATCTTAGTTTTTTTAAAAAGCTCTATGCTGATACGCGCCCACTTGACGCACACAGTACGCAGTGGGCTCTTGGTAGTTTATTAAACAAACAAGTTGCTGATCTTTCGCGTGGACAACGTGCTCGATTGGCGCTTTGCCGCACATTCATGGGAAACCCTGATATCTTTTTACTAGATGAGCCAACCACTAATTTGGATCAAGAGAACGCAGAACGCGTGTGTCAAGCTATTGCTGCCGCGCGCGACCGGGGCTGTCTTATTTTGGTCGCAACGCATGATGTGACGCGGTTGTGCGCATTTTCACGTGAAGCCGTGTTGCTTGCACATGGCCAAGTGCTTTGTCATGAAACACTGGGACCTGGTGGAGCTTCTACTCAAGCTATACCCCTATATCAAAAAGTAAACTCATGATGCAAACATTTTGGTTGCTCATAGCGAAGGATGTTCGGACCGAGCTGAGAGGCAAAGAAAGTATTTCTTTGCTATTTGGGCTAGCGGTGCTTCTGAGCCTAATTGGTATGTTCGGTGTAGGAAGTGCTTTTTTACCTCCCGAATATAGTAAGCGCATGTACCCAGGCCTGGTTTGGCTCATTTTTTTATTTGCAGGCACCAGTTGTGTGGGCCGCAGCTTCGAAGCTGACCTTCAAGGACGAGCAATTGAAGCCTTATTAGTCGCTAAAATTAATCCTTCTGTAATGTACGTCAGCAAAGTCTTTGTTTTTTCACTTATCCTCTTGCTCGGTCATGCAGTTACCTGTGCTCTATTCGCTGGGCTTATTGAGGTTTCGATAATGCCGGTGTTTTTAAGCTTGCTGTTAGTCAGCGCTCTGGTGGTGTTTGCATTTACCTCAATTGCCGTGCTTTTGGCCGCAATTTCAGCGGTTTCGCGAATGAAGGGAATGCTTTTGCCTTTGTTGGTGCTGCCCCTCACCTTCCCGCTTCTTGCCGCCGCAATTGAGCTATTTCAAGCCATTTTGCAAAACGGGACTCTTGAGCTCGATTCGATATGGCTCACCTTGTTGGTTGTTGCTGACGTATTGTATTTTATCTTGGGTCTAAACCTCTTTTCTTTTGCGATTCGAGAGTAGGTATGGAAACACAAATGCAGACAGAGAATGCGGTTGCCCCGTCCTCGAAGCTCATTCGCTTAGTGGATGGTGTTAGCCTTGGGATCGTGGTGCTCTTGGTCGCCTACGCCTTGTACCTAGTTTTCCTCATTGTGCCTAACGAGCGAATCATGGGCCCTGTGCAGCGTATCTTCTATTTTCATGTTGCCTCGGCCATGGCCTGCTATTGTTCCTTCGGTGTGGTGTTGGTTTCCTCTCTTGGGTATTTAGCAACACGCAGTAAAAAAGCCGATTTGCTATCAGAAGCTGCTGGTGAGGTAGGTTTTATTTTCTGCACGATTGTTCTTTTGACTGGCATGATTTGGGGACATTCGGCCTGGAATACTTGGTTTCGTTGGGAGCCTCGCCTCGTTTCGTTTTTGCTTTTGTGGATAATCTTTTTGTCCTTTAATGCCCTTCGCATGTTTGGTGATATTGCGCGCACCCCGATGCATTCGGCAGTCTTAGGCATTCTGGGGGCAGTTACTGTGCCTCTGGTAGTCTTCTCCATTAACTTTTTGCCACAAAGTGCTCAGCTTCATCCACAAGTTGTGGGAAATGTGGGAGGACTTGCCCACCCGAGCTTCAAACAAACTCTTGCAGTTGCAACTTTTGCACTGATTGGATTGCAAGGGTATTTGATATGGATTCGCTATCGAATTGGCTTATTGGAGTTTAATCGATAATTATGGAAACAGTACCAAACACCTTCCCTAGCCTGTTTACCGGTTATTCTGTTTTATGGGGACTTTTGTCCTTGTATATTGTGTCACTCGGAATTCGAGTCGCTCGTCTTGAGCGTGGCCGAAAAGAGGACGATCGTTCGAATCGTTCCTAACACTCTCGTGTGATTTAAGAATTGCGAATAAAGTCTCTTTTATGAGCGAAAGGAAGGCTCTACCTGTGTAGGTTCAGCAGAGCCAGCAAGCTTATATTCTTTTACCTTGTTAAGTAGGGTTTTATAGCTGACTCCCAAAACTTGTGCTGCTTTGCTTTTGTTCCCGCTTGTTTGTGCAAGAGTTTTTAAGATTAGTTCTACTTCTGCTTTTTTTGCAGCCTCGGCTGCTATCGCCGAGAGTGATACGGTAGTGGCTTGCAGTGCATCTAAATCAATGCCCAAGGGTAGGCCAAGATGTTCTGGTTGAATTGAATCGCCTGAGAGAATTACAGCCCGTTCAATCACGTTCTCAAGTTCGCGTGCATTTCCAGGCCAGGCATATTGCATTAAGAGGCGCTCAGCCTGTTTGTCTAGAATTAGCCCTTGTTTGCCCATCGACGCTGCAAAATGGTCTATATAATATTGCGAAAGCAGCTGTATGTCTTGAGGGCGTTCGCGTAGCGGCGGCACCGTGAGACTAATAACCGCGATACGATAGTAAAAATCTTCACGCATCCGGCCTAATTTTAAAGCTTCGTCGACATTGTGATTCGTCGCTGAAATGATACGTGGATTAATTTTAATTGCTTTATTGCTTCCCAGTCGTTTAATTTCTCTTTCTTGCAGGGCGCGAAGTAGTTTGACTTGAAGTGCTGCTGGCATGTCGCCGATTTCATCAAGTAGAATGGTGCCTTCTGAAGCAAATTCGAGCACTCCCACACGACTTTGAGTGGCTCCAGTAAATGCCCCTGCTTCGTGTCCAAAAAACTCACTTTCCAAAAGATCTGCAGGCATGGCGGCGCAATTAATGGCAATAAATTGTTTGTCTCGGCGTGGGCTATGTTCGTGAATATAGCGCGCCAACAGTTCCTTGCCGCATCCGCTTTCGCCAAGAATAAGGACAGGACTATCAACTTTTGCGACTTTTTTTGCCTGAGCTAATAATGTCTGCACCGCCGGACTATTGCTGAGAAACGAACGGTCTCGACGGGTTCTAATTCCGAGAGATCTATCGAGTACCCTTCTGTGTTGAATAACATCACTAATCACGGCTCGTATCGTGTCGGGTTCGAAAGGTTTACAGATAAAATCATTAGCGCCGTGTTTCATGGCTTCTACCGAGATTTCGATAGATCCATAGGCAGTCATAATAATGTAGGGAACCGTGGGAAGTACTGAGCGCACATTTTTGAGCAGCTCAATTCCATCCATCCCTGGTAATTTAAAATCTGCAAGTACGCAGGCATATTCTTGCTGTTGTTTGAGACCTTGCAGTGCCGATTCGGCTGAGGGGAAAGCGTCAACAGCATAGCCATCATGCTCGAGCACTGATGCAAGTACGTCTCTTAGTGAATCAACATCTTCGACTAATAATATTCTTTTCATGACCCTCTACGAGATTTTCGTAGGACCTAATCAATATTTTCAGCAGATTAAAGGTCGGTCTCGGAATGACTCTGCTTTATAAACTGGAGCTTCAAGTTATGTGTTGAGCTCGTGACCAAATCCAAGTCTAATACAGCTAAGTTGGCGCAATCTTAAACCCTGGGGATAGGAATATCGATTATTTCTCCCAACTTTGTGTAACTTATGCCCCCAAGACGACCAACTGTTTGGAATAGCTCGGGCGAAATGTGCCCGTTGTTCATAACTGCATCGAGCACGTGTATATGTAAGACCGTCCCAAAAATAACCGTGGTACTCGTTGCGGGATCCTCGCCAATTGTGTGCTGATGCGATAATCGACATTCAAATTGTAAAGCGGATTCTTTTACTCGTGGTACTTTTACTTTGCGAGATGCAATTGGAGTAAGGCCCACCTTTTGCATTTCATTAACGCCGTAAGGATACTCTGCGGCGCAGTGAACCAGGGCTTCTAAAAGCCACAAGTTTGCGCTGTTTACCACAAACTCTTTTGTTTCCTCGATATTACGCAGAGTATCTTTGTGCTCACCATTTCTTTTGCGACTAATTGCAAGCATAAGAGTTGGAGGTGCGCTTGCCACTGCATTAAAGAAGCTAAATGGCGCCAAGTTAACTTCTCCAGCTTGATTGACCGTGCTGACAAATGCAATTGGCCTTGGCGTGACGCTTTGAACTAGAAATTTATATACGTCGGCGCGCGAATTAGTTTGTGGATCGATTTCAACAAAGCTTCCCTCGGGGCATTTGATAGGGTCTCCTGGTTTCCATGCGTGCTTCATAAGGCCAGCATAATTGGTTTCTGGCTATTAGGGCAGTTCATTTCTGAATACTTATTTGTGTGGTCCGCAATCTGGAGCCGTGGTTTGAGATTCTTCGTCGAGCGGAGAGGCAGCAGCCCTCCTTCGCCCTGCGAACTTCCTTCAGGTGCGAGTGGCTGGTGAAGGGGCTACGGCGGGCGAAAATTAAATGAGGCATTGGCCAAGCAGGGGTATGGCGAGTCAGCCCGCCTTCGCCCTTGCCGCTATCTGCTGGGGCGTTAGGATTTCCTGGGCTACGGCGGGGCGAATATTAAATTAGGCTACGCCATAGCAGATGTAGAGCGAAACGGCCCTCCTTCGCTATGTAACTAGTTGCTGAGATGTCAGGGCTTCCTAAGCTACGGCGGGCGAAAATTAAATGAGGCCAATGCCTCATTTAATTTTCGGAGAGAGGGGGATTCGAACCCCCGATACGGTTTCCCGTATGCTTGATTTCGAATCAAGTACCTTCAACCACTCGGTCATCTCTCCATTAGTAAGCTGCTCGTAAGCAACTTACTAAAAGATAGAGGGTCCTATGATTCCGGAACCTGATTCCGTCTAGCGGTAAAAAAAGACTTTAAAACCTTACTACAACGTTCTTCCTCAATGCCCTTAATTACTCTAACTGGGGCTCCAAGGCGAGAGTCCTGCGAAAGATCGTATAAAGAACCAAATGCCCCGGCTCTCGGGTCTGAGGCTCCATATATCACCGTGGCTACCCGCGAGAGACGAATGGCCCCGGCGCACATCGTGCAAGGCTCGAGAGTCACACAGAGAACGCAGTCTTTTAGTCGCCAATTCCCCAGTTGCTTAGCTGCTTGCCTCATTACCAGCATTTCGGCATGTGCACTTGCATCTACGCCCTGCTCCATGCGGTTAGCAGCTACGGCAAGAATCGAATCTTGATAGCCAATTGCTGCCCCAACAGGAACCTCATTTTGGCCTAAAGCCATTTCCGCTTGTTCAAGAGCGGCCCCCATCAAACTAGTAATAAAATCGGGATTAAGTTTCATGAGGTAAGGAGGGGTGTGGCGCACTCTAAGAGATTCGAACTCCTGACCTTCTGGTTCGTAGCCAGACGCTCTATCCAACTGAGCTAAGAGTGCTTTCCAAAGACAGCTTAAGTACCAGATCCCGGCAATTAAGGCAAAATTGGGGCCTTAAAAAGTGTTAAAAGTTATCAAAGTTCTTCAAATTGTTGCATAAAAAGAGGTAACTACGTTACTCTCTAACCCCTGAAATACGTGTTGGAAGGATGGCCGAGTGGTTGAAGGCGCCGGTCTTGAAAACCGGAGACTTGTCAAAAACGGGTCCGGGGGTTCGAATCCCTCTCCTTCCGCCACTTTTAAAATGAATATGGGTAGCTTGTCTGCTTGATGCTAAGTTAACTCGAAGCTTCGTTGAGCAGCGCAATACTAAAGTACTTCTCACGGAAGTATTTTCGTATTGTGGAGAGATGGCCGAGTGGCTGAAGGCGGCGGTTTGCTAAACCGTTATACGGGATCAAACTCGTATCGGGGGTTCGAATCCCCCTCTCTCCGCCATACATATTCTGAGCCACCCGTGCCCAGAATATGTATGTTTTTTTGAACTGCCCCGTACGCAAATTCTGTTCAGCCTAAATTTGCAAAAAGCGACAATTCAAAAAAGAACGCATGTAGCGAATGCGTGAAATTCTAAAGCGGGACAATTCGTAAGCGTTTTTCGGAAAGTTTACGAATTGTGGAGAGATGGCCGAGTGGCTGAAGGCGCACGCTTGGAAAGCGTGTATAGGTCAAAAGCCTATCGGGGGTTCGAATCCCCCTCTCTCCGAAAATTAAATGAGGCATTGGCCTCATTTAATTTTCGCCCGCCCTTTCTCCGTTCGGCACTGTGCCCGTATTTCCGTTCGGCACTGTGCCCGTATTTCCGTTCGGCACTGTGCCCGATTTCCGTTTGGCACTATGCCCACGAGGGGGATTCGAACCCCTGCCCCGCAGGCTTGCATGCTTTAAAAAAAAAAGGACCCCCGAAAACTTCATGTTCCCGGGAGTCCCCTGCAGCGCAATTTTGAATTAGACGAAAAGTTCTCGAGCTACCGCAAGTGCTACGTCTTCCGACTTAGGCTTATAGGTACCTTGCGATACCGCTTGCTTTAGTTCTGCAACGCGTTGGCGTCGCGACTCATCGCCTGACTCAATACTTCCTCTATCAACTGTAACTGCAGCAGAATCGTAAGCTTGGGCACGTATTGCCTGAGAAGCATCAGAATTCTGATTTGCAATGTTTGTTGATTGTCCGCGGGAAGTTGGCGTGCTCGGAGTGAGCAGCCGCGTAAAGGCATCGATTTTCATGACACACCTCGTCCTTGACAGCCTTCTCCACTCGACTCTGGTCCCCCATCGCGAGTAGGAGTAAAGGTTTCCATTAACGACCGTCCGTGGCCAACGACGAGAATCCTTTCTGCATTTCAAATGGTCGGCTATTTGCGACTAAATCTTAAACGGATCTACGAATCCCGCTGAGACAGTGTGTTATTTAATGGTGGGTGCTTATATTCTTTGGGTAACTAATTGAAATCGCTTAGATCTATTGTGCCGGTCGAAAGCAAGGCAGCTTTTTAATCTGGCTTCGCATATCATCAAGCGTGGAGGACTTTGAGTGAAGTTTAAAATTTTGGCCATAGGCAAAAGTAAGCACTCTTTTATTGCTGAGGGCGAAGCAGAATACATCAAGCGACTTCGACCTTATGCCCCACTAGAGATTCAAGAGCTCGAAGCAAAAACCGATTTGCCGGAAGCTCAGATGAAAGACGTCGAGGCCGAAATGCTTTTAAAGCGAGTTCCAGAGCGTGCTGTATTAATTGCCCTCGATGAGAATGGAAAGAAATTTACTTCAAAAGAATTTTCTGACTGGTTAGCAAAACAGGCATTGTCTGGCGCTCATGAGTTTTGTTTTGTGATTGGAGGCGCTGTAGGATTAGGAGAGCAGGTAAAAAAAGCAAGTCGTTTAATGTTGTCGCTTTCGCCTATGACGTTTACCTATCAGATGGCGCGACTACTTCTTGTCGAACAGCTTTATCGAGCAACCACTGTCATGAAAGGTATCCCCTATCATAAATAGAGAGAACGTATGGGAAAATTAAAAAAATTTGCGGCAATAAATATTAGGAAAATTACAGGCGGGAAAGATCCAGTTCGTCTTGTCGAAGAGTTTATTCTTCGAAGGGGTTTTGATCCTGATGAGTGCTTAAAAGAAAAAACACCGGACGCTGCACGTTGGATGGTGAGTCTTGGTAATGGTGAAGATTTAGAAGTTTTAGCTGAAGGTCTTAAAGTTCCAGCCGAAACGACAATTTATATGGGCGTGAACATCGCAATCGTGCCAGTTCGAGGCGGCACTGACATGTTAATTGCAGCGCTTGAAATTGCTGATGGGCTAGTTGGAATTAAAGTCAGCCTGGTTGGGCATTTCCTTGTGCTCAGCGCCAGCATGAGTGCAGCGGGATTGTCGGTGGACGACCTAGATTATCATTTTAAATTAATTAGCGCCCAGCAAACGTGGTTTCGCGAGGCGTTGGCTGATGAGATGGGTTGGGAGAATTTACCCGGCGAATAGATGTGCCATGACGGCGCACCAAAAATCGATATGAATGTCCCATCGCGCCGTGAAAATGCGCTCAGACTTTGTTCCGAAGCGCGTGGCCTCCTTGCGACGTACGTTTAGTTCGCAAATGGTTTTACAAAGTTTGCGAATTTAAAGATAAGCTTTTTAAGCTCATTATTCTCTCTAAATCGAACGGCAACTTTAAGTTTTGCAGGTGCTGTGTCCGGGGCGTCGGTCGATTCAATGGTTCCGATTCCAAATGAGGGATGAATAACCTCAGCCCCAATTTGTAATTCTTCTGGAGTAATAGGGCTAAGTCCGGGCGACCAGTCTGGGTGATTCTCTGGTGCTTTTAAACTGTCAGCTGGTTTGACTAGTGGCGTACCCAGAAATTTGGTTTTGTAATTGCGAGTTAAATCCTTTGAAGGATTAATACCTGCAGATACCGACCTTGGCTTACTGCGATTTGTCTGGGCTCCAGATTGCCACGAACTTGTTTGTCCCCTGCCTGCCCAACTTGAATGCCCAAAACGGTCTTCAGATGATTCTTCAACAGGGCTTACCTTGACACTTTCTTCAAAAAAATCTCCCGAAAGATCTTGAATGACCTCTGGCGGAATATCCATGATAAATCTACTGACATCCCGCAGCATGCCGGTGGCTCCAAAACCACTACCGGATGAAAACATACCTCTCGTTTTTGCGCGCGTAATACAAAGCTCTTCCATCGCCCGTGTAATTCCGACGTAACAAAGCCTACGCTCTTCTTCAATCGCTACTGAATCGAGTAACGAGCGGTAATGTGGTAACAAGCCTTCCTCGGCGCCGGTTAAAAACACCAGCGGAAATTCAAGACCTTTGGCCAAATGTAATGTCATTAATGACACCGCATCAGTTTTATCAGCCTCGGTCCCATCTTCATTCGGTAAATCGGCTGAAGAGGTAAGCGAGACCCTATCTAAGAATGATCGTAGCGTTTCAAACGGTTCGGTGCCGCCCGTTTCCATTCCTCTGCCAATCGCTACAAGTTCTTGCAAGTTTTCCACTCGTGACTGTGCTGCTGGATCTTTCATGGCTCTTAGCTTTGGGCCATATTCGCTGCGTTCCACAATCTCTGAAATCAGCTCTGATAACGGTTTTGTACGAGCAGTTTTCTCAAAATCTGTCATTAAAGAGAGAAAAAGTGCGCTGCCTTTTGATCGGCTATCTGAACTTTTTAGTGCGCTCAAATAAGAGATGCGTCCCGTATCAGCCAAATCTACAATTTGCTGAATTGATTGAGCTCCAATACCTCTAGGCGGGGTGTTAATAACCCGCAAAAAAGCCTGGTTGTCATCTGGGTTCACAATTAATTTAAGATAGCCCAAAATATCTTTAATTTCTTTTCGTTCATAGAATTTAAGGCCGCCAAACATTCTGTAAGGAATGCGCGCTGCGACTAATGCTTCTTCAATGGCGCGAGATTGGGCGTTGGTTCGATAAAAAATGGCCATTTTGCGATAGGCCAGGCCAGAACGTCGCCGTGCAGATATTTTTCTTACAATAAAGTCTGCCTCTTCGCCTTCATCTGATCCAGAAAATAATGAGATAGGCTCGCCTGCTGGTTGATCCGTCCACAATTTTTTAGATTTGCGCGCTTTGTTTTTCTCAATAACTGCGTGCGAAGCAGTTAATACATTCGCTGTTGAGCGATAGTTCTGTTCAAGCTTAATTACCTTGGTATCGGAAAAATCTTTTTCAAATTCCAAAATGTTGCGAATGGTTGCGCCACGAAAGGCGTAAATAGATTGATCATCATCGCCTACAACGAGTAGGTTGCGACGAGGTTCAGCCAAAAACCGTATAAATTGATACTGAACCTTATTGGTGTCTTGAAACTCATCGACCAAGATAAAATGCAGCGTATTCCGGTATAAAGCTAAAATATCTGGGAATCTTTTAAGCAAAAGCACCGCGTTCAGCAGTAAATCGCCAAAATCCATGGCATTCGCGCGCATAAGCTCGCGTTGATATTGCTCATATACTTCAGCTTGCTGCTTGGCTGCAAAATCTTTGCTTTGGCTTAAGGCAGCATCAGGTAATACTAAGTTGTTCTTGCATTGATCGATGTAGCGAGAAAAAAGCTGGGGCGGAAAACGTTTGTCATCAATTTTGTGCGCTTGTAAGATTTTCTTAAGAATTCCTTTGGTGTCCTGTTCATCGTACACCGCAAAATCTTGTTTGTAGCCCAGCTTGTCAGCGTGACGCCTTAACATGCGTAGGGCCGCTGAGTGAAAAGTTGCAATCCAAATGCGCTTGGCCTGTTCGCCCAAGAGCGAATGCAAACGTTCTTTCATTTCTTCAGCAGCTTTGTTTGTAAAAGTAACTGCCAAAATTCTATCGGGATAAATACGGTGGTGCTGAATTAGATAGGCCACTCGGCGGGTAAGTACTCGAGTTTTACCGCTGCCTGCTCCGGCTAGCACCAAGATTGGCCCTTCAAAGTGCTCAACTGCCACACGTTGTGGTGGGTTGAGGCCTTCAAGAAGGCTGCTAAAATTATGTTCGCTTTCAATTTCTGACACAGGCAACATGGCAATTAAGTACAAAGCGCTCGTTAAAGTGAGCCTCGAAGATTCACACGAAACACAGGCCGGATAAAGAGCAGATATTCATCAAGTTTCTTTATTCGTAGAGTTGCCAAGAATTTGTACAAGCTCTCAATTATCTATTCGTGGAAAATAGGCAAATGTTGCGTGCTCCCCTCAAGAAAATATCAGGGACATTAAAGATTAACGCAAAGTGTTGCGCGCCATTCCAATAGCCCCGCGTGTTTGTGCTGGATAAACGGGAGCGGGGCGTACTTTTAAATGTTTGTTGGGTATAGAATTGCCAGGGACCCCTTCTACGAGAAGCTTAATTATGTAAACGAAGGTGAGAAGAGCTGCTACGCTGTGCACGCTAAGGCTAAAGAGTTCAAACATAACAAGTCCCCCGTTAAATGTTCTAGTAATATTCTATATACTAACATGGTGTGCCTTTCAAGTATTTTTCTATAGTAAAATAAAATTGATTAAGATGGCGTGGGGCTTCAGAATATCGACAACTTCACAGAAGCGATGTCATGTAGAACGTCGGTATATTTAACTGGCCGATTAATGGAGTATCCAAATGCAGCCTCAAGTAACTCGTCCTCTTAACCCCGAGCCTCAGTCGCTCTTCTTTACCCGCAGCGAAGCGCAAGTCCTCATTCGTGACGTGATCGCGCATTGTCGTAAAGCGGGAGCTACGGTGATTTCCGAGGAAGAAGGAGATCGTTATACGCTTGGGCTTCAGCATCGCCTGATTGATATTTCTTTCGCAGATGAAAACATGCTGAAAGACGGACCTCCTTACACCCTAACCGACCTTGGAACTATTCAAGTTGAAGGATTTGACGAGGGAACCCCTTCCTGTGGTTTTGGCAGATTTGTGCGCATAGACAATAAAGAGGTGCCAGTAACTGCTGAGATTATAATTAACGATCAGGAAGGTGCGATTCCTTATCTGCTTGGGAAGCAAGAATAAACAGGCTACTGGTTATCCTTGTATAAGCTTCGCCGTATTCTCAATCACTTTGGTTTAGCACCTCTTTTCAAGTGGGCTACATTTCCCCCTACTCTGGCTGCTGACTTTAAATGCTGGCATGATGTGAAGCTATGGCCGAATACGACCGCAAAGACCATTTATACGAAAAGGCAAAAGCTGAAGGCTATCGCTCGCGCGCGGCGTATAAACTTATTGAATTAGATAAGAAGTATAACCTCTTGTTTTCTGGGGCGGCTGTGCTGGACCTAGGCTGCTGGCCTGGTGGGTGGCTACAGGTAGCCGCCGGACGAGTGGGGTCCACTGGTCTGGTGGTTGGAATCGATTTAGCTGAAACTGAGGCAATTGAAGCCAAGACCCCTGTGCACCTGTTGGTTGGAGATGCGAGAGACGAGAGTAGCCTCGAATCTATGCGGACTTTGGCTCCAGAGGGTTACTCGGTAGTTCTTTCCGATATGTCGCCCAAGCTTACGGGAATTAAAGAGGCGGATCAGGCCGGGATCGTAGGCTGCGCTGAGCTAGCATTTTGGCTGGCGCAGCAAGTGCTCAGGCCCGGGGGGCATCTGGTCATGAAGTTTTTTAAAGGTAACGAAGCCGAAACTTTTATTCGGTCGCTGAGGCCACACTTTGAGCGGGTAGCACGCAGCGAGCTTGATGCCACTCGTAAGACGTCGAACGAATTTTATGCAATTTGCTTGGGATATCGGGCCGAGTAGATAGGTAGTTCGCTGATTTAGCTGTAGACGAACCACTTAGTGGAAGGTAGCTTTAAGAAGATTGATTTTGTAATGAGGTTCTAATGCCGCTTGTTTCCGTATCCGAGTCTGTGGGGCGCCGCGTACTCAATTTAAGTGAGGCATGGGGACGTTCTTGGATTTTTCTTTTTTTTACCCTTAAGACACTTTTTTCTCCGCCGTGGCGTCCTCATTTATTTCTTGTGCAGCTTTTTCAAATTGGCGTGAAATCCACAATTGTGGTGGCTTTAATCGGCGTGTTCACTGGAGCGGTGTTGGCAGTTCAAGCGGTGTATACCTTGAATAAGTTTGGCGCCAGCGCATTTACGGGCTCAGCCATTGCCCTAAGCCTTATTCGTGAACTTGGACCTGTATTAACTGCACTGATGGTGATTGGCCGCGCTGGGTCGGCCATTACTGCAGAAATTGGCATTATGAAAATTACCGAGCAAGTTGATGCTCTGCGCTCAATGGCCGTTGATCCTATGCGTTATTTGATGGCACCGCGTCTCATTGCAGGCGTTTTAGCTATGCCTATGCTTACCGGCATCTTTATTACCGTGGGAATACTCGGCGGTTATGTAGTGGGTGTGGGTTTACTTGGCCTAAGTTCTGGAACTTTTTTTGGTGATATGGTTTCGGCTGTTGACGGCGTCGACGTATATTCAGGTTTCATTAAAGCCATTGCTTTTGGTTTCATTTTTGGTTGGGTGGCTTGTTACAAGGGGTATACCTGTGGCTTCGGTGCGGTTGGCGTAAACCAGGCCACCACGGAATCGGTAGTAACTGCTTCTGTTGCGGTGTTGGTTGTTGACTACTTTTTGACCAGTATACTCACTCGATTGTTCATGTAGCTTTAGAGTTTTAGGTTTAATTCGTGATAGCAGTCCGCAACGTTTATAAGAGATTTGGCAGCCAGGTGGTTCTGGACGGGGTCTCGCTTACTATTGAAGAGGGTAAAGTTACTACAATAGTTGGACCTAGCGGAGTTGGAAAATCGGTGCTGCTTAAGCTCATTATGGGAATGCTCGCCCCAGAGGCTGGAAGTATTGAGGTGTTTGGTCGAGATATTACAGCCGCGAGGTCAGAGGAGGAGCGTAATGAAATTCGAGCTTCCTTAGGCGTTTTGTTTCAGTCGGCGGCGTTGTTTGATTCGCTCTCGGTATATGAAAATGTGGCTTTTCCTCTGTGCCAGCGCTTTTCGTTGTCTCGAGAGGAAATTCATGAGCGCGTCGTGCGTATGCTTGGGTCTCTCAGCCTTGAATCTTATGTGCATAAGCTGCCCCAAGAAATTTCTATTGGGGTTCGTAAGCGAGTGGGTATGGCCCGGGCGCTTATTACTGAGCCAAAGGTATTGTTATTTGATGAGCCTAATACGGGGCTTGATCCTCTGGTAGGTCAGGAGGTGTATGATTTAATTACCTCTTGTCGTGCGCGATGGGGCTTTACTGGAGTCGTGATAAGCCACGAGTTACCAGAGGTATTTCAGGTATCAGATAGGGTTGCTATGATTCTGAAGGGCAAAATTATTGCAGAAGGAACTCCTGCAGAATTTGTCGCTTCGGACAACCCAGCAGTTCAGCAGTTCGTGAATGGGAGATTAGATGGACCAATCAAAATCCAATAAAGCAGATACATCGGCGCAGGCAGTTCCTCAAATTGCTCTGCCTGCACGAAGTTTGACCCTTGAATTTTGGGTGGGAGTTTTCTTTTTGCTCGCCACTGCTTGTGCAGGATATTTGGCCGTGGGCCTGGGAGACTTACGTATATTTGAATCAAACCGATACGCGGTTGTAGCCGAGTTTGATAATGTGTCGGGTTTAAAACACGGAGCTTCTGTTGAGATTGCTGGAGTTCCTATTGGTGAAGTTTCGCGCATAGAGCTACGAGATCCAACTGCATTGGTGCATTTGAGTATAAATAACTCTGTGCAGCTTCGAGATGATGACATCGCTTCCATTCGGACCAAGGGAATTATTGGCGATCGTTATATAAAGGTGTCGCGGGGAGCCTCAGATACGCTTATTCAAGCAGGCGGAAAGCTTACAGAAACTGAATCGGTTGTTGATTTTGAAGATATTGTAGGCAAAATCGTCCATAATTTAGGTGCTGATAAGTCAGACGACGAAGGTAAAAAGTAGTTCGTTCATTTAGGGTGCTAGGGCCTGTTTACGTTGGGGAAGATATGAGGTTTGCTGCTGTTTTATCCGCTGTATTTTTTATGTGCGCTCCCTTTTGCGCGATCGCAGAGGCCGTGCCTACGCAGGCGCAAGCTCAGCTCTCCCCTTTGAAGCAAGTTGAGCATGCCATCAACGATCTTGTGACAGTTATCGAGACTTCTGCCGCATCAACTACTGTTGAGCAACGTCGTGAGAAGTTGAGAAAGGTAATTGATCCTGTTTTTGATTTCGAAGAAATGGCTCGCCGATCGTTAGGCGCATATTGGAAAGAAATTAGTGCTGAGGAACAGGTTGAATTTGTACGTGTTTTCTCAGATCTCCTTGCGCGCACCTATTTGTCTAAAATTGAATCCCTAAAGCGTGGGATGGTACATTTAGAAAGCGAGCGTATTGAGGCACCTCGTGCCTTGGTAAAAACTATTGTCGAGGATAAAGGAAATAAGTTTCCTATCGACTATAAGCTGCTTGACCAAAATGGAGTTTGGAAAGTCTACGACGTGATTATTGAGAACATTGGTCTTGTTGCAAACTATCGCAACGAATTTGCCGGAGTTATTCGCAAAGAATCTTTCGCTGGTTTGATGAAAAAACTGAGCGAAAAGTAGAGCCCTCTTATAAGCACTTGGTGCTTTGGCAGGTCTTAGTTTTGCAATTTACACATTGACGATTCCATTCGTCATTGCTGCATTGACGAATGGAATCGTCAATGTCTGGATATTGATCAATTAGCTGATATTGTTGAATTTTGTAGTTTATGGGATCGGGAGATTCCACTTGCGATATAGCAAATAGACCCTTATCTAGCTCGCTTAAATTCAAAATCAGGTTTTTTAAAATTTTACGAATATCTTAATCAATTAAATCAAGAATGCTGAGTTCTCAAAGAATGCCCAGGGAGCCGCAGTTCCGTTCGTCTAAATTCTGCGATAGTGGCTCGTACAGCTACGCTTTGACTTCCCGTAAGTAGTTGATCAAGAGACCTTTGCTTAATTGCCGAATCTCTGAGTTCGTAAAGCAGTACTCTCGTAGCTTCAAGGCGAACTTCCTTGAGCTCATCTCTTGTGTCTTCAAGTTGCGCTAGGAATTTTTGCTCGCTTGGACTTAGGCTTTGCTGCCCTGTCCAAGGTTTTGCATCGGGCGGCGAATAATCAACAGATGAGACGGGTTGACTGAGAATGGACGGGTACTTATTGAGAGTGCCGACTAGCTTTGTTCCCAACCGTTGCCAAGGACTTTGCAAATCTGTCAGCAATTGTCTGGAGATGGCTCTGACTTGAGGATGGGAATCTTTACCTAATTGTACGAGAATTTTTATCATCCGCCCCCTCTGTTCTCCGGAAAGTAACGGTTCAACAGCTGAGATATTGGTGTTGATCGCCTCGAGAAAACATATTTTCCAGGTGTGAGAAAAGCCGTCTCTTCTATTCTCGAAGTGCTTTACTCCTGACTCTAACAGGTTGAGGAGTTTTTTCGGGTGGTCAAGGGTCGCGGCGTGGGCATACACTTTAAGCACCTGACGTTGCTCTGGTTCAGGACGTAGCCGTGCTCTCAAAGTAACAATAAGTCGATTGTCCTCAATTTGAAGGGCGTGAAACCCACTTTTGAGCGTTGAAACTGAGTCGCTTACATCTAACAATGCACAAATAGCCCGCTCTGCTTCGGGAAACCTCCAAGTGAGAGGTTGATTTAGAGCTCTATCGGCCGGAGCAAAATGATTGATATTTGTTTCTAGCGCGACTTTAGTAAGCAGCCTTACTGCAGCGGCGCTTGGATACTTTTGTTCACTCTTTGATGGAAGATAGGGCATTAGTTTTATGGCAGCCAGTGCAACGGGAATTCTCGCTTCATAGAGCGATGTTTGGGCAAGTGTCTCTTTTGCTACTTGATATGCAAGCCTACAGTCGAGCGCTATAAGTCCCAGTTGTTGTTGGTGCGCAAGAGCATGAATAAGAATTGGCATGCGTGAAAAATCATGCTGCTCGAGCGACTTTTCCTGCAATGAATTTCTAATGTGATGTGCAGCTTTAAATACTGCCGCCCTGACGGGTCTTCCTGAATCGTGCTCTCCGTAACCTTCAGCAATGCGCTGAAGGCACCAGAGTCCAGCCCCTTTGGCTTCAAAATCTTGCTCTCGGCCTACCAGCGCTGCAATTTCTTGACTGCGTGCGGTACAGAGGTGTGCGCAGCGTCCCAGTGCAATAAAGGCTGTACAACGCACCGCGGGGTCTGCATCTTCAGCCAAATTGAAAAATGTGCCCTCCACTCCTGCTGGAAAGTGAGTTTTGCGTGCGGCAAGTTCTCCAAGCGCCGATGCCACAGAAGTTTTAAATTTTTGATTCAGCACATCTGTGTCGAGCCCGTCAGGATTTGGCTCGCTCAAAATATTATAGTCTTCATCCGCTTCGAGCAGGGGCGAAGTTTCTTCATTGGCAGCGCGTGACTCGTGGACAAGCGTCTCGCGCTTTTCTCTAAAATCAGGGTCAAGCCAATCATGAAGGCTTTGTAAGGCAATATTTGAGAGTTCTGAATTCGGTCGTTCAAGGCAAAGCGACAGAATAAGTTGTAAGGCCCGGAGCCTTGGAGCCAATTCCTTGAAGTTTCCGAGTGTAACGCTCAGAGCTATAGGCATAGCCATCTCGGGGCCAAATTCAAAATTGCTAACTATTTGCAGCGCATGGGTAGCCATTTCTTTATTTGCATCGCTGCACTTATAAAGCAGTGTTGCCATAGCCTGCTGTTTTCGTTCGGTAGTATTTGCAAGTTCTGAGAGTCTACGCATGTGCCAGGTTTGAACGGTGTGTCTTTCAGTATCTGGCATATTTCGCGGCATGTAATAAGCGCCCAGAACTGCCGTCTCAAAATCATTGTTTGAGACTTGGTACGACAAACTGCGACGCTGCTCCTCTAGGGCAGACAGCGCAGTTTTTGCCTCATCACTGTCTTCGCGAAATTGATCCCACTTCCTGAGTATGCGACTTTCCTTCCAGTTTTTGTCGAGCACAGGGAAGCAGCTTAAAAGCTGAACCCTAAATTCATAGGAAATGACTGTGCTTTCATATAATTCAGAAAGCGCTGGCAAAACTAATTCAGGATTCGGAGAAAGTTGCATAAGAGTCTCAAGTGCAGCTACTTGTACTAACTCTGAGCTGTCCCGCAGGGTATACAGCAGCATTGGGATAGCCAAATCTCTCTGCATGAATCTTGGAAGTGCTTGGGCCATTGAGGCGCGTACGGTCTCGTCGGCGTCGCGCACAAGCGCATCAAGCGGAATAGCGAGTCCATCACCAACGGAACAGGAAATGCCTTTCTCCTTAACTGCCAATGCGCAGAGCTTTCGAGTTTCTGCATCAGGCCTCAAAAGTAGTGCGTTGACAGTCTCTATGTCTACTCCGTGTAAGCTCTCAGATGGTGACGGTGTGGCCCCGGTATTTAAAGACCCGGCACTAGAGGGGATATGCGGAGCTGGATGTGCCTGCTCTCGGGAGGAATCCATGAAACAACCAAATTTGAATAGCCCACTTTGCGCTGCTTAAAATTAAAAGCAAATAGAGCGCTAGTGTTATTATGGGAAAAAGTCCCATAAATGTCGCCTGGGCGGCGCTGGTTGGGTGCGGCACGATGAGGGTTTAGAATGCCCCGAATTTATTAGTAATTTTCGACAGGGTCCTTAGCGACGTGTGGTGCCCGCAAAAATAGTTCCTAAAATTCCTCTCACAATTTGACGTCCTATCTGTGAGCCCACGCTACGCGCCACGGATTTTGCAAGAGCCTCACCTACTCCTTGGCGTTTTGAGGTACTTTGAAAAATTCCGCCGAGTATGCCGCCAATTCCGCCGGGTGGGTTTTGGGAGGCTTGCTCAGTGGTGCTTGTTGAAGCAGTTGTTCTGCGAGCACGCAGCTTTTCGAAGGCAGACTCTCGGTCGACCACTCCTGCATACTGACTATGCACCGGTGAGCGCAATAAAATTTCTGCGCGTTCCACTTCAGTAATTGGGCCTATCTGACTTTGTGGAGGAAGGATTATTGTATGCTCCACCATGGTTGGGCGCCCTTCAGTATCAAGCACTGAGACCAAAGCTTCGCCAACACCAAGTTGAGTAATCAGCTCATCTGTTTTGAAAGCCGGATTTGCTCTGAATGTTTGGGCAGCTGATTTGAGCGCTTTTTGATCCGCAGGAGTAAAAGCACGAAGCGCATGTTGAATGCGCGTGCCTAACTGACCAAGCACTGTTTCTGGAATGTCCAGCGGATTTTGCGTAACAAAATAGACTCCTACACCTTTAGATCGGATTAAACGCACCAGCTGTTCAATTTTTTCAATCAGACTGTTTGGCGCATTTTTGAAGAGTAAATGTGCCTCATCAAAAAAGAAAACAAGTTTGGGCAATTTTTGATCTCCTACTTCCGGTAACTCTTCAAATAGTTCTGAAAGCATCCAAAGTAGAAATGTAGAATAGAGGCGGGCGTCATTCTGAAGGGTGGTCGCATCTAGAATGCTAATGGCTCCTTGGCCGGAAAAATCTTTTTGCATGAGATGCGCAATGTTAAGGGCGGGCTCTCCAAAGAATTGTTTTCCACCCCCAGCTTCTAAGTTTAGAAGATTGCGCTGAATCGAGCCCAGAGTTTGTGGACTCATATTTCCGTATTCAGTTTTGAACTCTTTAGAATTCTCTCCAATCCAAGTTAAAAGTTCTTTAAGATCTTTTAGATCAAGTAAGAGTAGCCCTTCGGCATCGGCAATTTGGAACGCAAGCTGTAAAACTTGCGATTGGGTTTCGTTCAAGTCGAGTACCCGGGCTAAGAGCAATGCTCCCATTTCGGAGACTGTTGTGCGGACGGGAGTTCCGGTTTTGCCGAATAGATCCCAAAACTGAATGGGATTTGCCCGAGGTTCCCAGATTAGCCCGGCTTTGAGCGCCAGTCTTTGGGATATTTTTTCTGATCGCATCCCTGCTTTGGCGAGGCCTGAAAGGTCCCCTTTTATGTCCGCCGTGAAGACTGGCACCCCTGCTCTTGAGAAGGCCTCGGTAAGTGTCTGTAATGTAACGGTTTTTCCAGTCCCGGTGGCCCCAGCAATCAGTCCGTGGCGATTCGCCATTTGAGGAAGCAGGCCAATATCAAGTCCAGATTTCGTAATTCCAAGGGGCAACATAGAAGGATAGTTCAAAAAGGAGGCATTTATTAAGGTAGTTAGGCAGCTAAAAATAGCGAAATTCTGCAAATCTTTCCAAGTATTTCGTATTTGATTAGCTGAGTCAGCTGGTTTAAAAGGATGGATACCTTTTTGTGGGGGAATTCTCCCATAACCTTTAGCGTAAGCCTGTTGTTTAATTGCGCTAAGTGCCTTGTTCGATTGATAAAATACAGTGGAGTAGATTATGCGTTCAGCTTTACCGCGCTTTGTTGTCGCGTGTGCCGCAATGGGAATGGGCTCGCTTGTTCCTCAGCAGGCTTTTGCTCAGTTTGGACCAGCACCTGCTTGCTCGGCCTCGCAGGTCGGCGGTGTTGTTTTCCGAGATTTTAATCAAAACGGAATTAGGGATGCGCAAGAGCCTGGTCAAATCGGCGTTCGCGCAACTGCATTCGATAAAGACAACGTTGCTATCGGAACCGCTGTTTCTGACCTAGACGGTGCATATCGCATAGATCTTCTCTCAGGCGCGGCTGCACTGCGAGTAGAGTTCACTCAACTTCCAGCCACATTATTCTCAGGTCCAGGTGGATCGAGCTCGGTAACCACTGTTGCTTTCTCCGCCCCTTCAAATTGCGGACTCAATTTGGGCATAGCGACACCAGCTCAATATTGTGAAGAAAATCCAAAAATTGCTGTTCCGACCTATACGAATGGCGATCCGCTAGATACTACTCCGTTCCAATATGTGTCCGGAAATGGAAAATCGCTTTCTGAGTTCCCGTATAACGCATCGGGCACAGTAGCAACCGGCACAACCCCAGATGTTTTGGCTATTAATAGTCAGACAGGTCCTACTTGGGGATTGGCTTATCAGCGTTCAACAAAGAGCCTATTTGCTTCGGCATTCATGAAGCGTCATTCAGGTTTTGGACCTGGTGGAACTGGAGCGATTTACAAAGTTGATCGCAGCGATCTGAATAATCCTGTAGTGAGCATGTTCGTAGACTTGCAGGCTTTGGGAATTGACACCGGCACCGACCCTCATGCTGGGTTAACTGGCAATGCTCGTGTGCCAAACTATGATGATGCCTCGTTTGCACAAGTTGGCAAAATTAGTCTTGGTGACATGGACATTTCTCGAGACGAGAAGACCCTCTATGTCATGAACCTTAAAGATAAGACCCTTTATTCAATTTTTATCGACAACCCAGCTCGTGTTCCTACTGCAGCTGATGTGACGGCGTATCCTGTTCCGAACCCTGGCTGTTCGAACGGTGATTATGCGGCATTTGCAGTGAAGGTGCATGACGCTGTTTATGTTGGCGTGAATTGTACGGCTGAAACTTCTCAGAACCAGGCTGATTTAAGGGCGTATATCCTTAGATTAGATGGAAATACGTTCCAAGAAGCTTTCCAAATGCCACTTGATTACACCAAGGGCTATGGAATTCATCCAGCTTTCGCTCCAATCCCAGATCCTGGTTACAACTGGAAGCCATGGGCTCGTAATTTGGATGATATGTTCCCATCGTTTCCAAACTTCGCGTTCCTTATATATCCAATGCCTCTAGTATCGAATATTGAGTTCGATAATGACGGCGCTATCGTATTTAATATTATGGATTTGCTGGGACATCGCGTAGGACCATTTAACGCGATTGGTTCACAATATCCAGATAGCTTGGTAAATGGACCAAGTGCTGGTGATATCCTTCGTTTGTGCCAAGTTGGTTCAAATATCTGGCAGCTTGAAAACAACGGCGCTTGCCCAACAGTAGTTTCGGCTGGTGGTGTTGGAAACAATCAAGGCCCAGGCGGTGGCGAGTTCTATAATGAAGATCGCTGGATCATCAATCATGGTGGGCCAGTAGATGTTCACCAAGAAACTGCAACTGGTGCAGCTGTTATCCGTCCGGGTAGCTCTGAGAACAAGTCGATCTACTACGACCTATACGAAGTAGAAGATGGCGGCTTAAAGACCATGAGCAATATTGATGGTACCCAAGTTGATACATATCAGGTGTATACCTCAGATATGATCGGAACCTTCGGTAAGGCTGCCGGTCTTGGTGACCTTGAGCTTATCTGCGATGAGGCCCCTGTGCAGATTGGTAATCGCGTATGGTTAGACGTCAACGGTAATGGTCGCCAAGATGCTGATGAGCCTGGTATCGCCGGTGTGACAGTGAACCTCTACGATGCGACTGGTCTTGTGCTGATCGCTTCTAAGGTAACTGGCGCTGATGGTAGCTATTACTTCGGTAAAGCAGATGGTTTGCTTGCAAATTCGTCGTACCGAGTACGTTTAGATAACGCAGCAAATTATGCATCAGGTGGCCCATTGGCTGGCTTGGTCTTGTCGCCAGCAAATGTATCAGATGATCAAATTGACTCTGATGCTCTTCTTGATGTGTTCGCTACTATTAACCTGACCACTGGCGCAGCGGGTGATAACAATCACACCTACGACATAGGGTTTGCACAACTTCGATGCGAAGAAGTAGACCTTAAGTCAGTTAATGCAGCAATCGACGGTAGTGCAAATTCATTGTCCAAGCTCGTAAAGACTGGATTAAAAGAGCGTGCAAAACTTGCCAAGAAGTTTGGTGCGAAGAAGTGTAAGCCACTTTCGAGCGCCAAGCAGAAAGACCTCCTGAAACTTGCAAATGCGCAATACCAGGAAGTATGGACCTTGGCTTGGTCGTATGGCATCAAGACGAATGTGTGTGAGTCGTTGTTGTCGGTATGTATTAGTAGTGACATTTCCTCGACCATCAACACTATGGTTTCAGGCACTGCTAACTTGAAGGCTGCCGTAAATAGCGCCTTAAGTGGTGGAAGCTGTAAGGCAACTTCTTCAACTAAGAAGAAATTGCTGAAGCAAGCTCAGACAATTGCGGCAACTTCTGATGCTGCAATTTCTCAGCTTCAAAGCTTGAATCCACTCGTGACCTGTCAATAAGACAGCCGCCACGGCAACAAGCTGGGGGGCAAGAAGCATACACTGCTTCTTGCCCCCCCAGCCTTTTTGAGGGAGACGCTCATCCCCAGCTTTAAAAGACCGGGCGCATGCTGCGCACTCTGCAAATTGTAGTAATATTGTTGGCAACTTATTGAATTGCTTCAATTAATTTGCTATGCAAAAAAGTGATACCGAGCCTCTATGCGCTGAATCTTATGCATAGGGGCAAAAGGCTTGCCGTAAGGGAAGCTGAGAGATTTAACATCCGAGATGAGAGAACTTAAGTTGGAGAGCGAGTAAACAATGGCTATTTGTGTACTAATTCTTGGCGCCATTATTGGAAGTTTTTTAAGCGTTTGTATTTATAGAATTCCCTATGGCCGGGTTCCAGAAACTTTGGATGGAGCTGAATCTACGGTAGATCAGGAAGCTGCCCAAAAAAAAGCAGACTCACAGAACCAGCAAGTTCTCACGGTCAATTCTCCTAGCCGCTCTTTCTGCCCAGCTTGCAAAAAACAATTACATTGGTATCACAATGTGCCAGTGCTTAGTTGGATATGTTTGTTTGGAAAATGTGCATTCTGCAAAGCGCCCATTTCAGGGCGTTATCCTTTGGTTGAATGCCTGAGTGCTCTTTTTGCGTACCTGTCATGGGTGCAATTTGGTGCCACCCCCACCGCTGCGCTTATTTACCTATTTTGCGCGACGCTAATAGTTATCAGTTTTATCGATTACGATTATTTTATTATTCCTAATGTAATTTCTATACCAGGCACGATTATTGGTTTTGCCATTGCAGTTACCAACCATTTTACGGGCATCTTTGTCGCTCCTGTGGTGCCAGACATTATGTCAGCTATTTGGGGAGTCCTTGCTGGAGCTGGATTTCTTTATTTTGTTTCTGAAGTGTATCTGCGACTCCGAAAGAAAGAAGGCCTTGGTATGGGAGACGTAAAATTACTTGCGATGACTGGGGTTTTATTCGGCGTACCCGGAGCATTATACACCATATTTCTCGGCTCTTTATTGGGCTCGGTTATAGGCATTCTCCTTATTGTCTTGTTTGGGCGTCGTATGTCGCAACAGTTGCCATTTGGCCCATACCTGGCGCTCGGCACTATCCTCTATTTGTTTATGGGACCTGAGCGCATCGCAGAATTTTTTGCAACGTTAATGGGCCTACGCGCGTAGTGTGCTGCTTTGAGTGTTAGTTTTTAGGTAGTGAATTGTATGCACGGAAATCGCAACCATTTTTCGCATATCGTTGCATCGAGCACGGTTATGCAAGAGGTGTTTGATACCGTTATGCGATTGGCTCCCTTTAGCACCACAGTGCTGATTACGGGGGAGTCCGGCACCGGTAAAGAGCTACTTGCTAGGGCGATTCACGAAAATTCCCCCCGGAAAGACAACTCTTTTGTCGCGATAAATTGTGGAGCGATTCCAGAATATCTTATGGAGTCAGAACTTTTCGGCCACAAAAAGGGCGCATTTACCGATGCAACCCGCGACAAAAAGGGCTTATTTGAAGAAGCTAGTGGTGGAACAATTTTCTTAGATGAAATTGGCGAAATGCCGCTGCATTTGCAGGTCAAACTACTTCGGGCGCTGCAAGAACAACAGATTAGGCGTGTTGGGGACGAAGAGCTTATTGGGATTGATGTCCGAGTTGTTGCCGCTACTTTACGTGATTTAGAGGAAGATGTTGAAACGGGGCGGTTTCGAGATGACCTCTACTATAGGCTTAATGTGGTCTCATTACATTTACCGCCACTAAGAGAACGTCGCGAAGATATTCCAGTATTGGTTGAATTTTTGTTAAAAAAACACTCAAAGAAGTTGGGACTGCCTCAAAAAACTCTTTCAAGCGAGGCTGAGACCTGCATTCGTGAGCATTATTGGAAAGGCAATGTGCGTGAGCTTGAGAATTGCCTTGAACGTGCACTCGTGTTGAGTGAAGAAGCTCAAATTCAGGTGGCCGACTTGCCAGAAGCCGTGCGTGGGGCTCAAGGAAACCGGTCCAGCGAGTCGCCGGTGGATCTTTCAATCGCTGACACCAACCTTTCGATAAAACACCATACACGCTCGCTTGAAATCGCGTTAATTAATAAAGCCCTTAAAAAAACCAACGGAAATCGCACTCATGCGGCTAAAGTGCTCGAAATTAGCCACCGTGCGCTTTTGTATAAATTGAAAGAGTACGGATTAACCTAGGCGCAACCCAGCCCATTCTTCGGCTCGCTTGAGGAAAAATAAACTCCTCCTCATTGTGCTCGCCGAGCTCATTCTGAGTAGTGCAGTCCAAATCTTTAAAACATGGCAGGTATTTGCATTAAACAGACTCTTCATGGCTAAGATATACCCAGTAGCTGCAATGCTATAGTTGGCTGCAATTTAGTTGCTTGAGCAAAAATGGCCGTTTGCATATCACCTAAAATAGCCAGCCTAGTGCTCTGCGCAATGCCCTCAGCCACATCAATATCTGTAATTTTGGAACGTGCCTCGGTAAGAGTTAGTGCTTTAGCCTCTGTAACTCTACTTGCTGATTCAAGCCGGCTTAGCCCCGCACCAAGGCCGGCCCTAGCGAGTGCCAGATTCTTTTCATTCATTTTAAAACTATCAAGCGCCACTTGCGCACCGCGGGCGGTAGAAATATCCAAATCAGATAATCCGCGAATTGCGGCATCCAGGGCCAAAACACCATTGGCGATTACTCCACTAGCACCCGTACCAGTACCGATGCCTAAGTTTGTTTGCCTGCGCGCATCAATAGCAAAAGTGCCGCTGCCTGAAGTTGCAATTAGTGTTTGTCCATCGCCACTTACAGTTTGAATTGTATTAATCGAGAATCCGCCTAGCCCACCGCTAGTTAGCTGAGTAATACCACCGCTAGAGTACTTAAATGCTTGATTTACGCCTGCTGCATTTTCACCTGTTAAATTTCCAGCAGTTATAAAGGTAAAACTACTACCAAAATCGGTAGCCCAGAATTTTTGTATAGCTACAGTTGAATTGGTTAAATTTTGTCTAGTGGTACCATTTGAAGAAATTAAATTGGCTATTCCTCCAGGATTTACCCCACCGACATTGGCGTTGGTGATGTAATACATGGTGGCGCTATTCGAGACTGCGAGGTTGTCGGTAGTCCCCGGCGCCTCCGTAAGTACCGACTCAGTGAGATTAACCGTTGTATCGTATACTACAATATCACTACCCCACCCCTGGCTCTCGCCTCGTACTGCCAAATAATTTCCATTAGGTGAGAGTACTATTGCTATGAGACTATCACTGTCATACGGATTGCCAACTGAATCGCCCTTCACTACACCAGTCAATAGATTAACGACAAACAAATGATCCCATCCGTCGCTCACCCCGAGATGTTCGCCATCCTCCCCCCAAGTGGACATGCTCATGCCTGCGGCACGGGAACCGTCGGCACTTACGGCAACCTGCTGTATCGGCTCATCTGCTTGAAGCAGCAAAGTAGTTTGTCCAGTTATACGATCATACTTGTACAGCTCATTTCCATCTGTCGCATACACCACAATCGAACCACTCGCATCAGTCTCAAACGGCTTCACGGAGGTTGAATATATGTCATCCGACAGCTCGACTTGTAGGCCGGTCAACATATCCTTTTGATATAAATATCCAGTTGCTGTTGAATACGTCATATAGCGCCCATCAGCCGACATTCTGGTAAGACCACCTGTAGCTGTATTTAACTGAGAGACACTCGAGCTACTCGGCGCACCATTCAAAATTTGAGTATTATTAAATCGGGTTGCACCCTTTAGACGTGTTAGCTCACTACTTAATTGATTAAACTCAGTAGCTAAAGCGGAACGCTGGGTAGATGACAGGGACCCAGAGGCTGACTGCGCAGCTAGCTCTTGCATTCTTGCCATTATATCTGCACCGCTAGACAGAGTACCCTCAGCCGTTTGCAGATACGAAATTCCGTCGTTGATATTCATTCTCGCGCGATTCGCTACGCGCGCGCTTACGCCCAGTCCACTTGCAACCGCTTGCCCAGCAGAATCAACTCCGGGGCGATTAATGCGCATACCGCTTGAGAGTTGATCGTACACATTACCAAGTTGATTTTGGGTTTTATTGGCGAGACCACCCAATTTGAGGGCAAGGCTTTGAGAATTGAAGCTAATTGGCATGGCTGGCCTCCAGCGCAATTCGCTGTACCCAGCTTAAGCTGAGTGGCCGACCGATTGGTAATCCATACCAAATCATAAGAAAATTACATCCTTGTAACTGTTCCTTAGCTACTTCGGTTCGAAAATGCGCTTTGCTTAGAATTGGGGGCTAATTTCAGCCCGACGACGGCTCGCACTACGAGTATTTCGTATTTATTCTCCGGATTGGCGGAGCAGATTTAGAATGTGCCCCTGATTGCTGGCACCGCGCACGGCAGAAGCCACTTGGGAAATCATTAGATTTGGGTAATACTCTCTATCGTCATTTGCTTTTCGCTTGGTGGGCTCTGTCTATGTCTCAACGCGCACTTATCGCCTCCGCTTTGTGGTTGGCCTTCATACAAGCCGCCAGCGCTGACTCTATCTATAAATCTACCGATAAAGATGGCCGAGTTCGATATTCCACAAGAGCCCCAAGCGTCGACGCTAAACCGGCCGATTTGCCAAAGATAATGCGTGGAGAAGTTAAACTAGTCGACCAAAAATTAGTCACCTGCGAAAAACACGGTGGCGTAAACTGCCAGGCCGGCGCTGATAGTGATGGCTCAGTAATTTGTTTGGACGGTTACCGGGATGCTTCCGCCAGGTTTCGTTTCACCTGTAGTTCTCCTAAGTTGGAAGTAACTGATGTGTCCGAGTTGGACGTCGACGGTGGATTTACCGTTTTTGTGCGGAATACCAAATCTGTGGATGCGTTGCTGCCAGTGATTAGTTTTAAGCAAAAAGCGGGGGCTGAAATTAAGTTAAAGGGTCCCGACAAGATAGCAGCGTTTGCGGTCGCTGAGTTCCAATTTAAGCCTGATAGTCCAGAAAAGCTTATTCCGAGGCCGACCTTCGCTGAAATTGTGTTGGCTTGTAAAAATTGCCCAACTAATTGATGTTGCTTGTTATTATTCTTGGCCTTGAGCCTCGTTTTTAATCGGTGGCGCTACAGAGCTCTGTTGCTAAGGGCAGTAAGCGGTATGCCATGATTTTATTAAAATGCGCTAGTAACTAATTGAAAATATTGATAATTCCAGACTTCTCCGTAATGTAGTATACTAAGAAGATGGCAGGTACACTGCCTATTGCCGCATTCGTATAAGCGGAACGCCGACAAAAACAACGGTGGGAGAGAAGGGAAGCAATGTTACGGCGTGCCAGTATTGATAAATTAATTCCGGTGCTTAAGCAGGCCTGTCGTCGGGTAAAGCGCATGCGAGTGCCTGGCTTTCCGGGCGTGTATTACTCCTCCCTATTATTGCGAGATGTGAACTGGTTTAACACTTGGGCCAGCGCGGGCTCTATGTACCGTAAACGCTCGGATCACACTCGTAATGTCTACTGCGATATTCGGGTTGGTAAATACGGTTATGATCAGGTGTCAGATGGAGGCTTAAACGATAACGACGAGGAGAAAGATTCCGTCAATTTAGTCACCATGCCTATCGATGACAGAAATTTAGAGGGTCTACGTCTGGCCTTATGGAGACTTTCCGAGACGAGATTTAGAGAGGCCCTCACCGACTACACCGAAAAAGAATCAAGAGCAATCTCGACCCCTGATCCTCATAGTAAGTTTAAAGCTTTTTCAAAGCTACGCCCACTCACGGTTATTAAATATGCAACGCCCGAAATGATAGACGAAGAGCGTTGGGTGAAATTTTGCAAACAGGCATCGAAATGGATGTCAGAGTTGCCGCAAGTGAGCGGTTCTTGGGTAGAATTTGATGTAACTCAAGAAACAAAAATTTTCGTCAGTAGTGAGCGCCGTACTATCGTTCAGCATGTGCAGGTATTTTCTCTTTCAGCCAGCATTCGCAAATTGACGAGCGACGGGCATAACCTCGAACAAGAAATAGTTCTAAACTGCGGGACTCAGGCTGAGCTGCCTGATATGCGCAAATTTAAAAAGATGATGCGTAAAAAACATGCGCAGCTTTTAAAGCTCATTCGAGCTAAAAATATTCACGCTTTTTCTGGGCCCGTCCTCTTATATCCTGGTCCCGCTGGCCTTTTATTTCATGAAGCCGTTGGGCATCGCCTTGAAGGCAGTCGCCTGCTTGCCACTGGTGAAGGCCAAACCTTTAAAGATCAAATTGGAAAGCGCATCTTAAATTTGGATATTACCATTCGAGATAATCCGAAGTTGCGTAAGTTTGCAGGGGTGCGTTGTATCGGAGCATATGAGTATGACGATGAAGGCACTCCAAGTAAAAATGCTGAACTTATTAAACAGGGAACCCTGCAAGATTTTCTCTCTACGCGTTCTCAATGTGTGCCGAAAAACTTTGAACCAAACGGACATGCGCGCAATAAAAAGTTTCAAAGACCAATAAGCCGCATGGGCGTCACCATTATTGAAAGCAAAAAGATGGTGCGCATGGATTTGATGAAAGAAATGCTTTTGCAGCAAATTCGTAAACAGAAAAAGCCATTCGGTATGATTGTCTACGAAACATCAGGCGGTGAAACTGAAACTCAAAGTTACGACTTCCAGGCTTTTTCCGGGGAGATTTCTTTTGCTACCTTGGTATACCCTGATGGTAAAGAAGTGGTGGTCAGAGGAGTCAATTTTGTGGGTACTCCCCTTCAGGCACTAAATAATATCGTTGCCGTAGGCGGCTACTTGGAAGTGGATAATGCCTTTTGCGGTGCTGAATCTGGGTTTATTCCGGTTACCACCATTTCCCCCGCCGCGCTTTTAAGTAATCTTGAGCTTCAAGCAAAAGATGAAGAACTTGTGGCACAGAATATTTTGCCAAGACCGAAACGGAGTGCAAGCTGAGTTTAGTTTTGTAATACGGCGGATCTGAATCCTGCTTCCGTCGCCGTTGGGCCGTTCCTGCCCCAGAAACCTGTTTCCCAGATCCTGCCCCAGAAAAAAAGGGCCCCTATCGGCCCTGATACTTTATCAATTTATAAAGATGAGCTCCCACACAATCTGCCAAAGCCTTCATCTCAGCAGGAACTTCATTGGCCAATTCAAGAATTGCCGTTGTCTCACGCAGGCTGCCCATTGCCATTTTCAGGGTCCGGAAATCCGGGTCTGGGTCAGGTGCTGGTCACGGGTGAGTGACGCCAAAAGACCAGAGAGTGTTTTACACTATGGCTATGGGCAGCCTTCGCGAATCGCAGGCTATTTTGCTTTTGGCAGATAAAGAAGCTTCTGAGATTTGGGAGAAGGCAGACTGTGTGGGGGCTCACTTATATAAACTTATTAAGAGTACGGGCTGAGGCCCTACTTTTTTTCCGTAATTCAGTTGCTGTTGGGCTGTCTCCCGTTGGCTCGTAGCCTGTCCCGGCCCCAGTTTCCCAGATCCTGACCCCTGCCTGCTCTACACGCTCGTCGGCTTCGTAAGCACCAGTCCGGCGCCTTTCAACCCAAAATACAAAATAATTCCAGCCTGTAAATCGAGCTTATTGCCCGGTGCTATCTCTTTAAGATGAGCCCCCGCTTCTTTTGCATAATAAATCGGGCTTTGTGTGCTTGTATTTCTGACTTCCCAAGCTGGAGTGCGACCCAAAAAGCCAGTAACTGTTGGAGTGAGTTCGGCATGGAAGCGGCTATAGTCAGGACCAAAAAGCACAATATCCTTTGGCCTCTCAGTGCCGGTGTTTGAGTCCTTGCTCAAAAAATCACGACCTACGACAAGAATTTTACGCTCATGTGCAAGTACGCTTAATAGCGAGCTCGGCTTTTCGCTCCCTGCGGCGTGTGCGCCAACCCGGGTAGCTTCAGGATCTTGAGATAACTTGGGCAGAAAACATTTTTTTATGCCAGAGAGCACCAAAGCAGTTTCTGGGCCTAACACAACTGGTTTGTTAAGCGGCAATTTGAAGTAAGTCGTTCCTCCATCAACTGATGCCCATGTTCCCTGTTCAGCGAGTGCTGTTACCCGATAGCCAGTTCCAAGGTTCTCGACGCGCACATGTTCGCTTCCAATTTTGCTTAAGCTCCCTTCGGGGCTTAGATGTGCGCCTGGTGAGCGGCCTATTACCAAGGATGAGCCTAATACGGCAAGCTCAGAAGCAATTCGATTGTCCAGATAACGATCGCTTAAGGCCAATCGAGATTCGTTTAGATCTGCATAACCTGGGCGAGCTTTATGTTGTGTTCTGTCGAGTGGATTTATGACAAAAGGCTTGGCGGCACCGATGTAAATTTTTGTGTCGCTTCCAATTTGTGTTTCAACATTCTGCGGCAATTCAATTTTTGCTTCTGCGTTTGCAGGTTGTGCGTACGCATTTTCGGTTTGTGAGCCAACGTTGGTGACATACAACTCATCTTGGGCACCAAGTCTTACATATAGATGCGTTCTGCTAATAGTGACCTCTCTCGAATCTGTAATTATCTGACTCTGAGGAGATCTGCCGATGGTAAATTCTGTGAGCTGAGGATTCTGAATCAAAAATTCTCGTAAACGTTCCGTGACTGCCCCATCGGCATGAAGCACGTTGTATCCGAGAGTCTCATTGATGGGAGTAGAAATAGAAGAGTTTTGCGGTAAGTGGGCCTGTCCCTCATCAGGTTTAGTGACCTGACTTGTGCCGGTGGGGCCATGAGGTACTACCTTTACGATCGCTGGATTTGCATGAGACATAAACAACTCTCTCACTTAAAATGGGTTACACACTAAAGCCCCACATCATTTTGTTATGAATGCCCACAAGGCTTGGGTGATAATAAAAACCTCTGTGTTATTAATAAGATAGGACCTATTCAGCTCGTCCCAAAATGCGCCTTAGAGTAGACCGGTCAAGCCCTAGGTTTTTGGCTGCTTTAAGTTGATTTCCTCCGTGTTCAGCCAAAGCATCGTTTATAAGTTTTAATTTGAAGTGCTCAACTTGCTCAGCAAATGAGCGTGCATTCTGACTGCTGTGGCTTGCGTGGTTCAGCTTTAGATCTTCAGGGCAAACTTCAGACCGGTTTTTGAACTGGGCCCTATAAGCCGCATTTTCGATGCACGCTTCGAGCTCGCGTACGTTCCCTGGCCAAGAATGCTTCATCAGTAATTGCAATGCGTCTTCAGATATACTGCGAGTGCTTGTTTCTTCGCGTTGTTGCAGCTTAAGCAAAATAGCCTCAACGAGTTCAGGAATATCGTCCAGGCGTTGGCGTAATGCTGGTACCTGAATCACGCAGTGCGCGAGGCGGTGGTAAAAATCGCGGCGTAATCTGCCGTTCTCAATGGCGCTAATTGGATCTTCATTGGTGGCGCACACAATTCGGCATTGAAGTGCATTCTCGCGATTGGCTCCCACTGCGCGATAGACTTTTTCTTGAAATACTCCCAATAATCCAACCTGGGTTTCTAGGGGAAGTTCTTCAACCTCGTCGAGGAAAAATGTGCCCTGCCCTGCTTCATGGAGAAGTCCAAGCCGTTCTGTCTGTGCCCCAGTAAATGAGCCTTTGGTGTGACCAAAAATTTCGCTATTTACAAGATCTATAGTCGCGAAGTTCGGTTGATACCGTACAAAGGGATTTTTAGCACGCTTGCTCATTTCGTGAATGGCCCGCGCAGTGACACCCTTCCCTGTCCCAGTTTCACCTAATAACAACACAGGTTGGTTCGTTTGCGCAGCCTGTAGGACTTCCTCTCGAAGCTGCTGCATGACGCGACTGCTTCCCGTGAGGGTATGATTGAGCGTTCTTTCAGAAGTATCGCGTAGGGCGGCGTATGCCCGGCGTAATTGACTTTGACTTAGCGCATCTTTTACCAGCGCCACTAAATGGCTTGGATCTGCGGGTTTTTCAAGGAAACTCGCCGCGCCTAACTGCAATGCACGCACCCCGTGTTTTGAATCTGCGTGGCCAGTCAGCACAATAATTCGCATGCTGGGATCTTGGTTGGCAAATTGAGCTAGCAAGCTAAACCCACTCTCTACGCCCTGCAATTCGTCGAGACAGAGGTCAATGATGGCGACCTGAGGATTGAGTATCTCTCTGCTGCTTAGGGCTTTAGAGCTGCTGCTTACCGCCTGAACCTCCAGATCGGGAATGAAGGCCCGCAGCAAGCGTCCTAAACTTTGCCCGGCATCGAAATCGTCGTCTACAATCAGTACGCTGCTCATGAAATTTCTCTTGGAATAGAAATTTGGACGATCAAATTCTGGGCGACCTCAATTTGAAGAGTGATACCCAACGCCATCAATTCATTATCCAGCTTAACAGCCCGTAGTATCATTTTACTGCCCATGTGCTGAGCATAAAGAGTGAGGTAGGGATAACTTCCCTGTCTGTCGTGATTTGCAACTTCGCTTCCCTGATACAAAAAAGTGATCTGCTGTTCGTCTATGCTGCTGCTAGCCTCTGGGGCCTCATGGGGAAAACAAAAATCGAGTGCTAGTGTTACGAGTTGTATAATCTGAGAGAGTTTTTTTTGTTCAAAATTTCCAGCAAGCGTTGACGAAAGGTCGAACTTTTCTTGACTGCTGAGTGGCAAAGGCACTGGTTTGGTAAAGACCTGGTTTGCTTCTCTTAGGCGATTAAGAAGATTTGCATATTCGGGGCGAGGCTCGGTTAGATTAAGAATGTGAATTTCGTTTGAAATTACGGCGAGGGCATTACGCATTTCATGCGCGGCTGCATGTGAATAGAGTTGCAACAGCAATTGGCAGTGTCTTTGAGAACTCTTTTCCATCGGGAATGCAGCGGTAGACATGAACAGAGAGGTAGCCGTACTTAAGGCCCCCGCTATTTTAGGCTGAGATACGGCCCTAATCAAACGGCGGTTTATTAAGTCTCGCTTTTCCCGTCTTGTGGATAAGTAAGTGGGGAGATGTCGTAACCTATTGGATATATGTGTTTTCTTCCTGTTGGTAAACTCGGGGGCCATCCAGCGAGACAAGGTGCCTCAAAGTCGCTAGAGTCTGTGAACTAGTGCTTATGGATAAAATTTCTACCCCCGAAATATTGGCCCCTGTTGGTGATTGGGAGATGTGCCTTGCCGCCGTACATAATGGTGCCGACGCCGTGTATTTGGGTATGCCCGGATTTAATGCGCGGGGCCGGGCAAAAACGTTTGGCCTGGATGAACTGCGCGAGATTATTAATTATTGTCACCTTTATGGGGTACGGGTACTTCTGGCATTTAATGTGCTCATCTTTCAGCGGGAGCTCGAGGACGCAGCCCGTTTGCTTCAAGAGGTGCTGCCGCTAAGGCCAGACGCTTTGATTGTTCAGGACATTGGACTTGTGCGCCTTATTAAGCAGATGGCGCCAGAGCAGGTGGTGCATGCTTCCACTCAGATGACTATTTCAAATTTTGAGTCGCTTGAAATTGTTTCGGAGCTTGGCATAAAGCGTTACGTGTTAGCGCGAGAACTTTCGCTTGAGGAAATTGCGCGCATCCGAGCTAAAACAGACGCTGAACTTGAAGTGTTTGTACATGGGGCACTGTGTGTTGCCTATTCAGGGCAGTGTCTCACTAGTGAGAGCCAGGGAGGCCGCTCGGCGAATCGAGGCCAGTGCGCACAGGCATGTCGTTTGCCGTACGATTTAATTGTTGACGGGAAACGAGAAGAGCTTGGGGCTAGGCAGTATCTTCTCTCCCCAAAAGATTTATGTGGTTTGGATGAGGTACCTAAATTACAGGAATTAGGAATCAACTCGTTCAAGATAGAAGGCCGATTAAAAGCTCCTGAATACGTCGCTTCGACCGTGCGAAACTATAAAGCCAAACGAGATGGGCTGCCATTTGTAGCGAATGACCCAGTGCATGAAATGAAAGTAACATATGCACGCGAATATTTTTCGGGCTGGCTGCATGGTGTTGATCATCAGCGACTTGTTGATGGGAGATATAGTGACCACCATGGTGATCAGGTCGGAACGATTACAGCAGTAAATCTTCCTTTTGTTCGTGTTCAGTCTTCTAGTGTGTTGCGTGCCGGTGATGGTCTGCTGTGTGTGGACTTTGAGGGTGCACAAGAATTTGGCGGGAAAATTCATTCGGTGAAAGCTCAACGTGCGGATGAGTATGAGATTGCCTTTTTGTCCACCTTTCCCGTGAGCCAACTAAAGTCAGGTATGCAGGTTTTTGTGACTGGTTCGGATGCAATCCACAAAGAGTTGCATCAGTCATTTACGGCGCGTGAACAGCTCAAGCGCCTCCCCATTAACATCCATTTAGAAGGAGCAGCAAATCGGGCGCTCGAGCTTCACGTGAGGGATGCTGATGGACATGTGGTGACCGTCCATTCAAAATCAAAATTAGAAACTGCACTTAAGGCGCCGCTAACTGAGGCGTTTATTCTTGAGGAACTGAGTGCTCTCGGTCAGACTCCTTTTCAAGTAATGAACAGTACCTGCCAATTAGAGGGTGCACTTTTTCTTAATCACAAAGAATTTAAAGAGATGCGCCGTGAGTTTGTATCAAAGTTGATTGAAGCTCGTGTGCAACGTCCTCCACTACAGATGCTGCCGGCGGACGAGGTGTGTTCAATATTCGTAAAAAGCCCCTGTCCTCACAGTTCTGTCCGTCCAAAACTGTCGGTGCTGCTCCGTGAGTCCTCTCAAATTTCGGCATTAGATGGAATCGATGTTGAGTGTGTCTATCTTGATTACGAGTTTGGTAAGGACTATCAGGAGTCGGTTGCGGTACTGAGAAGAATGGGACTCAAGGTGGGGATTGCTACCACTCGTATTATGAAACCAGGCGAGCTTGGGCATCTTAAGGTCATTGATCGCTTACGTCCTGATGTGGTGCTCATTCGAAACTTAGGAGCGCTTCAATTTTTTCAAAAGAGTGACTATGAACTTGTTGCCGACTTTAGTTTGAATGTGACTAATTCTCTTACGGCTGAATGGCTTTCAAAAAAACGCATCTCGCGTATCTGTCCTTCGTACGATCTTAATCGCGAGCAGTTGCTTGAATTCTGCAGCGCCGCTGGCCAAACCCCTTTAGAGGTCACCATTCATCAGTACATGCCTACGTTTCATATGGAGCACTGTGTCTACGCCGCATTTTTGAGTAAGGGCTCGAGTTATCGCGATTGTGGTAGGCCTTGCGAAAAACATCGAGTGGAATTGCGTGACTCTAAGGGAGTTCTGCATCCTTTAAAACCAGATGCTGAATGCCGAAATACCGTTTTTCAGGGAAAGCCACAAAGTGCTTCCAAACTCGTGCCAGATTTATTGAAGTTGGGAGTGGCGCATTATCGCCTAGAAGCCTTATTTGAAACTGCTGATAATCTGCGTGAAAAGATCGTTGCTTACCACGAGTTGCTCAATGGCCATATTGATTCCTCCAGCTTGTATGAGCGCCTTGGGGTGGTTGAGCGGTATGGTGTGACCGAAGGACAGCTTTATAATATTCGTACCTGGCAAGATCGCAAAAAAGAAAGTTCGCCGTGAAAATCCGAAAAACTCTCTAAATGGCCGAAAGTTTTTTCGCCATTAAGGGCCCAAATGAGGGTACGGAAAATGGCTTTTAGGGCTTAACTTGTTCACCGTGAAGAAGTCAGTTTTGGCAAAGCCTAGAGCTGAACTCAGCTCTTTAAAGTTTCTGTTCGTCGGCAAAATGCGTTCAGACGAGGCGCGAGGCTCGTGGGCCGAGTGCTTGTTTTCCCGGCGAACTAACTTCGGGCAAACTAGGCACGCAGTTTATTATAGCCATCGAGCGCCGCAACTTTGTAGCACTCAGCTAGGGTTGGGTAATTAAATACTGCATCCTTGAGGTAGCGCAGCCCGCCTTTGAGTGCAATTACTGCTTGCCCGATATGAATAAGTTCCGTCGCTGATTCCCCGATAATATGAACGCCAAGCACCTGTCCAGTCTTACGGTGGAAGAGTACTTTCAGTAATCCATTCTCGTCGCCAATTATGTGCCCGCGCGCAATTTCACGATATCGAGCAAGACCAGTTTCATAGGGAATTTCCTTGGCTGTCAATTCTTCCTCATTCATTCCCACATAAGAAATTTCAGGGATTGAATAAATTCCGAATGGAAGCGGTACATCCATGCGTTTATCCTTGATTCCAAAAATATGTGCGGAAGCAAGGCGTCCCTGAGCAGAAGAAGTCGAAGCGAGCGCTGGAAATCCGATTACATCTCCAGCTGCATATACATGAGGCACTTCGGTTTGGTAGTGTTCATTCACCGTAATACGCCCGCGATCGTCAGGCTTAATTCCTATATTCTCTAAGCCTAAGTTATGAGTCGCGCTTGTGCGTCCAGCCGAGAACAATACACAATCGGATACTATGACTTTCCCGCTCTTGAGTTGCGTTACTACTTGTCCATCATCGCGTGGTGCACAGCTTTTTACCTCTTCGCCGAGTCGCAGGGTAAGTCCCATGCTGCGCATTTGGTATTGGAGACACTCAATTACCTCTTCATCTACAAAACCAAGCAGGCGTTTCCGAGCGTCAATTATGGTGACGTGCACTCCAAGTGCCGCAAACATAGATGCGTACTCTGTGCCGATTACTCCGCCACCCACCACGGTGAGCTCGCGGGGCAGCTTCTTTAAGTTCAGAATATCGTCACTGTCAAAAATGGTGCGGCCATTAAATTTTACATTGTTGGGCCGATGCGGCACTGCGCCTGTGGCCACGACGACAAAAGCTGCTGTTTTTCGTATCACTCCACTGTGTGAGCGAATTTCAATCGTGTGCGGATCGATAAATCCTGCGTGCCCAGAATATACTTCGACTTGATTGCGCGCGAGCTGAGCCTTAATTACTTCGATCTCAGCTGCCATAATTCGATTGCAGCGAAAGGTCAGATCTGACATCTGGATATCTGTTTTGACACGATACCCAGCCCCGTAAATATTTCTTTGGCGATAGCCCGAAAGAAAAAGTACCGCCTCTTTGAATGATTTACTTGGAATGGTTCCAGTGTTTACGCAAACACCCCCTACCACTTCGCGCTGATCTACTATGGCCACCTTTTTGCGCACTTTGGCAGCTTGAATGGCTGCCCTTTGTCCGGCCGGGCCACACCCCAGTACTATTAGGTCGTAGTCATAACTTACTTTAGATTTTACAGTTTTTTCTTTAGAACGTAGTTTTGACACGAATGACCCTTGGCTAAAAAATGTAGTGTAAGTTGCAGGCTTTGGAACCCCTGGGACCTCTCCCCTTACCTTATAAGATTGTCCTGATATGACATGAGTTCCACCGAACACAATCCGATTTCGTGGTTTTTCGAGGCTGCTGCATATGCTGCGTGGTGGCAAGGTCTAAAGTGACGTTACTTCGCGGAAAGCGCGCTTTTCTTTTAGTAGCCTCGGGGCTATAACTAAGCGTCCAACCTCAATTTTCTACTGGGGCCTTAGGGTAATTTGTTTTTTGAGCTTGTGTTTTAAAATGATTACAAAAGAAGATGTTTTTAAGCTCGCCCGCCTCTCTCGACTCTTAGTGAATGATGCTGAGGCTTCCAAGCTACTTCAAGATCTCAACTCCATTTTGGGGTATGTCGCGCGCCTTGAGCAGGTGGATGTATCCAAAGTCGAGCCGATGTCTCATGTACATGGCTCTACCAATGTGTTCCGAGACGATGTGCAAGAGCCTTCACTTCCAAGCCAATGTGTAGTTGATATGGCCCCAGATCATTCGGGCAGGTTTATTAGAGTTCCTATCGTAATTGATCAAAGCGGCGAAAACTAAAGAGTGGAGAAACCTAGGCTTTTGGGCCTGGTAAGGAATGTATGGGCGATTGCACGACACTTTCTATTTCAGAATTAAGAACTGGCTTGGTTGAGAAGAAATTCTCTTCGGTTGAGCTTACTCAAGCGTATCTTGCACGAATTAAAAAACATTCAGATTTAAATGCCTTTGTTGCTGTGGACGATCAGAGAGCGCTCTCTTTGGCAAAGCAAGCAGATGCGGCTTTGGCAGCAGGAGAGAGACGTTCGCTTTTGGGTATTCCTGGGGCTATTAAGGAAATGATCCTCACCAAGGGCCTAGAGACCACTGCTTGTAGCAAAATTTTGAATGGCTTTGTGCCTCCCTACTCTGCCACTGTGGTTCAAAAACTGGAGAGCGCCGGCTCTCTTGTGTTGGGTAAAACAAATCAAGATGAGTTTGCTATGGGTTCATCAAATGAAACCTCAGCAAACGGACCTGTCAAAAATCCATGGGATCATTCAAGAGTGCCCGGTGGTTCGAGCGGTGGCTCGGCTGCCGCAGTTGCTGCATGTTTAGCCCCATATGCATTGGGTACCGATACTGGAGGTTCCATTCGTCAGCCAGCATCTTTTTGTAATATTGTGGGCATTAAGCCGACCTATGGCCGAGTAAGTCGTTACGGCGTAATCGCCTATGCTTCCTCTCTAGATCAAGTTGGCCCCATGGCCCGAAGCGTGCGCGATTGTGCTGAGATAACTCAAGTACTCTGTGGACATGACCCGCACGATTCAACTTCTGTGCCTCGCAATCTTCCTAATTTTGTTGAAGGTCTCGGAAAGAGCATTAAAGGCCTCCGTCTTGGGGTTCCTCGCGAATATTTTATAAAAGGTTTGGATGCAACAGTTGAAAGCAGTGTGCGTTCCGCCATTGCAAAACTTGTAGAGCAAGGCGCTGAAGTTGTGGACATTAGTCTCCCGCATACAGAACTTGCAGTGGCCGTCTACTATATCCTTGCCCCCGCAGAAGCTTCTTCAAATCTCGCACGGTATGACGGTGTTCGTTTCGGGTATCGCGCAGAAAAACCAACTGGGCTCGAAGATTTGTATGCTCGCTCGCGTTCGGAAGGTTTTGGTACTGAAGTGAAGCGACGTATCATGATTGGCACCTACGTGCTTTCGTCCGGGTACTATGATGCCTTTTACCTTCGCGCTCAAAAAGTGCGAACGCTTATTGCGCAAGACTTTCAGAATGCGTTCAGAGACTCATGCGACGTGATTGTGTGCCCTACGGCGCCTACGACAGCCTTTAAAATTGCAGAGAAAGTAACCGATCCATTGGCCATGTATCTGAATGATGTATTTACGATACCAGTCAACCTAGCAGGCTTGCCTGGTATGAGTTTGCCCTGTGGTTTTGACGCTCAGGGACTGCCGATTGGGCTGCAATTAATTGGCAAGCCGTGGGATGAAGAAACCCTCTTTAAAGCCGCTTTTGCTTATGAAAGTGCCACCGACTGGCACAAACGTCTTCCAAATGGCATCTGAGAGAGTGAAGCAAGATTATGGAATTTGAAACAGTAATTGGACTTGAGACGCACGTACAGCTCTCTACCAAATCAAAAATTTTCTCTGGGTCTTCAACCGAGTTCGGAGCCGAACCCAACGAGCATATTGATCCGGTGACTCTGGGACTTCCAGGATGTTTGCCCGTGTTAAATAAGACAGTTGTCGAATATGCGATGATGGTGGGGTTAGCATTAAATTGCGAAATTCGACGAGATAATCGCTTCGCACGTAAACATTATTTCTACCCTGATTTGCCAAAGGGCTATCAAATTTCACAATTTGAAGAGCCCATTTGCGAACGCGGGCATATGAACATTCCGCTTGAACATGGAATGCGTACCGTGGGCATTAAGCGTGTGCACATGGAAGAGGATGCCGGTAAGAATATCCATGACTCAAGAACTCATTCGTCACTCGTCGATTTGAATCGAGCCGGAGTGGCGCTGCTAGAAATTGTATCTGAACCAGATATTCGTTCGCCGGGTGAGGCTGCTGCCTATTTGCGTACCTTACGCCAAATTGTTCGCTTCCTCGGGATTAGTGACGGCAATATGGAAGAAGGCAGTTTGCGTTGTGATGCCAACATCTCATTGCGTCCAGTTGGCCAAGTGAAATTTGGAACTCGTACTGAAGTTAAGAATTTAAACTCATTTAAATTTGTTGAGCGCGCCCTTGAGTATGAAATTGCGCGTCAAACGGCATTGCTGCGTAGTGGCGGCAAAGTAGTACAGGAGACATTACTTTTTGACAGTGTCACTGGGGCAACTCGCCCACTACGATCTAAAGAGGAAGCCGCTGACTATCGCTATTTTCCCGATCCAGATCTTCCTCCTCTGGTGATTGAGGAAGCTTGGATTCGCTCCGTTTCTGAGCGTATGCCGACCTTGCCGGAACAGCGCATTAAAGAGCTTGTCGAGGGGTATGGATTAACTCAGTACGATGCCCAGGTGTTGACCAATGAGCGTCAGCATATCGACTATTTTGAAGCAGTGTTTGCAGTTTGTCAGAACGCGAAATTAGCCTGTTCATGGGTCACTTCAGAATTGTTTGGTGCCTTAAATAAAGCAGGGGTTGAAATTAAAAGCTCCCCAGTTTCAGCCCAAAGTTTGGGTGAGCTTATTAAGCTGATAGATGCCGAGACAATTAGTGGTAAAATGGCCAAGTCGGTTTTTGAAGAGATGTTTGCTACCGGTAAACCCCCTGCTGAAATTGTCGAAGCCAAAGGATTACGCCAGATAACCTCAGTTGAGGAAATTGCGCGGGTGCTTGAGGATGTATTTGCAAAGAATGCCTCTCAAACAGCAGATTTTGTTGCAGGAAATGATCGCTTGCAGGCGTTTTTTGTTGGTCAAGTGATGAAGGCAACGGGTGGGAGCGCAAACCCAAAGAAGGTAAATGAGGCAATTGCGCAGGCATTGGCTAAGCGCAGAGGTTCCTAGTGAATGCGCTTGTTGACACATTAGATGACCTTACTCGGGCTATTTATCTCACCGTGCCGGGCGAAGATGTGGTGAAGCTTCAGGCCTACTTCGAGCAATACGAAGGAATTGGAATTGTGAGGACCCTGAGCATTAAGAAGTCGCTCGTGGCCATAATTACCACACCGTCCATGCTGGTCGAATGTTTTCATGTTTTAGAAGATTTGAAACAACAAATTCCCTGGAAGCAAATTGAGCGTCCGCAAGAGGCGGTTGAGCAATTGCTGATGGGATATTTCAAAAAGGTGCCTTCATGTTGAGATTCATGCACAAGTACCGTCGTTCAGTATTTGGAGTCATACTAATTGGTATGGTTTCGCTTGCCATGTCGGGCTTTGGCGTTGACATGATGCGTGGCAATCGAGATTCCTACGCGGTGAAGATTGATGAGCATTCAGTCTCGCATGATGCCTTCTATCGTGAGCGCCGAGACCTAGAAGAACGGTATCGAATGGTATTTGGCAAAAATTTTGGTGAACTCGCCAAACAGCTCAATTTAAATATGGGCCAGCAGACAATTGATAAGGTTATATCTGACTACCTCATCGAGCGTGAAGCCACGCGCTTAGGGCTAGCGGTAGGACCCCAAGAGGTCTCGTCGGTAATTACAACTCAGATATTTGGCGGCAAATTTGATGCTGCGGCTTATGCAAATTTTCTTCGACGAATTGGAATGACCTCTCAAGCTTTCGAGGAGCGCGTGCGACTCGATGCGCTTAGGCAGGCATTCACAGCTATTCTTCGAAGCGCCTCTATCGCATCTCAAACAGAAGCTCGTGCTGCCTTGCGCCGAGATGAGACTAGTTTTCACGTTGAGTATGTTGAGTTTGATCCAGCTCAAGTGCTTACGCAGGTAAAAGAGCCTTCAGAAGAGGAGCTTCAAAAGTACCTCGATTCAAATACTACTCGCTTTGAACAGTCAGAGCGGGCTCGGTTTGAGTATGTTGCTCTCGATCCAAACAAATTTTTGGACCTTGTAAAAGTTAGCCCCGAAGATGTTGAGTTGTACTATACCGATAATCAATCTGATTTCATGCGTCCCGAGGCCCTCAAGGTTCGCCATGTACAGCTTAATTACGCCAAGTCAGCATCGCCACAAGAGATGGCTAGCGTCAAAGAAAAAGCCCAGCAAGTGCAAGCAAAAGCTGCCGCCGGCGAGCCATTTGAAAGCCTAGTTCTGCAGTACTCGGACGATATTACCACCAAAGCACTTGGTGGTGACTTAGGTTGGTTAAACCGAGGAAAGATGGATAAGGCTTTTGATGCCGTTGTATTTAAGCAGAAGGTCGCCGGACTGGCTCCGATGGTGGAGACAGACTACGGGTTTCATATCGTCTACGTCGATGCCTATCGTGAGCCTGCGGCGAAGGAATTGGCAGAGGTGCGTGCGGAGATTGAGACTTTGCTAAAAAAACAAGAAGCTCCTGCATATACTGCGGAGAAGGCTCATGAGCTCTTTGAGCAATGGAAAAAGTCAGACCTTTCGCTTTCCGATTTTGCAAAGCAGCACTCTTTGGTTGCAGCTTCAACTAAAGGATTGCTTAGCCAAGAAGCCGATCCGGAAGCCGGATTAAAAGGCCTTTCCGCAGCTGTAATTGATAACCCTGAAGAACAAAAACAGTTGATCGATATTGGTGAAAAATCTGTATTGGTATCAATATTAGAATTCCGTCCAACTGAGGTGCCATCGCTCGGTCAAATTAAGGAGAAAGTAAAAGAAGCTTATCGCAAAGAACAAGCTCAGCAGCTTGCAAAAACATCCGCAAATGAATTTGCCAAGGCTCTGAGCGCTGACGGTTCAAAGGGAATTGTTTCGCTCGCGAAAGCACAAAAACGCGAAGTAAAAACAGTGAAGGATTTAAAGAAAGCTAGCGCAGGAAACACCAGCCCATTCCAATCCGAAGCTATTCAGAAAGCCGTATTCAAGCAATCCGGCCCAGCTCGTCTTGCCGATACATTTGAATCTGCCGGAAAGATGTATGTTCTTGAAGTTGTTGGCGTCACTGCGCCATCCGAACAACTTGTGCAACAAAAAGTTAGCGAGGCACAGAAAAATGAGTCGCAAGAACTAGCTCAATTGCTTACCGCTTCACTCAATGCGCGGCTTAAAGCTCAGTCCGTGATTGATGTTGCGCCAGGGTTATTGGCAGTGGAGGAGTAGTTCGCCATTAAAATTTGCAGAACGTTTTGAATTGCTGGAAGTTGAGCTCGTTTATTTGCCTTGTATTATTGCAATTGTTTAAGCATTTTTCGAAGAGTTCATTCGGTATTTGACGGCCGGAAATCGAACGCCAAATTCTCTTAGTACGATCTCGGCAAAAAAGCTTAACAGTGCAAATGCAATAAAAATCGGTGCGAGGCTGACCTTTTGTATTTTGACATAACTTTGAGCTTGAACTTCTTCTCGTGTGGGATTTACTTTACCGCCAGATTGATTGGCTAGGGCATAGAGCAGTGGAGTATTAAACCCTTGCCCCCTTTGTTCACCAAAAAGTGAGCCTGAGACATTAAATGCTACTGGTGCAAGGGCGGCGTTGTCGATTGACAGCAGTAAATCATAGCGCCCAGCCAATGCTCCAGGCACCTTCGATTGGTAATGCCCAGCACTTAATGCCGAAAGTTCTAGTTCACGCTTTTGCCCGTTGGGAAGGGTAAGCTCAGCCTTTATTTTGCTGGGTGTTTTTTGACTATAAATACTTATATCAACTGCAAGCGTGTCTCGCTCAACTGCGGTTCTTACGTCAAAGCGGGTAGCAGAATCTACCTCATTACTTCGATGCACCCAATCAATTAAATTGGTCCAGAACGTACCAAATCGTGGCCAAGCTACCCACTGGTTAGCCCAGCGTCCATTAGCATCTGAAGTGAAAGCCAGAGCTTTCCCCTTGCCATACCCCCAACTTGCGAGCAATGGTTCGGCTTTATTCATGCCAAACGCAACAAGCTCCAGGTTTGAATTGTCTCGAGGTTTGGTTTGAACGTACCCACGTAGTGGTGGAAAGGAGCGAATCTCTGTGCTTACCAGTTCTCCGGTGCCTTGACGCACGAGGAACTCTGAACTCTCTTTGAGTGTCTGCTCTCCGGTACTCACTTTTAAATCCGTAAGGAAGATGCGAGGAAGAGAACGAGGATCTACCGTTTGGTAAAAAGCCCCTCCCCCTTGATCAGCCATGGTGCGCAGCATGCCTGGATCTGCGTCTCCACCAAGTAGCACGGTGGATACGGTTATACCCATAATCCGCATTTGTTTTACGAGTTCGATATAAAATGGCCCTTCATCAGGAATTTTGCCATCGGTAAGGATAATCATGTGCTTACGCCCAGCATTTGCTCTGAGGAGTCCACGGCGAGCCTCGTCAATTGCTGGCAGCAAATTTGTTCTTCCTGCCGGAAATAAGCGTCCGACGCGGTCTAAAATTTTATCTCTATTGGTGCCTACATTGGACATTTCAACAACTACAAATGGTGAAGCATCAAATCCAATTACTGAGGCAAAATCATCATCTTTAAGGGCCCGTACTGCTTCGCGGGCTGCTTCCTTTGCGAAATCTAATTTACTGGCATCCGCCATGCTTCGTGATTTGTCGAGCACTAAGCTGACGGCCACATTGACCCGCTTTTTTATCGTTTCTGGGGGTAACATGTGAACTGGTATTGCTTTCTCGATCGCGGTGCCAATATAGCCACCTAGACCAAAGCTTTTGTTACCACCCACCATGATGAGGCCGCCTCCTGAGTTGGTGAATCTTTCAATGTCTGCCAGATAGGAGCTTGGAATTTGTTCTGCCGGAATATTATTGAGAATTACAGTGGAGAATTCTTCTAGTTTTGGGAGTTCGACTAATTTTAAATTACCTTTGAGTGACTTGAGTTGATAGGACTGTTGCGTAAGCACCTCTTCAAGTTTCGGACTGTCCTCCGCAGTGCCACTTAATAATAATACCTTCTCTCTTGCTTGACTGGCCAAAAATATAGTTTGACTACTTGAGCCATATTGCTGGTTCTCCGGGATAAATGTTGCGGTTATCTCCTGTATGCCCTCTTGCAGCGGGTCACTCGCTGCGCTTAAGACATATTCTTTTCCTGCCTCGATGGTAATTCGTTCCTTTTTAATTGATTTTTGGGCATGCATCAGCTCGATAGTTCCAGCTTGTACTGAGCTCGTACTATTTTTAATAGTTGCTCGAATGTCGGCACTTTTTTGGGCGGCGACAATTAAAGGTGCATTTAATTGGGTAAGCTGAAGTTGCTGTGATGCTTTTGTGAGCGCGGCTTCCTGGGGGATGATTGGAAAAATGCGGAAGCCTGCTTGTTTAAGCTGTGCACTTGCCAGAAGTGCGTTGCCACTTGTTTCATTGCCATCGCTTAGGAGAAATATATTTTGTGGAGCTGACTGGAGTGCTTCGAGAAGCCCTGCTTCGATATTGCTGCCACCAATTTGAAGTCGAGCGCTGTCTCTTTGTAATTTTGAAAAGGAGGCGCTGGTTTCATATTTTTGAAGTTGGCCTGGGTGTAGGGCGAATGGGATGACATTCAGTTCTAAGCCCAGTTCTCTGTAATCGTTAAGAATCTTCATAAGACGCTCGCCAACAGGTGTCTCGACGCTCTCAGAGATGTCAATAAGCGCAAGACCGCTTCCAGTTTTCTCCTCTTTGGTATAGTAGGGCCGTAGTGCCGCTAGAAGGAGTAAAAGGATAGTGAGCAGCCGAAGGATCTGCAACGAGATTTTGGGAGACTGTCTGGAGTTTTTATTTCGTTTGAGTAGTGCAGATGCGTAGAATGATAATAAAGCAAAAACCGCGACGACTAGCGCCTTAGAGTGTAGACTGCCAAAAATAAAAGGTTCAAAGCCCATTAATTGGCTCCTTGCTCGGCATTTTTATTTTTTCGCCAGGCAATAAAGATGAGGTCTGCAATAAGTAAAAATACAACAAGCAACGCAAGTAGGTCACTACGGTTGGTGGATTGAAGGTCTGCTCTGCTATTTGCAACGAGTGCTGGTTTAGCGAGAACTTTATTCTCAAGAAAATTTGATTCTTCTGGATCAATATAATTGAGCGCTTGGATGCCGCCCTTTAGGGCGTAGAGACCTGGCTCAGGAATGAGCGCTTCTGTGTTTACGCTCTTTTTGTCCCCAAGGCGACGCATTGCATAACTTCCAGATTTATAATCTTGGAGGCTGAGGTATCCGCTGGCACTATTTTCTCCAAGTACATATTTTAGTGCGTTGAGTAGTAAAATACTTACCACTGGAGACTTTTTGCCCTCAAAAGGCAGGAGTTCAAATCCAAATACAGCCTGTTTCATCCCAGAATTTTCGCCTGCATAAGCGATGGGACCAGATTCAACGTTCAAAATTGTCTTACTCCAGGATGGAGGCGTAAGAACTTGATATTGAGGGAGCTGAAGGGTGTTTAGTGCAAGATAACGCAATACGGGGTGGGTGGCGTCCCAACTACTCAAAATTTTACCTTCGGAGTTTGTCGAAGGAGCCGGCGGATCGATCTGGATTGAAGCTAAACGCGGAAAGCTTGAGGGAGTAAAACGATGAAAGATAGTTGCTGCAAAATCTTCTGTGAGAGGAGGAGCTTTCTCAAACTCTTCAGGAAGTTGATGAATAAAATGGGCAAGTTTTAGTTGCCTGAGCCCGAGTTGTTCCGGAGCTATTGGCCCAACAAACAGGACTTTCCGTTCAATTGGTCCCCGAGCTATCCAGGCGCGATCGTCCTGCGGCAGTGCGTTTGCAGCCGCAGAGTTTCCACTTTTGAGCAGAATAAGTTCTGCTTCAAAAGCATCTGCAGAACTGGAAACTGGAATGCTGATTTCTCGGTTTCCTAAGGCAGGGAGTGCAATCTCTTCTTCGGCAATTTTTTCCAATAATTGATTCTCCGGGTTTAATGCTTTGAGGATTACCCGAGCAATTGATTTGCCGTTGCTAAATGCAGCTACACTTAATTTTATGAGTGGTGGTTGGATACTGTCGTCGTATTGAATAGAAGTAAAAGCAAGATTTGAAAGTTCCTCGGCAGAACGCACCTTGTTAAAAGGAACTAGACGAATTTGTTCTGTTAATTCGGCTTGCGCTGACTGTTTGTCGGTGAATATCAATATCTTATCGTACTGAGACTGTGCTGAAAGACGGGATAAGGCAGAGTCAATTTTGTCAGCTGCAAAAGCTAGGGAAACTTTAGTGAGCGCCACTAAAGCCTCGTTTGGTCCGACAAAGCCATTGGTTAGCGATAGTAAGGCGGGAGACGTCGTAAAAATTTCAATTTTAGAGGATGCAGATAAAGCTTTTAATTCATTTTCTGCAGCTTCTATGGCCTTAGCCAGGTCAGTGCTTGCGCCTTCATCGCCAATAATTTTTCCCATGCTGAGAGAGTTGTCAATGAGGACAGCGATGTGGCTGGCCGGCTTTTTTTCATAGAATCCAGCTAAAGCGCAACCAAGCAGCAGCAAGCACAGAAGCTCAAAGTAGAAACGCGGGGGCGGGACAAACCGTTTGCGAGCGCGACTTGGTTGGGATAGTTGTTTAAGGATGAGAAGTGTGGGGACTATTACTGCTTTACCCTGCGCGCGCTGCCGATACACATAGACGAGCGCCGCTAATCCAATCGGAATTGAAATGAGCGCTACAGGGTATAAAAATCCCCATCCTAAAGTCATCGCAATAACCCCGCAGCGGGTAAGGTGTGTAGCAAGAACTGTTCTAAGCTTCCTTCAACGTAATGGAGTGCATGGCTCACGCCACGAGAAAGAAAAGCTTGGCGCACTTCAGCATTATGTTTCTGAAGCAAATATTCGTAGCGTGTTTGAGATTGGGCATCCCATGCAAATGCAACTCGCTCGCCAGTTTCGCTATCTTCTGCGAGTGCATCGCTGCTTGTATTAAAGGGCTTGGTATCTGCTTCGCCAAGGAGCTGGATAGCGCAGATATCCAGATTTTTTGCTCGCGGCAAATCGGTAAAACCGCGAGTGTTTTCGAGGGGCATTAAAAAATCGGAGATAAAAATAGCTAAACCTGGAAAACGAATTTTACTTATGGACTGTTGGACACTCCGGGAAAGGTCTGCAGGTTGTTTTGGATGTGCATTTTTTAGTGCAGACGCTAAAGTGTGAATGGCACGTGCTCCGGTTAGGAAGGGTGTTTCGAGTACACCTGGTATATGTAAGCTCACCCGATCCTGCTCCATGAGTGCAACATATGACAAGGCTAGAGCGAGAGCTCCCGCTCTGTCCCACTTCGCGCTACTTGGTCCAGTATGCATCGAATTGCTCGGATCTATGAGAATGAGTACCGATAAGTCTTGCTCTTCTTGAAATGTCTTAACGATAAGCTTGTCGCTTCGGGCATAAACTCCCCAGTCGATATGTCGAGGGTTGTCACCAAGCTCGTAGCGTCGATAATCAGAAAATTCTAATCCGTGACCTCGTTTAAGGGAAATGTGCCCGCCTTGCCGTGTTCCCAAAAATGCTCGCCGACTATGGATCTTAAAAAGTTCCAAATTTTTGAGCAATTGCGGAGTTAGTTGCGGTGAAAGCACAAAACTCTCCAAATGTTATTTCGCGCTGCGAACTTGATCGATTATGTCGTCAGAGCTCACTCCGTCAGCTTCGGCCTGAAAATTTAGGATCAGCCTGTGCCGCAGGGCTGGCAAAATTGCTGAACGTAAATCTTCAAAGGCTAAGTTAATGCGCGAGTCGAGCAAAGCAGAAACCTTTGCAAGCAACATAACTGCTTGAGCTCCACGCGGCCCAGGGCCGAAGCGAACATATCGTTCGGTATTTTCAGTAGCAAATTCAGATCCGGGGGTGAGGGCCGAAAGCATACGCACAAGTACTTCTTGCATGGGATCCGCAACAGCCACTTGCCGTACGAGTTTTTTCATTCCCTCTATTCTTCTGAGCATTTCTGCTTGGGTGAAAACAGTTTGTGCCTCTGGAATAGTTACTCCCGTTGTCCTGCGCAGAATCTCTTTTAGTTCTGCAGATGAAGGAGCGGGCACCATGACCTTAGCCATAAATCTATCGAGTTGTGCTTCAGGAAGTGGGTAGGTACCTTCAAGTTCTACCGGGTTCTGTGTGGCCAGCACAAAAAATGGCTGTGGTAGTTTATGTGTTTCCCCGAGAACAGACACTTGTCGTTCTTCCATAGCCTCAAGCAGCGACGCCTGTGTTTTTGGAGTGGCACGGTTTATTTCGTCCGCAAGTACAATATTGGCGAATACTGGTCCCTCTTTGAACACAAATGTTCTTTTGCCGCTCGAGTCTTCTGTGAGCACCTGGGTGCCGGTTACGTCGGAGGGCATGAGGTCTGGAGTAAATTGAATTCGACGAAATGAAAGCCCAAGCGCACGCGAAATAGATTTAACGAGGAGCGTCTTACCTAGGCCGGGCACTCCTTCGAGGAGTACATGCCCGCCCGCAAATATTGCTGAAAGCGTGCAGCGCACTACTTCATTCATACCGACTATTACTCGGCCAATTTCTCCTTCAACGCGAGAAAAAGTGTCGGCGAAAGCCGCGATATGCTCTTCAATCTCGGCAGCATTTTTAAACTCGTTCATCAAAATCTCCTTGTGCTCTGTATTTCTCGAATTAACGTAATAAATCTTTATACTCTAGCGGCACCGGTTGTTCTCCTTTGTCGCTCAAGACCTCCGGCTTCGCAAGTTTAACGTCATCTAAACTCGTTTTAACTTTGGCGGGCTTTTTATTTTCCGCTCGTTTTCCATCTTTTTCTATAAAACGACTGTCCACTTTTTCTGGGTCACCCTTGGCTTGTGCCTCATTGAATGTTTTATTTGAGCCAAAAGGATCGTTGCCGGATTCTCCACTTTCATCAAATCGTTTCGACTCCTCACCCTGCGATCCGAGGGAACTTTGAGGCGCAGAATTTTCTTGTGGTTCAGTTTTCTCTTCGCTTTTTTCTTTTTGTTCTTCTGATTTTGGCCCCGATTTTTTTCCTGATCCCGACTGTGACGTTTGTTCTGGTGGCTTAGCCGATTCCTTTTGGTCTTCTTTCCCTTTGTTTCCAGCTTGTGGCTGTTCGGGTTTCTGCTGTGCAGGGGAATCTTTGGACTGTTGCTGGGCGTTTCCTCCAGAATTTTGGCCGTTCTGTTTTTGTTCTTTTTGAGACTTTTGTATGTCTTTTAGAGCATTAGCTGCTTTTTGAAGGCTTGGGTTCTCCGGCTTTGAATTTTCTGACTGTGCTGACTCTTGGGTTTTAGGCTGTTCTTCTGTGGACGGTTGGCCTTCCGAAGATTGGTTCTCGCTTTGTGGAGAATTCCCTTGCCCGCCCCCTTGGTCTGTTGACTGGGAGTCCTGTTGACCTTGTCCAGAAGAAGATTGGGATTGTTTTTCTTGTTGTCCCTTTTGTCCTTGGGAGTCCTGTGAAGCGCCTTGTTGTCCTTCTTTTTTGCCTGGAGAATTTGAATCTCCTTCCCCGTCGCCTTCTTTTTGCTTTTGATCTTTCTCTTGAGACTCCTGCTCTTTGGCGCCTGAATCCGACTGACCCTGCTCGCCTTCTTTCTTCTGTTCCTGATCTTTTTGCTCTTGCTCCTTCTTTTGTTGAGCCTTTTCCTCCTGCTTCTCTTGTTGCTCAGTTTCATTATTGGCTTGTGGTGTTGGCGTAGGCGTTGGAGCAGCCGGGGAGGTCGCCTCTGCCTGAGGAATTTCTTCTTCCAGATCTATTTCTTGGGATTCAGTCTCTTGTGTTTGCTGCGCAAGCTCTTGTTGGGCAGTTTCAATTTCTGCCTGAGCTTCGGCCAGCGCTGCTTCGATTTCGCTAGAGTCTATAGCCGTGGTTTCAAGTGACTTTGAGAGGGCTTCTAATTTTTCTTCTACAGCGTCCGGTAATTGCGACGCTTCATCCGCCACCAATTTTCTTAAAAGCGCTGCTGACTCAATGTTTGCCTTGCTCGGATTTGATGCAGCGCGAGGAACAAAAATTGCGGAAAAAAATAAGAGTGCAGAGACTCCTAACACCCAAGCTTCGCGTTTTGATAGCCTAGGGGTAAAATGGGAATTCAGATTGGTTTGATTGAGAATTGGTTCAAGCTCTTGGGCAAGAAACTCAACCTGAGCTTTGGCGTTTATTCTTTCGCTTGTATCAAGATCAATCAGAGTTGTGAGGCGTTCTTTGGTCCCTAGTTTTTGGTCCAGTGCGTGAGCAGTTTCAGTCGTGCGCGGAAAATATGGTGGGTTTTTACGCCAACAAAGATATACGCCGACTAAAAAAAATGGAATTACAACAAATGGTCCTACAGCAAAATGTAAGAATTCGCAAAGTCGATAAGCCAGATAACTTCCTGTGCCAAGAATTAAGCACGGCACCAAAAACCTTCGGAGTCGGTCCCGGAAGATTAAAAATTGTGCTTGGCGAATTGCTTTGGAGATGCCCACATGCTCTATGGAGATACCCCCTCAGCATCTATCGGAGGTGTTGGTGCTCTATTTTGGGCTCGGCGGCTACGTTGGTACAAATTTACCGCTTCGTTATGTTCTTGAAGTGTTGTTGAGAAGACATGTTTACCGGTGCCATCAGCTACAAAAAATAGGTAAGAAGACTCCTGCGGGAACAGGGCGGCTCGAATCGCAGTCTCACCCGGACTGGCAATTGGTCCAGGAGGGAGACCAAAGTTCATATAGGTGTTGTATGGCGAGGGAGTTTGTAAATCTTCGCGAGTTAAATTGCCATTAAAGTTTGGAATTCCGTAAATTACCGTCGGGTCTGATTGAAGTTTCATTCCCTGACTCAGGCGGTTGTGAAAGACAGATGAAATAAGGGGCTGTTCCTCTACGTTGCCAGATTCTTTTTCGATGATGGATGCCAGCGTAATAATCTCATGACGACTTAATTGAAGTTCGTCTGCTCGCGCTGAGAATTCAAGTGGCCAACGTTTTTCACCTTCCTCTAGCATGCGCCAAATTATTTCCTTGGCCGTAATTGGGCGTGAGAAAAAGTATGTTTCGGGAAATAAATAACCTTCAAAACTCGGAGCTGCAATTCCTGCCGCTGCCAACAACTTTGGATCGGCGAGCGCGGAATCAAACTCTTGCAAGCTCATCAGCCCTGCAGCTTCAACTAGTTTTCCAACTTCCCAGGCGGAAATCCCTTCCTGAAGTGTAATTTTGCGGCGATAGACCTCTCCTGATGCTAATTTTTTTAGAATTGCTCGAGGTTCCATCGCTGCTGTCAGTTCGTATTCTCCCGCGTTTATGCTGCGATCACTTTTACGCATACGAGCTAATAACTCGAGGCTCCACCAGTGCCGCACTACCCCTTTGGCTTCAAGAAGTTTAGCCACCTGATGAAACGTTTTACCCGGCTCCACTTCAATCAAAACTGTTTCAGCACTCGCCTTGTTGGCTGGTGCCAAAAAAGCGTCCCGCATAATAAGGTAGGTCGCAAAAGCGACTAGGGCTGGAATTACGATAATCAGCACGAGGCGGGCTGCTGCATTCATATAAAGTATAATTAAAATTTACACGTTCTTAGCTCGTCTTTCATCGAGAAAAGCTTGAAGTATTATGGCGGCGGCAGCCGCATCTATCTCCTCTTTTTTCCCGTTGTGACGTCGAGGCCTACGGTTGTCACGCAACCTTTCTTCAGCTTCCATGCTCGAGCCGAACTCGTCAATGTAGTAAAGCTCTATACTTACTCGCTTTTGTAATCGACGACAGAAGTTTTTTACTTTTTGGCATTGCTCATTTTCTGAGTTGTCTGCTCCAAGCGGCAATCCCACCACCAACTCCTGACAATGGTGAGTTTCGATAAGCTCTAGAATTGCTTTCTCTGCTCGGTTTTGTGCGCGGTCGAGAATGGAATGAGGAGACGCGAGTAGCTGGGAGCTGTCAGAAATCGCAACTCCCACTCTTTTGTCACCTACGTCCAGTCCGATTACGACACTCATAATTTGCTTGGATAGCTTCCCTAGCCATTTTTTGCACAGCGACTCGAAAGTCGCGGCAGAACACATTCCAATATACACGGCAGTGGATATAACCGCAAAAGTGTAGTTAATTTAATATGTTGAGTTGTGCTGTGTTATATTGATTTTAATCTCCAAGCCTAATAACACGCTGTTTGTTGGCCGAATGCGCCAGTGAAAGCAGTTATCCTTAAGAATTTCATCGATGATAGCCTCCGTCTTAGAACGCTAGTTTATATTTTACTTCAAAGGCCAAATTGGTATCCAGAATCTTTATCGTTTAGACGTTCTTTAAGTTAGAGAACTGCGCTGATTCACGCGTTGATAGAACGTTTTGTTAGCTTGTTAAGTGCCTGAAAACTGTTTAGTTATATCCATATGCATTTACCCCGGACTGTTTCTGATAACCGTGTTTCTGCGTTTTTAATTGGCACGCTTGTGCTCCAAGCTGGATTGGCTGCAGTGGTCGGCCTACTTTTTGGATTGTCGCCGTTCAAAACGCAACTAACTTCCGTTTCACAAGTAACTGCGACTACGGATGCTACCTCATTATCCTCACAGAGTTCCGTGGAGATAAATTCAGTGCAGCCTGAGGTCATCGCCCCTGCTGTCCAGGAGCAAGTCCAAATTGCTGAAGTTTTGCCAGAGATGCAAAGAGCAGAAGTTTCTGAGCCTCGTGTGGAAGAAAGTGCGCCCCCTGTTCCTGAGCAAGCAATAGAAGTTGCCCCTCAAGCCCCTATTCAATCAGGAAAGGTTGTCGTTCATGTAGTTGCTGCTGGGGACACCCTCACTAAAATTTGGAAATCAAATGGTGGAACCGTAGCTGCTGCATTAGCTGCTTCGCGAGCTTTAAAGGAATTGGATGAAAATATTCCCGGCTTACGCGGAGGCGAGAAAATTGAGTTGACCCTTTCAGAGGTTGGGGAAATTAGCCAAATGAAACGCAGACTAAAAGATGGTCGCGTGTTGATTGTGGTAAGCGAAGGTAAGCACTATCGCGCTTATTTTGAGGGAGCGGCGTTTGAAGAGAAAGAGCGAGTAGCTTCTGGTACCATTCGTAGTTCGTTTGCTGCCGCTGCAGATTCCCAAAATGTGCCCTACGAAGTGGTCGATCAGTTGGTGGATCTTTTCGGTGGTCGCGTCGAGTTTCGTAGAGATTTACGTCAGGGAGATAGTTTTTCAGTTATTTATCAAGAGCGTCGTTCCCCAGAGGGTGAACTGGTAGCTTTAGGAAACGTACAGGCAGCTTCCCTTAAAATTGACGGCAAGTTGATGGTCGCGGTACGGCATCAATCTCGTAACGGCAGTGTCACTTATTTTGATGAGTCTGGCGAACCGCTCGGTAATTTCTTTCTACGTTACCCAGTGCAGTTCACTCGTATCTCTTCAATGTTTTCGACTGCGCGCTTTCACCCTGTCCTTCAACGTAGTCGCCCGCATAATGGCGTGGACTTTGCGGCACCAGTTGGAACGCCAGTACGTAGCGTGGCAGATGGCGTAGTAACTCAAGTCGGATTTTTCGGTGGCGGTGGAAATACGGTCAAGATACAGCACGGTGATCGCTACTCGACTGCTTATTTACATCTTTCTCGTTTTGCCAAAGGTCTAAAAGTTGGCAGTAAGGTGAGCCGTGGTCAGGTAATAGGCGCCGTAGGAGCGACCGGACTTGCTACAGGTCCGCATCTTCATTTTAGTCTCTACGACAACGGTCGCTACGTGAATCCGATGACGGCTCAATTGCCAAAGATGCCGCATAAAGGTGAAAGCGTGTCTGCATCATACTTGCAAGCTACTGTGAAACTTATGAAGCAGCAGCATGAGCAGGTACGGGTAGCTTCTTTGCAGTCAGAGGCACATCGCGGATAATTGTTCAGAAGCTATTATCCTCGGCGAGTGCTCAGCATTCTTTCCACCATTTCATCAAAAAGCTTAAGTAGCGAATCAGCTACTTCTTGACCTTCAATTGTTCCAAGTACTGAAGCTACCGCTTCAAGAGTACTGATTCGACCCGGCCTATCTGCCTTTCTTAGTTTGTAGTTGGACGTAAGCATATTCCCCAACCCCACTCTTGGAATAGCTAATTGTTCGGTAATTGTGTGGGTAATTTTTTTTGCCTGTTTCCAGGTGCCATCTGGCACTATGAGTCGAATCGGTCGGCCAATCTTACGCAGATCTAGTGGTGTAACCGGGCCGTCAGGGAAAAGTAAGTACGTATCGCGATCTTCAGTAATAAGTCCGTCGAGATTAAGCGGCGCGTCCTCCCGCCCTTGAAGCCGTACTTTGCAGTTGGGAAGGGCAAGCTCGAGTAATCGCGCTGAACTACTTGGTTTATTACGCTCGGCGACATGCATGGCGACAATGAGTTGCGTCTTTGTTTCAATCTGCGGAATGAGTGCACAGAGGCATAACCTCTTTAACATACGGCATCGATCGCAGCGATGGGGCGCGGGAGCTGGCTGATTCATAAACTAGGTAAGCGTTACAGTTTACGGTAAAGTTGTTCGACAAGTTCCGGTGACAGGTCCCGAGTTATCCAGATTCTATTAATCCTAACATACCTGCATGGATTATCGTCTGTTTTAGCGCTATCGTTTGTTATCTTATTTTATTGAGGTCTATTGAGTGTCATCTCAAGTTTCAATCCTTTGTACCGGCTCTGAACTATTGGATGGTCGTATTCTTGATACGAATACGCATCTAATTATTCACCGTATGCATCGTCTTGGGCTATTGGTAAAGCGAAGCATCAGTTGCCGTGATGTTGAGAGCGATATTTTGGAAAATCTTGGCACCCTTTGCTCAAATTCAAAGGTACTCATTGTCAGTGGTGGGCTTGGCCCGACCTCTGATGACATCACGCGCGATGTAATTGCTCGGTTTGTTGGTGTGCAGTTGAAAGAGGATGCTCAATCGGTACAAAATCTTAAAGAGCTTTATGCCAAGCGTAAGCGTACCTTTGAGGCTTCAAATGCGCGCCAAGCTCTGTTTCCCGAAGGTGCCACTATTTTGCCAAACCCTATTGGCACGGCGCCCGGTTTTGCGCTGGTACATCGTGGTGTCTTAATTTGCTCAGTGCCCGGAGTCCCGAAAGAGCTAGAACCAATGCTTGAGACATCTGTACTGCCAATGGTAGCAGCGCACTTGGGAGTGAGCACTGGAGTCGAGAGTCGTGTTTTTAGAATTTTTGGTCTGTCTGAGGCAAAAATTGGAGAGCTTGTTGAGCAAGATGGTGTCCCGCAAGGCGTAAATGTTTCTTACCGAGCAAGTTTTCCAGAAATTTTTGTGCGCCTTACCTCTGCACAGCGGGATGGTCGAGTAGCTCAGTTTGCCTATCAGCTCGTACAGCGTATTGGTCCCGAGTTTATTGTAAACGAAACTGAAGCAGGTGGTTTTGAAACCCATGTGCAGCAACTTTTGATTGAAAAAAAACTGACGCTTTGTGCAGCAGAATCTTGTACGGGTGGCTTAGTAAGTCGATTGATGACAGAAACTCCAGGGTCTTCCGCCTGTTTTTTGGGAGCAGCTGTTACTTACAGCAATGCTTCAAAAATTAATCTCCTAGGAGTCGATTCTGATATAATTGCGAAGCATGGGGCCGTCAGCGCTGAATGTGCTCAAGCGATGGCTCATGGAGCTAGGAAGCGTTTTGCTGCAGACCTTGCAATTTCAATTACCGGAATTGCTGGTCCAGATGGGGGTACCGAGACAAAACCAGTTGGCACTTTTTTCATTGGTTTGGATGATGGGGTGCAGACAATAAGCTTTCACTGTTTCTTACATTTAAATCGCGCCTGGTTTAGAAGTTATGCGGCGGTGACGGCGCTTGATGTTGTACGACGTCATATTCTGAATTTGCCGCCCATTCATGCCCGTGTTCGTGTTGGAGGATTAGCATAGTGAGCATACCAGAATCGATTGTTGTGCAGATCCAGGCACTGGCTCATGGTGGAGCTTGCATTGGCAACATTTTGGAGGGCCCTGCTGAGCTGATCGGGAAAAAGGCTTTTGTTCGAGATACTGTACCTGGTGAGAAAGTGCAGGTGCAAATCGAAAAGAATGATAAAGCATTTGTAACTGCTAAACTGCTTTCAGTTTTGTCAGGATCTCCGCAAAGAGTGACTCCACAATGCCCTTATGTTGGCGCTTGTGGGGGCTGCGATTTACAACATATGCACGTTGCGACGCAGCGGGAGGCAAAGCGCGATATGGTTGAAACCACCATATTGCGACATTCAAAACTTAAAGCTCTGCATGGCGTTGAGCTTTGTGGCGCTGATCTTCCGGCTTTTGGATATCGTCGGCGTATTGGACTTCATATAGATGAAGCAGGTCAGATTGGTTTTTACCGGCGTGGTTCAGGTGCTGTGGTCGATATCAAGAGCTGTGCTTTAGCTCATCCACTCTTAAATCAGGCACTCGAAAAATTACGACCGTTCACCAAGCAGATTTCGCCTTCCGTAGGCGGCGTTGTATTAGAGCTGCACGAAAATGAAGTGGGTCTGCTCTGTAAGCTTGTTGACGGTGCGACGCCACAGTTTTTGGGCGTTGATGAGTTGCGATCTGTTTTTCCTGGCATGAAGGTGGAAGAACTAGGGTTTGTGCCTCCAGAGGGGGACGCTTTAGATGATGATGCACTTGGTCATTTTTCTCAGGTGAATGAACAAGGAAACTCGGTGCTTGTAGCCGAGGTTCTTAAAGGCCTTGGTGGACAGAGAGTAACAGAGCTCTATGCAGGAGCTGGAAATTTTAGTTTTCCAATCGCGCAAACTGGTAGGCATGTAGTTGCGGTAGAGTCAGATCCGGTGCTTGTCCGCATAGGGCAAAAGTATGCCAAACAGAATAAATTAAGCGAGCAGGTTACGTTTGTGCAAGATAGCTGCGAGCGTTTTGTACGAAAGCAAAAACTTGAGTCTACTGTTTTGCTTGATCCACCGCGTAGCGGAGCCCGTGGAATCCTCTCAGCTTTCAGTCCTGAGGTCGTGCAGAAAATCATCTATGTAAGTTGTAGCGTGCCCACATTGAGTCGAGATTTAAAACAACTTGCAGAGATGGGTTACGAGCTAGAGTCTGTACGTGTGGTAGACATGTTCTCGCAAACGCATCATGTTGAAACAGTTTCGATTTTGCGTGCGAAATAAATGCTAAAATAGGATGTGCTTTGAGGTAGGTGTCACTACTCAATTCTATTGCCCATATTTTAAATGTTCTCCATGGTAATTTAAAAGGCTCTTCAAGATTGCTCGAGGTTCGACGCACCCCAACCTCGCGTCGCGCCAGGGTTTCCCTCGCTTTGCTTCCGACTCGTCCTCGCCATCCTTGGCGCGGCTAGAAGTCAATTAAAAAAATGACTTCTAGTGTTTTCTCCTATTTGCCTATTCTAAATTCTCCTAATTTTGAGCTTTAGCAGGCTACTGAGAGCTGAACCCTCAGTCAGGCCGATACATCTTCCGATTTCTAATCTTGGTACCCGAGTAAACTCAGTAATTCATTCTTGAAAATATCTGAGTGCCTCTTGGGGTTAGGTTTGAGCCAGGTGGGCGTGACATTAGTGGGGTCTATAAAAGAGGTTGCTACCCATGGAGACAACAGTCCTTATAGTTGATGATTCGCCTCTAATCTTAGATACCTTAGCCACAATGCTTGAAATGGGTGGATATAAGGTCATTATAGAGAGCCTTCCTTCTCGAGCTGGCGAACATATAAAGCTAGGAGGAATTGATTTAATGCTCTGTGATATTTGTTGGGATCAGCAAAATGCTGGAGATTCGCTGACGATTGGCCTCGACGCTATTTTCGAGTGCCGACGAAATTTCCCAGATTTACCAATTATTGGTATGAGCGGCTTTTTACGGTCGGAAGATCTTGGGGCGCTTAAGAATCATGGAGTGGCCGCTACCTTGACCAAACCCTTCCAGCTCGAGGAGCTCTATTCAGTAGTGTCTGCGGCACTTACATGGGTGCCCGATTCTAAACCACTGAATGAGTAGCTATCCTGTTATCTTGCTATAATTATTAGATAAATTCGATTCAATCAAACATCGTTTGGGCAGGTAATGCCTGGTTCATTTGCCCAAAATTATAGTTGAGGCAGTGAGGCTCACGTCGACATCCAATTGGATATAAGGTACCTTTCCTGGGGTATCTTATCGAAATTTAAGGATAATCAGTCATCATGCAGGGTAATCAGGTTCGTCAAGCCTTTCTTGAATACTTCCGTTCACATGGACACACGGTCGTGTCTAGCTCTTCGCTTGTACCGGAGAATGATCCGACGTTGCTCTTTAGTAATGCCGGCATGAATCAATTTAAAGATTGTTTCCTGGGCGCTGAGAAACGCGCATATGTCCGCGCCACGACCTGCCAGAAATGTTTGAGAGTTTCGGGCAAGCATAATGACTTTGAGAATGTGGGTGTTACGGCGCGCCATCACACTTTTTTTGAAATGCTCGGCAATTTCTCTTTCGGTGATTACTTTAAAGCTGACGCCATCAAATTTTGTTGGGAATTTTCAACTGAAGTGCTCAAACTGCCTAAAGAGCGTTTGTGGGTAACTATTTTTGAAAAGGATGAAGAGGCAGGAAAGCTTTGGACTGAACTGACAGATATTAGTCCTAGTCGCATCATTCGCATGGGAGAAGCGGATAATTTTTGGGCCATGGGTGAGACAGGCCCCTGCGGTCCGTGTACCGAAATTCACTATTATTTGGGCGATAATCTTGCGGAGCAAAGCGAAGCTCAGTTTCGCAATAGCGATGGGCTCTATCTCGAGTTCTGGAATCTCGTGTTCATGCAGTATAACCGTTCAAAAGACGGCACTCTTGTACCGCTTCCAAAACCGGCCGTAGACACCGGCATGGGCTTAGAGCGAATTACGTCAATATTGCAGCACGTAAACGCTACCTACCATACTGATTTACTGCGTGGTGTTATTACCTGCTGTGAAGAACTTTCCGGTTTCAAATATGATGGCGCTTCATTCGCTGTCCGAGATTTAAGAACTGACAAAGCGTACTCCAGAGATGTTGCGATGCGGGTTATCGCGGATCACTCTCGAGCTATGGCATTTTTGATTGCCGATGGAGTGCATCCCTCCAGTGACGGACGTGGATATGTTTTGCGGCGAATTATTCGAAGAGCCATTCGACATGGTCGAGCGCTTGAATTTAAGGAGCCATTTTTAGCAAAAACAACGGCTCGTGTGGTGCAAATGCTTGGTCAGCATTATACCGAGCTAAAAGAGCGCGCTGACTTGATAGTAAAGGTTGTTGATGCTGAGGAACGTAAATTTCATGAGACTCTAGAGTCAGGACTGAGCATATTAAACCGTGAAGCAGCTAAACTGCAAAAAGGGCAGCTGTTTCCCGGTGAAACGGCATTTTTGCTGCACGATACGTATGGCTTCCCGCTCGATCTAACCGAAGATGCATTAAAAGCTTTCGGGCTCAAAGTTGATTCTGATGGCTTTCATAAAGCTATGGAACGTCAGCGTTCTCGCTCGCGCGAGGACCGAGACTCACGCGGTATTACTTTTGAATCGGTTACTGTGACAGGAGCTCCAACAAAGTTTTTGGGCTACCAACACAGCCAAGCGGAAGCCAAATTACAGCAAATTGTTGGTGCAGATTCAAAATGCATTCAAGTGGGTGAGCGTACTGCTTTGATATTTGAAGCAACTCCTTTTTATGCTGAGTCTGGTGGTCAAGTCGGAGATACGGGTACCATTCGTTTCGCTGACGCACAGTTACAGGTGCTTGATACCCAGAAGGTTCAAAACGGCTATTTTATCCACGATTGTATTGTTCAAGCCGGAACGTTGAGCGCAGCGCATGTGGGTCAAAAGGCTGAATTGCAAATTGATGCAGAGCGCAGGAAAAAAATTCGTGCAAACCACTCTGCTACGCATCTGGTGCATGCGGCCTTGCGTACCATACTCGGCACTCATGTAAAACAGGCTGGTTCTCGAGTAGATGAATTTTCACTACGATTTGACTTCTCTCACTTTGAAGCGGTGAGTGCTGCCCAGCTTAAAGAAATTGAGAGCTTTGTTGCCGAAGAAATTAGAGCCAATCATGAAGTGAGCACTCGAGAGCTTCCAATTGATGAGGCCAAACGTCTTGGCGCAATGGCTCTTTTTGGAGAGAAATACGGCGCAGTTGTGCGTGTGGTTGAAATGGGCCCCCGTTCTCTTGAATTGTGCGGTGGCACCCATGTGTCGCGCACCGGTGATATTGGATTATCAGTTGTGGCCAGTGAGGGCGGAGTTTCTGCCGGAGTGCGCCGCATAGAATGCTTCGCTGGCTTTGGCGCGCAGCAAGAGGTGCAAGCTAATCGTGCCATGTTGCATTCGATTGGGCAGCTTCTTAAATGTGGCGAAGCGGATGTGGCTGAGAAGGTTGAGCGGCTCATGGCTCGAACCAAGCAGCTAGAACGTGAGCTTGAAATTGCGAAGACAAAGTTGGCGTCTTCTGCTTCTGGCGATCTGGCCAGCAGCATGAGAACTACAGATCGTGGCATTAAAGTAATTGTTGAGCGTGTTGATGGTGCCGATACCGATACGCTTCGCGCTATGGTTGATAGGCTAAGGCTCAAAATTGGCTCCGGCGTAGTTGCCTTAGGTGGGCAAGCTGGCGAGAGCGCAATTTTAGTGGCTGGTGTAACTCCGGACTTAGTTAAAACGTTACATGCTGGTAATCTAGTAAAAGAGGCAGTTAAGCTGAGCGGAGGAAAGGGCGGTGGACGTCCTGATTTTGCACAGGCTGGAGGGGTGAACCCTGAGCAATTGACTGCGACCTTAGATAAATTTTTTGAACTTGTCTCGCAGGCTGGTTAAGGGCGGGCACAGGCATTATTTGATAGGTATTGAGTGACAGGCACTTCAAAATCAAAAGCGAAAGTTAAAAACAACGTCGTCGCGACTGAAGGCAAATCAGTTGAAATGCGGCTCTCCGATCCAGCAGTAGCCCAGCGACTGACTGGTGACTTGGACGTAAACCTTCGCATTATCGAGAGAGATCTTGAACTGAAGATTGGCCGGTCGCATGACGGCTTGGTACTTACCGGCGAAGAGGCAAGTGTAGATTTGGCGTTTGATTTGTTGGGTCAACTCCATGCACTGCTTCAGGCAGGCGAAAACATTTTCGCAGGTGATATTGAACGCGCGATTAGAATGTTGTCTGCAAATCGCAAACTGCGATTAGAAGAGCTGTTTCGAGACCAAGTTAAAATTGCAGGTCGTAAATACAATATTGTTCCTAAAACATTTAGGCAGAAAACCTACATCGAGGCGATTAAGGGTTTTGATATCGTGTTTGGTGTGGGCCCAGCGGGAACTGGAAAAACCTATTTGGCGATGGCGATGGCTGTGGCGGCTTTGGTGAATAAAGAAGTGAAGCGGGTTGTTCTATGCCGGCCTGCGGTTGAGGCCGGAGAAAAACTTGGCTTTCTTCCGGGCGACATGGCGGAGAAGGTTAATCCCTATTTACGCCCACTATATGATGCGCTGCACGACATGGTAGAGATGGAACGCGCCAAAGAAATGGTTGAGAAAGGTTCAATCGAAGTGGCCCCCCTCGCCTTTATGCGTGGCCGTACCTTATCTAACGCTTTTGTCGTGTTAGACGAGGCCCAAAACACGACCGTTGGGCAAATGAAAATGTTACTCACCCGGCTGGGGCGCGGGTCCAAGTGTGTTATTACCGGAGATGTAACCCAAATTGATCTGCCCCGTGGAGTGCTATCGGGTTTAGTTGACGCGTTGACTGTTTTAAGAAATGTGAAAGGCATTTCAGTAATCAACTTTAATGAAGAAGATGTAATTCGCCATCCGCTTGTGGCACGCATAGTGTCTGCGTATCAGAAACGAAAAGAAGTTCAGGAAGGTTAAGTTAGGCGAAATTTGGCCCGCGTATAGTTATTGTTGTAGCGCGTGCTGTCGATTCTGTTGTGTAAATGCATTTGTGTGAATGCATTTTTGCAAAATTGGTGCCGACTATGAGCACAAAAGGAGCTGAAACACAGCCATCAGAGGCTGCCACCACATTATATGGTGTGCTCTTTGCACTGCTTTGCGCCCTTACAGCAGAGTTTAGTCTGCGTACCTTTTTGCCCCAAGCTGACGCACTTTCAAGTCTTGGGCGCTGCGTCGTTCTTTTTCTAACCTTGTATGTAGTGCATCGATTTGCCCGCACGGGGTTTCGTTCATATCGGCCCCGAGGTAAAGATCTTATTGCATTAGCTTTGGTGCTCTTGGGCTCAATGTTTATGTTGTGGCTTGGTCATTTTTTGGCGCTGAGCATTGCAACCTCTTCATTTGGATCTGCGTATGTGGGCGGAGCACACAGGGCTTCCTGGGATTTTATTATTCCATTTGCCTCTGGTTGCTTAGTGCTTCAAGCTATTCTCGGCTTGCAGTATGCGCTTGTGTGCGGACTTAGCCTTGCATTGATTATTGGACTCTACTTGCCTGGAGACTCGGTTCTCATTCCGTATGTGCTGGCGACTTCTTTGGTGGCCTGTTTAAGCCTCTCTCGTTTTCGCTCTCGCTCAGCTTACCTGCGGGCTGGGCTCAATATTTCATTGGTCGCCCTCCCCTTTGCGCTTACTTCCTGCATCATTGCCGAAGATCTTGTGTTTGCCGACCTCGTCATTCGTCTTGTCGGAGCTTTTGTAAGCGGAATGCTTGCAGCTTTTATTGCCTCTGGTATTACCCCTCTTTTCGAATATTTTGGCGGTTATGTCACTGACATGCGCCTCATTGAAATGGCGACGCTCGATCACCCACTTCTTAAAGATTTGAGTATTCAAGCCCCCGGAACATGGAATCACTCAATGGTTATGGGAATGATGGTTGAATCAGCGGCGGAGGCGGTGGGCGCGAATTCAGTGGTCACTCGCGTGGGTGCCTATTTCCACGATATTGGCAAAATGACCAAACCCCTCTATTTTGTAGAAAATCAGTCCATGGGCGAGAATCGCCATGACAAACTTAGTCCATCAATGTCAGCCCTGATAATTCGTGCTCATGTGAAAGATGGAATCGAGTTGGCTCGCAAGCATGGAGTGCCGCTTGTAATTGAGGATATGATTCCTCAGCATCATGGCACCTCTTTGATTGAATACTTTTACGATAAGGCCCGAAAAGAGGCAGAAGAGAATGGAGTTGATGCAGATTCGGTAGACCGTAGTCTGTATCAGTATCCTGGTCCAAAGCCGCAAACGAAAGAAGCTGGAATTCTGATGCTTGCCGATGGAATTGAAGCAGCTTCAAGAACTCTGAGTGAGCCAAGCCCCGACCGTATTCGCGGCCTTGTTCAAAAAATGATTAACAAGGTATTTGCAAGCGGCGAGCTTGATGAATGTGAGTTAACGCTTCGAGATTTGCACCTAATCGCCAAATGTTTCTCCAGAATTCTAACAGGTATCTATCATCAACGAGTTGCGTATGCCGAGCCAGCTGAAAAAACCAATGACGGTGACCGAGAAAAGGGTAAATCAGACGAGGCAACCTCAGAAGAGGGAGTGGCAGCTCTCTCTTCAGCAGAAAAACAGAAAATATCGTCTGAAGAGCGCAGTACTAAAAAAGACAGCAAAGAAGATCTTAAGCGCCTTGGACTCTGAGCCGCTTCCGCTTCAGGTCAAGCACCTTGGTATTCTGTTTGTAAACGACCTTACTATTCACCGGATGAATTCGGAGTATCGCGGCAAAGATAAACCAACGGATGTTCTTTCTTTCTCTCAGCTAGAGGGCGAGGCTTCAGAGTTTGCCGTTAGTTTAGGCGATATTGTTATTTCTCTCGACACTGCAGAGCGACAAGCTAAAAAGTTTGGGGTGTCACTCTCGCGGGAAGTGCTGCGGCTTTTGGTGCATGGTATTTTGCACCTCTGCGGTTACGATCATGAAAATGTCTCTCTCTCAACCGCCCGTCGCATGCGTCGGAAAGAGGCAAAATTGATGAAACTATTCTCCCCTGCCCTACGTTTTGTCAGCAGGGGAGGCGCAAAATAAATATATTGCTCCTTGAATGTGTGTAGTTCGAATTGTGGCAAGTAGTTTGGTTCAGGTTTCGTTGAACGGTTCTCAGTTGCCCCGTGTTCTGTAAACCAGTTAGTCCGTTACCTGTGACCTGCTCCAGTTTCAGAGACCAGTTTTCTGCTCCTGAAAAAAAGGAAGGGGCGCTTAGCCCCGGTACATTAATAACTTATAAAGATGAGCTGCCAAGCAATCAGCTTCTGCTACAAGCTGGCTGCCACTTGCTCCAAGCTCAAGTATGGCCTGGCACTCATTTTCCGTTGAGCCGAAATCCGCCAAACCGGGATCAGCCCACTGGTCTCCGGCACCTGACTTGGCAAGAAGGCAGTCAGGTTTGGCAGAAGCTAGACTGCCTAGGAGCTCATGTATACAAGCTTATTAAAAGTACGGGCTGAGGCCCGCATTTTTTTTCTGAAGAGCAGATCCAGTTTTCTGTTCCCGTTTTCAGTTGGCCTGTTTTCTGTACTCCCGTTTGTCCGTTACCCCGTCCTCGGTCGGCCCGTATTCTGTCCCCGACCGGATTTCCCCGCACCAAACCCAGTGTATCTCAGACTGTACTTATTTTGCTTTTATGCCTATAAAGAGAGGCAACTTCATATGGCTGACTATTTCGATCTTAATGCTGCTAAAAGCAGCATCTCTGCCCTCGGCGAGCGCATTAAAGCGCTGAGGGGGTTTCTTTGACGTCGATACCTGTAAGAACCGCCTCGTTGAATTAGAAGAGCAAGCCTCCAGCCCGGAATTTTGGAATAGAGCCGAGCAGGCAAAAGCTGTATTGCGGGAGCGTTCACGCTGCGCCGCAGCGGTTGATCAATACGCCAAATTAGAAAAACTCCTTGGTGATGCACTTGCCACGGTGGAAATTGCGATTGAATCAAATGATGCTGAATTTATAAGTGAGTGTCAGACCTCATTGTCTTCTCTTCGCTCGGCAGTTGAGCGGGAAGAATTCCGCTGCAAGATGAATGGCGAGTTTGATAGAGCTGATGCAATTCTTGAGCTGAATGCAGGGGCCGGTGGAACAGAGGCCCAAGATTGGGCTGAGATGTTATTGCGTATGTATCTTCGCTGGGCAGAGCGAAAAGGTTTTCCTGTTGAAGAGCTTGATTTTCAACCAGGAGATGGAGCTGGAATAAAAGGTGCGACCATCTTGATTCGCGGCGATTTTGCCTACGGGCACCTACGCAATGAACAAGGTGTCCATCGGCTCGTGCGTATCTCCCCTTTTGACTCGAATGCTCGCCGTCATACTTCATTCGCTGCGGTTACGGTTACTCCAGATATTGAACAGGAAATTGAAATTGTAGTTGATGAAAAAGATCTAAAAGTTGATACCTACCGCGCTGGTGGTAAAGGTGGTCAGCATGTGAATAAAACCGACTCTGCGGTTCGTTTGACCCACATGCCTACAGGCTTAGTAGTCGCCTGCCAAAATGAACGCTCTCAGCACAAAAATAAAGAGCGCGCGATGCGAACGCTGAAAGCAAAACTGTATGAATTACAAAAAGAAGCTCAGAATCAAAAAATTGATGCGTTAAAAGGCGAACGCCGAAAAATTGAATGGGGCAGTCAAATTCGGTCTTACGTTTTGCAGCCCTATCGCATGATTAAGGATTTACGATCTGGATTTGAAACTTCAGACGTAGAGCGCGTCCTTGATGGAGATATCGATAAAATTGTTGAGTCCTGCTTGCTTATGGGAGCAGGCGCTCAAACTATTCAAGATCTTGAATAGCCGCTTTTGCATGATTGCCAACTCTATAGGGCCTCATGCATCTATAGTATGTTCGGTTTGCGCACCCAGTTAATTGGAGTCTCGACTGCCACTTTAATTGCGCTGCCGTACAATGTTTGTATATTCTAAGCTATTGATATTATTAGATGATTCTTGCAGAGCTCACTAAGGAAATTGAACAATTTAAGGCCACAATTGGTCTGCAAGATTTTGCAATCGGCGTTCCGCAGTCTGATGGGGCTATAGACTTCAAAGGTAAACGTTTAGTTGACTTGGCCTCCTTTGATTACCTCGGACTACGCACGCAAAAACGACTTGTTCGTGTTTTGCAAGAAGCCTTGGCCCAGCGCGGTTTAAGTGCAACGCACCCACGCTTAAGTGGTGGTGGAAGTTTTGAGCTTGAACGTGCGGAAGAAAGTGTTGCCAAGTTTTTGGGGCTACAACGAGCACTCGCTTTTACTGGTAGAACACAAGCCACATTTTCTGTATTGAGCGCCATCCTCAACGAAAGCGATGTCATTTTTTGTAATGAGGACATACAGCTTCCCTGCTCCGACGCAGCTTACTTGTGTAACGCTCAGGTCTGCGTGCTGGACACCCACAATATGAGCGAAGTAGGTGCTGCCCTCGAGCGCTTTAAGTTTGCGAGACGTCGTGTGCTTATTGCTGAGGGACTGACAATGCTTACGGGGGCTATCTCCCCTATTCCTGAACTTGCTGTATTGCTTCGTCGTCATGGCGCCTATCTTGTACTTGATGAATCCATAGCGCTTGGAGCAATTGGAACTCGTGGCGCTGGTAGCTCGGAGGGAGTTCTATTTGGAGAGGAGCTTTTGGCAATTATTGCTGATTGTTCATACGGATTATCCTCCCCTCTTGCATTTATTGGTGGTCCTGAGCCCCTCATCGACCTCTTAAGGTCTAGGTCTAAAACCTTTTCGAATGAGATAGCTCCAAGTCCCGCAATTGCTGGCCTTATTCCAGATGTGCTGAAGGTTATTGAAGAATCCTCTGCTCAGCGCCGAATGATTGCCGCTCGTGCTGCCCTACTCTATAGGCGTTTAACAGCCATAGGTATTCAAGCCAATGGTTCAGGTGGACCCATATTGAGTATAGACTTCTCTTCCCCAAGCCTCGCGCATTCGTACGCTGAAGGTCTATTTCATCGAGGCTTTCATGTTGATGTAGTTTCTTCTCATAAATCGCTTAACAGCCAAAGCTCGGTCAGAATGATTGTAAATTCTTTGGTTTCAGACACACAGCTTGATAATCTTGCTCAAGCTATTGAGGACATATCAAAACGAAAGTAGTTTCTTCGCAGTAGATGTTCCACGTGGAACATGTGGTTTTTATAGGTAAGCATATTGTTCCACGTGGAACAATCTAAGCGCATCTATTTTGTAGGTCACATACATATTCATCTTTATGAATGTTCCACGTGGAACAATGAAGTTTCCTTGATTTACTAACTGCTAAGGTGTTCCACGTGGAACACTTCAACAAAAAGCCATCGCGATTTAGTTTAATTCTGTTGAAGTTGGCAGCGCGGTCGTGATACTTCAGTACTCATGGCTAGAATAATCGCAATTTCAAATCAGAAGGGCGGCGTCGGTAAGACAACCAGTGCCGTAAGTTTGTCTGCTGAGCTCGCTCAGCGTGGTCGTAGGGTCTTGCTTATTGACTTCGACCCACAGGGTTCAGCTACTAGCGGCCTCGGTGTAACGGTACCGGAGCAGGGGAGCGACCTTTTTGATGTTTTCTTTGGGCGCATCTCTCTTTCAAATATAATTCAACCAACACAAATACCCGGGTTGATGGTTGCTCCCTCTTCGGAGGACCTTGTTGGATTGGAAGTTGAGCTCGGGAAGACTCCTGGGCGCGAGCTCATTCTTAAGTCTGAACTAAACCTTTTAAAAGTCTCCTATGACTACGTACTAATTGATTGCCCTCCTAGTTCTGGCCTCCTCACTCTTAATGCCCTAGGAGCATCTGACAGTATTCTTATTCCCCTTCAAGCCGAATATTATGCGCTAGAAGGCCTCTCAGCTCTAATGCGTACTATTGAATTTGTTAAGCAGACATTTAATCCTGCCCTTGAAGTCCTCGGCGTATTTATGACTATGTTCGATGCGAGAACCAGCCTTTCAAAGCAGGTTGAGCAGGAGGCTCGGAAGTTTTTTGCTGGACTCATGTTTGAAAGTAGAATTCCAAGAAATATAAAACTTTCTGAATGTCCAAGTCATGGAATGCCTATTTGTTTGTATGACCCATTCTCAGCAGGGGCGCTGGCTTATAAAACGCTCGCTCAAGAGATAGAAAATCGCTGCCTTGGGGTAGTGGACTCCTCAAAAACAGTGGTTAATGGGTGAGCATTTTTGTGTTCCACGTGGAACATGTTCGATTTTATTTAGTAATATTATATAGTTAGGTAAATGGAAGCAAAAAAAACTGGCAGAAGTGTTCTTGGCAGAGGACTTAGCGCCTTAATTTCATCTCCGGTCCCGGTTGTGCCTAAACAGGAGAGTCAGGAGACTACTCATGGTAGCGCGGCCTTGAAGGTCGAGATTGGCGGTGCCGCACAAGTGACAGGGCCCTCGGTGTCTGGAGCATTGGTCGAAGGCGTAAGATATGTGCCTATAACCGATGTTGTGGCAAATCCAACCCAGCCGCGACAGGAGTTTAAAGAAGAAGATTTGGTTGAGCTGACGAGTTCAATCACTGCATTGGGCGTATTGCAGCCAATTCTCGTGCGAATTGGAGTTGGTACCAATCAAGGTAAATATGAGATTGTGGCGGGCGAGCGCCGCTGGCGAGCTGCAACTCGGGCAAACCTTAAACAAGTGCCTGTGATTGTTCGCAGTTTAAGCGACCGGGAAACTCTTGAAATTGCGCTTGTGGAAAATATTCAACGCGCAAATCTAAATCCAGTGGAAGAAGCTTTGGCATATCAAAGGCTTATGGATGAATTTGGATTGTCGCAATCTGAGGTTGCAGAGCGCGTTGGAAAGGACAGAGCGACAGTATCTAATTTTGTGCGGGTTTTGAAGCTGGCACCGCAATCTTTAGATTTGTTGAGAGATGGCAGTTTAAGCCTGGGTCATGCAAAGGCTTTACTTACTATAAAAGAGCCAGCTGCTCAGGTTGGCTTGGCCAAGAAGGTGGTTGATGAGTCTCTATCCGTGAGAGATTTAGAGGCTATAGTCTCTCGTTCGGTTGTTGTCGAACCGGGCCGTATCACTAAAACCAAGGCTCACAATGCGCATGAAGCTGCAGCAAGCTTTCCAGATATTATTGATCGTATGCGTTTGGCGCTTGGTACTAAAGTTATAATTCGCCACCATGAATCTGGCAGGGGTCGTGTCGAGATTGATTATTTCTCAGAGCAAGAGCTTGATAGGCTAGTCGAGCACATCTGCAAATCCTAGGAAGTCATTTTTTTATGGAAATTGACTTTGAGGCGTGCCCCATGGCGCGGATGGGTCCCGTGCTATGAGAGGAGGGGGTGGTGCGAAGCGAGGTTTGGGTGCGACGGGCTCCATCGAATTTGGAGGGCTTTTTGAATGCTCATCGCTGGCCATGTTAAATGGGGCTGTAGGTGAGTTTAATATTTGATAGTGCTCACCAGCCTAAAAGTCATCCGCTTCCCTTAAATCTGAAAATGCTAGGTAGGCGCAGTCCTAAATAGGGGGCAACTTCTTGGAGTTACCGAAAAAAGTTGCGGTTGACGTTTGACATTTTGGCGCGCAAAAAGATACTTTAAGGCCACCTGAAGCATCAGGGCCACAAAGCTGCATATGTCGCTGTCTTTTGCCCCGTTGCCCTAGGGTACGTTTCGCAAAATCTGCTGAGCAAGTCCCCACTCTTAAAGGTTTAACTATGTCATTTGGCAAGTTTAAAGACGACACAAAAGAACCAGAGCGCACCGGACCAATTACAACTCTTCAGACGGTCTCCAGCAGCTCTGGTCGCCCAGATGCCTTTCTTGGTAAAGGCACAAAAGTAGTTGGGGCGCTTAATTTTACGGGCTCTGCTGAGATAGATTGCCAGGTTGAAGGCGAAATTAACGCCAAAGAACTTCTTACCATCGCTGAAGCAGCGGTCGTTAACGGGAAAATTAATGGCAGCGAAGTTGTTGTGCGAGGCACAGTAAATGGCGACATCATCGCCAGCAAAAAACTATCTTTGCGTCGACCAGCGCGAGTTATTGGGAACATCACCAGCACCAACTTAAGTGTTGAGGAAGGTGTGGTGTTTGAAGGTAAGTGCGCAATGGCTACGGCAGCATCGGGTGCGGTTGATGCCACTAAGTCGGCGCAGGCTAAGGCCTAGAGCGCTCACTATCAGCAATTGAGTTGGGCTCGAAGATCGAATCGTACTGGGGAGCAGGCAAGGGGATTAAAAAAACCCAAACCCTGAGGTTGTATAAAAATTTGGACGACGAACTAAATGGAAGCTTTTCTAAAAAATTTTGATCTGGTTCCACTCGATGTTTTAATGATCGCCTTGTGCTGCGTATTGTTTGTCGTTTTTTGGCAAGTACTCTCTCAGGTATTATGGAAACCCTACCTGCAGCTCATCGAGGCTCGTGAAAAAGCAACAGTAGGCGCGCAAGAAGGGGCGACTCAAGATAGAGCTCGTGCTGAAGAACTTAAGAGGCAGTATGAAGAAAGGGTTGGCGCCGCACGAGTCGAAGCGATGGAAAAGAAATTCTCGCTTTTAGAAAATGCCAAACGTGAAGCGCATACCATCGTTGAGAGAGCCGAGGGCGAGGCGCAAGAACACGTTCGCGCTGTTCGCTGGGAAATTGGTAGTAAGATGGAAGACTTCCAGAAGCAGGCAGCTCAAGAAGTTGAGGGGCTATCACGAATCATTGTTGAGCGGGCGAAAGTCGTCAAACCAGCTTCTCAATCGAAGGGATTAAATTAGCTCAGAGTCTGTATGAAGATGATTCAATTGCAAAACAAGATCAATTATAGCTCTGTGAGCATAAAGTGGTGCGCGCTTGCATTAACTGGTGCAGCTCTTTTTAGTCCGCAAATTGCCTTAGCAGCTGGTGGCAACTCTGGTTCGATCGCTGATTTAAAATGGCCTTGGGTTAATTTCGGCATTTACGTTTGCCTTATTTCCTATTTCCTTCGTAAGCCTTTAGCAACAGCCTGGAAGTCTCGTCGAGAGCTTATGATAAGCCTTGTCGGCGGAGCAAAAAAGGAAGCCGAGGCGGCACGCAAGTATCTTATTGAGGCAGAAGCCAAGATGAACGCCTTGGATGCTGAGCTTCTAAGAATTGCAGCTGATATTGAAAAAGAGGGTACTCGTGAGGCGGCCGATATAGTGCTTGATGCAAAGAATAGGGCGCAGCGAATTGTCTCACAAGGAAAAGATTTAGCACAGGCTGAGCTACGGTCGACTGAAGAAGCCTTGCGTCGCGAAATTGTAGAACAGGCGCTTAAGAGGGCTGAGACTCAGCTTCGCTCTGATCTGAACATTGACACCGATAAGCCGCTTCGAGAGGTAGCCCTTGGAGCTGTTCGTGAACTTGTTCAATAGATTAAATGGATTGGGAGAAGGCAGAACGTGGCAAAAACTAGTGAAAAGATAGCTCGAAGATACGCCAGAGCGCTCTTTGATCTTTGTACTCCTGCTCAGGTGGAAGAATGCAGGGGGGCGCTCGATTCGTTTGCAAAACTTTGGAAGGGCAGCAAAGAGCTACGAGAAGCGGTATTAAATCCAGCCATTCCTTTAGCTGAGAGGGCAGCCGTGCTTAAGGAGATTTCGCAAAAAATAGCTCCTGGCAACCAGAATATCGAAGGAGCCATACAACTGCTTTTCACCAAGGGTCGTTTAGTTTCTATCCCCGATGTCGCTGTCGTGTTTGGTCGAATGGTTGATGAGGTTAAGAAGTTGTTGGCACTTGAGATATCCTCTGCTTTTCCATTGTCTGAAATGGAAAGAGGTGGAGTGCTTAATCAAGTGCAAAAGGAATTTGGGGGACTCGCCTCGATACATTGGATTACTGATTCCAATTTGATCGGCGGAATGCGGGTTAAAGCTGGTGATAAGTTATTGGATGCCTCGGTTCGTGGCTCTTTAGAGCGTATGAAACAGGTTCTGTTGAGCGCATAAATTGATTTGAGATACCTAAGGGAAAAGCAACATGGAAATTAAACCAGAAGAAATTAGCAGCATACTGAAGCAAAAAATCACAAACTTCAGCCCTTCCCAAGAACTAAGCGAAACGGGAACGGTCATCTCTGTAGGTGACGGAATCGCCCGTGTGCATGGATTAGCTAAGGTTGCCTCCGGCGAACTCGTTGAATTTCCGCACGGAATTCGCGGCTTGGCGTTGAATCTTGAAGAAGACAACGTGGGTGTGGTCATTATGGGCGAAACCCAGATGATTAAAGAAGGCGACACAGTAAAGCGAACCGGAAAAATCGCAGAGGTAGGAGTTGGTCCAGCCCTGATTGGCCGCGTTGTTGACGCACTTGGTAATCCTATTGACGGGCTTGGCGACATTAAAGCCAGCGAAACTCGTCGTCTCGAGATTAAAGCACCCGGAATCGTGAAACGTAAGTCAGTTCATGAACCAATGCAGACTGGTCTTAAGGCCATTGATGCAATGACGCCAGTAGGACGAGGCCAGCGTGAGCTTATTATTGGAGACAAGAAAACCGGAAAAACAACAGTTGCAATTGACACGATAATTAATCAAAAAGGCAACGGTGTTATCTGTATTTATGTAGCAATCGGCCAGAAGCGATCTTCCGTGGCTCAGGTGGTAGAAAAACTACGTGAACACGGCGCTATGGAGCACACAATAGTAGTGGCTGCTACCGCTTCGGAGCCAGCTCCGATGGCCTTTTTGGCTCCATTTGCTGGCTGCGCAATGGGCGAATACTTCATGGATAACGGCAAGCACGCATTGATTGTATTCGATGATCTTTCTAAACACGCTGTTGCTTATCGTTCAGTATCGCTCTTGCTTCGACGCCCTCCTGGTCGTGAAGCCTATCCTGGAGACGTGTTTTATCTCCATTCTCGCTTGCTTGAGCGTTCGGCTAAATTGAATGACGAGTTAGGTGCTGGTTCGTTAACCGCGCTTCCAATTATTGAAACATTGGAAGGCGACGTGTCTGCATATATTCCAACTAACGTGATTTCGATTACGGACGGACAGATATACTTAGAGGCTGATTTGTTTAACTCTGGTATTCGTCCAGCGGTTAACGTGGGTCTTTCTGTTTCTCGTGTAGGTGGAGCGGCTCAGGTAAAGGCCATGAAAAAAGTAGCTGGAACCTTGCGGCTCGATTTGGCTCAATATCGCGAGAAACAAGCTTTCGCTCAGTTCGGATCTGATTTGGATGCCGCAACGCGCGCTCAGCTTGCTCGCGGTGAGAGACTTGTTGAGATTCTGAAGCAGGATCAATACAGCCCAATGCCGGTTGAGCTCCAGGTGCTCTCGATCTATGTGGTTAACCAAGGGTTTACCGACAAGTTGGCAATAAACCAAATTCGAGACTTCGAAAAAGGTATGCATAGCTACTTGGCTTCAAACCAACGTGACTTGATGGAAGAGCTACGTAAGCGCAAGGACCTTGATAAAGAACTCGAGCCAAAGTTTGCCAAAGCTATTGGGCAGTTCCTTGAAGATTTTGTGGCAGGCGCCGCAGCTCAGAAGGGAGCAAGCAATGGTGTGGCTGCTCGAAAGAATGATGTCGCAACTGCAAAGCAAAACTCTCAAGCTGCAGCTCACTAGCAAAAAAGATAGGGTATCATGGCAGGCTTAAAAGAAATTGATCGTCGACGTAAGTCAGTCGCTAATACGCGAAAAATTACGTATGCGATGAAACTTGTATCGGCGGCCAAGCTTAAAAAAGCGCAAGATTCGGTTGCTCGTTCAAGGCAGTATACGGATGCACTTTATCAATTGCTCGCGAAGCTTGGCGGCGGAGAAGTTGCTACGGAGTTCGCTCACCCACTTATGGAACAGAGAACTCCCGTAAAGAGAGTGCTGCTCATAATTGCTGGTGGTGGTCGAGGATTGTGTGGTGGCTACAATTCAAACCTCAACAAAAAAGTAGATGCTTTCTATAAAGAGAAGGCTTCTGCAGTAGAAATTGACGCCGTGATTATGGGGAAAAAGCCTGCTGAGCATTTCCGCCGACTCAATCGCGCATATGTGCAATCCTTTGAGCAATTGCCTGAAGAAGCAAATCGTTGGCCAATTGAAGAGGTGTGCCGACTTGCCGAGCAAGGTTTTATCGAGGGAAGGTATGATGAAGTGCACCTTGTCTATACCAAGTTTAAATCAGCAATTTCGGTAACTCCAACCTTGGTACAGGTGTTGCCCGTCGATCCAAATGAGCTTCAAAATGATGCTCATTCGATGGATGGAGCCTCTGCCGGAACAGCAAAATTTGAGCCATCGCCTGAAGCGGTATTTAATGCGCTTGTGCCACGGCTTGTTCGCTGTCGTGTACGCCAAGCCTGCTTAGATGCAAAAGCAAGTGAGCACGGAAGTCGAATGACTGCTATGGACAATGCAACTCGAAATGCCAAGGATCTAATTCAAGAATTGGCGCTTAAGTACAACAAGCTCCGCCAGGGTCGAATCACAGCTGAGCTCCTAGATATTATTGGTGGTGCCGAAGCACAAAATTAATTTACAACATTGAGTTTTGACAGAACGAGGTAACGCATGAGTAATCAAAAAAACGGAATGGGACGCAAAGGAAAAGTCGCACAAGTGCTGGGCGCTGTGGTAGACGTTGAGTTTCAAAAAGAGACTGGAATTCCAGCCATTTATGATGCGTTGGTGCTGACTAACCCAGCGATTGATGACAAGCCGAATAACTTAGTGCTTGAGGTGGCGCAACATTTGGGTGACAACTTGGTGCGTTGTATTGCGATGGACTCTTCTGAGGGTCTCGTTCGCGGCCAAGATGTGTTTGACACCGGCGCACCGATTTCTATTCCTGTGGGCCCTAAAACCTTGGGCCGAATAATGGATGTTATTGGACGCCCTGTGGACGAAGCAGGTCCGATTGATACCGAAACCCGTTGGGCTATTCATCGCCCAACCCCTAGCTTTGAAGATCAAGCAACTTCAAAAGAGCTTCTTGAAACCGGTATTAAGGTAGTTGATTTGCTCGCGCCATTCTTGAAGGGTGGAAAAATTGGTCTCTTCGGCGGTGCTGGAGTAGGAAAGACCGTAGTTATCATGGAGCTGATTAACAATATTGCAAAGGCACATGGTGGTTACTCAGTATTCGGAGGAGTAGGTGAGCGTACTCGCGAAGGTAATGACCTTTGGCATGAGATGAAGCAATCGGGCGTGCTTGATAAGGCATGTCTCGTATACGGCCAGATGAATGAGCCACCAGGAGCTCGTTTCCGTGTAGGTCTTTCAGCGTTGACCGCCGCCGAATATTTCCGCGATCAAGAGGGGCGTGACGTGCTCTTGTTCGTAGATAATATTTTTAGATTCTTGCAGGCCGGTTCTGAGGTGTCTTCATTGCTAGGCCGCCTACCGAGCGCTGTGGGTTATCAACCAACCCTGGCGACTGACATGGGACAGCTTCAGGAGCGCATCACTTCAACTAATAAAGGCTCGGTTACTTCAGTGCAGGCGGTGTATGTGCCCGCAGACGACTTGACTGACCCAGCTCCGGCAACCACGTTCGCACATTTGGATGCAACCATCGTGCTATCGCGTTCGATTGCAGAGAAGGGAATTTATCCAGCCGTTGATCCATTGGCATCTACGTCTACCATTCTTGAGCCGCTGGTACTTGGCGCTGAGCACTATCAGGTTGCTCGTGCCGTTCAGCAAACTTTGCAGCGTTATAAAGAGCTTCAGGACATTATTGCAATTCTCGGTATGGACGAATTGTCTGAGGACGATAGGCTTACCGTTGCGCGCGCACGTAAGATCGAACGTTTCTTGTCACAGCCGTTCCATGTAGCTGAGACTTTCACTGGTACTCCAGGTGTTTACGTAAAACTTGAAGATACCGTGCGTGGGTTCAAAGAACTTGTGAGCGGTAAGCTCGATCATTTGCCTGAGCAGGCTTTCTACATGGTTGGAACCATGGAAGAGGCAATTGCAAAGGCAGAGCGTTTGGCTGCAGAGTTTGCTAAGGCTGCCTAATAGGTATAGGTTTGAGATATGTCAGCAGACGTTTTCAATCTTAAGGTGTTCACTCCAGCTGGTCTTGTCCTTGAGGATAAGACCAGCGCGGTTACTTTGGTTTCAAAAAACGGAGAAATTGGCGTATTGCCACAACACATTAAGTACAATGGCTTGCTGGGGACCGGTGTGTTTCAGTTTGCTCCAGCCAGTGGTGGACAAGTAAAAAAGCTCGTAGTTTCTGAAGGTTTCGCAACCTTTAATGATAATGAGCTTGTTATATTGGCTGATTACGTGATGCTCGCAGAAGATGTCGACAAAGCATCGTATGCCAAGTCCCGGGTTGGCCTTCAGTCTAAAGTTGATACCTTGAGTGGTTTCGATCCTGAGTGGCAAATGGCCCGAGAAGAATTATCACGCATCGAAGCTATCGATTCTCTAGTTGGCTAAGGCTGCTGACTTACTGGCGCGTTTCCTTATTAACTTTTCAAATTTCTCAAAATCTACGTAAAGAATTTCCTGCATGTACGCCTTTTGAGTTAAGGGGGCAAACTGGCAGTTAGCTCTAATGCAATACACAACACCTCGTTGAATGTGTTCGAGGCCCTTGCTTAGCTGAACTGTTGCCATTCTAACTGAAGCATAGCTCAGAATAAGATTTACTAGTGCGCTCGGGCGAATAAGGTAACCCTCGAGCCAGCGATCGTATCGTGGTCCGATTATCTTATCTCGTTTGGTAAAATATTCTTCGTTTACCACATAGCCTTTTTTATCGGCAAACTTTTCAAATTTCTGTGGAATAGGCTCAAACTTGTATCTTTTAATCGATTCACCAGGAATATGAATGATGTAAGTCTGGATGTCTGGTTTGCAATCCGGCTTTTTTAGTGATGAGAAAAATGGGCTACGTTTGGCGTAGATTTGCACTCCAGGACCCGCTTCTTTTACAAAGCTTCCAATTGTTAAATCGTAGCGAGCCTCAAGTAGCTCAAACAAAAGAGTTTCAATACTTGAACATTTAGCCACAGTTTCCCGTAGTTCGTTGTTATTCTGTAATACTATTGCCTGCATACATAATCCTTTTAACGAGTGCCCGACTCAAAAGTGCCCATCCGTGGGTGCTTTTGAGTCGCTCCAAATGCTGAAAAGCTTGGCTTTACGCATTTACGCAGGACGTCATTGTCCTGCCTAGAAGCGGTAAGTGCTCAAACTGTTGGACTTTCAAAGAGTCTTTTGAGACCGCTTCCTACCTTCTACTCTCTATTCGCACCTTTTTGCCGAAAGTTGCGTCTTTTTTTGAAATTCTGCAAAAAATATCTTTAAAATTTTTGCCAGATTTAAAGGCAACTGAGACCCATATTTTACGAATAGATAGGTGAGAGCGTCCTAGGCTCAACTAAAAATTGCTTGAAGCCGGGCGTTTTAAACGACTCACTATATTTGTAGATTATTATGGTATTTCAATTTCCCCGCAGGCAGTCTTCGAGTACCTCGACCACCGAGGCAAAGGTTCGTAATGAAGCGCGACAGCGCTATTCAGCCTTAGATGTAGCGCGGTGTTCTTCACCGGAGGCGCGAGACCTTCTGGGAGTAGAGATTGCACAGCGACTAAATGCCTTACCTCTCGCTCTCATGAGCTCGGGCAACGCTAAATTGCTTACCGTCGCTGTTGCCCAGCTTGATAATCCAGATTTAGTTCATGCGCTGCGATTTGCAACTGGTCATACCGTGCGCTTGGTGCAGGTTGACGCTCAGATATTATCAGCCGCTATTCAGCGTGCGTATCATGGTGACCCGCAGGCGCTTTCAGCCAGAATTTTTAATTTAAAGTTGGGGGCGCAAAATGAAAAAAATGAAAAGCCAGCAGATATTTTGAAAGCGGCGAGCGGTGACATTGCTCAGTTTTTCGAGACTCTGCTTGAGTATGCTCTGGCACAGCAAGCCTCTGATATTCACATAGAGCCAGGATATGATGGGTGCCGAATAAAACTGAGAGTTGGTGGTGAATTGCTGATGCATAACGGCTGCATTGCAAGTAAGCAGCAACATGAGCAGTTAGTTAATCGGATAAAAATTCTAGCTGCCCTTGATACTACTGAAAAGCGTCATCCTCAGGATGGCGGGTTCGCGCTTGGTGCCCGTACTCAGCATGGCCAAACACGGGCTCGAGTAAGTACATTGCCCACAATCTATGGAGAGAAGGTGGTGCTGCGTCTAGTCAGTGATGAAGGGCGAAAAACTATCGAGGAGCTTGGAATATCTGAGCCCGCGATAGCCTGCTTTATGCGTTACCTGCAAAGAGATGAAGGGATGGTGCTCATTTCTGGTGCAACAGGATCAGGTAAGACCACGACATTATATGCGGCTTTGGAGTCGCTTAAATTTCGCAACTTAAACATGGTCAGTGTTGAAGACCCAATTGAGAGAGTTGTAGAGGGGGTATCACAAACCGCTATTGATGATAAAATTGGGCTTTCGTTTGCACAGACCCTTCGAGCCATTTTGCGCCAAGATCCAGATGTGATCATGCTTGGAGAAATTCGGGACGAGGAAACTGCTCAAATTGCAGCGCAAGCTGCGCTTACGGGTCACTTAATTTTATCGACGGTTCATGCCCGAAGTTCAATCGAAGCTATTGCGCGAATGCGTTATCTTGGTCTCGATGCACTCAGTATTGTGCAGAGTGTTCATGCCAGCATTTGCCAGAAGCTTTTGCCCTGTCTGTGTCAGCGTTGTAAGGTTATAGATCTTCAGAAAAGTGCCGAGCGTGGTTTCGATTTATGGAAACCAGTCGGGTGTGTTGCTTGCGGGCATTCTGGGTATTTTGGGCAAGTGCCAGCTCTTGACGTGTTAGAACTTACAAAAGAAGTTCAGCAGTTAATACTCTCGCCTGATCCGAACACCTTTCAGCAGCTAAGTGAAGAACGCGTGGTTTGTCTAGAGGATGAAGTGTTGAGCTTGGCGCAGCAGGGCATAATTGCTTCTTCTGTATTGTCTTAGGCTGCCTAGTTTTAAGCTTATCGCGATGAAATAATAGTCATGCTAAAATGTCACAATGAACGAACTTCCGCTTAGACCTAACGTGTGCATGCTTGTTTTTAATCAGCATAAGAAACTTTTTTTAGGTGAGCGGTTTGGCTTTGAAGGTGTCTGGCAGTTTCCACAAGGTGGAGTTGACCTAAATAATACACTCGAAGATAGCGTCTATCGAGAGCTTGAAGAGGAATTAGGTTTGCAGCGCTCACTAGTAGAAATTCGCAAAAAGTGTGTTGCTACACATGCATATGAATTTAAAGATCCTCCCGGCTACGCTCGGGGGAAATGGCGTGGACAGTCTCAAACTTTTTGGCTCGTTGAGTTTTTGGGGCAGGATTCTCAGATATCTTTGACTACACATGAGCAAGAGTTTATGGCTTGGCGCTGGTGCACACCCATGGAAGTAAGAGGGCTTGCTGAGTTGAAACGGCGAGCTGGATATGAAGCGCCGCTCCGTGAATTTGAGGCGTTTTGTTCACTAAGCCCCGAGTAGGCTCTAACTTATTAATAATACGCCATTTTTATGCCTTTGCGCCTTTCGAACTTCAGCGACGCTGAGGCGCTTATTGGCATCAAAAGAGGTATGCTTAGTTTTGAACAGTCAATTCTATTTTGGGCCATTCCTGTGATGGTAGGTGTTGGACTCGTTCAGCTCATAGTCTCAGTTTTCCTCTATGCCGCACATCGAAGCATGCGGCGCGAAATAACGAGTATTAACAAAGAAACTTTTGGATTACTGCGTAAACTAGAGGGGCTGACCGCGAGCAAGCGAGAAAAAGTACTGAGAGAGTATGATCGCATGCTTGAAGACTTAAGTAATAGACTTCCCACAACAATTGCAGCTCAAGCCAGTGAGAAAATTTTTGAAACAGAGAGCAGGATTTTGACCCGATTGGCTGAGCTTGAGCCCATCCTTAAGGAAGATAAGGCGAGTCAAAGTCGTATGGACGAATTGATCAAAACAATGGAGCAGTTAGAGCAATCTTTGGTTGCCTCCACAGCGGAGACAGTCAAGAAAGTCTTTGTTGAATCCCGCTCAAGCCTATTTGACGATGAGCAGAATGGACCTTTATTGAGTCCCGTCATTGCTTGGTCCCATACTCGCGACGTATTATAATGAGTCTTAGGCGTTGGGACGCCTCTCAAGCCAAGTCTAGTTAATAACAGACCGAGTAGACTTTTTCATGTCACAGCACGCTGAACAAAGAGCATTTGCGGTAGTGCAAACCGCGCACCGGCGAATTCGGCTCCGAAAACAATCGCCGACACTGGCCGATAAGATTGTCACCGAGTGCGGGCTGCTTCCGGTGTCTGCGCGGGTGCTTGCAGCTCGAGGGTATGAGCCAGGTGAGGAGCTTTCTCATTTTCTTACACCAACATTGAAAGACGGCTTGCCACATCCAAGCAAACTAAAAAACCTCAATGCAGCTTGCGATTTGCTTGTTACAGCAATCAATGCTGGCGAGGGAATTGCAATTTGCTGCGACTTTGATGTGGATGGGCTTTCTGGAGGCTCTCAGTTCTTTCATTTTTTGTCGACCCTAGGGGTGCGAAGCACTGTCCTCGTGCCAGACCGTTTTGAAGACGGGTATGGTTTAAATGAAAAAATGATTCGGAAAATTGCCGAAGAAAAGTACTCCGTGCTGGTGACTATCGACTATGGCACCACCAATGCAAAAGAGCTTGCGCTTGCAAAAAAACTAGGCCTAAAAACAATTGTTATTGATCATCATCATGTAGGTTCGCATAAACCTGGCGCGGATGTATTTATCAATCCCAACCAAAAGGGATGCGGCTTTGCCCAGAAAATTTTGTGTGCCTCAGGATTAACCTGGTATCTGCTTTTGGGCCTCAAGCAGTGTCTGCCTCAAGCAGCTCAGATTGATGTGAAGTCTTACTTGGATCTTGCTTGTTTAGGAACCATCTGCGACATGGTCCCTTTGGTAGGCGCCAATAGAATTATTGCTAAGCGTGGTCTTGAACTTCTTACGACTACAGTACGACCTGGATTAATTGCGTTAAAAAATGTTGCTGGGATTACGAAGGAAGTGTCCTGCTCTGACGTGGGTTTTGGTATAGGTCCTCGACTTAATGCTGCTGGACGAATTGTGCACGGCGATATGGTTATTGAATTGCTTACTACACTCGATTCGGGGAGAGCCCAAAAGATTGCCACCCGTTTGAACCGATTGAATCTGCAACGACAAGAAACTGAGGCTAAAGTTAAAGAAGGCGCTTTGGAGCAAGTCAGGACGCGGGGTGCTTTACCGCCGGGGATAGTGGTTTGGGATAAAGAGTACCACACGGGTGTGGTTGGAATTGTAGCTCAGCGCCTTGTTGAGCAATTTTATAGACCCGCGGTAGTGCTTGGCGTTGATACAGACGGGATATTTAAAGGCTCAGTCAGGGGAATTAAGGGCTTTAATGTGGTGGAGAGTTTGGCTGCTGTGTCTGAGCACTTGATTAAATTTGGTGGTCATGAAGGAGCGGGAGGACTCTCGGTTCTTGCCGAGAAAGTTTCAGATTTTGAAGAGGCATTTTTAAGGGTCTGTGAAGACCGCTTAACCGAGATTGATCCAAATCCGTACGCTGATGCTGATACGGCGGTTACGTTAGCGGAGATTAGTCCTGAGTTGGTAGTTGAGTTTCGACGTTTTGCTCCCTTCGGCATGGGAAACCCTAATCCACAACTGCTGTTACAAAAACTTGAAGTAGTTGAGGTTAAGGTACTAAAAGATGCTCACCTAAAAACTTTATTCTCTGATGGAAAGCGCTTTATTTCGGGGCTCCTCTGGAGGAATACGAGCCATCCAGCTCTCAAGGTTGGCGCTAAGGTTGATCTTGTCGTTAGGCCAGAGATATCTACGTACATGGGACGAGCTGAACTTCAGTGCCATATACAAGCAGCGGAGCTGTCAGGCTCCAGCCGGGTAGCCTAAAAAGTTAACTTATAGCGCCGCGAATTTTATCTTCTAGCGCATTTACAACTTTTGACATGTTAAGGGCTGCGCGCTCAATTGCATCGAGCGCACAATTTGATCCTTCTGAAACCTGGCTGCCAGTTTTTGCAACAAAAACCATTGCAACAATTTCCTGCAGCGGGTTGTTAAGGTCATTCCGAATATCTGCACCTAAATTTTTGATTGTGGATTGCAGCAGCACTCGCTCCCTTTGCCTATGGATAATGGGTAGGCCAGTCTGGGTTACTTGAGGTGCTGGAGGTTTTGCCACATCAGCAGAGTTGAATCTTTTTAAACTGGCAATTTTGTACTCTGAGTTGCCCGGAAATTGAACTCGCTCAACTTCAAGATTTCCTACCACAATCAAGTCAGGCGGGGATTCCATTTCTTCGAGAATGGGCCGGAGTCTGGTTACACTGCCGTCGGGCAAGATAGGGCTGGCGACTACAAGATCAATTGAGCGGCGAGAGAGTATCCAGCGAGCTACTTCAATCGTTGGCGCATACATAATTGAGCAGCTTGGAATTTTGAGGGTGAGTTGCAGTGTAATTTCTTTGGCCATCTCATGGCTGGCATTAACCACGAGCACATTCGAAAGTTGTATGCTTGCATTGAGTGGGAGCGGTGCTGCAATAGGAGTGGGTGTTTTTGAAGGGGCAGTTGGCACAGCGTTATTTTGTGGTGCTGCGCCGCTCAGCAAAAGCGTTTTTCGTCTAAAAATGTTTGGGGTTTCGTTGCCTTGGCCTTGCATATGCTTGGTCGCCTTACCACTCTCTTTGCATTGAGATGTAAAAACAACGTTTGAGATGCTCGATTTTCCAAAAAAAA
>JBIKUD010000104.1:0-3966 GCA_044347745.1 Bdellovibrionota bacterium
CAGCGCGACTCTGACGCCACGTTAGTCTCTGGGTATCCCGAGGTGTGTCTCACCACGGGACCAGCGGGAGATAACGTGCACACCTACGATTTTGGGTTTACCAATGCGTGTAGCGACCAAAGTTTGGCACCTGCTGCTTTGAATATTGATGGGGGAGCGTTTGCTCTTCAACGAGTAGCACGCCAATCTTTAAGTTATATGAGTAAACTCTCGGCCCAAGGATCAACCTGTGTGCTGCCCTCTGCTAATAAGTTAACGACCTTAAGAACGAGGGTGACTGACGCGTATCAAGCTCTTTGGACAAATATCTGGTCCCTAGGCACGACACAGTATACTTGCAGTAGCTTGCCCTCTGTTTGTCAGCAGACAGATGTTTCGGCAGATTTGGAGGGCTTGCGAGCTGAGGTGAGACGCATGTTTAGAGTGGTGAACCGCAATCTTGGCACTAATTGTTTACGCCGTAAGAAGGCAGCTAGAGATTACTTGCGCTGGGCCAAGGAACTTAGGGATTCGGCCTTGGCAGAAATTGACGAGTACCCGAGTACGAGAACGGAGTGTAGTTTCTAGACTAAGGTGCGGTAGTCAGGCAACGAGCATTCTGGTCTCCCATGAGCACCATGTCTTCAAGACGTAGCCAATAGCCGTCTACTTGAATTTCTGGCTCTAAAGTGAAGAGGGTATTCGGTAAGATTTGAAGATTTGAACTTGCCGGTGTGCAAATGAACGGGTCTTCGTGCAAGGTGTAGCCAATCCCATGCCCCAAGTCCGCCACCGTAAGCGTGTTTGCAGGGAGTCCCGAAGCTGTCAAAAGTCGCTTATAAATGGCAACAATTTCTTGGCAACAAATGCCGGGTACTAACTCTTGAATAGCTCTCTGTTGTACCTGCTTGAGCTTTTCGTATGTACCACGCAACGGGTGATCAATCGAGAAAAACATACGAGTGCAGTCGGCATATAGGCCATTTTTAGTTGCCGCTGCATCAATAAGGACCATATGGGGCTGTTCAACTGCCTGTGATTGCGCTGCCCCAACAGTTGCATTTTGTAATCGTTGATTACTCAAAACTGTTGTGGGGCAAGCAAGCCTATCGAACGTGGAATATAACTTGGCAGCAAGAATTGACTCTATTTTTGCTTCGGTGCCGGCCTTTTCTATAGAGGTTCCTGCTAATTCAATTGCCTGCATTAGCTCGCTGGCATACCGTTCAATTAGAGCAATTTCTTGAGGAGATTTTGTGGATAACAAAGCGTCGGCATTAGGGCCTATACTTTTGACCGCATGTTTAAACGGTTCTAGGTGCGCAAAAGGCGCGGGACCAAGCACTCCAATTTTTAGAAAGCTGCCTAGATGCTGAACTAAAACGCTAGCTGCATCGGTTTCTTCTGGTATGAGGTGAACCGGTAATACGGTCTTTTGTTTTAGTTCTGGGGCGCGGTAGCTAATCTCAAAAAAAACAGACTCATTTTTGGATATGAGAAGATAGTGATAGGCCGAGAGGCACTGAATGCCCGTGGCCCATTTTATATAGCGGCTCTCAAATCGATTTGAGTACAGCAGAAGGGCATCTAGTCTGAGCTCTTCTCGGAGCGCCTGTAGAGCGTTGAGGCGGGTTGTGAATACATCATCCATGTGCGCTGAATCTATTCAGGCCACGCCTAAATGGCGATACTTTTATTAATACGCTGCGCAAAACTGTAGTAATCAAGCACATCGTATTGAATTCCAAGGCCGTGGTAAGGATCTTCCGCATTTGTTGGAGTAAAATCAACCAGTCGGGTGTAGGGGAAGACATTCAGTTCACGAGTGAATGGGGTGAACTGCGGATTTTTGAAAGCTGCCGACACACGCTGCACTAGCGGATATGGCATTCCGTCATCCAAGCCAACTGAACCGCTCATGCCGTAGTTAGCCGCGTAGCGCACACAAGCAATCGGCAGCAGTAACGGACCAGCACCTGTGTCGAGAGATTGACTGCTTCTCTCTACTAGTTCCTGGATATGATATCTGGTGCCAGAATCACGATCGCGGACGATGACGCCAGCATCGCTCATGGAATCGAGCATTATGATTCGGTAAGCGGGGGCTCCATTTGCGTCGATTGTGCGAAGCCTCAAAATAGGCTCATCGTGGCGCAAAATGTCTGCCTGCATGAATTTTGATAAGAAAAGCCTCCAGTCCGAAATGCCGGACGTAGCTAAGGCATTAATGGGTTCTCCATAGCCTGTTCGGAAATTCATTCCCGGCACAAATCGGGCGGCTATTCTGCGATTGAGCGCCTCCATAAATTGGTGGTAGGAGACTCGCTTTCCATCCGGCAATAAACTCTCGTTTCGAGCCCCTCTGAGATCCTCTAAGAAGGCATGGGCCGCCGTCGCACGGTCTCCGTGCTTGAGCATTTGCCGCTCGTGCTCATGTACCCGGTGACGCATCTGGCTCGTGATTTCTTCGCCTCGATCTTCTTTGCTCTTATTGAATTGTTCTTGTTTGCCCAGCGAGGTGGATGCCTTCTGGCAGGCTTTCCCGGAAATATCTGCAACTTCTGCAAAAATCTTCTCCACAGCCAAGAGTTTTTCGGGACTTAAGCTTAAGTCCCTATATCCCGCACCGCGGAATCTTGACTCGTCAGCATTCGAAAATAAGTGGGCGCGCTGATGCTTTTCTACTTCGGTGCCTAGTGCCACTCGAGGCGCAACAAAAAAGAAGCCGCTGGTAATAGTGCGGAATGTGACCGCGTGGTCAAGGGAGGTTCTCATTCCTAAGCTAATCTGCGCTTCTGATCCATGAATTTCTGCCAGTTTGCCGGCTATGTGGGACATGGATCTTAGGCAACGGGCCAGGGCTGCTGGTGAGCCGAAACGATCGAGCTTTCCAAATAGCGTCGGTAACGCCATCTGCTGTTCTGTCATGGCAACACTTGGCGGCTCAGTGAAGTGGGCATCGAGCCACTGTGTTGAAATTCCGAGTAGGCGCGCTTCCTCATGAAGCTGCCCAGCACGATAAAGGTTAGTTACAGTTGCGACCCGCTCAAGAAGCTCGTCAATGCTCAGGGGGAACACTCTATTGGAGCTTTGTGCCGGAGCGGCCTGCGTTAATCCTCGAAGGTGGGCGAATGGCTCTGTAGCTTGATCCTGCGATACGGAAGAGGATGTAGCCTCAGGGAACGGAAGCAAAGGGGAGAAAGTAGGAACTCGTGGACCCTGGGCTGCTTCGGAGGAGAAACTAAGGCTGGCCGATTGAAGGTGGGGGTGAGGATCAGGCATCTCTACTTATGTTTACTCCAAAGTGTTGTCTGTGGGTGCTTGATGAGAGTTTGAGAAGGATTTCTTCAAAGCTCATCACAATAAAAACGACCCTTGACACGAATGCTTATTAACAGGTTTTAACCTGCTAAGGAACAAAATTTCTAATTTTTTTGCTGTACGACTAAAATTTTTTTGAAGGTTTGCGGCAAACACTCTTACGAGAAAACCAGCGAGTCGCAAAATAAATTTTCCTCATGACGGAAAATTTGCATTTTTTGCCCGAAAAAGTAGAGGTTTTCGGTCAGAGTAGATTTTTGATTGGGCAAAGATTCAGGTTGTTCGTGATTGGTTTACTCCAGAAAACAAAGTTGTAGTTTCGGAGTTTCTGGAATTTGGTTTCGCGAATTTTTGAAAATGCAAAGCTGCAAAATTTTCGCCGACCTGTTTCCCAGCCACAATGATCTGCGAGTATGGTGACTCAGTTGCTGCACGCAGGTCGAGGGACGGTGTGCTTTAACTAATTGATATTAATAACGAAAAATTAATTTCGCCGTACCACTGCCCACTGCGGATTGAGCCAGAACGGAATAACATTCTCAAGAAGAAGTTGGTTGTAACGGGTGCGCGCGTCTTGAGCCTGTCCAGTTGTGCCCATCATTTCAAGAGCAGTTCCCAGAATAATCGAGTAGCTATGATCTACTCCGCCGAGAGCTCCTATGAAGT
>JBIKUD010000061.1:0-13549 GCA_044347745.1 Bdellovibrionota bacterium
CGTAAGGTTTGGCAAAAAGGTCACACCACTTTTATGACCAATTCTAGGTCTTTCGAACGGAACGCTCTGAATAATCCTCATCCTTCCAAGATGTTAAGGGTTAAGTAAGTGGCATTCGTCTCTGAGACCTGGTGGATGGATTTAGTGGAGGCTTAGAGAGGGACTAAACCTCGAAGCGCTATTGGCCTTTTGATGAATTCAACCTCTTTGCGTTAGGGCAACGCCAACTTCATTAGTTTAGAGCTTACTTTTACCCCTACCGCCTCCAAGCGCTCTTGTTGAATCCTGAATTTTACCTTGCCATCAACCAGCACTAAGTTTATGTGCGCAGCTGGGTTTTCTTCACCCACCACCACCACGCCCGCTCCAGCCTGGCTGGCTTCGAGAAACCGGCTCTCTGCGCCAACAAACAAGATCCCACACTCAGCCGCTGATTCTTTAAATTTCCGTTCAGACTCGAACCGAGCAACTTTTAGTCTCTCCGAATCAGGAGCTGACTCCACAATCACATCCAAGGCAGTGCCGAATTTATTAGGCCCAAGAACGCATATCGTTTTTTGGCTACTATTTTCAGAATCTGGCCACTGAAGAAACTTGAAAAAATTTACTAAATACGCAGCTTTTACTTGATACTCTAGCGGCACTTCATTTTGAGCATGCGCGCGCGGTGAGGCAAAAATGCCCCAACATGCCAACACAAATATGCTCAAAAATCGCATAGTTAAAACTCTAAAAACGCCAATCAATTTTGGCTAAGATACCGCGTTCCACTTCTCCTGCATAAACTCCCAGAGGATTATTCAAAAATTCTCGCTTAGATGTATTCAGAAGATTCTGACCAATCAGCGAAAGTTCGACATCTTTACTCAGCCGATATCCAAGGCGTGCATCGAGCTCCACATACGAATCAATCGCTGGACCAGCGATGGTGTCGACATAACGTAAGGTCGGATCGAACTCCCACCCTGCCCCCAATGTCCATTGAGTTCTTAAGGTCACTTGGTGCTTTGGACTTTGATCTTGGCGCACTTCAATATCGCCATCGGCGACACTCCCCGTCCCCTCTATATCCACATTAAGATAGGAATAACCGAGCACAAAGCGTAGAGACTCAGTAGGTCGATAGTCGGAAAGAATTTCAGCGCCATAGGTCAACGCTTTTGAATTATCTCCTACCACTATGGGCTGTACAAAACGCGGCACCAGGCCGCCTTCTACATAAGGCTCTCTGTCGTCATAGGTAACCAAATGGTCATAGTCGTTTACAAATAATGAAAGATCGAACAATAGATTTTTACGTGGATGTGCCTTTAACCCAATTTCATAGGAAATAAGGTCTTCAGACTTCATATCTTTATTTGGAGAAAGGCGGGCTACGCCGGGAATGCCAAGGCCCGGATCAAATCCGAATATATCCAAGCTCAAATCATGTTCATATCGTGAAGGAGTTCTTACAGCACGCGAGACAGCTCCCCAAATTGATGTCTGCTCATTCACAGACCACAAGACTCTTGCATTAGGCTGATACTCAGTACCTGTAAATTCGTTATGTTCTAGTTTACTGCCTACCGTAAGATAAAGAGTCCCTGGAACAAGGGCATAGGTATCTTGTAAAAACGCACTTGTTTTCTCGTAATTACGTGAGACCGGATCCGGAAAAAATGTGCCGTCAGAATAGAATTCATCATCAAGAATTCTCACTCCGGCTCCGTACACAAACTCATTTCGCGAAGAAGTTTGATATCGATGCTGCACATCTACATCGTAGTTGCTACTGTGGAATCCACTTCTAAAGCTCGCGCGATTCGCTCGTTCAAAATAAAGTTGGGCAATAAGCTGAGATTGCTCAGAAAATTCATAATTCACTTTACCTAATATGTTTCCACCGCTGAAGTCTGCCTGAGTTTGTAGCAGTTCAGCGTAGGGAGAAATATCTGTCGAGGCTTGACCCAATAATTGCTCATTCCCGCCGTACACATCTCCCTGAAATGTAACTCGCGCTTTATCGCCTACCTGCGAATCGACACGAAATCCAGCCTGCCCTGTATCCCAATCACTATAGGGTAAGACACCATCAATTCCATCAAGCGAGCCAAACTCTCGATACTTTGCATACACACGATAACTCGTGTCCTCGCTAATCTTCGCGCCAAACCGAGCCACGCCCTCCATTTGCTCAGACGTCCCGACACTCCCAATCGCAAGTCCACCTGCCGTATCATGTGCCGATTTTGTGATGATATTTATAACACCATTAACCGCATTTGCTCCCCACAACGCGCCACCAGGCCCTCGTATTACTTCAATTCGCTCGATATCTTCGAGGACGTAATCTTGTGAGTCCCAGTACGTTCCGGAGAAAATCGGTGAATATACCGTTCGTCCATCAATCATTACCAATAACTTATTAGCGAATACATCTGAAAATCCACGCGCGCTGATTGCCCACGTTGAGCCATTGGACTGAGCAACATGCATTCCAGGGACAAGACGCAACAAATCTGGAAAGGTGCGTGCGCCTGAGCGGCGTATATCTGCTTCTGTTAACACAAAAACAGCAGCCGGGGCCGCCAACACTCGCTCTTCTCGCCTCGAGACTGAGGTAACTTCAATTTCCATCAAATCCTCAATTTCCAGGTTTGCCAAATCTCCTGGTTGAGCGACGGCATGAGGCAAGGAAAAGAAGATGGTCAACAAAACAGTATATTTTGCTAGTGTTCGTTTCATAAAAATCACAGTTAAACAAATTCTAAGTAACGCTGAGCTACACCTTCTCGGCACGCCGCTGAAGTTGCTTATTAATTTCATCAAATAAACTGTCAGGGTTTATCGGCTTCGACACATAAGAATCCATGCCAACCCTTAGGCACTCTTCCCTATCACCCTGCATGGCCTGAGCAGTCATAGCAATAATAGGAATATGCTTAGAGGTAATTCCCTCCTCACGACGAATATGCTCTGTCGCTTCATATCCACTCATTTCCGGCATTTGACAATCCATCAAAATGAGATCAAAACCGCCCTTTCGCCACAATTCGACCGCTTCCCGTCCATTACGTGCCAAAGTCCATTGATGGCCCCGCTTCTCAAGTAGCTTCTGCGCAAGTTTTTGATTCACGGGGTTGTCTTCTACCAGCAAAATATGAGCTCCCTGGTTTGCAATACGTTCCAATTTAATCGGCTGACTTAAGTGGACCTCCGCCAAGCCCACTTGTTTCATGTGTACATCAAAACTAAAGCAACTTCCCTGCCCTACTGAACTTTCAGCTTTTAATGTTCCTCCAAACAACTCCACAAGCCTTCGAGAGATGCTTAAGCCTAATCCTGTGCCACCATATTTACGCGTAATACGTCCATCGGCTTGAGTAAAAGGTTCAAAAATCGCTCCTAGATTTTCATTAGATATACCAATGCCCGTATCACGTACCGAAAATCGAATCGATTGCAGGTTATCTCGCTGCCCTGCTTTGGCTACCGACACTTCAACTTTGCCGCCTGCTTCTGTAAACTTGACTGCATTACTTATTAAATTGAGAAGCACCTGGCGAAGCCGTCCTTCGTCCCCCAAAAAAATCTCTCCGTTCGAAAAATGATTAGTGAAATAAAGATGTACTCCTTTCCCCTGGGCCTGCACCGACATGATTCGTTGGATTCCTGCGACACATTTTTCAAGTCGAAACTCAACTGGCGCAAGCTCTAACTTTCCGGCTTCAATTTTTGAAAAATCGAGCACATCATTAATAATCTCAAGTAGCGCATGAGAAGATTCAATCACGGTTTCTAAATAGCTTCGCTGATCTTCTGTGGTAGGTTCCTGAATTGCTAATTCAGCCATTCCCATGATTCCATTTAAGGGCGTCCTAATTTCATGACTCATATTTGCCAAGAATTGCCCCTTGGCGATGCTTGATTGCTCGGCCGACTCCTTAGCAAGTTGTAATTCATGCGTACGTTCACGAATTTGATTCTCAAGATTGGCTCGATGTGTATCAAGGGCCATATCGCGCACTTCAATTTCGGTAAGCATTTTATTAAATGCTTGCGCAAGCACACCAACCTCATCTTTGCCGCCCTCAGGGGCTCGAATACTAAAATTCTGTGACTTAGAAACTTCTTCAGCCATGCCCGCTAATTGTAGAATTGGCTGAGTAATAAATCGCTGCAGTTTTGTTGAAAGCAAGAAGGCCACGATCGAAGAAAGACACAAGACGAGACACGCAAAAAAAGCTTCAAATTTGATTTTGCGCTGTAGCCCACTCAGTGAAATTTGGAGATACACCGAGCCCAATTGCTTAGAGCCCAAATAAATTGGCTTCGATAAATTATGTGCTCGGGGTAGGAAAATTGCTTGCTGAAGCACCTTGTCTGAATTTTTTGGCAACTCCCTTCCGAGTGGATTATATTGGGCGAATACCTCTCCTTTTTTGTCAAAAACTGCGGCAACCTCAACCTCGGATTGTTGCTTGAGAGAATCTAAAATTTCCTGCGCCGCAGCCTTATCGTTAAAACTTAGAGCTGCTGTTGAATTTTGCGCAACAACCTCAGCCAAGCTGCCAGCTTGACTTAAAAGATAAGAACGAAAAGTGACGAGGTCATAAATGACCTGAGCGCCGAGCGCCAATGTCAGCACCGCTAAACTAGCAGCAAGCATAGTTAGCGTGAGCTTACGCTGTATGGATAATCCAGATAATTGCACGAGCACCCATCCCCTTGAATCAGCGCCCCAAAAATTGGAGTGATTCCCTTTGGTTAAGATCGGCTAAATCACCTTGAAACATAATTTAAAATTATATGAGGCAACCTCAGGCCCTATCAACCAAACACCTGAATTTACTACATTTTTATAGCATACCCGCAAACTCAACTGACCCCACGTTACAGTTTTGCAGCTCAAGGTGTAACTCTGGCAGCTAAGCAGCGAACAAATCAGCCTGCGTCACTCACAGATAAAAAAAGGGGAGCCGTTTCCGGCTCCCCTTCGTTTGGTAGACTACTTCTAAATGATTTAGAAATAGCTGCTGAGTTGGAACATCCATTTATTGGTGTTCACATCATCCTCACCAGCCAAACCATCCTCGTTAAGGCGCCAGTAGCCTAGCTGACCTTTGAGGTTGTGTTTCCACCAGTAGTAGTTCACCGACGCGCTTACTTCATTCAGCTTGTCGCTGCCAGAGCATGAACCAGAGGCTGCACCATCATCGCAATCGATCATGGCATAGCGAGCTGCAAGTTCAAGTTTCTTAGGCATCAAGAAGTAACCAGCTTGTACGTAGAAACCCTTTGGCTCAACGTCTTCGCTGTTTGCGTCAGCATCTTGAGTGTCCATGAAGTACTCACCGTGGATACCCCAGCCCATGTACTTGAAGTTCACATCAACAGCGATGCTGTCGGTTGTGAAATCGCCGCCAAGAGCTGCAGAAGTTGCATCAGAGTACGAGTAGCTAGCGCCGACATTCAACGCAGCATCCTCAGTCCAACCAATGTCACCTTCTTCGGCCATATTCATTTTGCCCATTGCATGGTAGCGAGCAGCAACAACGGCTGTGTGATTTGTATCAACACCACCGCGGTTAATGCCTTCGCCATCGCTCGAGCCGTTATACACGCCGGCTGAGAGCTCAAGCATGCCATCAGCGAAGTTACCCATTGCGGCAGCTCCGTTTTGACGGCCTAGGCTAAAATAGTCCGAGGTAATAGAGCGATCTGCAAACTGCAAAGCGTTGTCATCAGCGTTAAACTGACGGCCGCCTTGAGTCTTAAATTGCCCCATGCGGATGCTTGCCCAATCACAAGCATTCCACTGCAACCACGCATCACGGAGATGTGGGGTGCTTTCACCACTCGAATTGCTAGTTCCGACGAAATCAGCATCGATCTTGTACGAGAACTCTTCGTGCATGGCGTTACCAGACACGGTGAGAGTTACAAGATTCATATCGAAGCTGGATGTGTTTTCCACACCTGCATCGGAATCGTTGTCAGTAAAGGTATAACGGGTCTGGATCAACGAATTGATCTGTGCCGAGAAACCTTCTGACGGAAAGTCGAAGCGGGTACCCTGATTCCAGTAGGTTTTTGACCCACTAGCGCCAGCCGCACTCTGCGCCTCAGCCTTCGTGATTACTCCTTTCTGCACGAGAAGCTCATCAAGGCTTTTGGCCTCAGAGATTCCCGGAGCAAGAAGCAACAGTCCAGCGAGCAACGTTACTTTACGCATGAGCTTTCATTGCCTCCAAATATATACACACACTAAATCAGGACGTTCCTCATGAAGTTCTCATTAAAACTTCACAGGGAAAACCGCTGCTTGAAGCTAGGAGAAACCCAAACGTTTCACTACCATTCACGCAGACACTGCCTTAATCACATGCTCATGAACTTCTGTCAAAGCAGAAACTTAGCTAGGCTCATCTCGCTACCAGCAATTAGCCAGTGACTACCCGGATTAAATATTAAGTGTTTAGCTTGAAAAGTGGACAACTAGGGTAACTTACTAAAAACACATTAGTTCATGTGGTTCAGCTACCAAAACGATTTTATATGCCCATAGGCGAAAAAAAGAAACGGCGTTCTGCAATGACTAACCCACGATGCGTGCCGGCACGCCCACCACCGTTGCTCCAGCCGGCACATCATCGCGCACAAGTGAGTGGGCACCCACAATAGCGCCATCACCAATTTTGACGCCGTCCAATATGGTTGCACGGGTACCTATCCATGCATTATTCCCAATATACACCCCACCTTTGATCTCCATTTCTCTCTCAATAAGCGGACGCGCATCGTCTCCACGCTGATGATTTCCGGCACCGATATAGCAATAGGCCGCAACCAACGTGCTGGCGCCAATTTCCACACGAGATTGACTGGCAATTCGGCAATAAGAGCCAATGTTTACGCCAGCCCCAAGATGTATTACGGCATTCTTGGACACAACGGATGAAAAGCGTCCAATACTGACATGGTCTTCAATGCTTATCTTTCCCGCATCTCCGCGCACATCAAGCGCTGCAAAATCGTCCACCAAAACCTTCTTACCGAGAGAAATTGCACGTGGATTTCTTATTATCACTTGCTTTCCGAATGCGGGTCTCGGACCACAGGATGCAAACAAAGAGGGGTAAATGAGTGATCGCGCTCCGAACCCGATAACTCCGGGGAGTCCAGAGAGAAACAAGGTACACAATTCGTACCATGCAAGAAATGCCAGAGATGCCTGCGCTCCGACCGCATACTCTTTGTAAAGCGCGAAGGCTGACCGAGACGCATCAGAAAAAGCGCGCTGCTGAGGAGACATATGCGGGGTCTGTTCCATCTATTTGCCCCACATATGGCGAAAACGGGCGAGCGCAATAATAGTCATGGCATCGGTCACCACTCCAGAGTCAACCATCGCAAAAACTTCGGATAGCGGCAGACAGCGACGCTGAAGCACCTCGGTCACTTCGGGACTGGACCCAACTTCAGTTAATCCGCGTGCCACATAAAACACGGCGCGCTCATCACTAATACAGTTTGATAGATGCACCTCGGGCCCCAATTGCTCCCAATGTGCAGCCGCTAGACCTGCTTCCTCTTTGAGTTCGCGGCGCGCTGCGTGCTCTGGGTCCTCACCTGGTTCAGCCCCGCCCTCGATTATTTCCCATGAATAATTCTTAGTTGGATATCGATATTGGCCCACGAGATACATGCGCTGATCTTCTGTGAGCGCTATGACCCCAGTTGCAACCTTACACGCTTCTACCACCGTGTATGTGCCTGGACTCTTATCGGGTCTAAGCACCGTATCATGGCGCACCCGAAGCCAGGGGTTCTCATATACATACGTACTACTCAGAGTAACCCAGGGATTTGCTTCTAAAGAATTGGAGCTCATTTAAGTTCTGTTTTGAGTACTGACCAAATTGGCTTCGCTGTTTTTAACACCTGCGGCTCGGAGCGATCAACAATACAGGCAAAACCAACTACCTCAGCTCCCTGAGCTTCAAGTAGCTGCTGAGCAGCGACCAATCTTTTGCCGGTAAATATAACATCATCGACCAGCACCACTCTTCGGCCTTTAATGTCAGGGCCAAAATAAGCCTGATTCGCTTGAATTATTCCAACTTGCCTTCCCCCTGCCACAGCACAGGCAAACATGATTCCGGTATAAGCCAAGCCAACGACCAAATCAAAACTACCAGCGGGCAAATCGCCCACAGATTCAGCCGCGAGGCGTGCGAGATCGCTTGGAGTAAGCTGGATACAATCATAATACACCGACACGAGAAGTTCATTCTCAAGTTTTCTCGGGGCGGAGTACCGGCGGGTAATTTTTTCAATTATTGAAACGCTTGTGTCTTCCATACTCACTCCAATACAGACACAAATAGTATGCCTTTCACACCAAAAAGTATGCAATTACCCTAATGGGCTGAAATTTTGAACAAAGCAAATCATTGTACTGCCTCGAAGCGCTAACTAAACTGCCTGCTTAGCTCTCAATAAACTTTTGAGACCACTTAATCCTCTCAACCGAGGTCAACACGCAGTTTCGGCTCATTTGAGGGCTCTCCCCCGTCGCTGCCAGTCTTTGTAGACTGGGTCGGCTTTCGACGCTCATCAAAACCTTCCTCAGATAGTTTGACTCGCAAACGTAAGTTATTGGCGCTGTCTGCATTTTTGAGCGCCTCATCAAGGGTAATCTTGCCAGCCTTATAAAGATCGTACAGCGCCTGATCAAATGTTTGCATCCCCACATTGGTGCTTTTTTCCATCGCTTCTTTGAGCTCAGCCACCTGGGCCTTGTGAATTAGATCTTTCACTCGAGGCGAATCAAGCAAAATTTCAACCGCGGCCACTCGACCACCATCTACAGATTTTATGAGGCGCTGACTCATAATTGCGCGCAGATTTAAGCTTAGCTGCAAATAAATTTGATTATGCCGCTCAGCCGGAAAAAAATTCATAATTCGTTCCATGGCCTGGTTGGCATTATTACTGTGTAATGTGGCCAAACAGAGGTGCCCCGTCTCTGCAAAAGTAATCGCAGCTTCCATAGTAGTGGTGTCACGAATTTCACCAATCAACACCACATCAGGAGCCTGACGGAGCGCATTTTTAAGCGCATTTTCATAACTTTCAGTGTCCATGCCTATTTCACGCTGAGTTATGAGCGACTTTTTATGTGCATGAACAAACTCAATTGGATCTTCAATAGTTACAATATGACCAGCGCTATTGGCATTACGGTGGTCAATCATGGCCGCCAACGAAGTAGATTTACCGGAGCCCGCAGCACCTACCACAAGTACAAGGCCACGTTTGGTCATGGCAACATCTTCTAGTATCGAGGGCAAACCAAGGTCAGCAACCGACAAAATATGTGACTTAATCTGGCGAATAACCATGCCAATGCACCCGCGCTGACGAAAAATATTTACGCGAAAGCGCCCAAGGGACGAGTAAAAAAGACCTAAATTCTGCTCATTTCGTTCGACAAACTCTTTTTGCTGTTTGTCGCTCATGACGCTATTAGCAAGCGCTTCAGTATCGGCAGAAAGGAGCAGTCTGTTCCCCGCTGGCCTAACAACACCATTAATTCGATACATCGGCGGGCTATCAACAGTTAAGTAGAGGTCCGATGCGTCATGTTCGGTCATCACTTGGAGTAGTTTTGAAATATCTAGCATCGCCCCCTCTTCTCTAAAATCGCGCTCGCACTTAATGTACGCGGTATATTAACGCCCACGACCACCTTTTTGCGCCAGATCCTGTTCTTTAAACATATCAACGTTTCCAGTTTTTTCGATCGCCGTCTCACGGCTAATGAGTCCACGCTCAACAAGTTCACGTAAATGCATTTCAAGGGTTTGCATGCCTACGTTTTGTGAAGTCTGAAGCACGCTCGGCAACTGATGAATTTTGCCTTCTCGAATAAGATTGCGCACCGCCGTGTTTCCCAACATAATTTCAAGCCCTGCGACGCGCCCACCCCCAACTTTTTTACAGAGGGTTTGAGTTACTACCGCTTGCAAAGACTCAGCAAACATCGCTCGAATTTGTGCTTGTTGGTTGGGAGGAAACACGTCAATAATTCGGTCAACTGTTTTTGGCGCGCTTGAAGTATGTAAAGTTCCAAACACCAAATGCCCCGTTTCAGCCGCGGTCAGCGCCAATTGAATAGTTTCTAAGTCGCGTAACTCACCTACTAAGATAATATCTGGATCCTCACGCAATGCCGCCCTAAGCGCATTGTTAAAGGATTGGGTATGCGGACCCACCTCGCGTTGATTAATTAAACATTTTTTTGAACGGTGGATAAACTCAATTGGATCTTCAACAGTCAGGATATGCCCCTCGAGTTCCTCATTAATTAAATTGATCATGGCGGCCAGTGTAGTTGATTTCCCTGAACCAGTAGGACCCGTCACGAGCACTAGCCCTTTTTCCTTGCGCGAAAGATCAGCCAATACAGGCGGCATCCCTAACTCTTCGAGCGTCGCAATTTTTGTTGGAATTTTTCGAAAAACCGCGCCCACCCCACGATTTTGGCGAAATACGTTCACACGGAAGCGCGCGATGTCTCCCACCTGCATTGAAAAGTCGATATCACTTTTCTCTTCAAAATGTTTACGCTGGCTGTCTCCCATGATGTCATAAATCATGGCGTGTGTTTGTTCACTCGTAAGCGGCGGAACTTTAATCTTCTTCATATCGCCATGCACACGAATCATGGGTGGCTCGCCCGCACTAATGTGCAGGTCCGAGGCATCCTGTTGATAGGCGAACTGAAGTAACTGGGTGATGTCCATAGGTTCTAACCAAAAATGCCCTAAAAGCGCTGCTTGCCCGTCACACGAATAAAAACAGCCTTAAAAGAAGACAACGCCACAGGAATATCGGCAGAATTCGTAAGAGAATTAAGTAAGAGCGGCTTGCAGCTAGCTCTGAATCGAAACAAAAAACATAATCATTTCAATTAGCTGCGCCGATGCTCTGAGCAGCTGCCCCTAATTTTGCACTTTGGGCAGCACTCATAGACTGAGCAGCCGCAAAACAGGCCACCGTAATTAAAGCGGCCAGCAGCGCATATTCAATAAGATTGCCGCCTATTTGGCTCTTCCAATTATGGCGCACAGGAGGCGGGGTAGCGGTTGGGGATTGGTCTACACCCGGCATTTTATCTTTTGAAACGTCATGTACCATAAACGAAGCTGCCTAGTAGATGCGAAAGCCTCAATCCCCTGGCCAACTCTCACAGAAGCGACCGGATTACTACAGTACGCCAAATAACCACCAGGACAAAATAGCGAAACAAAAACGAAGTGGCTATACTTCGGCGCGTTATGAACAAGGTCGGACAAAATTTCGATTGCCTTAATCCCGGCCTTCCAGGTTCGGAACCAGGCATAAGGTTACCAAACTTTAAGTCTTTGCGCTATGTGGGCCTTCATGGGGCAGCCCACGCCTGGGCGCTGTCCAGATTGGCCTGCGAACATCCGCAGCTTTTTGTAATTTGCAAGGATAGGAATAGCGCTGAGGACCTCGTCTCTGATCTAGAGTTTTTTATCCGCGACCGCGATCTTTTACTCTACCCCCAATGGGACAACCTTCCTTTTGAGCCGGTTTCCCCCCAAGCGCTTGTCACCGCCCAAAGACTGCACGTACTGCATCGTCTTGGTCAACGCACTCCATACATCATAGTTTCAAGTATTGATGCTGCCATGCAGCGCGTGCTCAGCGCACAGCTGCTGCTTTCTCAGTCCTTCAGCTTTACGAGTCAAGATGAACTCCGCCATCCAGACTTTCTTATCAAACTCCAAGCCTGCGGCTTTCTTGAGGCCTCCCTGGTAGAAGACATTGGAGAAATGGCGGTGCGCGGAAATGTGATTGATTTCTTTCCGGCTGGAGCCACTCATCCGATACGGGTTGAATTTACCGACCATGGCATATCACGCATAAGCACCTTTGACACCGATAGCCAACGTTCACTTGAGAGCAAACAAGAGGTATTTGTGAGTCCCGTTCGTGAGTATGCGTCGCCGCAAGCCATTCTCCAAAGCGGTCTGACCACCGAGCGCTGTATAAAAAAAATTAAACTTCGTGGGAAAGAGCTCGAAATTCCGCCGCGAGATATCGCTCGGGCCATGCATGCATTTAAATCTGGACTCGATTTTCCAGCCCTTGAACTATTGCATACGATTGCGTTGGACCCTTTGGAATCCGTGCTTTCTTTTGTTCCTGAATCTGTGCCTCTGGTGCTTAAAAATGAAATTGAAATCAACCAAAGCTCGGATACTTTTTGGGAACTTGTGTGCGATCGAGAGAACCGACTTCGTCACGAGCAATTATTCTTTCCTAAAAAGGAAGCGCTCTATCTTTCACCAGCGGAGCTTGGCACAGAAATAAAAACTCGACGCCGCCATTTTATTGATCAGCTTCAAGTGCTTGGTGGCGAGGACGACGACGCAGAAGTAATCTCAGTGCGTACCCTATCGCACGGTACTCTTAAGATAAAAACACAAGGCAAAGTTGGCACTGGGCAGGCGCTACAACCCGTTAGACAACTCGTGCGAAAGCTCCGCGAGGATGGCTATTCAATTGCTTTTATTGTAGGGGCAACTTCCCGCGCCGAGCGTCTGCATGGAATTCTTCAGAATGTAAGTCTTGATGCCCCTGTGTTACCGCACCTCTCCGCTACTGAATGGATGTCGTCGTCACAACGGCAGCCAGTGGTCATTCTGCAGGGACATATTTCAGCTGGTTTTCAACTTCCTTCAGAAAAAATTGCATTCATAGCTGAAAACGAAATCTTTACCGAGCGCTCGTATCGTAAAGGCATACGAAAAAAAACCTCTTTAAAACGCCTTATGAGCACGCTCGCCCAACTGCAAGACGGCGACTTTGTCGTGCATGTTGATTATGGAATTGCGCTCTATAAAGGCCTAAAACACATCGTCGTGGAAGGAAACGAGGGCGATTTTTTACACCTTGAATATGCCGATAGCCGACTCTATGTGCCCGTACAATCCATTGCCAAGGTGCAAAAATTCTCGGCTGCCGAGGGGCAAAAACCGGTGCTCGATAAACTAAGCACCTCGACGTGGCTCAAAACAAAACAGAAAGTTCGCGAGTCCGTTATTACCTTGGCTGGGGATCTTATTAAGCTATATGCGGCTCGTAGTATTAGCTCTGGGTGGCGATTTGAGCCACAAGGAGCTGAGGATGATCGCTTTGCTGATGGTTTTCCTTTTGATGAAACTGCCGATCAATTAAAATCAATTAATGAAGTGCTCGCCGATATGGCCAGCGATAAACCTATGGATCGGCTCGTCTGCGGAGACGTGGGCTTCGGCAAAACAGAAGTTGCAATAAGAGCAGCGTTTAAGTGCACGCAACATGCCCGGCAAGTTGCCGTTCTGGTACCCACCACAATACTTGTAGAACAACATCGCGCAAATTTTGCCAATCGATTTTTGGGATACCCTGTAAAAGTTGCTGCGCTTAGCCGATTTTACTCAGCCGCGGAAAACAAAGCCACTCTAGCTTCTGTAGCAGAAGGAAATAC
>JBIKUD010000002.1:0-127249 GCA_044347745.1 Bdellovibrionota bacterium
AAAAAGGGCAGCGCGGTAGCGCTAACAAGATAGGGAATTAAGGGTTTTGACGCCCTGCGGGCGACTCATTTACATAACGCCCAGTATATTTGCCCCTGGCTCGGCTCCGCCTCGCGATATACCGCTCACCTCAAGTTTACAGTGGCTAAAGGCGGAAATTCATTTCGTGAGCGGTCTATACTCTTTGGGGGTGTCCTAAAAGACGTTAATCGCGCACTGTTAGGGAAACGAGTCATCCAAAAGATACTTTCTCTCTCTTAGAAGACCACGCCGTGTTACTCGCTAAAATCGCAGTTTGTTTAGGCTCATTTCTTGTATTTGCAATACAGCCCATCATTGGAAAGGCGTTGCTGCCACCCTATGGCGGAGTACCTGCGGTTTGGTCCACCTGTCTCCTCTTTTTTCAAACGGTACTACTTATTGGATACGGCACAGCCCATATTCTCATCACAAATTTAGACCAGCGGCGGCGACTCGCTGTCTACGCCGCATTAGCGACAGTTTCTATAGCCTCAACCATCGGCCTTTCCACCGAGGCCTTTGGTACACAGCACTCCTTCAGCCCCACTTTTTCTGTGCTTCTCGATCTTGCAACATCCGTTGCAGGCATGTGCGTTCTGCTTTCCGCTACCGCTCCGCTTATTCAGGGACTAGTCGCAACAGGTAGCGCAAAAGATCCAGTTTATAAACTCTACGCATATTCAAATACTGGCTCACTTGCGGCACTTATAGCTTACCCAGTACTTGTTGAACCGGCTCTTTCCCTACCTCAACAAATCAATATCTGGTGCTGGCTTAGCTTCGCACTAGTAACATTGGTTATCGTCCTCTTGTTTCGCAAATCTTCGATTCCCCAGCCCATCCGAGAAGAACTTGCAGAAGACCCGTTCTGCAATTCAGGGTTCCAACGCGGCTTATGGTTTGGATACGCAGCCTGCAGTAGCATACTCCTTATTAGTGGCACGTCGTACCTTTGCCAAGAGATAGCGCCAGTACCATTACTCTGGGTTGCACCACTCGCGTTATTTCTCCTCTCTTATATCATTGCCTTCGCTTTTGATTCTTGTGGTTCAAGCTTATTTTGGCTCACCCTACTGGGCATTTGTATAGGCGTGCTCGTTTTTGTTGATGGCTTTTGGGCCCATTCACTTGCACTTCGGGTCAGTATATCCCTTCTCGCTATGGCTTCAGCATTCATGGCAGCACACGTAGAGTTGGCTAGGCTGAAGCCACACCCGCGGTACTTGACTAGCTTCTATTGTATCTCATCAACCGGTGGTGTTTTCGGAGGAATCACGGCCAGCCTCATTGCCCCATACATTTTCATAGGTCACTCTGAACTATTTCTTGGGATTTTCCTGTTGCTCACATTCCGATGTACCCAGTTAATCTTTAGAGATTTTAATTCAAAATTTCCCCGAGCGGTGCGGGCACTAAGCGGACTCTTCTTAATTGCAGCACTAGGAGCCCCCTACGCAATTGATCTTTCCCTTCGCCCTTTGGCGGCAGCTCGCAATTTTTTTGGAATCATAAAAATTGAAGATCTGCATGGAGAAAGTCTCTCTGGGATGTCCTTTAGGCGCATGGCGCATGGATCAACCACCCATGGAATTCAATTGCTCGACCAAGAGCGCACTGGAACCCCCACTACCTATTACAGCCCCCATAGCGCTGTCGGACAAGTGTTGCTTCAATTTAAGCCTAACTCCTCGCGCCAGATAGGCGTCATTGGACTGGGTGCCGGAACTCTAGCCACCTACGGCCGAGCGGGAGACGAGATCCTCTTTTTTGAAATTAACCCAGCGGTGATCGCCTTTGCAGATACACATTTTTCTTTTCTGAGAGACAGCAAAGCTTCTACCAAAGTAATTCAAGGAGATGCGCGAATCGTGCTTACCCAGGCGAATGAATTAAAGCTCGATGTGCTTATTGTGGATGCCTTTAGCAGTGATTCCATACCGGTTCATCTACTGACACGCGAAGCGCTGGCACTCTACACAAATCGCCTCAATCACGACGGGATGCTCCTCATTCATATTTCTAACCGTTACTTGCACCTAGCCCCAATTGTGCAATCGATTGCCTCGTCTTTAGGGCTTACAAGCTGCATTGTCGAGTCATCGGGAGATAGTGAACTTTTGGCGGAACCGGCTCTATATGCAGTTATCCCATTGGGTGAATCACGGGAGCTTACGAGCCGTCTCTTTAGTAATTCGGAATGCCAGCTCACCCACACAAACTCCGCCTCAAGCATTTGGACCGATAATTATAGTAACATAATTTCGGCACTCCGATTTTAAATTGTGACCACGGGCAGCGACTATGCCACCGCTTGTGCTAAATCGGCCGATGCAAATGCTGCGGTTTTTGGAGAGGCAGGTTTTAAAACACATTTCACCTCTGCCTTTAAAGTAAATCGAGACGCTGCGATCACTCGCACTTTCACAATGGCTCCCGGTTCAAGCTGTGACTGCTCACCTAAAATATTAACGGTGATATTCTGCGAATTACGTCCTTGCAAAGCCGATGAATCTACAGTGCTCGGGCCATCAAGAAGCACCTCACAACTTTTACCTACCCAAGCTTGTAAACGTTTGGTGGTAATCTCAAATTGCCTCGACTGAAGCTCTTGAAGGAGTGCTAATTTTTCTTCATACGGCTGCGCATCATCTAATGCTTCTGCTGGGGTACCGGGGCGTTTCGAGAAAATAAAAGAATAACTATTATCAAACTGCACCGCATCCATAACGGCCAAGGTTGCTTCAAAGTCTTCTCGAGTTTCACCAGGGAAGCCCACAATAATATCGGTGGTAATGGCCATATCTGGAACCCGAGCTCGCATATCTTCGATAATTTGAAGATATCGCTTCTGGCGGTAATTTCGATTCATCGCTTTTAAAATTCGATCGCTTCCAGACTGCAACGGCATATGCACATGGCGGCAAATTTTTGGTTCTGAACATACCAAATCAATAAAATCCTCCCGAATTTCCTGAGGATGGGGACTCGTAAAGCGTATGCGCTCAATTCCGTCGACTTCCGCAACTTTGCGCAATAGCTGCACAAAACTCATGCGCGGATTAAAATCGAGTCCATATGAATTCACCGTCTGGCCCAGCAGCACAACTTCGCGCGCCCCGCGATGTGCAGCAATTCGCACCTCTTTCAAAATCTCATCAGCGCTGCGTGAAACTTCAGGCCCCCTCGTGGTTGGAACAATACAATATGAACAGTTCTTATTGCAGCCACGGCTAATTGAAACGAATACGGATACTCGCTCGCCACCAGTCATTCCCAAGGGCAGATCTTCCCATTCATCTCGGTAATCCACTGCAATTTGTGGCTCACCAGAGGCAAGTCGGCGGGAAATTAACGAGGGCACAAGAGAGAGATTATGAGTACCAAAAACAAAATCAACGGTGCTGCTACGCTTTACTATTTGGGCACCTTCTTGCTGCGCGACACAGCCCCCCACTCCTACCAGTAACTCTGGCTTCATTCGCTTTAAGTCTTTAATTTCGCCAAGCACACTAAACAATTTATGCTCTGGTTTTTCACGCACACTACAAGTGTTTAAAAGCACCAAATCGGCCTGCATAGCATCGTCAACACTTTCGTATCCAGACTCCAAAATCTTCTTTAATTTTTCAGAGTCATACTCATTCATTTGGCACCCATAGGTGCGAATATAGAGCTTTTTTCGCTGCGCTCCGGCTTGCACTTCAGATGACTTACCTATCTGGACTAATTGTTTTTCAGACATAATTTTTTGGGTATGACTTACGCATACTTTGACGCCTGGCGCTCGAAGCACTCAGGTGTGTTATGCGCTACTCGTTAGTTTCTTGTGACAAAGGTAGTTTTGCTAAAATTACCTTCAAACTTTCTTCTCCCGCTATTCTGTTCTCCCTCGAAACGCGTTCCGACGAGGCCACGAGCCTCGGTACAACGTATGGACGCATTTTCACGGAGAACTCGCTACTGAACTGGGACAATACGCACAAAGGGGGCAAACACCCCACCGGCCTGGCGTGGGAGCGCACCGTCGATTTCAAAAGAGAAGTCTCTTTCAGATCCCGCTTCCAGATTGAGACTACTTATCTCAACCCGCTCTTCATTTTCAGGTATCCGGCTCGCTAGATCAAGCTCTGCCCCCTCGGGAACCCAATGGATACTCACACCCAAAGTCGCCGCATTTACGCGTAGCGTACCGGAATTAAAGAGTTTTCCGTGAAGCACCAGTTTTTCTGGACAGGCCCCTTCTGGGCAGGTAACTGGCACATGCTCGCTCCGAAAGGCACGAATTTGCAGCGCCTTAACCGCCTCTGCCTGTACTGCAGCACGGGCGTCTTCCCCCCACACAAGCTCAAGCTGATATTCCCGAGCAGCCCCTACAGGCATGTGGACCTCAAAATTTCTGCTCTCTCCCGCAACTAAAGCACCGGACTGACTTAAAACCGAATTTAAGGGAAGTAACTTCGAGCTTTGAGGCTCTCCATCAGCAAAACTACTGAGACGAAACGCCACCTCTTCAAGGGGCCAAACTGCACGCACATGCACAAGGCCACGTACGTACACATGCTGGCCATCGTTTACATCTTCAGTGATCTCCATTTCGAATGGAGGCTTATTGTGGGAGCCTTCCTCTAAAGACTTAGCGGAATCTAGCGCTGGGCCAGGTGAAGATGAAAAGCTACATCCATTTAAAAAAACACATACAAGCCCAAGCAGCGCAAGCCGGCCCTTCATGAGTTAGCGCCCTCCTCTATCACCGTGCGACCGGCAAGGAGCCATCCACTTGAAACGCTCACAAACTGCCACTCTTGTTCTTCAATTCTCTCGTTCACTATATAAAACGGAACTTTGTAAGCACGAACGGTTACTTCAACCTTAGCTTTGTACGAATCATCTTCAAATCCAACCGCTTCGATCTTTGTATCCACCACTCGCTCTGACTTTCGCAATTTACGAATTTCTCGGGCAAGTTCAGTCCGTTTTTCTGGCACCAATAGTTGCTCCGCCTCTCCCGGCCCCCCCGAAGATACTGCGTCATTAAAGGCGCGAATTCGTTCGGCCAAAAGTTTTTCACGATCGGCTGCAGTCACACCCAATTTTTTAAATGAGTCGATAGCTGGAGCTAGGAAGCACCCACTAAACGATTGAACAACCACCGCCAACAAAACAATTCTGAGATATCTTTTCACGGTACTATTTTATCCAAAAGGGATTGCAGTTCTTCTTGGTCTTCTTGCTCGATATTGTCCTGACGCTTCGTTCGGGTAGATGGTGCCGACTTGCCGGACATACTTGCGCGCACTTCACTCGTATCGCCCTGTAGGCGCTCAACCAGAGTTCTCATATCTTGAGGACTACCGCCTCTACGTGCATAACGCTGTTCAAGCTCATGCGCCCCCAAGGCCACTATCACCATGGAAACCAAGACTACAAATACATATGAAAGGAAACGGGGCGAATCTGCCATAAGCGCTCCGATTAGGAATTCTTAAATTGTACCCTGTATCTGCAACTGCAAGAGCCTACTGTACCCCAAAAGGGCAGTTACGCCTCCTAAAGTAGCATAAGTAGCTCAATTTGAAACAGCAGAAAGAAGCTGCTTAAACCCGCACGGGAACATTAGCCCGTACCCAGTCCACAATTTCATGTGTTGCTGCGCCTGGCAGGAATATTTGTTTTACGCCCATATCCAAAAGCTTTTGCACATCATTTTTAGGAATAATGCCACCACCAAACACAATGACGTCAGACGCATTCTCCTTCTTTAAAAGCTCTATAACTTCAGGGAAAAGTGTCATGTGAGCCCCCGAAAGAATACTAAGCCCAATAGCTTGAACGTCCTCCTGTAAGGCACTGCGCACAATCATTTCCGGAGTTTGATGCAGCCCGGTGTAAATTACTTCCATACCTGCATCACGCAGCGCCCTGGCAACGACCTTGGCGCCCCTATCATGACCATCTAGGCCTGGTTTTGCGACGAGCACACGTATTGAACTTTTTTTTGTGTCAGACATACACGCTGTCCTTAAATTAGTCCGGGGTCGGTATACACACCAAAAACTTGCCGATACATATCAGAAACCTCGCCCAGGGTCACGCCGACATCAACAGCCTCAATAAGGTCAGGCATGACGTTACGTCCTTCTTGGCAAGCAGATTTAATTTTTGCCAATTGATCCAGCACCTTCTTTGCATCTCGGCGGCTTTTAAATTCTTTAACAAGTTCAATTTGGCGTTTTTCGGCGGCATGGTCCACATGCAAGATAGGAATCTCCTGCTCATGGTCATCTTGATAGGCATTCATTCCCACTATTGCTCGCTCCTTGCTGTCAACCTCTAGTTGGAACCTATACGAGGCTTCAGCAATCTCTTTTTGAGGGTATCCAAGCTCCACTGCCTTGAGCATCCCTCCCATCGCATCAATTTTCCTGATGTACTCAAGCGCCTCTGCTTCAATATCGTTCGTGAGCTTTTCGACGTAATATGAGCCGCCCAGAGGATCCACTACATTTGTTACCCCGCTTTCTTCAGCAATAATTTGCTGGGTCCGCAATGCAACCTTTGCCGCATGCTCAGTCGGTAACGAGAGTGTTTCATCCATAGAGTTAGTGTGCAACGACTGCACGCCACCCAACACGGCCGCCATAGCTTGTAATGCTACTCGCGCAACATTGTTCACAGGCTGCTGCGCCGTGAGACTCACACCCGCAGTTTGCGCATGCGTACGCAGCATCATGGAGCGTTCTGACTTGGCTCCGAAACGATCGCGCATCAATCGCGCCCAAATGCGACGCGCTGCCCTAAATTTTGCAATTTCTTCGAAAAAGTCATTATGCACATCAAAAAAGAACGAAAGGCGCGGCGCAAAATCGTCAACATCCATTCCACGGGCCAAACAGTGCTCCACGTAGCCCACCCCATCTGCAAGAGTGAATGCTAATTCTTGAACCGCCGTCGCTCCTGCTTCACGAATATGATAGCCACTAATGCTGATACCATTAAATTTTGGCGCATGCTCAGCACAATATTGAATTACATCGCAAGCCAGTTTCACTGAGGGAGCCGGAGGGCAAATCCACTCTTTCTGGGCGATAAATTCTTTAAACATGTCGTTTTGAATCGTTCCGCCTAATTTATCGAAAGAAATGCCGCGTCTACGGGCGACTGCAAAGTACATAGCCATTGCAACTGTCGCCGAGCAATTTATGGTCATAGATACGGTCACTGCCGAAAGATCTATGCCGTCAAAGAGCCTCGCCATATCATCAATGCAGGAGACACTCACTCCCTCACGCCCCACCTCACCTTTTGATTTTGCATGATCGGCGTCGTACCCCATCAAACTAGGCATATCAAAAGCAGTAGAAAGCCCAGTCTGCCCATGTGCCAACAAGTATTTAAAGCGCCTATTGGTATCTTCAGGCGAACCAAAACCAGCAAACTGCCGCATAGTCCAGAGGCGTCCACGATACATCGTGGGCTGCACCCCTCGCGTGAATGGGAATTCGCCAGGAAAACCAAGCTGCTCTTGTTCGTCAAAATTACTCAACGCCTCTTTGGTTACGACCTCCGGCTGCTCACGAAAACTAAGTGAAGTAAATTGCTTCTTGCGCTGCACCTGCGAGCTAAACTTAGCGCGCTTCCACTCTGCATAAGACCCTGATTTACTCACATTGGCGCGTTTTTTTTCCATTTGGCATTAGTCCTTCAATAAATTGCTGGCAATTACCAAGCGCTGAATTTCGCTGGTACCTTCATAAATCTCTGTGATCTTTGCATCACGCATGTGCCGCTCCGCAGGATAATCGGTGACATACCCGTATCCGCCATGAATCTGGACACCCTTAATACCCGCATCCATCGCCGTCTCAGAAGCAAACAACTTGGCCATAGCTGCCTCGCGAGCGTACTTTTCGCCACGATCTTTTTTTCGCGCTGCGCCAAGTGTCAAATATCGAGCAGCATCAAGCTTCGTCACCATATCTGCCAAGTAATTTTGCACGCTTTGATGCTCACCAATTATTTTGCCAAAGGCTTTCCGCTCTTTAGCGTACGCAAGGGCATCCTTTAGTGCCGCGCGGGCTATCCCCAGCGCTTGAGCAGCAACTCCGATGCGTCCACCATTTAAGGTATTCATGGCCACATTAAAACCCTTCCCCTCAGCTCCAAGCACATGAGCAGGAGTTAACTTCACATCGGTAAAAGTAAGGCTCGATGTTGGAGAGCCGCGGATGCCCATTTTATCCTCTGGCTTCCCTCGTGTAATTCCGGGCAAAGACATATCAAGCACAAAAGCAGTTACACCCTTATAACCGAGGTCATGCCCCGCAGTGGCAAAAAGCACACAGGTGTGTGCCTCAGGGCCATTGGTGACCCAGTTTTTAGTTCCGTTTACTATAAAATCTGCGCCAACCTTCTTGAATGAGCACGTCAATGCAGCAGCATCACTGCCCGTGTTGGGCTCTGATAAAGAAAAACAGCCAAGCGCCTTACCCGAGCATAAATCCGGCAGGTACCGTCGCTTTTGCTCTTCACTACCAAATTCGAGAATTGGGGAAATACAAAGAGAGTTATGCGCGCTTACGATAATAGAGGTAGAAGCACAGACCGCCGCGAGTTCTTCTATGATCAGACAATACGCAACTTGCGAAAGTTCAGAACCGCCATACTGCGCTGGCACGCAGGCACCCATAAATCCCAACTCGCCGAGTTTTGGAATGAGGTCTTTCGGGAAATAATGTTCTTTATCAATCCGGCGAGCCAAAGGAGCAACTTCGCTTGCAGCAAACTCGCGAGCTGTTCGCTGGACTAAGCGAGTGTCCTCATCAAGTTCAAACTGGAATCCGTCTTCCCAACTCATAACCCACCTACTTCCCTAAAAACTGTGGCGCTCTCTTTTGAATAAAAGCCTGCATACCTTCTTCCCGATCAGCTGTTGCAAAAAGAGAGAGGAATTCATCTACTTCAAGTCGAAGCCCTGCCGTAAGGCAGGCATCTTGGGATTGTCTCATTATTTTTTTTGCACCTTGCACCGCGAGAGGCGCTTTCGAGGCTATCAGCTCGGCAAAAGCTTTCGATTTATCAACGAGCTCACTTGGCTCACACAGCACATCTACCAACCCAAGTAATTTTGCCTCTTCCGCCCCAATTAACTCGCCGCCATACACTAAGCGCCGCGCCGTCCCCATGCCTGCACGGTGAATCAAACGTTGGGTGCCGCCAAAACCAGGAATAATTCCAAGATTTACCTCAGGCTGCCCGAATCGGGCTGTTTTAGAGGCATAAATTACATCACACGCAAGTGCCAGTTCCATGCCCCCACCAAGAGCAAACCCATTAACCACCGCAATAACCGGCACGGGAAAACGCTCAACGGCACGCATCGTGCGCTGCCCCAGCTCAACATAATCAGCAATAGCGCGAGGCCCAAGCTGAGCCATGTTATGAATATCAGCGCCGGCCACAAACGATTTTTCACCAGCCCCAGTTATGGTAACAACTCGCACAACAGCATTTCGCGCCAACTTCTCAAGAATAAGAAACAAGCTCTGCAGCACATCGGAATTCAGCGCATTAAGAGCCTTTGGCCTATTTACCAATATTTCTGAGACCGGCCCCTCAGTCACCAGCTTGACACTCTCTTCTTCTTGTATTGGCATATCTCTGTACCTTTAAAAAACGTGCCAGGGTCTTATCCTGGTGGCCACTGAAACGAACGTTTACTTAAAATATGTAAATGAAGATGGAACACCACCTGACCGGCACCCTTGCCGTTATTAATCACTACGCGGTATCCCGAAGACTCTAGCTCAAATTTTTTGGCAATGTCTTTAACCGCCAGAAGCAGATCACCAAGAATTTCCCGGTCATCGGAAGTTGCAGCACTCACGTTCACTAATGGCTTTTTGGGAATCACTAACACATGGAATGGCGCCTGCGGCGCAATGTCACGAAACGCCAAAACGGTATCGTTCTCAAACACAATATCCGCCGGAATTTCTCGGCGTATAATTTTGGCAAAAATAGTTTCCGTTTCGCTTGTAGCGCCCATGCTCGCTCTTTGAATAAAACCAAAATTCGATACGTGAGACCGAATGTTTTCTTGGGCTTACCCCCAAATCTCTGGCAAGTGTAAAGTACTAAGGGAGTGCTCAGACAGTCAAGGAAGAGGGGCGACGCTATCGGTTCGTGGGCCACAACAAGGCAATTTTATCCAAACAGTGGTACCTTTTCCGGCCTCACTCTCAATATGAAGGTCCCCGTGGTGCATCCGAAGCAAATTATAGGTATTCCAGAGTCCGAGGCCACGCCCTTCAACACTAACCCCACTCATCTGATCAACCCGTTTGGTGCTAAAAAAGGGCTCATACAACCGAGACTTAACGCCTTCCGGCATTCCTGAGCCAGTGTCAACCACAGTCAAATCTAGCGCCGTGCCCGAAGGGTCCATGGTTCCTGTGATGACCACCCTCCCCTCCGCCTCTATAGCCTCAATCGCATTCGTGACCACGCTGCCAATCACTTCCAAAAGCTGGGGGTCACTTATGGCGATAGGAGGGAGAATAGGCGGAAGTGATACTTCAAGCTCAATGCGATTTGATAGAAGCTGACGATATCCTGCTAAAATTGAGTCAAGCAGCGAACGCAAATCAGAAGCACTTCTATCAGTGCTGCCCTGCCGCCGATGAATGGTACCCATCTTTCGGGTTAGCCGCATTCCAGATTCTACGCCCCGCTTGATAACACTCACACATCGCAGTGCTCGCTCATTATCTTTATTCATGCGCCCGAGCAATTCAGCAGCACCCAGCACTCCACCCATTATATTATTAAAATTATGAGCAATGCCTGCTGCAAATAAGCCAACCGTATCTAGTTTAATGCGCTGGCTTGCTCGGCGCTCAAGTTCTTTTAGTTCAGTTTCATCTCGCCAAACCCACACACGTTGATATTCGCCGTTCCCCAGCGCCACCGGACGAGAGTGAATACGTATGGTGCGGTTTCCAAGCCGTGATTCAAACTGATACTCAGAATTTCTGTGTACATGCGGAAGAAGTTCGCGATAGGCAGCGGTCCAATTGGCAGCAAAAAGACCATCATATGCGGTTTCGAATACGTGTTCCGCTGATTGCACATTACCAGCTCCACACAGCCGCTCTACTTCAGCATTAAAATATACGATCGATCCTTGCTGATCGTGCACCAGCACCGCTTCCGGTAACGCATCACCAATACAATTCTGAATTTTCAACGCTCTTTCTACTGCCTTTTTCTGCTCAATCACCTGACGCTGCGCATGCACCAAAGCCAAGTGATTTTCTATGCGGGCAAGTAGCACCTGTCTTTCAATAGGTTTAAAGAGGTAATCGTTCGCCCCAAGTTTTAGGCCCTGGGCTACATCATCAGCCTCTGACAAGGTCGTGACCATGATGATGGGCAATTCTAATTTGGAGTGTGTTTCGCGGAGCATGCGGCAAACCGTGAGCCCATCAAGCTCTGGCATCATGATATCAAGAAGAATCATGTCAGGAGCGGTCTTTTGAAATTGCTCTAAGCACTCGCGCCCATTTTGAGCCTCGCTCACCCGGTACCCAGCACCCTGTAGAATAGATCGTAGCAGCAACCGGTTTGGTGCCGAATCGTCTACGACCAAGATTGCGCCTTGATTTTCCATGGACCTTTGCTTCCGGTGGGTCAAAAGATGTACCCCACATCTAAAGCAATCGGCATGTTAGGGCTGCCTCTACAGCCCGTCTTTGCTGCCACTCCCGAAGCGGACTTACAGGCGATGGACGTATTTCGGAATCATCAGCGGTCCACATTTTGCTCTTCAGCCTGACCCCTGCTGCCCCGCAGTGTCATGCCTAATAATTTCGAGGAGTTCCGTATGCCCAGCACAGAACACCCCGCAACGAACAGTGCAGAGCTGCACAAAATTGAACGGCCGAATGACCTAAAATCTATTCAAGCAGCATCACATTTAGTCCTGGCTGACACACTTCGAACACTGGAAGAAGCATTTTCTGCCAAAGGACTTTTAGACCGAGAGCCACAGGACATATTTCAACCACTCTGGTACCTTGTTGAAACAGAAAGGAATGTATTTCTTTGGAAGCGTGGCTGTTCGATCATCCAACAGGACGATTTTGAATTTTGGGTAGATATCCCTGCCCTTATCCAAAAGCGACGTCGCCAACTTGAAAATGCAGATGCTCATAATCCATTTGTGAATAGTCTTTGGGGAATAGGCACCGACACCGTGGAATCAGCCTCGAGGGAACTTAATTACCTTGAAGAATTTTTAAGTTTGCTCGCTGATATTCAAGAGCATCTCTGCGCCCTGTGCGAAGCAACGAGTCAGGTCCAATCTACACTCAATGGACCTCCAGCCCGAGAACGAGTGGTGCTACCGTCGCGGCCGAGGTAAGCAGACTTGTGCCAGCAAAGCAGTCGGGATATTCCCGTTTTTTTCCGAAGCGCGGTCCCGTCTTTCAGTTCCCGTTTTGCCGCTCTCCGACAGTCCGTAAACTGTCCCCGCCTGCCCTGAACTTATCGAATGGAGCTGGTCGAAAGACCTTTCGGCCCCGGTACAGAAATAACTTATGATTGCCACCCGGGCTGCATGAAGAAAATTTTTAACACAGAGGGGTAACCAAGCTCACAGAGGTTGACCTCAAAATCTCCCACGCCAAAAAGAAAGGGCGCCCCTAAGGACGCCCTTTCTCTCACTCATGTAACTATTCGATTTAGAAATAGCTGCTGAGTTGGAGTAACCATTTATTGGTGTTGATATCATCACCTTCACCAAGCACGCGCTCATTTACGTGATCATAATTGAGCTGAGCTTTAAGGTTATGTTTCCACCAGTAGTGGTTGATACCCACAGTAACTTGGTTCACTTTCTCGTTACCTGAGCAATCGCCGCGAGAAACTTTGCCATCATCGCAGTCTACAAGACCGTAACGAGCAGCAATTTCCCACTTCTTCGGCTCAAGGAAGTAACCAATTTGCGTATAGAAGCCCATTGGCTCAGCCTTCACACCAGCATCAGGATCCTGATTCTCGTAGAAGAACTCACCATGGAAGCTCCAACCTTTATACTTCAAGTTTGCATCAACGCTGATGTCATCTTGAGTAAAGTCACCGCCAAGGGCCGCTGCGCTTGCGTCTGAATACGCATAGGTTGCGCCAACGTTCACTGCTGTGTCTTCGGTCCAGTCTACATCACCTTCATTATAGGCATTCATTTTGCCCATCACGTTGTAACGTACTGAAGCTGTGCCTGTGTGATTGGTGTCAACGCCACCACGGTTAATTCCTTCACCGTCGCTCGCGCCATTCCAAGCACCAACAGCAACCTGAAGATCTCCGTCCATCAAATCCCACATAGCAGACGCGCCTTGATTTCTGTCGAGATCAAAGAAATCGGAAGCCTGCGATCTATCAGCAAACTGCAACGCATGATCTGACGTGTTGTATTGGCGGCTTACTGGTGTCTTCCATTGCCCCATACGCAGACTCATGTTGTCGCATGTCGACCATTGGAGGTACGCATCGCGGAGACTGGCAACTTTCTCGCCATCAACTCCCGAGGTTCCAACAAAGTCGGACGAAATGTAGTACTTAAATTCTTCATGCAAGGCAGAACCAGAGAGGATAATGCGAGCTTTGCCTACGCTAAAGCTTGATACGTTCTCTGACTCATCGTTATCAGTGAACTGGTAACGAGTTTGAATGAAAGAATTAATTTTTGCGGTAAATCCGCTATCTGGGAAATCAAAACGACTTCCATCTTTCCAGTATACCTTTGCAGCGCTTGAGCCAGCTGCCTGAGCTTCACCTTTCGTAATTACTCCACGGTCTACAAGCAACTCCTCTAGGCTTTTGGCCTGAGAGACTGCTGGAACCAGAAGTAACAACGAAGCCAACACAGTTACATTACGCATGTGCTTACATTGCCTCCATCAACTAAACATTAAGCCCCCCGAAGAGACGGAAGGCTTGCACTAAGGTACTTTTACTGAACCAAGGTTCAATAATTGAATTACCTATGCTACTTTAGCTCCCATTCTAGGCCCCAATCGTCAATATAAGATTATTGAGCTTACAATTAATTAACCTAGGGCCTGGCCAGGCTATGCTTTACATAAACTGGGGCCATGGTTAATTTTAAAACGCTTTTTTAGTTGGTAGCTTATGTACAACCTCGACACCCAAGAACAGGCAGAAATACGCGCAAGCGTTCGCAAGGTTGCTGAGGCGCGCATCCCGCATTATCAAAACGAAACATACTATAATACCGTCCCCCGCCCGCTCTTTTCTGAGCTTGCAGAGCTAGGACTAGCTGGCATCGCTGTTGAGGAGAAATATGGAGGCATTGCAGCTACGCCCTGGACGAGCGCACTGATAATGGAAGAGCTTGCTGCTGTTGATCTGGGTCCAGCTATTTTTACCTCAGTTCATGCCATGGTCTGCGGAATTATTGGCAGAGCTGGTTCAACGGCTCAAAAGGATGAGTACTTACCAAAACTCGCCAGTGGAAAATGGTTAGGAGCTTTTGCACTCACCGAGCCTAACGCCGGATCCGATGCGGGCGCAATGCGCACCGTTGCTCGCATAACAGGAGACGATTTCATTCTAAACGGAACAAAGTGCTACATCTCAAGCGCCGGCTGGGCCGATGTATACGTGGTATTCGCCCGCACCAACGACACAAATTCGGAAGGCATTTCTGCATTTATTGTTGATGCAAAAACTCCTGGCCTGATCATTTCAAGCCCCGAGAAGAAAATGGGCTGTGAACTCTCCCCCATTTCCAGTCTAACCTTTGAAGATATGCGGTTACCAAAGTCAGCACTCCTTGGCACTCTGCATCGAGGCTACGCCACTGCTCTTGCGGGGCTTTCGGGCGGTCGCATAAGCATAGCCTCCTGCGCCAACGGTGTAGCCCGCTCTGCTTTTGACAAAGCGCTTGCACATCTTAAAGAGCGAGAACAGTTTGGCGAAAAGCTTATCTCCTTTCAGGGCCTGCAATTTATGTTGGCCGACATGAAAATGAAGCTTGAAGCCAGTCGATTACTCACCTGGCAAGCCTGCCGCGAACTTGAGCAAGATGCAAAATCAGCTCAGAGCAAAATTGCATCTTCGATCGCAAAATGTTTCTCAACTGACTCAGCCATGAACATCTCGACCGACGCGGTGCAACTACTAGGAGGAGCCGGCTACATAAAGGACTATGCGGTTGAAAGGCTCATGCGTGAAGCAAAAATGCTGCAAATTGTTGAAGGCACCAACCAGATTCAGCGCATGGTAATTGCCCGTGAATTGGCGAAATAAGTATAAAGACTGACTAGTGCTCAGTCGAAAGCGTAAATTTGCGCTTTTTTATTTTTGTTCTCCGTCAAGCAGCTGATCCAACGCCCCCTCCTGACCAATCAACCTTCGCTCTTGCGCACGCTTCAGCGCGGGAGTCGAAGTTGGCCATACCACTGGCTCTTTGCCACGACCATCCGCACTCGAATTATCAATAAGAGAAGGAGTGTTGGTACCCGCCTTCCCCTGGACTGGCGGAGGCTCGGGCAGTCCCGTTTCAGCAGCTGCAGGAGTTTCAAACGGCAACAAAAATTCAGGAGAAAATGGATCTGGCAAATTCTGCTCATGCTCAAGAGCCTCTTGCTCAAGAAAAGCTTCGTTCTCCGCTAAATCTTCAGCATCGTCTGCAAGACAAAGCAAAGGAGTAAGTAGTATGAAGCACAATATTCTCATCGTTAGATCACAATTCGAGCCCAGGAAGAATCAATCAGGAGTCACAGCATAATACGCCAGCATTTCAGAGGGTACTACATTATCGGATTAAGGATAAATTGATAATAAAATGAAAGGTTTGCGGCGGGAGGGGATCGAACCCACGACCCGAAGATTAAGAGTCTTCTGCTCTACCAACTGAGCTACCGCCGCAAATTTGGCCGGGCCCCGTTTTACTCGTATCAGCAAAATAATGCAACAAGGCCGGATCCGCCCACTACCTCTGGGCCACATTGCAAATGCCGATACTCAAATCCGCCAAAGCGCTATAAGTCTAGAGTAATGGCCTCAAGAAGAAACAGTACGAGCGGAAGGGCAAATAAGGCATAAACTAATTGACGTGGGGTTCCCCTCTCGACTGCAAATCCGATTGCAAGCAAGCTGGCAATCCCCAGCAATAGGGCACTCAGCCCGCAGCAGAGCTGAAACCAGGTAGCGGTCGGAATTGCGATCCCAAGGAGGTAAGGGTCTCTCGCATTCGATACAATCACCAGGCGTCCCAGCCCGAAAGCCAATAAAATTCCCAGATAGGCGCCTAGCAGTAGTTGCGCTGCGCTTATTTTATGTTCTGCATTTTGCGGCACGTTTTGCATAGGCTTACTGTATAACCAGAATGCACAAAAGTGACCAGCAAACCGCTAATTTACCGTTAATCTTCAAAAAGCCCTTGTCTACCTACTACTAGGTAGACTATAGTAGAGGAATGACAGCCGCAAAAACCGCTCAAACAATTCTCGATGTTGCCCAAGAACTCTGCCAGGCGCGTGGTTGGAATGCCTTCTCCTATAAGGATATTGCTTTGGCGCTGGACATAAAGCCTGCCAGCATTCACTACCACTACCCCACCAAAACAGATTTAGGCTTGGCCTTGATGCAACGCTACTCGCACGAGTTCGCTTCAGCATTGTCGCAGATTGAAGCCCAAGAATCTGACCCTCGAAAAGAGATTCGTGCGTTAACAGCTCACATGGAGTCTTTGATTCAATCTAAGAAAATTTGTCTATGCGCAATGCTCGCGTCTGACCTCGAGACCTTGGACCCACGCCTGCAGGCCGAGGTGCGCCATTTTTTCGAGCGCGCAGAATCGTGGCTCGAAGCTCGGCTTACTTCGGGGAAAAAACGTGGGCAATTTGCATTCTCCAAACCTGCCAAAGCAGTGGCGCATGCCCTACTTGCGTGCATGCATGGAATGCTGATGAGTGCCAGATCTTTTGGCCCTGACAATCGATTTGCTGCCGGTAAAGATTGGTTACTTTCATCTATCGAGGCAGCATAAACCAGAAGTTTTACAACCCCTCATGTGAGGGGCATTAAATGAAAGAGAGGAAATATGACGCGCATACAACCGCTTACAAACCCAGAAGGCAAAAGCGCAGAGCTTTTGGGTATGGTTCAGAAAAAAATGGGACGACAGCCGAATATGATGAAAACCTTGGCTCACTCCCCTGCCGCGCTAGAGTTTTATTTGCAAATGAGTGCTGTGCTTGGTGGCAGCAGCATTAGTTTGCAAGATCGTGAACGCCTTGCTTTGCTTGCAGCCGCCAAAAGCGACTGTCAATATTGCGACAAAGCTCATAGTGCAATTGCAGCTATGGTCAAAGTACCAAGCGCAGATATTGCGGCAGCTCGTCAGGGTCACTCCGAAAACTCCTCATCACAAGCCCTTTTGCAATTTAGCGACGCGCTGATTGAAAAACGAGGCCACATTAGCGATGAAGATTTTGCGAAAGCTAAAAAATCTGGGCTCAGCGAGGCGCAAATTTTAGATGCAATTGCAGTGACCTGCTTTAATCTGTACACAAACTATGTAAACCACGTTACCCAACCGGAAATTGATTTTTAGGAGACTCTGTATGAAACAAAATGTTGGCGGACCAGACCGCATGCTTCGTATTGTTATTGGATTGGCACTCATTGGCTGGGGACTTTCAACCCAAAATTGGATCGGAGCAATCGGCATCGTGCCGCTTGCAACTGGTATTTTGCGCTGGTGCCCAGCGTATTGCCCCCTTGGCATTTCGACTTCAGGTAAAAGCTGCTGCGGCGGTACCTGCGATAAAAAATAGTGTAATTGAAACCATGCTTAATGGGCGTAGGACCGCTCAACTACGCCCATTAACGCTGGCATCGACGGCAAAGAGAGCATACGCCCTGAGACCCCCAACTGTACTGCCCAATCAATGCAAGATTTTTTCTCCGGCCCATTTCCCTATAGGATACGGCGTGCCGGCCGCGTCTCAAGAATTCCCACTGTAATGGCGCTCGACAATAAGCGCACCCAATTCCAATTAGACAAGGTCCGAAAGGTGCGTATTCTCCAGGCGCTTCGCCAGCTCGTCTCGAATCTCTCTCAAAAACTTAGTTACTTTCTTCTCACGAGTAATTGGTGTTACTTCGTGAAAAAACAAACTCACTGATCGCGAGGGAGCCAAAGGGCCATCAAAAAGCCGCACCACTTCGGCAAGTGAAATTTCGGAAGGTCTCCTATTAAGAGCGTACCCACCTTTTGTTCCCTTAACACTCACGACGAGCTTTGCTTTTTTTAACTTAAAAAGAATTTGCTGCAAAAAGCCCTTCGGAATTTCTTGCGCACTCGCGATGGCATCACCGTGAGCCCGTGCACCGACCTCTAACCGAGCCAAATAAAGCAAAGCTAAAAAAGCGTATTCTGTTTGACTACTTAGGCGCATACAATCTCTTAGTTGACAAATACAGTAAACAAGCAGAGACTCTCAAAAAATACCGGACCACTTTTAAATTGACACAGAGAAGAGAGAATGAGTTTAGACCGGATAGATCATCAAAGCTACACCACTTCTGTCGCTCAGTTTGTTAACAAGCTGAGTCAACAACGTGGCCGTCTTTCTGCGCCAGAAATAGGCCAATTGCTTACGCAATCTCATATCACGCGCGCAGACCTCGCAGCTTGGACATTATTCAACCCCGAGTTATACACCCGCTCACTTGTTTTCCAAAATGAACACTTTGAGTTAAGAACTCTTTGCTGGCTACCCGGACAATCCACCCCAATTCACGACCACAAGAACTCAGCCTGTGCGGTAAAAGTAATTAGCGGACATGCAACTGAGATTGTCTACACACAAGCCGCAAATGGACAATTAATCCCATACTCCTCTACCCGCTACTCGGAAGGCGCAGTAGTTTTCTCCGAAGATGAAGATACCCATCAAATGGCAAACTTTGAAGGCGAGAATGAGACATTGGTAACTCTGCACTGTTACTCTCCCCCGCTCTCTGGTTTTCGCATATTTGATGCAACCAATGCCTTTTTCTCAGATTATCAAAACCTTGTTGATAAAGTTTCCGCTCGTTTGTCAGGAACAGGGGCTGCGGTCGTCATTCATAACCCCTGTGCGATATGAATCTACAGTTTGACGTCGCAATCGTAGGCGGTGGACTTGGAGGTTTGGCAGTAGCATATCATTTGTCACGCCAAGCACTTGCCACCCGTCGCCCGCTTCGCTGCGCAATTATCGAGCCTCGTACGGTTCTGGGACAAGGAATTGCATATTCTTCTTCAAACCCCGCACACCTGCTGAATGTGCCGGCATCCAAAATGAGTTTGAGCGATGCATCACCAGACGACTTTCTAAAATGGCTCCAAAGCAATAAACACCCATTCCAAGCCGCAGATTTTGTGCCTCGTTATCTGTACGGCAACTATCTGAACAGCACCTTAACGCGAACCTTAGACGAGACTAACGGATTCTTCACCCTTACACATCTTCGTGAAAAGGTTCAAAGTATCAGCCGACCCAACGGTCAAACCTTTTGCCTCGAATGCGGGAATGCCCAGTCTCTACGTGCAGCTCAGGTAGTAGTAGCACTGGGCAATGATCTGACTGGCACCCCAGCACCGGCCCCCCTCCTTTCTCCTTGGCATGCTCCCAGCATCGAAAAAGCTTCTCACACAAAGAGAATTGCCATTTTAGGCACCGGCCTCACCGCAATCGATACCGTACTTGCACTTGAAGAGAAAAATTCCAAGGCACAGTATACTCTCATATCACGCCGTGGACTGCTTCCTTTGCCTCATGCGGCCAGCCTCCCCGATGCCCCTGAGGTGCAAAAGGCACTGAGCGAGTTCCTCTCCATTCCCTCATTGGGTGGCAAGCTAAGGTACTTCCGGGCTAACTGCCAAGGCTTTAGCGAATGGAGGAGCCTACTTGATGCGCTGCGCCCCCATTCCCACCGCATCTGGTCTCAGTTGAGCCATCAAGAGCAACTACGTTTTCTCCGGCATCTAAAACCATACTGGGAAGTTCACCGACATAGAGTGCCAGAGCAAAGCCTAGAGAAAATAAAACAACTGACTCTAACCAAACGACTTCGAGTTATGAAAGCGCGAGTGACATTCCACGCTGATTCAATACATCCGGTAAAAATATATTCGTCACACACAAATCAAGAGATTGGACTTTTCGATTGCGCTTTTGACTGCCGTGGGCTTTGGAACTCTCTGCCCAGCCACAAGAACCCAGTTTTACAGAGTCTGATTGACGCCAAATTAGCGCGTTATGACAGTCTCGGCCTTGGTATTATTCCCTACAAAGACCATACGGGTGCCGTTACCGGAGAACTAAGTCCTCATTTATTTACACTTGGATCTTTGCGTCGAGGCGAATTATGGGAAACAACGGCGCTACGTGAGATTCGTCAGCAAGCAGAAGTAATCTCCAAAACTATTTTGCAACGAACAAGCGCACAATCAGAAATTTTGGCCTTGTAGTAAACATGCACTAACTCGGTTCGCGTTCGACCTCACATTCCTCAAGTATGCAAGGCTGTCTACAATTCCCTCACCTAGGATATTTGAATTTTCCGACGTATTCACTAAAGCAACATAAATCGCTATAGTTCCCTCTCATACTTGCCCTTAGCGGAGCTTTAAACTTATGAGCGCAGACCTCCTATACGGCGTCAATCAAGGCTGGATATTTCTCATTTCGCTAGCCCTTTTCTATGCCTGCGCCGAATTTGGCTACAGACTTGGAAATGCAGCGGCCCCCCGCCTCAATAAGGAGGCAACAACCCACGTCGGTACAATCGAAGGGGCCCTTCTAGGGCTTCTCGCCCTTCTGCTTGGCTTCGCATTTTCCATGGCAATGGACAGATATGACAATAGGCGCTCAGTGGTAGTAAATGAAGCAAACGATCTCCAAACAACTTACTTGCGTTCAAAGCTCCTGCACCCTCCCCACAATACCATTGTTGCCGACTTGCTGAAGCAGTACGTTGACTCTCGCGTTGAATACCTTAAAGCTGCTTACGATCAGCTCGTTCTTCAAAACGCTCTTAATCGCACCTCAGCCCTACAGAGATCACTATGGCAACAGGCAACACTCGCAGCACAAGAAAATAACGATGAGGTTCGAACCGGCTATTTCATAGAATCACTTAACAATCTTATTGACGACCATACAAGACGTGTCGCTGCCATGGGAAACCATGTTCCAGAAATCATCTTATTACTGCTTTTTTTTGTTGCAGCCATGACTATTGCAATGACAGGGTATAGTTCAGGACTAAACCAAACCCGCCTTGGTATCCCACGCTTTATACTGATACTTCTGACAAGTGCAACGCTCATGGTAATTATAGATTTAGACCGCCCTAAACGCGGCTTTATTAAAGTGACAGAAAAAGCCATGCTTGAATTGCAGCGAGAGCTTAATACCCCCTCGGCCTCCTAACATGTAACTTCTAAAGATCTACCTATGTTTATACGCACACGCTCTTTATTCCTGCAGATAGTCCTTACATGTGCCCTTCCCGCATTGAGCTTGGCACAAACTCTTAGTGTCGAAGAAATCATTCCAGAATTTACTCCAGCGGAAGAGTCGGGCTTACGTCGTGCATTCGCTCAGTTTACCTCAGCGAATGTGGTCTTCACCGAACGAAATGCAGCAAGCTCTGGTAACTTTGCTTTTGACAGGGGAGATACTGATATCTCTGTGCTTCATGTTCCCCTCACCCATACTTTTGGAACTAAGGGTGACTCACAAAGGCTTCAAATACGCGCTGCCTTGGGATATTTGAAATCGACAGGTTCAAGCACCGCACTGTATGATCTCTCAGAGCAGCTGGAACTTGAAGACCCCAGCCTTTTCAGCTTCGAGAACCAGCCAGATTTTGAGAACAATGAATCTACCTCTCTTTCCCTTGGACTCGGCCTAGTGCTTGAACCTATTCAAGGATTGCAGATAACACCCGCGCTCGATGCGGTATGGACACATGTAAGGCGTGAATTTGATGCCAACAATTTAGTAAGTAAGCTCGTCGCCACACGTTACGATCGAGACATTTTTAATAATAGCACTGAAGCTATTTCATATTCTCCAAGTTTACTGGTTTCTTACCAAATTCCTGTGACTGACTGGCTTAAATTAAAACCTTCGGTAATGTACACCCACATTTGGTCTGAGGATCTATGGAGCAAAAGCAGATATGGCAGATTCTCCATCGACTCCGGCGTGATTCAAGCGGGAATCGCAGCTACCCTTCCGCTTCCTTTTGAATTGCTAGCAGGCAGTGGTGCTTTTCTTCGCCCTAATTTGCAACTGACTGATCTCCATGGAGCAGTAACCAAATCTGTGGGCACCAACACGTTTGTTGAGTATGGTATCGAACTTGGAACCTCGCTGCAGGACCAAATTATCTCAGAAATTTCCCTCGGCTTTACTTATGTAAATGCCAAAAATTTTGACGGCAGCAGACTGAGTCTTGCAATTGAGTGGTGACCGTCGGCTGTAATATAAAGCCCCATCTCTTATCAATCTGGTTGATAACCTGAGCGTCCAGCGTTCTTCCTGTGCTTGTGAAAACGAGTTTAACGGGCAATCATACTCCCGATGTTGAACTCTAGATCTGCAGAAATGCCGCCATCCCTACGTCTCCTCGCGCTACTCCTCTGCGCCGCCGTTTTACTACGTGGCAGCCTGCTTGAACATTCCGAGCTCATAGATCCCACAGAAACCCGTTACGCTAGCGTAGCACAAGAGATGATACTCACAGATAACTGGCTTACACCTCAACTTCCTATGCCTGAAGGGGTGGTTCCCTATATGGGCAAGCCCCCACTACACTTTTGGCTTACGGCATCTGCATATAAGATTTTTCGAGTCGAAGAATGGACAGCTCGTCTGCCAAGCTGGTTAGGTAGCGTGGTCATTTTGGCGGTTATTTGGTGTTTTGCTCGGCGCTATTTTGACTCCGCGATGGGACTGTCTGCCGGATTGGTGGCATTTAGTTCAGTTATGTTTTTTTTCCTTGCCGGAGCCAGTGTTACCGACGTAACTCTTACCGCTCTCGTCTCACTCGCTACCTACTCCCTCTATGTCTTCGCTAGTTCCGACAACCCCACAAAAAAATGGGCCTGGGCCAGTGCTGCATGTATAGCCTTGGCTTTTCTTACCAAGGGTCCAGTCGCTATCGTGTTGTCGTGGCTTCCCGTGCTGCTTTGGAGTCTCCTTTTCAAAAAATTTGCTTGGCTCAAGAAAGTTCCTTGGTTTACCGCAAGCATCCTTTTTGTTGCCATTACTTTGCCCTGGTTCCTTGAAAATGAGAAAGCTCAACCAGGGTCTCTTTGGTACTTTTTTTGGAATGAGAACATAGGCCGTTATCTCTTTAAAGAATATGGGGACAAATACGGAATTGGGCATGTGCGACCATATGGCACATCTTGGCTCATGCTCTTGGTTGCGTTTTTGCCCTGGTCAATTATTCTCATCCGTCATTGGTACAAAGTAGGAACAGCGGAACTCAAAAAAACGGTATACTCCAACCCGCACTTATGTTTCTGCCTTGTGTGGGGCCTCAGCGCAGCTTTGTTCTTTACTTTTGTTCGCCAGCTACACGCCATGTACTTACTGCCGGCTGTTCCGGGTCTTGCTCTCTCCACAGCAGTATTGCTGCGACACTTTGAGTCTGACGCTGCAACTCACGCAGGTGTGACGCAGCGATCCAAGGTGCCCTTGGTACTGGCATGTTTTCTATTTGGCGCTCATTATCTTGGTTTTTATTTGGACGGATCCATTTGGCTTCTCATATACGGCTTATTAGTTAGTGTCTTTGGGTGTCTCCTACTTTCCCGCATAATGCATGCCAATTCTGAGCATAAACTCATCGCAGCACTCTCCCTCGGTGCTTTTCTCCTATACTTCGCAGCCATCATGGGAGTAACTCCGTTTACAGATCAACTTCGCTCGACTTCTCGCCTCCTCGAATTAATAGCGGAAGACAGCAAAGAGGACCCCCGCGTACCGCTTGTTGGTATGATGAGTAAAAATGGATTTTCCATGTATTGGGGATCCAGAGCATGGAAAAATGAATTATCCAGCGAAATAAAGGTGGACTACGTAGAACCAAATGAAATTCCAGCCGAAATGACTTATCTGATCTTAAGAAAAGAGCACATCAAATTTCTAATGGAAAAAGAGAAAGCCGACTTTAAATTAGAAATTAAGCGTGGCAGCTGGTACCTATTTAAACGGCATGTATCACCAGCACCCGGCGAGCCCCCAAAAACATCCTAGTTTTTATCCATCACGAGTGGGGATACGTTCGTTCACCAATATAGGCTCGACTAGTCCAACCATGGAGTGATACGTAAGCACTTTTGTCAGTACAGCCGGACTAACCACAAACCCCTTGCGTAAAAGTAATTTGCCGTTTTTGTCTTTAACATCTGATAATAATCGGTGTCCGGGGCAAAGTTCTCGAACCTTCACCGGAAAACCTTGCGGTTCGAGTATGCCCGAACCCATAGGTTCCTGCGCAAGCCGATCAAGATGCTCAAGCAACTTCAATTCCTCTTGGTTACAAGCTGACCGTTCAGCAGAACCTAAGTTATAGACCAACGCCTCATCGGGATGTGCATCAAATATTTTGGCCGCAAGTCCAAACAAAGCTACCTGTTCACGCATCGCCTCATCACTGGCTGATGTACCCTGATGCCAAAATTCAAGTATCTGCGACAATCGCTCGAACCGAGGAATTACTTTAAGAAGTCTGACTGTCGTATCGACAGAGCCATTCAAAGAATGCTCCTCAAGGTCGCTTAATTTTTGCCCTTGCGAAATCTTGAGTAACACTTCAAGCGGCAACGCAAGTCGACCGACACCCTGCAGCAATGCAGCCAATTCAAGCTCAACCGTTGATATCTGCAATTTCGTTCCGATTTCACGAAGAATCTGACGCATTCGAGCCGCACGAGCGATCCCGTCTGGATCTACAAATGTCAGTAAATCGTTAAGTAAACGAATGACCCCACCAAGAGTATTCTGCAAAAGATCCCGCTCATGTGCGAGCAGGGCTTTTCGTTCAACACCATCCTTTACCGCATTTTCAAGGGTCTCTATTGAGCAGGGTTTTGCGAGAAAGCGAAAAAACTGCCCCTCATTAATAGCTCGGGCAGCGGTTTTCTGGTCAGCCAAACCTGTTAACATGATTCGAGTGGTATCGGGTGAAAGCTTTGAAATCTCGCGCAACAACTCAACCCCTTGCACACCAGGCATGTGCATATCAGAAACGACAACCGCCGGAGTTGGACCCGCTTTGAGGAGTGAAATAGCTTGACTCGCGCTGGTAGCAACCGCCACATCGTAAGAACTCGATAGTTTCCTTTTGAAGGCAGCTACTACATTGGGTTCATCGTCAACTAACAACACTCGTTCCATGAGCTATTTAAATGCAAAGGCCATACCAACTGTGGTCTAAGAGATACACCTAGAGACTTGAGGCCCTTTGGAGATTCGAGTTACGATTCTGCAGACTGCGGGTGAGAATTTCCACTGCGTTTGAGAACATTATATACGGTCCTCAAGCTCACCCCCAACATGGCGGCGGCTCTAACCTTATCTCCACTGCATAAATCAAGTGTTTCACGAAAAAGCTGTTCCTCAACATCCTTTAATGTTCGCCCAGCCAAAGAGGCCCGCTCAGGATTCGCCACAGTTGCTTCAAATTGAGGAAGCTCTAGGTCTTTAACCGCGATAGTGGCTGAATCGGCAAAAGCAACTGCGCGTTCCAAAACATGCTCAAGCTCACGCACGTTACCCGGCCAGGGATACGCCTTAAGTGACTGCGCAGCCTCGGCAGAAATAACGACATTTTGGTGAGGCGCAATCTTCTGGAGGTGATAATCGGCAATGGGAAGTATATCGTCGACTCTATCTCGTAAAGCAGGAATTTCAAGCGACAGCACATTTACGCGGTAGAAAAGATCACCTCGAAATTTCCCCAGGGACACTGCACCGGCGAGATTGGTATTTGTTGCCGTTATTATTCGGACATCAACCTGTTTGGTCGTTCTCCCGCCAACTCTACGCACAACTTTATCCTGCAAAAAACTCAGTAATTTGGGCTGCAACTCAAGAGGCAATTCACCTAATTCGTCCAATAAAACAGTGCCTCCATCACATTGCTCAAATATCCCCACTTTACTGGCACTCGCTCCCGTAAAGGCGCCTTTTTCATGCCCAAACAACTCTGATTCAAGAAGATCTTTGGGAAGTGCCGCACAATTTATCGCCAAGAATGGTTTTGCATTTCGTTTGCTCATTGCATGAATTAAGGATGCAATTGCCGTTTTCCCCGTCCCACTCTCGCCAAGCAGCAAAACGGTGGCATCGAGAGATGCAATCTTCTCGAGTCGCATAAAGAGCCTTTGCATACTGGGGGATCCGGCGATAAAATTCTTATAGGCTGTGCCCACGATTTGTTTCTGCCGCCCAGAGCCTACCGTTGCCAGATGATACAGGACGCTCGCCCGAGCAGTTAAATTGAGTAAATCCTCAGCAAGCCAATTCGGGGCTAATACCCAAAAGAGCTTCTCTTGACTGAGTTTTATCAGATCCCCTAAATGTGCATGAGAAGCACACACAATAATTTGCACTCGTGTCGCCATCCGGTGGATCTCTGAGGCTAGTCGTAATTGGGTTTCGATGCCAAGATCCGCACAGAGAACAACACACTCAAGCCCGTCCAAGATAAGGGTTTGGATACCCGCGATACTGTCGCGAGCCAGCGAAGAATATCCAGCCCCTTTTAACAGAGATTCAATATGAGTCCGCTCTTCATTCGCCAGCCCAACTACGAGTATTTCGTACGTATTCATGCACATTTTGCTCCGATGATTGTAAATTTTACATCGACCAACCTCAGTATTTCTTGAGGTACTGAAAATACGACCGCAAAAATAAGACTTTTTCTGATCTCATTTGCTTATTTTTCAATTTAAGTCGAATCAAACGCCAAAAAACCACCAGTACGATTGCAATTTTTTCTGGCCCCCTTTTTGCTCTGTTTACTCCACATGAGTCTAACTGGAGCTACGCAGCAACATCAGCGAATCTTACTAGTTGATGATGACGTGCATATTGTCGAAGCTCTGAAGCGACGATTGGGCCAATTACCAGCTCATCCTCTGGTAACCGCAGCTACCTCCGCAAAAGAAGCCATTCACATTTCCAAACAATTTCCCTTTGACCTCATTATCTCTGATTTACGCATGCCCGAGATGGACGGCATCAGCCTGCTAAAACAGATGCGGAGATCACAACCCCTCGCTATTCGAACTATTCTTTCAGGGCAAGCGAATACAGAGCAGGTCATGACCGCACTCCCCATCGCTCATGGCTACTTAGAGAAGCCATGCCCGTCCGCCGAGATTGGCCGACTCCTGAATGGAGCCCACACAATAAACTGCCTACAACTCCCCCCTGCCCTTCTTCGTACGTTAATGAGTCTGACCGCTTTACCATCAGATATTGATGGCATTCGTCAATCTCGGGCCAATTTAAAGGAGAAGGTCACCTCGGGCGCTGAACAATCGAGGTTGTTACCGTTCGATTTAGGACTTCAAATCGCCACCTACCGCTCTCATGCTATTGCTGATGGGCGGGGGAACAAACGCAAGCCCCTTCACACCAGCGATATTTCAGATACGGTACTCGATCTACTTATTCACTATTGGCTGCTTGCCCCAATTCGAGAAGATAAAGAGCTGCTAAGTGCACTTCGATGTTTATCAATAAAAACAGAGCTGTTGAGGAGAAATTTACTCTCACTTGGCCAATTTGAATATCCAGACCTGATAGCGATGACTGCTTACCAAGGCGAGCTCGCCATCCTCGCAGCAGTAGGCGGTGACCCCCGTACCATCGGCAGGTTTCTTAGCTACAGGGTTCAGGCAAGCAGCTTGTTCTCAATTCTCTGGGATCTCCCTCATAGCAACACCTGCCCAACAGTTCTAGAACTTCAGAAAAAAATAGATTCGATATTTGATTACCAAGCAGCTTCTGAACAATCGCCAGATGAACTTCTTAACTTACTTCAAGAGGTAATATGTTCGAACAATTTGTAAATCGCCTCGGGATGCTGAAAAAGATGCTGCTTTTAATTGTCACCTTTACTGTGCCATTTTTTGCAAGCGTCTGGCTCGCGATACTCCCTGCTATCGATGATATAAAAATCGCGGCAGAAGAACTAAAAGGCCTCTCGAAGGCACAAGAATTATACCGATCACTCTTTAATGAAGTTCCTTCCGGTGACATTAGGCCAGTTCTGAATGAGCTACATGAAATTACGGATGACTATGGACTCTCCACTGACCCATCTCTTGACTCGTATCACCTAATTATGATCGTAACATACGTAGTGCCAAATTTGGCTGAAACCATTCACAGCGAGCGAGCAAATCTTGATAAGTCTGTGACGGACCAGCAACGCGCCCTCGTATCTTTCCTGTTAAATGAAGCCGATTCGTACCTTAACGATGCGTACACGTTCAATAGGAACGAGGCCCAACAGACCTCAGTAGGTCTACTGCTAAAAAACCTGGACGCCGTGAAAGCTACGATAACTTCATATTTTGAGGATAAAAAACAGATCGAAAGTAGTTGGCAAGCACTTAAAGACCTAACTTTGCGTTCTATAGCGGAGACCAAAACAGCGATTAGCAACCGACACAAGCAACACGTGAACGACGCGAAGCAATCTGCGATATTGTTTTCTCTCGCCATGCTCTCCTTTGGCTTCTTTGCTTGGATTATCACTCATACTGTTTCTAAAAGATTACGTGCCCTTAGTCAGGTAGCTAAACGTGCCGGTAGTGCCAAAGACCTGTCTATCTTATCGAATGACGCAAGCGAAGATGAAATTGGGGTAGTGGCTCTTTCTTTTAATGAGCTCATCAGCACACTACGGACCATATTGCATAACATCAAGCACAGCGGCTCCTTGGTTAGCAATTCATCAGCTGAAATCGCAGCTGTCTCTCGCCAGCAGCAAGCCACCACTGCACAAATTGCTGCAACAACAACACAGATAGAAGCAACTTCAAAACATATTGCCGCAACATCTGGGGAGCTTGCTGCTAACATGCGAAACATTCAGCACATTACAGAGCAAACCTCCAGTAGAGCCACTGATGGGCAAGAGAATCTCGAAAAAAATGCGGGCCACCGTCCATGGAATTACCACAGCAGTTGAGGGAATCTCGCAAAAGTTAGCTGCGCTGAACCAACAAGCAGCTTCGATTGGCGGCGTCGTGGTTACCATAGCTAAAGTTGCGGACCAGACAAATCTTCTGAGTCTCAACGCTGCAATAGAAGCTGAAAAAGCCGGAGAATACGGGCATGGCTTCGCTGTGGTAGCCAGAGAAATTCGCCGTCTGGCTGATCAAACCGGTGCTTCAACTACCGACATAGAAAAAATGGTACGTGAAATACAGGGGGGCGTGAGCGCAGGAGTGATGGCAATGGAGAAATTTGCCCACGAAGTGCAACGTGGGGCCTCCGAAATTGAGGACTCAAGTGGCGTCTTCTCCGAAATTATTCAGCAGATTCATGCACTCACCCCAACGTTTGTAACGGTCAGCGAGGGGATGGACCTACAGGCAAAAAGCGCACTTCAGATCACCGAAAGCCTGGGCCAATTGAGCTCGGCGGCGCGGCAAACAGCCGATTCTCTTGCGCAGTCGAACCAATCGATTGAGCAACTTCATCAAGCGACGCTTCTTATGCAGGGAGAGGTAGATAAATTTAAAGTCGACGGAGTCCAGTAATGAAAGCTCTGATTATCAAACACGCTGGGGTTAGGTATGCGGTACCATTAGTATCAATAGGTGGAATAGCGTCTATTCCCCGGCCTCTCGCAGCAAGCATCGTTGAGGGACACCTTCTACCCTGGGTACAACTTGCATCGGGTCCGAAACAGCTCAATGATTTTCTACCTCAAAAGCCACTAGACCTAGGTGCAATAAAGCCTTCTTCAAGACTTTTACACCTGCACGACTGTCCGGAAAAAGTATACCTCATTGAACATGCTGAAGGTGTTGAAGATGTAACGCCTTACAGCGACCCACGTTTTGCACTCGATCCAAAAGGTCAGACTGTCAGTTTCTGGACTCCAGCTCACACCAAAAATAGCACGGAATTTTATTCATGAGCTCGCACTGCGCACAAACCTCGGTAATTGAAGCCATCGTTAAATACACTGGCAACAAGTGCGATGAAATTGGTTGCGCCCGACTTACAGCCATCGAGCAGCGACGAGCGAAAGAGCAAGGGCTCACTCTCGATGCCTATGCGAAACTTGTTCTACAAAACCCTAGCGAACTCCATTTACTTGCTGAGGAATACCTCGTGGTTGAATCTTGGCTATGGCGCGAAATAGAACCAATCAAAGCGGCGCTAACGGAGCTGCAAAAAACTTGTTCGCAACTTCGAGTTCTATCCATACCATGTGCAAGAGGCGAAGAGGCCATCACCACTTTGGCTTTAGCTCTCAGCATCGGATTCTCCTTGGAGAACCTTAGCGTGGAGGGCTACGATCGCTCATCAATCGCGCTCAGAACCGCAAAATCCGGACGACTTATCAAATCTGCTGTTCGTGGGGACTTTCCAATGTATTTGTCACCTCTCGTTGAGATGGTAGACTCGGAATACCGTTATACGGAGAAGGCAAAAAATCGCTGCCTCTTCCAGAAGGCAAATATTCTTAGCCCGCATTGGATACCAATTCAGCAGCAGTATGACCTCATTTTATGCCGTAATCTGCTCATCTACCTTGATAAAGCGTCGCAAAACAATCTTCTAACTAAACTAAAGGGCCTACTCTCCCCACATGGTCATCTAATTCTAGCGACCGCTGAAATGCCGCTCCTATCCAATCTGAATAGTCTACCCCACTTTGTACATCCGGAAATAAAAAAGCATAAAGGAGATAAGAAGAAAAGCGCTAGAGGCCTTAGTTCCTCAGACAACAAAAAACCTGCCCGTGTGGCGAAAGAGTCGACACATTCAGCTACGACGAATACATCAAGCGTCACCTGTGAAGATGCCTGCGAACAGCTCCTTAGGTACCTAGATGAAAATCCCCAGTCTGGGCGTGCAATGTCAGAACTTGGCTTTCTCCTCTCTTCGTTGAACAAAACTGAGCTAGCGATTCTCGCACTTGAACGCGCGCTTACGCTTGATGGTTCCTTAGAGGAGGCACGGATCCTAGTTGAAACCTTGAAACAAGCCGCAAGGAATGAACTATGACGGGCATAAACGAACCGATTACACCTTCCCAGCTTCATTTGTTTGATGAAGTAAAACTTGAGCCTGTCAGTACACAAAACTTCTCGAAGTCATGTCAATTTATTGCTATTGAACTTGGCGACAATACATATGCAATAGAAACAAGCAGTATCGATTCGATTGCTCCCTATAAGCAGCCCCATCCTGTTGCTTTTCTCATGAATTCCCGGATTGATGGCTTCTTATCTTACCGTGGTGTACCCGTACCCCATGTGTTCCTCTCGCAAATTCAGGATGGTACCGCACAGGCCGATAAACTGACACGCACAATCTACTTTTCCTACAAAGGGGCGATTTCTGCACTCTCGGTTACCAAGGTCTTAGGTACGATTGAGTTACCAGTGCCAGCACCGGGTGGCGCGGAATTAACTACCTACGGCGCACTAAAACGACTTTCCATCGCCAAGATTCTAGGAGATGAGGTATGAACGACACGTTGCGTGACCTCTTTGCAGTCGAGCGGGCAACCCACGTAGGAACTCTCGTAGCTTGTGTAAAGGAATTTGCACTTGAGCAGAAAGTAAACGAGCAAACCATCCAACAATTCCTTAGAGCAGCACATTCACTTAAGGGGGCCGCAAGACTCGTGAATGACCTATTCGTGGAGAAGACTGCTCATCAATTAGAGTCGCTCGTACAAGAAACAGTAAAGAACCCTGAAAATCCCCAAGCCATCCTTTCTGAATCTGTACTCAACCTCTTTAAGAATCACTTGAGAAACCTAGGTGTAGATTCGCTAGAACTTATCGCCGGAATAACAGCTTCAGCATCTACCGTGCAATCGGAGGGTGTCTGCCAAGTTACCGAGTCTGACCTATCGAAACTCAATCACCTTGCATCAGAAGTGGCTCTCAGTATGAAACGGATTGAGAACCTACTCAATTCAACAAGCGTATCAGACAACGCACAAACCCGAGTCCTGGTGAATCAAGGTCGTGAAGAAGCGGAGCGTGGCCTTGAACTTGCCCGGCGCCTTCAAAGTCAAACATTACAACTCCAGCTTGTGTCGATTCAGGATGCAATGCGTTCCCTGAATACCATGACGCAGGACTTGGCACTCCAACTAGATAAATCCATCAGATTAGTCGTAAAACCGGGATACACCTTAATCGATCGAAGCCTCGCACGACTCATTGAGCCTGCATTAATTCAACTCATTAGAAACTCCATAGACCACGGAATAGAAACAAAGTCAGAACGTGAACTATCAGGGAAACGCCTAGAGGCTGTCATTGAACTAAGTGCTCGTCAAAGGGGCACTACAGTTGAGGTAAAAATCCGTGATGATGGAAGAGGCATTGGACATGAACATATTCGCCAATCTGTAACAGAAAAGGGACTTCATAGTAGTGAAGCCGCTAGCAAATTGACCAACTCGGAGCTAGAAGAGTTTATCTTTTTGCCTGGATTCAGCACCAAAAAGCAAGTTGGCCCAGTAAGCGGCAGAGGCATAGGACTTGATATCGTCAGGCCCAATTTAAGAGAGGTATTAGGTGATGTGACTGTCAGTTCTGAGCACGGCAAAGGCACGACCTTTACAGTCACACTTCCCGGGCGTCTCTCTGTCCTTAAAGCGCTCATCCTCGAGGTCTCTGGTTGTGCAATCGCTTTGCCTCTTTCTTCAATACAAGCGGTAGTGCCCAAAGCAGAATATCCGATACAGCATGTAGACGGGGTACCCTGCATTATCGCTAATAATCAAGTAGTACATCTTCTCGATAGTCAAAGACTCTTTAGTCTGCCAAGACCTGACAACTTAGATTCTCATACAAACATTTCGCACTATGTTCTCTTCCCTCTTCAAGAGCAGATGGTCGCCCTGCCAGCGGATAGGATTCTTGGTGAGACCGACATTCTGATCCATCCACTCGATGGGAGGTTTAAGCAAAATCGTGCTGTTCTGGGTGTCGGCCGAGCTCTGGATCGTGACATTGTCACCATTATAAACACAGAAAACCTAAGCCCCGTAACCCAGCAGAATGCGTCAAAACATGCCAGTATCAATGCTCACATAGAGAAGCGACAGATTCTCATAGTCGACGACTCCCCAACGGTACGTGAGCTTGAACGGCGAATTTTAATGCTCCAAGGATACGAGTGCACGATTGCCGAGGATGGTCTCGACGCTCTAGGAAAAATAGACTCCGCTCATTTTGACCTGGTAATTACAGACATCGATATGCCACGCATGGATGGCTTTGGACTTATACAGGGAATTCGTTCCCGTCCTAATCTTCATGGGACTCCAATTCTCGTAGTCTCCTATAAAGACAGAGTAGTAGACCGTGAGAAAAGTATTTCCCTAGGTGCCCAGGCCTATTTAAGTAAGGGAAGCTTTAAAGATGATTCCTTTGTTCAAACTGTCGGCAATCTTTTACTACAACCGAAAGGGAACGTATGAAACCGAGAGTGGCTACAAATTTACAGGCAGGCCCTCCCCCCGCTAGCAAAACTACGTATGCCTTATCCACGCCTCCGCTCATTCTTGTCGGCGCATCAACTGGGGGCCCCGGTGCATTAAAATCTTTGCTTCTTCAAATACCGAATCAATTCTGGGGCTCTATCATAATCGTGCAGCGTCTTGATTCGCAGTTTCTTAATGGCTTCGTAGATTGGATAGCCGAGGCAACAGGGAAACAAGTCAAAGTTCCAGAAAGTGGCCAAATGCCAGAACCAGGAGTTGTCTACATAGCAGGTGCCCATGGCAATCTACAGCTTAACCAGAGAGGATGCTTTGAGTATGCCCCGTGCAATCCAAAGCAACACTATTGTCCCTCGATAGACGTGCTTTTTGATTCAGTTGCGAATGCGTCCTTCGCGCCAAGTATCGCTTGCCTGCTCACTGGTATGGGTAGCGATGGCGCCTTAGGGCTTGCAGCGCTCGCTAAACGCGGTTGGAGGACGTACGTCCAGACGCCCCTTTCTTGCGCAGTTGATGGCATGCCTATGGCTGCTCTAAAAATTCACCCTGCACATAATTCAAGCAGCATTGAACAGATGAGCAATCAAATCCGTGTTTCCACAATCAATTTTATGCGAGGTACTTATGCAAACCAGAAATAATGAACATAAAGTTCTCCTTTGTGATGACCAAGAAATTGTGGCTGTGGCACTCAAACAAATGCTCCACGACAAAGAGGGCATCATATGTATGCATGTCGCCAGCCAAGCCGCATTATTTGAAGCTCTCCAAAGTTTTAAACCAACGGTGCTCCTTCTTGATTTAATTCTGCCAGAGGCTAATGGGATTCAGATCACCAAACAAATCAGAGCCGATAAGAATATTCCCCATATTCCCATAGTACTGCTGTCATCTGCCGATGAAGCTCAGGTAAAAGCGGATGCATTCATTGCAGGGGTAAATGACTATCTGGTGAAATTCCCCAATGCAGTTGAGCTCGTTGCCCGGGTAACTTACCACTCTCAAGCTTTTATGGACCATCAGGCGAATATCAAAGCCCGCTCTGAATCTGAGCAAAGGTCTCGGGTAGAAGCACTCGGCACCTTAGCCGCCGGCATCGCCCATGAAATTAATACCCCACTCCAATATGTCACGGCCAATCTTGAATACGTGCTTACAAGCATTGAGTCCGCGACCGTAGAGTCCGAAGTTCCTGCAGCTTTGAAGGACGCACTGCAAGGAGTACAGCAAATCTCTTCAATTGTTCGTGCAATGAAAGCTTTTGCCCATCCGGGAAGAGAGGAACACGTTACCGTAAAGGTTCATGAGCTATTATCAGATGTTGCCCTTCTTAGCCGAAACGAATGGAAAGATGTCGCAAGACTTGAAGTTGCTCCCATACCCGAAGGACTGACCGTTACTGGCTCACCTGGCGCACTCAGTCAGGTACTCATAAATCTCGTTGTGAATGCTGCGCAAGCGATACGTGACAACAAAATTGCCGCCGGGCTTATCTCTCTGAGAGCCGCTAATCATAACAACACTCTTCTTATCGAGGTTGAAGATAACGGCGGTGGAATTCCGCTAGAGGTCCAAGGCAAAATCTTTGACCCATTTTTTACCACAAAAGATAGAGGTGAAGGCAGCGGACAGGGATTAACCATATCGAGAAGCCTTATTGAAGAAACACATCAAGGGAAACTTTCATTTGAGTCTAGCCCCGGAAAAGGAACTACCTTCAAAATTGATTTGCCCCTTAGTAGTACCCAACCTCATGATCTTCAATCGGCAACCCATTAATCAGAAGGAAGCAACATGAATAACAAACCAATTGTTCTATTCGTTGACGATGAACCCCAAATTCTTAATGCATGGCGCCGCGCCTTTGGCGGAGAACCGTACACCATGCTTACCGCGGGAAGCGGCAGCGAGGGCCTACGCATCGCGAAGGAAACAAGGTTGGCTGCGGTCGTAAGTGACTACGCAATGGCAAACGGCGACGGCTTAGACTTTCTCAAATACATCAATCAAGTATATCCAGACACGACCCGCATCATGATAAGCGGACACGCGACACTTGAGGTCGCGAAGGCGGCCATTAATTCATGTGGAATCATGCGTCTGTTTCAAAAACCCTGCTCTACGGTTGAACTTGGGGTCGCCATACGCGAGGCAATTAGCGAACATTACCGCCGTTGCCCAGCTTGCCCAATTGGGAGCCGCAGCTCAGAAGTTATTCAACTTGAGAACAGTTATCCGGGCATCACCAAAGTGGACCGCGATTCCAGTGGACGGATACTATTAGATGAAGGCACAAATTAAGGTACTGTCTGTAATCGACCAAGGGTGAACTGCCCTAGCAGTCAGTGATAAAGCTAAATTTGTCGGAAAAATCTCTAGAAGCAATCTCACAATTCATACATTTGAGATAGCTTCTAGGCGCGCCAAGAATAGCGTGCTCGGCGACCGAGCTTGCGAAGAGTCTGGTATGACGCAAGGACGGGGCCTTTATCGGGTCCCGGTCCAAGCTTGTGGAGCACTCTCATACCTGCCAGAGAAGGCATAAATGGAATAAGTTCTAGTTGGACATTTTTACCAAAGTTTTTCCTGCGTTACGCCAAGCAAGCAGACCTCCTGCTAAGGAAAACGCGCTATACCCCTGAGATTGTAGATACGCCGCATACCGTATGGTTTTCTCGCCAACAGGACAAAGCAACAAAATCGCTCGCTCCTTAGGAAAAGGAGCTGCGCCATCGATCATTTGCTCAAGCAGTTGCCAAGCGATATTTAATGCACCGGGTAAAGTCATAAGCTTATAAGAAAGATTGCCACGTACATCGATAATAAGCGGGTTATTCTCCTCTATCCATTGTGGAGCTGCCTCCACGGAAATTGTACAGCCTGCCCCACTCGGAGATCGTTCAAAAGCCTGCAATCCCTTACTGCTGGCATCTGCTGAAAATAGTTGCGGCCTTCTCGCTCGGATATAATCCATATACCATTCGAGACGGTCACAGACGATAAACACCGCTTTCTTGCGCTCGGTCAATGTGGGCGCAATCTTTTGAAGGTAACGCAACGTCCCTAAATAACTTGCGCCGCTGGTCGGGCCGCACAGGATACCTACCTTTCGGACAAGTTCCATCATCGCATCAACAGCATCACCCGAATCTACATACAAAAAGTCTGCATAGTGTTCTTTGGTAAACAATCCAGATTCCCACATTTGATCTAAACTACGAATCCCAGGAATAAAATCATTCTTACTGGCGCAGACACCAACGGTAACAAGATCCGGACTTCTGCCCTGCTTCAATCTTCGTGCAACTCCCAAAGTAGAGCCCGACGTACCTAGTCCGCCAAAAAAATAATCGACCCGACCCAAATCATCTTCAATCTCTTTACCAGTAGTTGCAAAATGGACGTCTGGATTTTTTGGATTGGTAAATTGTGAAGGGAAATAGGCTTGTGCCGGGTTAGCCTTAACTGTTTTTTCAATCAAATATTGAGGGTCATTGGGATCGTTTGGATCAAAACACTCGCTGCCACCAACAACTTCCTCAATCTCAGCTCCGAGAAGTCGCACGATATCTTTGACACCCTCTAGTTTTGCAAGATAGGTAATAAGTTTTGTGCGTACCCCATGTATACTGGCTATAACTTGCAATGCTTTAGCGGTGTTCCCCGAGGAGTTTTCATAAATCGTCTGACCTTTTGCCTGAATATCAGCGATATCATCTTTGATCATTCCCCAAGCAATTCTATCTTTCACCGAACCGAATGGATTCATCATCTCTAGCTTGGCGTATAAATCAATGTGTGGCAGACCGTGAACCTCTGGGGGAATACGCAGAAGTGGTGTGTTACCAATTAAATCCGTTATCTTCTGATAAATCATTTGAGCATCCTTTGAGCTAGCGGATTATACAGCTCTTCCCTGAACCAACAAAAACGCCCATCAACCTCAACAACTGCCACCTTATCCGCAATACGCTGTTGCAATACGGTAGTTTCGGCAAAATCCATCTGGTAAGCAGCCGTATTAACAAATGCAACCACATCCCCCGCCTGCGGAAGAAAACCCGGAAACGTTTTGTGATACTGAATCATGTCGTGCGTAAGACAAAGATTTCCGACGTAATACACTCCATTTTCTGCGGGCTGCGACGCAAGACCTTTATGCAACACGATAGGATCTGTAAGCAGTTTAAGTTGGGTTGCATTCAAATTCGTGCGATTCATATCAAGCATCACTAACGTTTCATTGGTGAGCGACTGTTTAATAAAATTAACTCGGGCAAGTGTGATGCCACACTGGTCCAAAAGCGCACGCCCAGGCTCTACATAGAGCTCCATCAAACTATCGCTGAGTATGTTTGCAAGACTTTGATTGCCAAAGGACGGCAAATGCGTATCAATTACAGAGGCAAGATCCCCGGGTCCGTCATCCTTATGGAAATGTTCCATAAAATTTGGCGCTCCCTTAAGCACCCCTTTCTCACTACTAAATCCAAGTCCGCTTTCGTTCCAGGTAATTGAACTGCGCTGCCCCAGAACAGATGCCTTCAACTCTTCGACCCAGAGATTCCATTCATCCTGCGAGGCTGCATACCGAATCCGATATCCTCCCCCAATATTCAAACCTCGTGGATTTAGACCACGCTCAATACAGGCAAAAGTTAGTTCAAGACACTTTTCTATTGCCAGCGGACGTCGAATATAATCACCCGCGTTAAAGTGGAAAGAGAACCCTCGAAAATCGATGGTTTCCCTATGTGCAAGGAGAAAATCAATCAGACCGGCAACCTCTTCTGCACGATTTCCAAATGCACTGTCTTGGGCAGTAAATTTTTTATGGGAAGAGACAAAACCATCAAGGCGCACCAGCACTCCAATTTTTTCTCGCTTTGGAAGCACTGCCGCCATCTGCACCAATTGCTGCAGCTCCACAAAGTTATCCACATTGAACAAGATCCCGTGCTGTACCCCCAAACTAAGGTAATCAAGATTTTTTGGACCAGTTGCCTCAATACGCGAGGGATGGAAGCCCGTCGTTAAACCATTTTTAAGTTCGCCTTCCGACGATACATCAAGGCCAACTGAAGTAAGAGCCGCGCGTTTCCTCAATGCTAAAGATTTATTTGGCTTAGAAGTGTAGAAAATTCGACCTTGCAACGATCGCTCGCGATACACCTTCTCAAATCCCGCAATGGTTTCGGCTATATTATCTGGGAAAATGATATTGAGGGGTGAGCCTAATCCATCTACCAGGGAAAAGGCCAAATCTTTGGAATCCAGAAATCGCTGAATTGACGGATGAATTGCTGCTCTCACCCGTGGCCGGATTCGATTTAACTGCGTACCCAGTAATTGATCAGCGAGACAAGAAGCCGACTCCCCAACAGTGCTGCTCATGGTGCCTCATTCGCCAGAAAAAAGTTTTGATCAATCTGATTACTCACATCGCCGTAGCTCAATTTTACCCACTCTTTCTCGTTTAAACGCTGATGCAATCGGCGAAGCATAACTTGGCGCTGTTTCGGAGAAATTCGTGGAGCAGAAGCAAGTGTGTAAATTCGGTCCATTAATTGATGCAGCTCGTTAGTCAAAGTTTGTGCGGGTATTGCGTGGCCTCGCTGGCGCATCCTTTTTAGTTGCGGCATAAAATCAATAGTCCCAAGCGCCGATACTCCTGTATGCTCTGCAATAAAAGCTAAGTCTTCTGAATTTTCTACTTTATTTGCGACTACCTGAACAATGGTCTCGATTCCTGCGCTTTTTGCGAGATTAAGGTAGAGCTTTGAAACCGCAACCGATTCGGGAGTTGGTTCTGTCAGGAGGACAATACAATCAAATTGTACATACATTGAATACGCAAATGAATCGGTGCCGGCAACCATATCACAGACAACATCAAACTTTTCAGCCAACATATGTGACAGAAGGTTCTCGGCCACAAACAGGTGGGAGTGATAGCAGGTTTGCCCAATACCAGATGTTTCATACGTACCCACCGTCAGTAATTGTGTATGGGCATCGATAGGTAAAGCGTAATCCTCAATCACTGAATCGTGAATATGTGAAATAACATTTGAGCCAGGACCCGGAGGGGTGGTTGGAAGAAACATTTTTATATCTGGTATACGAGAATTGGCTCCCTTTAAATGAGTGCGAATTGAAGCCGCAACTTCGGGTGAGGACAAAAAGCGCTCCGAGGGACAGTGCACTCCAAGCAACCCGCTGAGATTCATATTTATATCGGCATCAATTGCCAGCGTATCCCTGGCCTTTGCTTGTAAATATCTTATAAACAGGGCAGCTACCGTGCTCTTTCCCGATCCGCCCTTGCCTACAAATGCAATTTTCATTCTGTACTCCCCTTTCCCTTTATCTGGACTGATACATCTCACTCACTGCATGTTGTATCATACCTGCAGCTTCCTCTACCTCTGCTCGTGATGTCATACGACTGAATGATATGCGCACGCACTCGCGAGCAGCCTCCACCCCCGCAATCGCCGATATCACATGAGAATACTCGTTCCGCGAACTGCTACAGGCAGCTCCAGTGCCGAAGGACACCTCTGGTAACGCCATAACGAGGGCTTCGCTATCAATTCCAGGGAATCGTAAGGCTAATATTCCTGGGACTTGCCAGGCTTCATCAGCATGCCCGTAGACAACGGGACCAAGCTGCTTCAAAACTCCTAAGAACTTATGACGCAGCGCCTGCTGCGAAGCAGTGTTTATTTCTAATATGTCGCACGCCTTTCCGAATCCAACACACAACGCTGTCGGAAGAGTTCCTGATCGCAAGTTTTTTTGCTGTCCTCCACCTCGTAAAAGTGGCACTACCTCCTTCTGTAGCTCTGCTCGAAGGTAGAGAGCTCCTATGCCCTGAGGACCATGAACCTTATGGGCAGACATGCTCGCAAAATCGACCGAAGCACTCACCACATCAAATGGTATCTTTCCAATCGCTTGAGCAGCGTCGCAATGCAGCAGAATATCACGACCTGCCAACAGCGCCGCCACCTCTTTGACAGGTTGAACTGTGCCAGTTTCATTGTTCACAGCCTGCAAACACACCAGACCTGTCTTTTCAGTTAAGTACGGATCAATGGTGCTGGCTTCAACCATTCCGCAAGGTTTTGGCGGCACCATAGTCACCGTGAAACCATCTATGCAATTTATTGCCTGAAGAACACTTGAATGCTCCAGCGCACTCGCAATAATGTGAGTCTTTCCTTTGCTCAATAAGTAGTCTGATATCCCGTGTACCGCCAAGTTATTGGCTTCGGTTGCGCCCGACGTAAAAATAATCTCTTCAGGCCTGGCATTCACCGCGTTGGCAACACTATTTTGCGCCTCACTTACCGCACGCTCTGCAGCAGCCCCATGCACATGATGGCGCGCATGCGGATTCGCCGGAAATTGGAACCACGGCAACATTGCCTCCAGCACTCGCGGGTCAACACATGTACTTGCTGCCGAATCTAAATATATCGCTTGAGCACTCATGAAGACGATCAACACAATTCAAAATTACGCACCAAGTAACAATCAAATCAGCGTGAAACATTTGTCATGCCGACTGAGAGACTAAGCCATTAGAACCCATAGAACTTTTCTCCCCCCTTGCATATGCAACTGAGTTGCGTTACATAATGCAACCAAGTTGCAAATTAGTCAAAGTCCCGTTATTTCAAGGACAAAGGACATTTTAGGGGGAAGTCCAGTTGTTAAATCTAAAGCCCTCAGTACCAACATCAGAGCCTCTCACTGTCGAACCACAGGTAGTGGCACTTATCGGACCATGGGGCTCGGGCAAAACCACCATTCTCAACTCCATCCAACAGACCGCCGGATTCGCAGGCACCCGAGTCGGCGTTATCTTCGCTGAATTTGGTGAAGTGAACGTCGATGCAAGTCGAATTAGCGCCGATAAAATTGTAGAGGTTCAAGATCGCTGCATCTGTTGTCATGGTGCAGAAGCCTTAGCTACCGGCATCAACCAATTACGGTCTCAAGTCGATTTGCTCTTGGTTGAAACCTCTGGGGTTTCGAACGGCTCTAACATCCGTGATGTCTTGAAGAGCCTTGGCCTTAATTACTCCATTCTTGGTACTGTGAGCACGGCAGGTTTTTCCAAAGAAGACATCGATTTACTTGACGCTCAACTGCCTGTGGTAGATCGGGTACTACTCACCCACAATGAATGGCTTGGAAGCCCACCATCACTGGACGACACCAAACTTGCACCACTGACAAGTTACCTTTCTGGCTTAGGTATCATAGACAAAGTCAGCTTCGCCCATCCTAACAGAGGAATAGACGCAAGAGATTGGGAATCACTTAAAGTGCAGTCTCATCTGCCAGACAGCCTGTACATGCCGGCACGGCAAGCTTCGGCGCTTTCCACTCGCGAGCGGCAACACCATCAAATTGTTCTTACCGTGGTATTGCACCCTCAAACTAGGGTTGAACAGCTACAAGAAACCCTCGCCCAACACGGGCCTCTCATCGAACGCGCCAAAGGTGTTATCTGTGATCAACATGGCGTTGCTTACGACTTTGACTATATCAAAGGGCGAGATCCAAAAACTGGAGAACCCAGTATGCAGCTAACCCTATCCCGCGAACCTTCTCGCTCCACTCTACTTGGTGGTAGACCTCACGTCGTACTTTTCTCACGCAACAATGAAGGGCTACTCACCCACTCATTATTCCTAGCTATCGGCTCGCCGCACATCACAGATGAGAGATTGGAAAAAGCGTTCTCGCGCTATCCGGAACACATAGAGTACTTTTCTAGATGGAATACATTCCCTGCGTACAACAAGGAGGGCGACAGATACTATGGCGTCCTCTACCCAATCATAACGTCTATTGATCGCATCCCCCGGCATGCAGACAGGCTCGGCATTGAACATTTTTGGAATAGAACCATAGAGGCGTATTTGGCTTGGCGAATTAAGGGCATCGAGGCTCTCGATCAGCTTCGCAATCAAGGCGTTTCAGACGCCCATCTGTTAGATCCTGAAAATTTATTAGCAACCAACCTTCTTTGGCATCTCCTCAATGCCCCGCGAGAGCTTTCCTTAGAGACAAAGACACGTATTGAGCAACAGACTCCTGCCAAAAGATTTTTCGCTTCAATGGCAACACTTTCTCAACCGCCCGAATCGGGGGGTAATCGAGAACTTTCCCCTGAGTTTCTTGTAATGATCGCTCAGTTCGCCAAATACGGCCTCCGTAACGAAGGGCTTAACCTTGGCGATATCCGAGATGCCATGGCCCATGCTGAAAAGGTGGATAACGGTGGAACTTGGGCCGGTGCCTCAGAGCGACTTCTCTCTTTGCTTGACACTGAGTAAAACAACTTTCTTGATACAAAAGCACAAAGGTAGCAGAAATTTAATACTACGGCTTTGAACAGCTTCGGCATTTCCCAGAGAGAACGAGCGATTCCCTCGCAATGACCAAACCCTTGGGCCGCAGATTTTTCAAATCGACCACATCGTCTCCAAGACACATAACCTGACTGCAATCTTGGCAAATAAAATGGGGGTGCCCCGCCACTTCTTTTAGTTCATACAAAGAAGCTTGGCCCGGGACCGAGATGCACACAATTTCCCCAGATTCGACGAGAACTTTTAGGAATCTATAGACGGTTGACTTGTTGAGATCTGATCTTTTTTTTGAAACATCTTTTAGAATTTCTACAGCAGTAATAGGCCGCCCGGAACTTCGAAGAGTGGCAGTTATCTCTACTCGGGCTTGTGTGGTTCTTGCGGACATGCCCAAACGATACACGATCTGCTCCCTTATCGCAACCAAGTTGCAATTACCAACAACTATTACCCTATTTCTAAAAACTTCTAAAATTGACAGCACCGAAACGCAGAAGTAGGTGCTCAAGCAACGAATTTGGTCGTATTTTGCAACACGTGCCAAATTTTCTTTGCGTATTGTATAGAGCTAAGATATACTCAGTGGGTCGTTTATTAGAGTTTTTATGTTGCCAGCAATTATCCAAATTAGCGCCTCACCTTCACTAATTAATCGTGAAGTGCTTGTGCCTGCGCGATTTCTTGCTGGGTCAAATGTGAAACTCTCTCTTAGCCCAGTCAAGATGCTTCAGCGTAAGCCAGCGGCGCGTATTTAGCCTCGATTTTTCGGGCTTCCAAGTAAAATTAGGTCGATAAAACTGCTCCGTAAGGGGCGCTTCGCCCGGCATGGGATTCTCCCAGCGCACGGGGTGTTAATTCGATCTTCCACCTACAAAGAAATCCGGCCGAGGCTCCAAACATCAGGCAGCTTTTAGCTTTTGCCTGCCATACGGGTAGATGATTTCGAAGGTTTTCAAAATAACCGTAGCCCACTTTGCTCACTACCCCTCTGACACCGCGGATTGGAGGAGGAAAGAAGCAAATTGGTTGCTTCAACTCCAATTCAAAACAGAAAAGGAGGAAGGTTATGAACACATTAGGTGATGTGAAACGGGTTATCAGTGATGCAAAACGTTTGGTGCTCCTTACGTGGCGCGAAAAGAAGTGGTTGGTTATCTGCCTCACCGTAGCAACCCTATTGGCGTCAGTTCTGCCATTCGCACAAAATTTTGCGATTGGCAGGATGCTGAATGCCTTGGTAGAGAGCTCGGGCGAGCAGAAAGAATCTGCAGTTCAACTGCTTTTGATTGCAGCTATTGTGTGTGGAACAGCCTACGCATTAGCTAATTTTTTGCAGTTTCTCTTAAAATCCATTTTGTACAAGGAACTATTCCATGTACTCAACGTGGTAATTCTAAGAACAACTGCAAACCTTGATATCGCTTCACACGAAAACCCCGAGCGCAGAGATTTGCTTACAAAGGTTGAGGAGAACGCCATGTGGCGCGCTCCAGATTTTATGCAACGACTATTCCAGTTGTTACAGAATCTAACTGAAGTAAGCATAGCTGCTCTCATATTCCTCGGTGCCGACTGGCAACTAGGGATGGCAATTATCTTGGTGTCCTTACCAAGAATCTGGAATGACCTGACCTACAACAACAAATTGTGGGAAGTGGAAACCCAGGTTGCCGAAACCAGAAGAAAATTCTGGTACTCACGATGGTTCCTGATAGCAATGGCAGCTTTGCCCGAGGTGAAGCTTTTCCAAAATGTGCCCTACTTTGTAGGACGCATTGATAGGCTATTAGGAAGTATCAAGGCGAAGGAGATGGAAGTTGAGCTACGAAATGCTGGCGTTCAGCTTGCAGTACTCGCAGCATCAGAGGCAGTAGCAATCACCGCCCTGGTGTTCTTTGTACACCGAGCACTAAGCGGCAGTATCGACTTAGGAACACTGGCGTTTCTTATCGGTAGTTCGTCAGTCTTTCGTTCGTCGTTGCAGTCGCTTTCGCAAAACATTGGTAGCCAGTTCCGAGATGGCAAGTTTGTACGAGACATGTTTGAGGCCTTTGACCTTAAACCGCTTGTGCATACAAATAGCCAGTCCAAAAAGCAGCTAGACGGGCAAATTGAAGAAATTCAATTTGAAAATGTCTGGTTCGCTTATCCTGGAACTGAACGATGGATTCTCAAGGACTTTAACCTGCGCATTGCGGGTGGAAGCACCATAGGAATCGTTGCTGAAAACGGCTCAGGAAAATCGACTTTGGCCAAGTTACTCTGCCGAATGTACGATCCGACTCGCGGGCGCATCCTCGTAAACGGCGTGGATATTCGCGAGTTTGATCTGGACTATTGGCAAAGTAAGTTGGGGGTAGTCAAGCAAGACTTTCTGCACTACGACCATTTGGATATTAAATCTGCCATTTGCCTAGGAAGGGCAAGTGCGGAACCCACTGATATTCAAGCAGTTCGTTTTGCAGCAGAAGCCGCTGACGCCCATGGCTTTATTGAGGCACTTCCTCTTGGGTATGCAAGTACCCTAGGAACCTCATTTAGAGGTGGCGTAGAGCTGAGTGGTGGACAATATCAACGCCTTGCTTTGGCGCGGGTGTTTTATCGCCAACCAGAAATTGCCATTCTCGATGAGCCAACGTCAGCGGTTGACTCTGATGCAGAGGCCAGAATTTATCAGAAAATTCTGAGTTGTCTCCCGGCGTGCACCAAAATCGTTATTTCACACCGTTACTACACCTTAAGAAAGGCAGACAAAATTTGCCTGCTCCAAAATGGTGAAGTGACCGAGTGCGGGACTCACGATGAGTTGATGCAACTGGGAGCCGTATATGCCGAGCGCTACAAGGCGCAAGCGGCTGAGTATCACTAGAAGTCATTTTTTAAATAAAAATTGACTTCTAGCCGCGCCAAGGATGACGCGGGCGGGCCCCGAGCAAAGCGAGAAAGGCCCGGCGCGACGCGAGGTTGGGGCGCTTGAGGCCACAATCGAGCTTGGAGCGCTTTTTAAAGACCAGGGATGGTCATTAAAAAAGAGGCTCGAGCTGACGAGAGCCAGCTTAAAAATAGGAGTTATAGAAGCACATAACTCCAAACGTGGGACTCCCGTCCCACGTGGTGTTTGAGGGTAGGAGTGCCATTGCACTCCTACCCTCTTTTTCGCCAACATCACCATTTATCAACACCGTAATCACAGGTTTTAGCTTCCACCTCCAATCTAAATGCCCAATAATACGTCGATATATGTACCAACTTCGATCACTAAAACGTGCGTCGCTCATCGATATCGTGGGCCTGCTCTTATATTCATTCCTGATCTGCTTGGCCCTTGAAGCCTTCCCGCCTTATTTTTTTTGTGATGAAGCAATTCATGGGCTAGAAGCGCACTCTATCCTTGAGCATGGAACCGCGCTTAATGGAGAACCCTGGCCACTCTTTTTTAAAGGCCTAGGGCAGTATCAACTCTCTTTTTCAGTGTACACAAGACTTCCCTTCATAGCGGCGTTGGGAATGACTGTTGAATCGGTACGTCTTCCGAATGCGCTTGTAAGCATTCTGGGCGTCTTGGCTTTTATGTACCTTGTGAAACAAACGCAGAACGCCAGTAAACAACCCACCTGGATACCGTACTTACTGCTAGTATCTCCGGTCTGGTATCTGCATGCACGTTCTGGTTTTGAAGCACTACAAGCAGTATCCTACCTTCTCCTAGCTCTTTCCCTATACATACAGTGTTTTTCCGCTCGGCCGTACTCGCGCTTAAACTTTGAAACTCTTTTTCTTGCTGTTGGCTCAGCATTCTTTTTTGCGCTTACCTTCTATACCTACACTGCTGCCCGTGGTTGGGTTTTCTTCACCTTACTGGCGCTGGGTCTGGGCAATTTAATTGCCCATCTAAAGAACTTTAAGGCTTCTCTCATCTTTATCTGTTTTTTCTGCCCCATCTTCTTGGGACCTTACTGGAAGCTTCACTTCCTAAGCCCAGAGGTGGCGAACGCTCGCCTTGAGGCAGTTGGTTACCCCACTCTCGCAGAGCTATTTACCGAAGAACGTCTAGGCCTCATTTTGAATCAATTAGGGATAGCGCTGAACCCAGGATTTTGGTTTACCTGGTCCGGCACCTATACATCCGGAGCACAGCTGCGCCATATTATTCCAGAGCACGGATTATTCCCCTGGTTCCTCGCTCCTTTTCTATTTGTCGGCGTCTGGAATCTCCTTAGGAACATTGGCAGCTTAAGCGCCCGCAGCATATTATTAGCCACCCTTGCTTCACCACTCACCGGCGCACTTGCAGAAATTAATAGCTTACGCTCACTCGCAACTGGCTGCCTCTATTTTTTGATTGCATGCATCGGACTGGGGCAAGTTCTGCAGTTTCTCTACAACAAAGTAAGTCGGACCTGGCTCATCACAGCACCCATCTTGCTATTTTGTGTTCTCTATCTGGTTAAGTTTCAGCACTTTGTGCTTTACCAAGCTCGGCATCAGTATAGTGCATACGATTTTTACGGCATCCAGTATGGCGCCGCTGACATTTCTGAATGGATTAGTACCCAAACTGGAAGCGAACAACGCATATTTCTAGCATCAAACATTTTTAATGCAGCGGAAAGTTTACTTGATTTTTTCCTCGATACTAAAATTCGAAACAGAATAAGAATCGCACATACGGACGAACTTTGTGACCCCGGAAGCCCAATTTTTGGTCAACATAAAAATTCCGTTTGGATCATTCCGGTTTCATCAGAAACAGAAGCCACCCCAAAAAACTGCCCGCTAGAATTTAAAAGGGAATCCGTGCTGCATGACCCAAATATGAATCCTCTCTATGTAATTGGTCATTACATCGAAGTGGGTTCTCTTGACGAGTTTCAACGTCATCATCTTCAAACACTCCATAAACTAGAAGAAACTCAGGTTAAAACACGACAAGGGCCAATTGACGTTGCGCATTCAAAACTTTTTGATTCGGTAGAGTACGCATTTGATGGAAATCTACAAACCTTGACCAAAACCGCTCGAGTAAATCCGTTACGAATACAACTACGGAGCGATTTTTCTAATGCACATGAAATAAAAATTATTGTCTCACATGCTCGGGAACTGCAAATTACCCTCGCCGCAATTCTTGAAGATGGCATCACCCTGCAGCAAGTGAATAGCTCGGTGGTGAAAATTGACCAATTACACAATAGAGGAGAAGTAGCCTTTATTTTGCATAATCTGCCTTTTCGGCATAAAGGGCTGCAAATTGAGATTAAACAGAATGCAGAATCTCAGTTTGCTATCGTGCACCTTAACGAAGTCTCGTGGCAGTAACTGTATAGATTCTGTTTTACTATGATGAGTCAAAAAGTAAATACTTTTGTACTTGGAATCGCTGGTGGCACAGCCAGCGGAAAGACAACTCTTTCCCAGTTACTTCATAAAACCTTCGGCGAGAAATACTCAACTCTCATTTTGCTCGATTCATATTACAAAGACCAATCACATCTACCTTTTTCTGAACGTGAGAAAACAAATTTCGACCATCCAGATGCATTTGAGTGGACTAAACTCATCGATCACATCCATTCACTCCGTTCTGGATCTAGCGTAGCTGTGCCTCTGTATGATTTTACTCGACATACACGCTCGTCCGAGACCAGCAGAGCATTTCCCCTGCCACTCATAATAGTCGAAGGAATTCTTACCCTACATTGGCCTGAATTGCGCTCTTCATTCGATTATACTGTTTTTGTTGACACCCCCTCATCGGTGCGATTTGAAAGGCGCCTTTTACGTGACACCACCGAAAGAGGCAGGACAACACAATCAGTTAGAACTCAATGGAATGAGACAGTCACCCCTATGCACACCACTTTTTGTGAGCCTTCAAGACAGTTTGCAAATCAAATAGTTGAAGGCACAAGTTCATTCGAGCCATGGATCTCAAGATTCCTTTCGATGCGGCAGTTTCAAGACTAAAACACAAAATAATTTTAAATATCTTGTTGACTAAGTTAGGCATCACGCGTACCTTCGAAAAATGCAATCAATTAGCAGCATATTCACTTCTCAGCTCCACGGCATCGATGCCGGTTGCTGGACTGCTGCCATGCCATCCTCTTATTATTGGCATTTTAGTATCCATTTTCGCCGCTAAGGCGAATATACCCTGACCCCAGAGCGGCTATTCTTAAACTGCTCTTAGCAAACCCCAAATGTCCCTAAAACCCTCGGAAATCCGAGAAATTAAGAGAAAATGTATGAAAAGCAAACAATCAGAACCTAATAATGTCCAACCCCCTTTAGGCTGTAGCTCAGCCCAAAATAAAAGCTCATCTTTCGCGATCTTCCGCGCCCACTTCCGCTTCTCCTATCGCCATTATTGGCGCTTTCACTTTTTTGCCCCATACGCTGGGTAAATAAAGTTCTGCGCCTTAGGCGCTAAGTCTTCACTCTTTTTCGTTTGTATTTTTTGGCTGCACTTTATGGCGGCCCGTAGGATCACGTTTTATGTTAAGCAAAATAATTCAATCACTCATTCCTTCAACCTCTGAACCAGTTGCCTCGGCGCAACCTTCAGTAGCGGCTGATTTCGCTTCCTTGCAGACAGGTAAACTTGCCCAATTTCGCTCAGACCAAAATGGCGAACGCATAGTGAGAGAGAGGCAAATTCTAAGCCTAGGCATTGCTGACGACAAAACAAGCAAAAAGACTTTAGCTTCGCTTGAGAAGGCAATTGCAGAAGAACTGCTTCCCCAAGGGAGCAAAACCGAAAACAGAGGAATTACTCTCAATCGTTTGCTAGGCGATGAGTCAGACAAAAAAGTATTTCTTAAAACTCAAATTGGCGAGAATGGGCCCAGTTTCTACGTCAGACTGCGTAATGGAGTTGGCAAAGCCCTTGATGCTTCCACTCCTATCGATCTTATTTCCGGGGTATGCCTCTTTGGAGGCGCGAGCATCAGTATGCAGCGCCTCGATGGAACTGGCACTGTAAATCTTGTGGACCCTGAATCAAAACTTGACTCACCGCTAGGCAATATTACGGTGTCTTCAAAACTGACAGCGTATGAAATTGAATCTGTAACTAGGCTCTGTGCTTGCCTTCAGGCGGTGAGCAAACGTGGCGAGAGTACGGATGTAAAAGAAGTATCAAACACGGCGCCTAAAAACGAAGTACGATCAATAAGCATCCAGATTCCAGAACAAGAATACTTTTGCTACCTCATTCCCGCTCTCTATGACGGGAATATTAGCAGAAGCGATTTTCAGGCATATGTTGCGGCTGTGCGCACCCGTAGCATGATAATGGAGAAATATGTTGGAAAAGAGCTTGGAGCAGCAGCATCGCTGGCCAAATTTGGGCGTCCTTTAGCAGCTCTTGACGATATATTGGCTAATCCTCCTGCAACTGCCGCCGAATTTAAGGCTGCAATTGAAACAAGGTTAAAGTCTTTACCTCTGCTTGGGGCCTTAGCAGCAGAACGCGAGCTCATTGCGCCGAAGCGTGACTCTGAATCGGTAAATCAGACGCAGGCATTAACCAAACTATTGCCTGTTTTATCTTACCTTAGCTTTTACCTTGGTCAGGACCTTGGAAAATTAGGCGAAAAACGCAGAGTGTTGGCAATTGAAAACGCAAGTGAAGAACGCATCTTGGTTGGCATAGACACCTTAAGCAAAAAGGCCAAAGGATTTGCCGATTGTCTTCAGTCGCAATTCTCAGCTTTATACGTTGCCGAACAAGTGGTGCCAATTACCGGAGAAGCGAGCGTCACTACGAGAATAATTCCGCCAATAGCAGCATTCCGCGGAGTTCCCATGGTCACGCCAAGCACCCCGCTTCAAGAGACCCTCAGTACAGGACCTATTCTTTATAGGCTTCCGCAGCTTATGACCTCCGCCCTTAGGGCAGAGATTAAAGCGCTCTACAAAAAGTAAGAATCATACAAAAGGAATGTCACCATGAAAAAATTATTGACCGCATTAGACCTCGAAGCCATTTCCATGGGCAGCACCATCTTTGCAACAGGAGGTGCATTCTCATTTGATGAACAAAAGCGTCTACTAGAGGGTTTTAAGCCCTTTGATTCTAAAGTTACGCTATGGAGTATCGATGAATTTCCACCCGACGCAACTTTCGCCACGGTGTACGGAGTTGGAGCCGCTGGCGCAAGTCCCGACGCGCTAGAGGCACTGATTCCCAAAGCCCTCGAGCTGGTACAGAAACGGGTTAAAAAAAACATAACTGGCATATTCCCCGGAGAGACCGGCATTGAAGCCTTTTTATTTAGGGCCGTCAGTAAGCTTGGCATTCCAGTGCTCGATGCTGACGGAACAGGAGGACGGGCAGTACCCGAAGTGCGCATCGATAATTTTATTCTTCAAGGTGTTTCGACCCTTCCCCTTTTTGCACTGAGAGATGACGGGGCAATCCTACAAATTGATGATTCAAATACGTCGGGAAGTGCACTTGAGGCAAAGATACGAAACTTTAGTCTTGATGGTGGAAGCGGCTCGGTGCTGGTCTTAGACCACCTTTGTAGCCCCAAACTTGCTGCAGCAAACTTAACTTTAGGCACTATCTCTAGGAGCCTCACTTTAGGTAAAGCACTCCAAAGTGCAACACCACTAAGTGAGGTGCTCAACGCCATAGACGCAAACTTTATGGGGAAATTTACAATAATAAAATCTGAATTAGCTAGGAAAAACGGTTTTCTTGCCGGCAATGTATATCTAGAAAATCAATCAAGTGCACTCACCGTTGAGGTAAAAAACGAAAACTTAAGAGTCCGCAATAATGATAAAACGATAATTCAAGCGCCGCAGCTTATTTTTCTTATAGATGAGCTCAAACGTACTGCCGTACATAATGCTGAAATTATCGAGAAACAACAGGTTTTGCTGTACACCCTAAAACCAGAAAGCCGCTGGGCAACAAAGAAAGCAGAAGAGTTTTTTTGGGCGGCGTGAGAGTTAGAGCGAGGAAAGGATGAAGTTATGGGACAACACAGGCCGTAGCGAAGAGAGGCACTCTTCAACTGTTTAATACAGCAGAAGAGTGCCTCGGCGAGACTTAGTATCCCGCTATCTGAGCTTCGGCATCTTTTACAGACATTACCTGGTCACCAAACACAATTTGCGTTTCGCCAGCACATGATTCACCCGACGCATCGGCGTTCAGAGCAGCTGGATCAATCAAGCCCAAACTTGCAAGCGCATCTGATGATATTGCTGAATCGGACTTACCAATTGATTTACCTTGAACCTCGCCACGGCACTCAGTGCAAGGACCGCAGCCCACTTTCCATCTTACCTGGTATACCAATGTAACTTCCCACCCATTCGAGGTTTGTTGAATTTTTGGATAGTTTGAAAGTTTAAACTCAATATCGTGTAGCTTGGCCGCGCAAGGGAATCCGTCTTCGCACTTATTGCAAATGTTCTTATCGTTTTCTTCTATCCACTTTGTTGCAGCTTTTTCAGCCTCTTTCATGGCGGCTTCTTTTTCTTTATCCGTTAAATCGCGAGCCACTGGAGGAGTACTAGGTGGCGCCCCAGGAGGTGAAAAACCAAAACCCAGGCCACCTTGGGCAGAAAATCCTTGCCCCAAAAATTTGGCGGCTTTGCCAATACCGGAGGGGCCTTTAGTTACGGTAATTGTAAGCTCTCCTGTGCCGGTCTTCTCACCTTCACACTTGATCGTCGTACAACCGGATGCGAGCACGGCGCAACAGACGAGCGCCCAAGAAATAAATCTATTCATACACAAACCTCTAATAATAATTAACCTAACAAGCGTCATGCTCGAGGGTCGCTGGATTGATAATTTCAGTTACTTTTTGAGAAGCAAAAGAAAAAAGGCGACTAAATTAGATTGTTTACGAACCTAATTCACCCACAAAACCCAGTACATTCGAGACAACTGCCAAACCTAACCTGCCGAATAAGTTCCACCAAAACTCGGCAAAGCAGATGCATATAGAGAGTTATGAATGCACTCGAAGCGAGTGTTGCATAAAAATGCTGCTCTTGACCCGCCTCAAGCTAACTATCTGATTTAAATAGTTCCCAACAATTCTGTTGGGAACTACTGCAAATTTGTCCCGACTTATCGGAGGTTTTTTTGCTGCTCGAGGAAATCCCCCAAACTAAGCGGAATACCAATTGCCTTCCCCAACTCCTTCCTCGCAAGCCCGATTGGATCACTGAGCTGATAGGCTGCTGCCAATAAATCCATAAATCCCACCTCTTTTTCCATGACAATGCCAGGCCTTGACGGTGCAACCCGTGGGGCTTCGCCCTTTTGATACTGTTCACGCTTCTGCTCTATGGGAGCCTTGGTGGGACAAAGCACCTTCCACAATGACGCTGGCCAAACCGATTTATCCCCCACTGTAATGGCCTGTCTACAAACCGCGAGGAAAATGGGCATTATATCACCATCAAAAAATGCCAAAGCCTCGGGAGCAGTAATTTGGGTATACTGGTTATGTGTGGGGTTTTCTGCACCTGCCTTTACAACAACTAAATTTACTTTCCAGCCGTCCACACCATATCCGCTTGCAGTTTTCTCAAACGAGATACTATCTCCCGACTGAATAATGCGAAGCATAGTGCTATCTGGAAGTGCAACAAACACAGGAATTGATTTTTTAGGAGGATGCCTCTGCACCGTAGGGCCGTAGGTAACCAAACGCGGCTCTGCGAGGGATTCCTGCAAAGCAGATTCGTCAACCTGAATTAAGGGCAAAAGCCTAGAAAGAATAAATTCAGCATGTAAACTTTGAGGAAATCGGTCTTCTTGCGCCCGTACACTCATTTTTAGAAACTCAACATTATTTCGTACATAAGCAATTGCCTCCAAATAGGAAATCTCACCATATACATGCGCCTTCGAATAATCAGACCCACCTCCCAATTCAACGCCCTTAAAACCAATTCCGCCTTCTCGTCCATACTCAGCGTACCCTGATGATGTTTTGAAACAATGAAGCTCTCCGTCTCTGGCGTGAAACATCAGCAAATTATTGTCATCTAGGCGCACAAAAGCTGGAGTGCACTTACGTACATCTCGAAATTGCAGCTCTTTCTCTCGCGCCATTTCGCGCTCAGCAGATGCAATTTGAGCAGCTCTTTGAAGCTCTGCCTCTTTTCGCGCTGCCTCCTCCAATCGGGCCTTTTCGGCCGCCAATTCCTGATCTTGCTTAAGTCTTTCAAGATGACTTGGAGGAAGATTCCAAGCTGTATCGAGACGAATGCTTCCTTTGTAGGGTTCTTTACTCACACTGAATAGTGCAGCCTCAATTTCTGGCAGGCCCGCTAGTTTTTCGATCTTTAGAAGATTTGCTAATGAACTTAAGTTTTTGTACAGAAGCTTCCCCTCATAGAAACTCGCACTATATCCAGCATTGTCGTTTGGTATTTTCTGTGATTTTAAAGCACCGCTAAAATCTCCAAGCTCCGAGTACAATTTACCAGCGCCCACAGCTTGTTCAGTGCTCAAAGCACCGGAGCCAATTCCAACTTGAAGAGCCTCATCAAACAGCTGGGTAAAATCTTTGATTTTTGAGAGGAGATAATCACTCTGAGGCTTGGCTAATCTTCCAAGGAGTCCTGGCTCCAAACTTTCGCCTATTAAACTAGTAAGCAAAACTGGTACAAAACCACTCAGCGCCCTCTCAAATTTTTGCATCGCTTCTTTCCGCGCTGTTTCTGTTTGAGTTATTGAGGAAACTGGTACGGGTGTCTTTTGCGCATCAGGCACTGTTGCGCAAGCACCGAAACCAAACATAAGCCCCAATGCTAACGTTGCTCCCGATTTATCCGCCTGTGTTGTGTGCATACATTTCCACCATCAATAAAGAGAATTCAAACCTAGTGCCGTTTTTGCAGATCTGCTGGGCACAACGCGAGCAGAATTTTTATTTTCCCTAGCTTTTACTCAAATGAGATAGCTATTTTAAACTTTTGGGTAAAAAGTGAGTCGATAATCCGCAACTGGACAGCACGAGGAACTGAGGTTCATCGTTAATCTGAAAGATGTGGGTGGGGCACCAAGCCTAATAGATCTGCCTAGCGCTGTATCTGCCGCCTAGTCAGTTCAATAGATCCTCGACTTACGTTTCAAGCACAGCAGCGGTGCGATTATAAGCACGTACACAACAAGAACCGTAGAGGCTTGCTTCTCAAATATCTTTATCGTATTTTTACGATATATATAATTATATGGCAGCAGCAAAACCAAACAAGTTTGATCCCCAGGTGGCGTCCCTTGCGCGCTACGCTAAAGCTCTCGCCCACCCCGCGCGCATTGCGATTTTACAGACACTTGCCGAAAGAAATACTTGCATCTGCGGCGAAATAGTCGAAGTGCTGCCTCTTGCCCAATCTACTGTTTCACAGCATTTAAAAGAATTAAAAGCGGCTAATTTAATTCGCGGTGAAATCGAAGGGACCAGCAGCTGTTATTGTATCAATCCCGAAGCGTTTAAAGATTTAGAAAAGCTTCTGGGCCCGCTTCTTAAAAAGTGCCGCGCAAAATTGAATAATAAAAGGTGTTGTTAGAAGCCATGATTAGAGCCCACTCAGTAATTCGTAAAATTGAGATGGCTTCTAGGCGCGCCAAGGATGGCGTGCTCGGCGACCGAGCATGCGAGGAAGCCGGTGCGACGCAAGGACGGGGCCTTTATGGGGTCCCCGTCCGAGCTTGGAGCACTCTCATAAATGCCACGGATGGCATTTATGAGATGATTTCTAGGAGTATACGATGAAAAATGCTGATGAAATTAAAGCTTCTGTTCGCGAGAAATATGCTGAAATAGCAAAAAAATCGCTGAACCAATTACAAAACACCACCTGCTGCGGAACTCAATGCTGCGAAGCACCGCATGACTTCACTGCTTTTAACGATGATTATACAAAGCTGCCTGGCTACAACAAAGACGCGGACCTGATGCTGGGCTGCGGAGTGCCCACCGAAGTGGCTGCGATTAAAGAGGGCGATACGGTGCTTGACCTTGGCTCTGGTGCTGGCAATGACGCCTTTGTTGCTCGCGCTTTAGTTGGGGCTAGGGGCAAAGTAATTGGGCTCGATATGACTGAGCCTATGATTGAGAAGGCTCGCCAAAATGCAGCTAAACTTGGCCTAAATAATGTAGAATTTCGTTTAGGCGAAATTGAGAAAATGCCCATAGAGGACAATTCAATCGACGTTGTTATTAGTAATTGCGTGTTAAACTTGGTGCCAGATAAAAAAGCAGCTTTTCGCGAAATGTTTCGAGTGCTTAAACCCAAAGCTCATTTTTCTGTCTCTGATATTGTCCTTGGAGCCGTCCTTCCTGCAGGTCTTCAAAAAGATGCTGAGATGTACGCAGGCTGTGTGTCAGGTGCAATTCTAAAATCTGAGTACCTAGAACTTATTCAGCAGAGCGGTTTTAAAAACATCCAAGTAAAAATTGAAAAACCTATCACTTTGCCCCAAGAGGTGCTGCTAAAATACCTAAGCCCTGAAGAAGCTCGGCAGTTTGAAACAAATGGTAATGCACTTCAAAGTATAACCGTATATGCCGAAAAGCCCTCGCGTTAACATGAAAGCAAAAGTATTGTTCTTGTGCACAGGCAATTCATGCCGCAGCCAAATGGCCGAAGGCTGGGCGAAGGCTCTACTTCCCGAGTTAGTTGATGCTTACTCAGCCGGCACTAAGCCCCAGGGGTTAAACCCCCTGGCTACTTCTGTCATGGCGGAAGCTGGAGTAGACATTTCTCGGCATACTTCAAAACACCTAGACTCTCTTGGCCACATCAAATTTGATCTCGTTATTACTGTTTGTGATAACGCGGCTACATCCTGCCCAACTCCACCGCAGGGCACCAAAGTTGTGCACGCCCCCTTTGCGGATCCGCCAGCTTTGGCACAAACAAAAAAAACCGAGGCAGCAGCGCTAGATTGTTATCGCCAAGTACGCGACCAAATTAAAGAGTATGTCGCAAATGCCCTGCTTGCCTATTTACCCAATCAGCACTAGGAAAGGCCCCCATGTCTTCGCAATATTCAGCGCCTACTTCTCTATGCTGCCGTCCGTCACTTTCCTTCCTCGACCGTTATTTAACGCTTTGGATATTTTTGGCCATGGCGATTGGGGTTTTTGTTGGGCACAGTTTCCCAAGACTAGCGGGCAGCATTTCAAGCTTTTCTGTGGGCACTACCTCCATTCCGATTGCTCTGGGGCTAATTTTAATGATGTATCCGCCTCTTGCGAAGGTGAAGTACGAAGAGCTTCCTAAAGTTTTTCGAAACTGGAAGATGCTGTTTCTCTCCCTTATTCAGAATTGGGTCATAGGACCAATATTGATGTTTGTGCTTGCGCTAAGTCTACTGGGCGACAAGCCAGAGTACGCTATCGGGCTCATTATGATTGGGCTAGCTCGCTGTATAGCCATGGTCATTGTGTGGAATGACTTAGCCCGCGGAGATGCTGAATATGCGGCAGGGCTTGTAGCCCTAAATTCAATTTTCCAAGTTTTTTGTTACCCCCTCTATGCCTGGGTCTTTATTGCATGGTTACCAACCGCTCTCGGCTTCAACTTTGGTGCGGTAGATTTATCGGGGATAACAATTCGAGCAATTGCTGAAAGTGTAGCTGTGTATTTAGGCATACCGTTTGTGGCTGGTATAGTTACCCGCATTTTTCTCATTAAACGCAAAGGCCGCGGTTGGTATGAGGGAACATTTGTACCCAAAATCAGCCCCATCACTCTCATTGCCTTATTGTTTACCATAGTGCTGATGTTTTCGCTTAAAGGCGAGTATATTGTAGCCCTGCCCTTTGATGTGCTGCGAATAGCCCTGCCGCTCGTCATCTACTTTGTGCTTATGTTTTTTATCTCTTTTTATCTTGGCCACCGACTGGGGGCTGATTACTCAAAAACTGCGACACTGTCATTTACGGCAGCCGGGAATAATTTTGAACTGGCGATAGCCGTGGCTGTTGGCATATTTGGACTTAACTCTGGAGCAGCTTTTGCGGCTGTTATAGGTCCATTAATTGAGGTTCCAGCCTTAATTGCACTGGTTAATGTTTCGCTCTACTTTAAGCGCAGATATTTTTCTGAATCACTTTAAGCCATGAACTAAACGTATTTCTCGCCCCGCAGCACCGAAGCATCTACAACCCAGCAAACAACGGCATAATTCTGGAAGTAGCGCGCGGAAACGAGCTCCATAATTTTATCAGCAACCGCAGCACTTACGAGCGTCTCAATACGCACGTTCTGCCCAGGAATTTCTCCCGTACGCGTACCTCTAGAGCCCTCACCAGCCGATGCAACAGCCGTGTAACCCCGAGCACCAGCCTCTTTGATAGTTGCAACAACTTGAGCCTCAAGCACCGACTCAATAACTAAGGTGACTAGCTTTAAGGTTGTTAGTTTCATAATCACCTCCAAATCAATTCACAAAATATTTTGAGATCTCAAAATAAAGTGGAATACCAAGAACCACATTAAAGGGAAATGTAATTGCGAGCGCTGCGGTAAGATAATAAGCAGGGTTTGCATCCGGCAAGGTAATTCGTACGGCTGGAGGAGCTGCTATGTACGAGGCACTTGCCGCCATAGCTGCCAGCACCGTGCAGCCGCCTACGGACAGGCCAGCCCAGGAACCAAGTACTATCGCCAAGCTTCCATGTAAAACAGGAACAAGCGTTCCAAATCCCACCAAAAAGAGTCCAGCTTTTTTGAGATCGCCCATACGAGCGCCCGTAACCAGACCCATTTCCAACAAAAACAAACACAAGAGCCCCCGAAACACAGCTCCCTTTGGGTCATAAAAAGGAGCGACCATCTCCCAATTTTTTTGTCCAATAAAATACCCAATCACAAGCCCGCCCACCAAAAGCACCATGGTGCGACCCACAAGCACTTCGTGCAGAGCCTTTTTTAGCCCCTGACCACCACCGCTTGCTCCCATTACGCCAAGAGCCAAAGCAATTTGCAGTCCTGGTGCCTCAAGCAGTGCCAGCAAAGACGCCATAAAACCTTCCAGCGCTGGAATTGTCGGGTCCTTTGAAGCTACCTCCAATACAAACGACTGTGCGGCAATAAAGGTGACCGCTGAAACCGAACCATAATGCGCGGCGATCGCTGCCGAGTCAGCCGAAGAAAATTTCCCCAGTCGACGTAAAATTAAGAATGACGAGACAGGGGTAACACACCCGATAAAAAGTGTTACAAGCACCGGTAGCGCAATCGTTTCCCAGGGCGCCTTGGCAAGCTCAACTCCTCCCTTTAACCCCAGCGCCAAAAGCAAATAAATTGAAATACCCATGTACACATCACGAGGCAGGGCAAAATCGCTGCGCAGAAGTTTTGCCAAAATGCCAAGTAAAAAACATAACGTGATGGGACTAACGAGATTGAGATAAAGGATGTCATTCATAGCGCATTGACATATGACATTTATTTCATGTATTGTCTAGCAGGTGTTAAATGAAAAAATCTCGATCACAATCAGCCCCAGCCGCTCCCTGGACCTTTTTTACAAACCACAGCCATGTGCTTATTTGCCTCTACCGAGAGCCAGATTTGGCAGTTAAAGAGATTGCCTTGCGTGTCGGCATTACCGAACGCGCGGTGCTCCGCATTTTAGGCGATCTAGAGACTGAGGGTTACCTAAAACGCGAACGTGTTGGCCGCAATAATCGCTATAGCTTTCAACTTGATAAACCCCTGAGGCATCCAATTGAGGCGCACGCCAAGATTAAGGCGGTGATTAAGGCTCTGTGAGTTTTTTCCACACTTCACCAAGTCTTTAATAGGCTAAGACTCTTATTACTGACCATGCCGTAGATATTAGGCCTTTTGGTCAAGTAGTTGGCAACAAACCAGTTTACGCTTTCGAAACACCCTGGGGCCGCCTTAGCGCAGACCAAGTATCTAATTCCAGAAAGGTGCAAACCAATATAAGCCTTGGCGCTTTGGAGCTACCTGTTCTTGTAGAACGCGATGACTGTGCTGATTAGACCCAGATGTAAATCTGAGTAGCCTAAACCACTAGTTTGGCGCTAATCTGCCGGCATGAAAAAACACCCTATAGAAGAAGAAGTTGCGATTCCTACTCCTGACAAAAAGATAATTTACGCCACCATTGGGCAACCGAAAGGAAAACCTAAAGGAATGATCGTGTTTGTGCATGGACTTGCATCCACAGCACTGTGGCCAACCATGCTTTTAGGAAGTTGGTATTTCCGTAATAAAGGCTACGCCTATTGCAGAGTGAACCTTTACGATTGGAGACCAAAGGCAAGAAGTTTAATGACCTCAGACCTGCTTCAACACGCTAAAGATACCGACACCGTGGTTGCATATTTAAAACGGCGCAAATTTCGCAATATTTGCGCCGTAGGTCACTCGTTTGGGGGCTTAACTCTTCTGCAGGCTAAAACCTCAGCCCTCACTGCTGTTAGCTTTTGGGATATGACCTCATTTATTTCATTTCCGCCAAAGTTTTGGTTTCGCAAAGACAAAAATACAGGGGCCACCTATACACGCGGCAGCTATGAATTATTAATGTCCAGACGCTACGTGAATGGCATTAAGAACTTTCCAGACGAGCTTGGCTTGATTTCAAAAATTAAAGTGCCCTGCCAAATTTGTTATGCCTCGGGCGAAGGCGCCATGCTGGTTGAAAGCAGCAGGCGTTATTATGCGCATTTATCTGCTGACAAAGAACTTGTTGCCATCCCCCACGCCAGCCACTCTTTTACAGAAGAAGGCATTGCCGAAAACCTTTTTAGTAAGACCGAAAAATGGTTTAGAAAATATTGCGCATAAATACTTACGCGCATCGCCACCCAACGCAACTTAAGTCTTACTGCGATGCTGAAGCCAATCTTCTTTTCTTAGCTCGTAGAGCTCTTTCTCCGTTAAAGTGGGGTCCACAAAAGTATCTGGAACCGTTCTAAGGAACTTGGCACCAGTTTTTTCTTTTACTCGGCCCGAACGAGGGTTGCCCACTGCATTACTAAAAATTAATTTTTCAAATCCCAGTTCGTTAAAGGCGTAGTCCAGTATGGGGCGCACAGCTTCCGTCATATACCCGTTGCCCCAATACTTATGCCCCAACCAAAAGCCCCTATTATCAGGATTTGCTTCGCGCCATAGATCCACCACACCAATTAGTTCATCTGGCTTCTCTTTTAGCGTAATTGCCCACACCCATTTATCTTTGCCCTGATTCGGAAGCACCCGTGTGCGCAGGAATTCGAGCACACCTCCTTTGGGATAAGGCCACGGCACGACAGATGCAAGGGTACGTACTACGTTGTAGTCAACGAAGTATCTTTCGTAAGCTGCTGCATCTGATTCAACAAGCTCACGCAAAACTAAGCGAGGTGTGTAAAAGGTAGGGATTGGCATCTAGGCATTATAGCTCAGTGAGGCTCAGAACTCATCTGCCCCATTTTTATGCCGACAAGTTGCATTACTTGCCTAGATTAACTTCGCCCGGAGCCCCGAAACCCTGCTGAAATAGAGTAGACGCTTGTAGGCACAATACGCCACTCTTCGCCCGCATCAGGGGTAATGCCCGGAGTGTCGTTGGCAAGTGATAGAATCTTTTTAAAATCTCCATTATCTATCATCATTTTTAGCTCTTCTCGAAGTGTTACGCGGACTGAATCGAGAACCGGCATCAATAGTTTACCCGTAAGTGCAGCAAGTGGAGCTCCAGCTGGCAAGGCAAAAGCCGCCGCATCTGATGCCTCTTCCCCTGAACCCAGCCTTAAATTCGACCGTCGGAACTCTTTTTTGGCATGATCTTCATCTCGTACACGCGACGCGTTAAATTGCCTCAGAGCCTCAGCCTTTACAGGAGAGTCAAAGAGGCGTGCAAGTAATGCCTGGGCTCCAAAACTGTATTGCCCTACTAATTGTAAAGCATTTGGCAGCTTCCCATCCTCAGTAAGAAGGCTTCGATATCCACTACTGCGCGGCCCTTCAAGCGCAGATTCATTTAATGAAACTCGCGGGCTTATGCTTATATCCCCAACCTGATTTCCTTCGTCTACATATTTAAAGGAAATGCAAAAATTATCGTGCCTTCTTATTGAATCGGATGACATTGAGGACCTTGGCTTTTTATTTATTTCTAGCTGATATACTTCAACTATCCCCTCGTGTTTTCTTACAAGCACTGCGCCAAAGCCTTCATTACGCTCAACACTATACGGCTGAATAAACTCGGAGACTGACCCAGCCCGCAACCGAAACTGACCGATGGCGTAGGGTGCCTTTTCGCCCATCACATTCCTTGCCATTCCAAAAAGATCGCTCGGGGCAGGAAGTGCTTGGTAGCCAGTAACACCGGCGGAAACACTTGGTGGCTTTAGGGCACTGATTCCTTCTTCCAACAATGCTGCCCGAACTTCTTTAGTTGTGTTTTGAGAACCAAGTTCCCGCAGGTACGTGAGTAGGTCATTTGGATCTGAAGGAACATTTTTTAGCCCCACAGAGCCTGCTAGACGAATGGCATCGCCCTTATTTCCGTCGCCAATCAAATCGACCAGCCGAGCAACAAACTGTGTCTGCCTCTCTGGCGGCATTGATTCAAATGAGTTCTGTATTCTATTCATAAGAGCATGATCAAAAATTACTATTTTACGTGCCGAGGCAGTATCGCCCCTAGGTATTATGCTGGGTTTTTTTCCCAGCGTTTCATAAGCATGTTCGCTCCGCATCACTCCGTATTAAACATGCTCTAAGCTTTCTAAGGTGTTGTAACTCTTGAAGAGATTCCCCGGCTTTCAGTAATTCAAATGAGCTCTACCTGGCATTTTGGCAGCCTTAGGCTTCGAGCTGAGCAGCGCTCCGCAGACCTTAAAAAAAGTGGGTTCCACGTGAAAATATCCAACCGCTATCCCTAATCCCCCACTTAAAGCATCGGGCCAAAAGAGTCGATACCCCTAAGGCACTGAAAAGAATGCGTTCCCGCAAGAAACTGTTTAGCCAGCCTAAGCTGGCACCAAGATTGCATAATTTAGTGCGGCCTTTGAAATTAGGTGTTGCGGTTTGTGGTAAGTCTTCGCCCAGGTATAGCTTTTCTTATTTCGATACTCATATCGATAAGCACAGCTGTAGCTGCAGAGCAGCCCGCCTATCCCGGCAACCCTAAGGTCTACAGCCTCACAAAAAAGCAGAAAAACCTTATTAAGGGCGATAATCTTGCCTGCTACCATCGCAGCACGCGGAATCTTAGTACCTTAACCCGCATTAAGCGCGGAGACCTTAAGGACAATAGCTTCACGTTGAATCCTGTCAAAGCGAAAGACATTCGCGCAAACCTTCAGCGCATGGTACGCAGCAATAAAGTTGCACCTTCAGCCAGAAAAAAGTTTGAAATTCTTTTCTACAAAAAGATGCTGGAGCATTTTAGTGAATGTAAAACCTGGACTGGGCCAGTTACACCTACGCCAACCCCAATAAGCACTCCTACTCCTGAGCCCGGACTAACCCCGACCGCTGCTCCAACAGGCACCGCCAACGGCAACATCTCTGACCTGGAACCAACACGAACACCGGACCCAACAGCTACGGTTTCTGCCACAAATACTGCAACACCAACACGAACAGCCACACGTACTCCAACTGCAACGGCAACCAGCGTGGTCACAAATACCCCAACACGCACCCCTACCCCAACTGCAACACGTACGCCGACTGCAACTGCAACCCGCACTCCCACTGTGACTAGTGTGGCCACAATTACCCCGACAAGAACCCCAACACCAACTGCAACTCGCACCCCAACTGCAACCGCAACCAGAACTCCCACACCAAGTGCTACCGCTACGCCAACTGTAACCGCAACACCAACCCGAACGAGCACCCCCACAGCCACGCCAACCGCCACTGCCACTTCATCTTCCGGATTTCCCCGGGCACCAACCTCAGTGGTAAACAGTCTTACCTATGACAACATTACCGTTTACTTTGATAGGCCAGTGACCATTGCCTATTACGCCACTGGAGAACCAGCAGCATTAGCGCCGTTTGCAATTACCGCCGTAGACCCAGCCCCAATTGACCAAACCGTCATGGGACAAACAGGCCGCCTGACACCAGCTCTTGGAATGCCCTATGGATGTATACAAGACGAAACATTCTGGAATACCCATTGTAACGAATATGACCGCACCATGTATGACGCCAAGTGCGGACCAGATTCATCGGCTTGCTACTACGACAGGCGGCGACACTTAAGCCTTCTTAATCCTATTCCGGGACAAGTGCAGAGTGTAACCAGCCGCGCCGGAGGCTCTCCTGGCCTTGGAGTTACCTATCCCCGACTATTTAACAGCAGTTTAACTGAATCACTCGTACTTACGCGCAGTGTTCCAGATGCACGAGAATGCACCCCGGCTGGCACAAGCGTAGCTGGCTACTATGATCATAAAAATCGCTGCAACTGGTCCGGCGTTCGGAATGCTTTTGTATTCACCATTGTGCCCAACGCTGACGCATTGCCTTACACCGATGAATTGCGCCCACCTTATCCGCGCATGGTGCCAGCTAATTCGCAAAAACCGAGAATTTTACTCCGTAACCTCAACACAACGTACCTTTCTATTGCATTGCCCACCGTGTCTAACATAGCACCCTATGCAGCAGCGCTGCGTGGAGTTCAAAAGACATGGCTCGTTGACGCAGCTGCAGAAGGTTATACAAGAACTTCTCCAAACCAGAACATGAGCTCCTACGGCACCGCCGTCAGCATGGATATGGGAGACGCCATGCTTTGGCTCGTCAGTGCCGGCATCTCGCTACAACAAAAAATTGATATAGCAAAACACATTATTCAAATTGGATTTGATGCCTACTACGCCACTGAAGCCGGCAAAGCGTATGTCAGCAACTGGCCAGGTTATATTGGAGCCAATGGACACGCCGGATACGGACAAATAGCTCCCATCGTAGTTGCTGGCGCTTTGATGCAGCAAAACAATCTGCGCGACTATGTGCTTCAGGGCACCAATAAATTTCTGTTCCGTAAAACCTGCGGACCAATTTATGACGCACCAGCAAATCCGATGTATTTAGGAATCAACAACTTCCCGCGCTACAACTCCAATTTTCCATGTACCACCTGGCCAACCGGAAACTGGGATCGCAACACCTACAACAATTACTATTTTTGCTGCGGACCAAGCGCCTGGGTTGGAGAATTTTTGGTGCTCAGACTCTTAGGGCTCGAAAGCTCTTTTGCAAACTCAGCAATCTTTGATTTGCTCGATCGCGTATACAACGAAGGTTATGTTTCTGGGGCCCATTCCTCTCCCGGAGCCATGGCCAGCTGGACCGCCTATAGCAATTTCCCAAATCTTTGTGCCAACGGAGCACAAAATAAATGTCACCCTGGATGGTGTAACTCGCTTTCTGGGCCACCATATACCCCAGCTGAAACCAGCATAGACGTTGGGCCAGCTTGTTAGCTTCTAGAAACACTGCTTAGGCACCTTCAACCTTTATTCCAGCTTAACCATTGTAGACAAAGGCGCTCACGAGCTGGGTTACTCCACCAGCAGTAGTCACCTCAATGTCTACTGGCTTAGGCCTATTGGCAGTTGCTGGGTAATTGGTGGGCATAGTTACCTGCAGCGTATCCCCACCTAAAATTTGATACTTGGCTTTTAACCTTCCCACGCGAACTAGAGAGGTGGTGTCGAAATTTGCACCTTTGATTATAACAACTACCCCCTCACCATTTGGCAGCGCCGTAGGCCCATACGCAGGAATAACCTGGGTGATTACCGGCGCAGGTAGTAGGTTTAACGTTGAGATTGCTGGAAGCGCAATCGCAATTTGCCCAAAGTTTGCCAAAGTCTGACCAAGAGCAGGATCAACTAAGCGAATATTCCCTAAAGAAAGACCAGTTCTTGGCAATGTGTGAAGCAAGGTCAGCGGAATCACTAAGTCAGCCAAGTAGGTTCCCGGTGCCGCAACTGTAAGCACCGTATCTAACGATTGGTTCACCACATTTGGTCCCGCCAAATCTCCTATGAGCCTAAATGTACCGGCAGCAATCGCGTTCACCGTAAATCTGAGTCTCCAAGCATCAACTCGCCCTGTTTGCGGATTTAACACCATTTGCTGCGACACAGTTGGCGCAATGGTGGCGGCGTTTGAAATAACTTCAAATGAGTTTTCAGAACTACGCATAATAGGCCAGCCAGCCCACACATAACTTGCGTAGTTACTAATTCTATAAAAGCCAGCTTGGGCCGTGCCGGTAAAATAGTTTGCATAGGTGCCATTATTTGCAGCGCCGTCTCCGTGTAGCCCATCGTCAAAAAGATCAAGCTGAGTCTGAGCGCCATCCGGTGCAGTTATCACCGTGCTAATTGTTCCACTATTGGGTGCTATGACGCCTCCAGACGCCCCACGCATCTTGGCAATAACAGTGACTGTGGCATTAGGCGGATAACTCTCGAGGTTTGTTGAACCAGTTAAAAACCTCTTATTAAGAAAGCCAATTCTTCCGTAAGCCTCGGCAGGACCAGTAGAGCTAAGTCTCAGCTTTCGTACTCCCGTGCCATTTATATCCACGTCAAACGACTCTGTGTACCAGCCACTACCCGATGGCGACACAACGCGATTTAACTTAGGGTATACCGTTGCTCCCGTATTGTTGGTTACCTCAATTGAAGCATTAGCATCTGAAATATCGAATTCAAAGTGAATTGCTCCAAACGAATCGACCTGAAATGTATAGTTAACGCTTCCGGAAGCTAGCAAGGACAACTTGGTATCAAGCTTCCCAAATGGAGTTGTATCAGCTGGCGGCTGAACCCCACACCCATAAGCGGCGTATCTAGAATCCATTGGGTCCGCAGAGAATTCTGCCTGCGTGCTGCTTGCACCAGGATCTAGTGCAGTTCCAATTGCGGGCCTGCCGCCGTCGGCAAAAAAGCGCGCGGCCGTTACAATATCTCTGGTAATTGTTTGAAGAGAATGATTGCCCTCTGGAACCAAAAGCTCCCAGCCACCAGCAAACCGCGCACAGTGACCATTAGGGCCACCATCGTAACGTGATGTACCCATGGTTCTGCCAACCCCAAGTGCCGAAGAATCTGGGGAAATAACTTCGCATAAAGGATTTAACGGGCTACATCCACTATCAGATAAGAATAGATGATTTGCACTCGTAGACAAAAAGTTTGAATAGTTCCAACCCTTACTGTTTGGAGCGGTCAAATCGAATGGTGAGGTGCCATTAATACTTCTTTCTCTAAAAAAATTAGAGCGATTTAAACTACTAAATACATTGCTTCCTCCATGCACACCATCAAAGCTGACGTACCGATTGATAAGCGGATAGGGCTGACGAAGCGCCATAAAGCCGCGTGAAATGATACCGCCATAGCTATGCGCAGAAATGTTGAGCGGAACACTATTTACCTCGTTACCTTGAGTGATAGCCTCAAGCGAAGGCTTCACTCGATCTTGGATATAATCGTTCAACCTACCGATGTTACTATAGACTCCTCGTTCCGTTAACTTTAGTGGCGCATTATCATAGCCCCATGAGACGCCATCGCTAGCCCATGAAGTAGGCACACTGGGGCCTCCAGATGGCATGGCATAAAGTAGGAACGACGGGATGGGCCTCCGACCCAGGGAAGGAATACCCCTTTTCACGTACTGGTCCGCTGACGACCCTGCCGAATCGAGCGCCAAAAAATCTCTAAAACTTGAAACACTTGAAGCTATGCCATTAACCGTTCCAAGCACCCCGGGCTGAAAAACAATTGGCGAAGGGAAATAAATAGTTCTATCGAGCTTTCCCGACCTTAAAGGCGACAGAGGGTCCCAGCCGGGATAATTTGAAATTGTTCGAATATTAAGATTGGGTAACCCGGTGTCCTCAGCGTAATCTACAGATGCCCTAATTCCACGCATAATTTCTCCAGGTTGCAACGGAGCGCTAAAATACTCCCGCGGAATAAGGAATTTGCCCTGCGAATCGCTACGGCGAATTGAAGAAAGCGGATCTGCTGGAAGAGGATTAAAAACCGGAAACGACTCGCTGCCCGAAACCCAGTAGGCCGAAATAAGCGCGTTTGTAATTCCCTTCACCGGCACCGCTGGCGCTTGCCACCTCACCCGCCCCTGACATTTATCTACCTTACCGTCGCCACCAAATTCGGCACTTGAATCGAGACTAGGATTTGCAAGAATCTGAAGACTATCCCACACCCCATTATCATCGCAGTCTGTTTGGCAGTTATCATTCACTCCAGGAACAATTGTTTGAGGAATGTTGTTCACTAAAGAATCACAGCTATCTGATACGCCATCTAAGTTACAATCTGCGGCTTGGTTGTTGACCGTGCTATAAATAAATTTCCACTGCCAATCGAAAAAGGCAGTTGATTGCCAAAACGAAGAGTAAACCCAAAGAGTACTGCCCAAAAACTCCATGTAGCATTGAGAAGTGAGCATCAAATTAAAAGGATAATATCCCCAAGGCGCACCAAAGGCGGTGGCGGGTAGCGTTTGATTAAGCACCCCAGATGCAGAGTTTGTGCGAGTGAAGCCAGAAGTGCCGCTGTAATCGGTAATTCCATCATATCCCGATACGTACACACCACTTAAGGTTGAGCTCTGAGTAAACGGAGTAAAATATTGCGCCCCCGCGTGAGTGGTGCTGGCATTAAGGGCCATACCATGAACGGGAGTGACAACTGATGCCCCCCAACCCGTAAGCAATTCTAATCCACCAGTAAGGGAACACTGCATATTCACCCCAAGCCTCGCTTCAATAAGCGTGGCCGTACCCTGCCCGTCTGGAAAATTTGGAGTGGGCAACTGCTCCCACGCAGCAGGAAAACTAATAAGAGGAATGGTAGCCGTGGGCACACCACTAAAAGTTGGCGGAAAGCCAGGATAAAAAAACTGATTAAGACTGGTTGTGCCTGTCTGAGTACGAGAAAAACACTCTTCAAGTTGCGCCTCGCTCGTAGCCACTTGCCCAAACAAAAATAGGAACGAGAAAGTTAAAATAAACTTAAACTGAGCACAGTGACGTTCAGCCAGGCCGAATACGAATGAGGTTTGCATAAATAACTTTTTAAAAGTTACAAAGGTAAGTAGAACCTGTCCCTTCTACGCCAGAGATTTACGCGACTCAATCACTATCTATAATTTGCCGACCTTAGAGCTTAATGAGGCTACTTTTTTGATTTTTAGGCACTTTTTTGGTGAATTAAAAATATTGCCCAGAGATTTTTGAATTTGTTCGCCTTATGCTCCCCCAATTGGGCGCACTACATTTACTTGCGCTAAATATCGGATAGGTATAATATTAAAGCTATCCGATATGGCACAAAAAATACTCGAAAGAATTGAAACTAAAAAGCAGCAGCTTGCAAAGCTACGTCCGCTGCCCCAAGCAGCATTAAAACGCCTTAAATCTGAACTAGCTATCGAGTGGACCTACAATTCCAACGCTATTGAAGGCAACACTCTCACGTTACAGGAAACTAGATTGGTTCTTGAGCAGGGAATTACCATAAAAGGCAGAAATCTCCGTGAACACTTTGAGGCAAAGAACCATGAGAAGGCAATCTACTATGTCGAGGAACTGGCTAAACCGAAATATATTCTGAAGGAAAAGGACATTTTCGGCATTCATAGCTTGGTATTAGAGAATATAGAATCCGAATTTGCGGGAAGATATAGAAACGGGCAAGTTCGCATACTAGGAGCAAATTTTATTCCGCCCAATTTTACAAAAGTCAGCCGACTTATGAATGAGTTGGTAAATTATGCAAACGTGAATCCGGACAAGCTCAATCATGTTGAGTTAGTATCTAGATTTCATCATCAATTTGTCTGGATCCACCCCTTCTTTGATGGCAATGGAAGAACTGCTCGCCTATTAATGAATCTATTACTGATGAAGTTCGAATACCCTCCTGCGATCGTTCTCAAGAACAATAGAAAACAGTATTACCGCGCGCTTAACGACGCAAACAAAGGAGATTACAAAGCTTTTATTCTGTTAATTGCTCAAGCTTTGGAACGATCGCTAGATTTGTATCTTGAAAGCTGTGGGGCGCTAGGAACCGACGAATATGTTCCGTTATCTGTTCTAGCGAAAAAACTTCCTTACTCTCAGGAATATTTGAGCCTGCTTGCTCGGCAAGGAAAGATCGATGCGCATAAGAAAGCAAGAAACTGGCTGGCAACTGAAAAGTCGGTAGCGGACTACCTAAGCAGCCTGAAAAAATAATTTTGGAAATGCCCCGCCGGGCACTATGGCGGGACATGCTGTCGGAGCCACCTTCGCTCTGTTGTGCAGGGAAATTACGTTAAGAGAATGGCATTAGGCGGGCTTCAAGAATGCATTTTGCACTTGGGTTTTGCTCACGAGTTGAATTTGCTACGGCTGCTGTATTTAGCTAATATTAAAATTAATATACCGCTCACGAAATGAATTTCCGTCTTTAGCCGCACAAGGCCTGAGGTGAGCGGTATAACGCGAGGCGGAGCCGAGCCAGGGGCAAATATACTGAGCGCAAAAAAAGAGACTATCACCCGCAGGGCGTCCATTTTATTTAGTCTTTAGCGGAGTTAATTTTTATATTCTGTGAGCGGTATATTTGTTGATGGCTACGGCTTCGCCTCCGCGGATATACTTCGCGATGCAAAGTCAGTGATAGTGGCGGAAATTCAAACTGCGCTCAGTATAACTGGTAAAACGTGTGAGAAATCAAAAGCAGCATTGGAATATTTGCCTAGAGTGCCAAGGGCTAGGCAGGAAACAGAAAAAAATTGGAAAAGGTCAACGACTACGCTACAAGATTGCTTTAGATAAGTTTGAAAAAAATAACGGCGAGGGAATTGCTCCTATTCCCCCGAAAGGCGCGCCCTATGCCTGCTTGAATTGTTCTGGTTCCGGTTTAATTCTTGCAAGTAAAAATCAAAAAGCTGATAAAGAAAATTTTCCATGCATTGCAATTATTGGTGCAGGCATTGGAGGTGTTGCACTTGCAGTTGCATGTTTGCATCGCGGAATCCCATTTACGATCTATGAACGCGATAACGCTTTTAATGATCGTGCTCAAGGCTACGGGCTCACCTTGCAACAAGCTAGTAATGCGATTAAAGGCTTAGGTCTTTCCTCTCTAGAAAATGGCGTTAATTCGACACGACATGTGGTGCACACTACTGATGGAAAAGTAATTGGGGAATGGGGCTGTAGAAAGTGGCTAAATTCCGATAAGAAATATTCTCCCAAGCGAATCAATATACATATTGCTCGACAGTCGTTGCGTTTAGCTTTACTTGAGCAACTTGGAGATCAAGGCGTTGTGCAGTGGGGACATCGCTTAGTAGATTTCAAGGAAAATGCAGATCGAAGTATGGAACTGAGTTTTCAAGTGAATGGCAACATGCTGAGTGCTAACGCAGATCTGATAGTTGGAGCAGATGGAATTCGAAGCACTGTGCGCAAGTTGTTGATTGGTGATGCAATAACTCCATTACGCTATCTAGATTGTATTGTAATCTTAGGGATATGTCCTTTAAAAAACCTCGAAGGTTTTAAACATTCTTTGCTCGACTCTGCGACGGTATTTCAAACCGCTAATGGCAAGGAGCGAATTTATATTATGCCGTATGCTTCTGACTCTGTAATGTGGCAACTTAGTTTCCCTATGTCAGAAATGGAAGCGAAGGAGTTAAGTGCCAAAGGAGCAGATATATTGAAGGAAGAAGCAAGTCGCAGAACGCAGTGGCACGATCCTATTCCTCAGATTATAGCAGCAACACAAACAGCTCAAATTTCTGGCTATCCAGTTTACGATCGAGCGTTGCTGGATCTGGAGTTATTAGGAAAAGGAGATCGCATAACCTTAATTGGGGATGCAGCTCATCCAATGAGCCCATTTAAAGGGCAAGGCGCAAATCAAGCGCTGCTCGATGCCTTAGCGTTGGCTCGTGCAATCTCACGAGGATGCGGGCCATTTTCAAAATGGCGAGAAGTAGGATTGAGAAAAAGTGTGTTGACTGAGTTTGAATCAGAAATGTTAGAGCGCACTTCCTCTAAAGTAAAGGATTCTGCAGAAGCGGCTGCATTTCTGCATTCTGAAATTGTACTTCATGAAGCTAATGAGCCTCGAGGATCCTGTAGAAAGAGAAAGACGATTTTTTAGCGGTGGAGCATCAAGACAGAGTGTCTACAATCACACGCACTCGTACACCGCTATTTTGAAGGTAAGAATTTGCAAGGCTGAAATATTTTATTTGCTCAACAACTTTTCCAATCAGGGGTGAAGCGCGATCAGCGCGAGAGAGGACGCAGTCCCCTGCCCCAGAGCGTCGAGCGGGAAATAAATGGGGTGGGGTATTTTGGATAAGCTAAACTGTTAAGATCAAACAGTTTCCTGATCGACCAACTGCCAAACGGCAGCCAATTTTTGTAGGTTTTCTGAAATATCCTGAAAGGCTGTGAATGCGAAGTTGCGGCTTGCCCGTTGTGGTCAAAATATCTTCCATATGACAACAAGCACTTCGTTCGTTGTCATATGGTAAGCTGCACATCATTATGACTGGCTAATGTTACAAAATGGCAGGTTAATCAGGCACATCGTAACATATTGATATCACACATTATCTATCTTTATTTGCAAGAAATATCATAAATATATCTTACACAATGTAAGAAACAATGCAATAATTTCTTACATGGAATCTATCCAAGACAAAATCGAAAAATTCATTCTCAAGAATAAGAAAACGCAAATCTTTATACCGACTGACTTTCTCAATTTTGGAAGCCGCAGTGCGATAGATATAGCCCTCAAAAGATTAACTGAGAATGGAACGATAAAAAGATACGCTCAAGGACTCTACGGGCGTCCGCGGTACAGCGAGACATTAAAAACCGAAATCATTCCTAGCGCTGATGAAATTGTTGCCGCAATTGCCAAGCGCGAGAACCGAATTGTGCAACCAAGCGGAGCTACGGCCGCCAACATGCTTGGACTATCACTCCAAGTTCCTGCGCGAATGACTTACTTAACAAATGGTACTCCCAAAAAGATAAAGGTGCAAAACCTGATTATCGAGCTAAAGCACGCTTCTACAAGATCACTGGTTGGAGCGGGATCAGTTGCAGGCCTTGTAATTCAAGCGCTCAAGTATCTTGGCAAAGAAGGCATTGATGAAAAGACGATTGCTAAACTGCAGGATATTCTTAAATCGAGTGACAAACGAATGCTTAAGAAGAATATCAATTATATTCCGGCCTGGATGAGACCTGCAATCCAATCGATCACCATCGAGAAGGAGGCCAAATAGTGGACAAAGTCGCCCACCTCTCTACCGCAGAGCGCCTTCAGCTTTTCGAGCAAGTTGCAGCTCGTCGAAATATCGCGTTCGACATCGTGGAGAAGGATTTTTGAGTTTGCTGGATTCTTGATGTCTTATTTGGATTACCGGACTTTAAAAACACTTTTATCTTTAAAGGCGGCACATCTCTTTCAAAATGTTTCAACATAATTGAACGCTTTTCAGAGTACATCGACATCTCGATTACTCGGAAGACTTTGGGGTTTGCGGGTGATAAAGACCCAGAACGTCAAGATTCTAAAACAAAGACGGCGCAAGCGGTAAAGGATCTGCGCGACGCCTGCCAGGAATTTGTAAAGCGAAAAGTCTATCCAAAGTTTGATGAAGCCGTTAAAAAACGAACAAGCACGGAGTGGCCACCAATCTGGGGACATAGGGTGGTTAGCATAACTGAAGATGGCTCAATTGAAGAAGGTGTCATCACATTTATGTATCCGCGAACAAAAAACTCTGTATCCAGTTATATCCCCCAAGCAGTGAGGATTGAATTCGGGGCGAGTTCGGATCCATACCCGATTAGCCAGCACGGGGTGGCATCTTATGCCGAAGATGAATTTCCACATCTGTTTCAGGAAACGAAAAACGAAATTACAGTGCTAAATCCGGAAAGAACATTTTGGGAAAAGGCGACTCTCGTTCACGCCGAATATCATCGGCCAGAAGATTCTAAGACGCCTTCTCGGCATTCGCGTCACTACTACGACTTGTTTAGACTCGGTCAGACAGTTCATGCAAAGCGCGCCTTGAAAGACCGAGCTTTACTTGAGAGAGTTGTAGCTCATAAGAGTGTGTATTTTCGATCTGGCTGGGCCAATTATGACGCGGCAACGGCAGGCAGCCTCAGACTAACGCCTCATCCAAGTCGTTCTGCTGATTTTGAAAGGGATTTTGAGAAAATGAAATTAATGATTTTTGGCAACATTCCTACTTGGGCCGAGGTCGTCAATTTTCTCAAAACCTTGGAAGGCGAAATCAACAAAGGCTGAGTTCGATGCTTTCTCTTGTTTAGAATTGTGCAGACCAACCTGCACAATGTAGATGTGGATCTAAGAAAATTCGTAGTGGGGTGGAAGTATCTGGACCCCTCAAAACCCGCTTAAAATGCGGGTTTCATGAATTCGTGCATCCCACCGTCGCTAAAGCTATGGCGGACAAGCCTTTTTGCACCCAATTATGGGGTAATTTTGAAATTTCTTGAAAGGTAAATCAAAAGATGCGGACTCTCGATCTAAACCAGCACCACATTGTCGGATCCGCAATGAACTGATACAAGATACTTACGGAAATAGCGCCAGACCTAGCAATAGGTGACGAGGGGCGGGGAAAATCGAAAATTCGGCGGATTCCCCGATGGTAACTCAGCCATCGAGACAGACTCAAAACTTCTTGGTAACGGGAAGGACAAATGTCTGTCAGAGTATTAAATCCTTAGACCATAAATTTCCAAACATAACTGCACTCGTTAATCGGAGCCTTTGGCTTTTCCGGCATTCGTGTGCTTTTTTTGAGAGGAATTATGCATTTCGAAGGATTGATTTTTGATCTTGATGGGACGCTTTGGGATTGTAGTAAAGCAAGTGCGCATGCGTTCAATCTCGCCTATGAGAAATTCGGAATTGATCGGCGGGTATCCGCGGATTTTGTTAAATCAATTTCGGGAAAACCGTCCAGTGAGTGCGATGAGATTTTGCTGTCGGGAATTCCAGATTCAATTCGAAAGGATGTGTCCCAATGTTTTGACGAATTGGAAATTGCGGCGGTTCAAGAATATGCGCCGAATTCTCTCTATCCCGAAGTAATTCTGGGACTTGAGACGCTGAAGCTCGATTACAAATTACTCGTGGTGAGCAACTGTGGCGAACGATACCTAGAAGTTTTCCTTCGCCATACTTCGATAGGAACTCTTTTTACCGACAGTGAGTGTTTTGGACGCACTCGAAAACTGAAGCACGAAAATATTCGGGCAATTATAGAACGCCAGAAATTACTATCACCTTGTTATGTCGGCGACACAGCGGGTGATGAGGAGGCCGCGGCGAAAGCGGGTGTGCCGTTTTTTCATGCGAGTTATGGATTTGGGGTGCCGGTTGGTAGGCCGGTGGGCTTTGCAAGTTTTGGGGAGCTTACACGCTACTTCTGTCAACTGGCTGGCGAGACGTAGTCTCGCCGAAGGCGTCTGTCGGCTAGCTTGCAGATTCTAAACTTAAAAGGAAACTTTTAGCTAAAAAGCGCGATTAGTATTGTGTATGCAATACGTGTATCTGCTAAACAGCATAAAATTTCCGAAAGAATTCTACATTGGGGTTACAACTTCAATAAAAGAGAGATTGAAGCAGCATAACGAGGGTATTTCGACTCACACTGCCAAATTTCGCCCGTGGAAACTGGTTGTATTTATTGGCTTTGTTGATGACGAGGACGCAGAGCGATTTGAGAAGTATTTGAAGTCGGGATCAGGGAGGGAATTTGCGAGGAGGCACTTTCGCCCTCCTACGCCCCGCCTTCGCTAAAGCTCCCGCGGGGACTACGGCGGGCATCCACCTACGATCTCGCTCCGCTCGATGTCCCGGCGGACTAGTCCGCCGGAGCCGGCGCAAGCTTTCGCAAGCACTAAAAAATGAATTCAGAGAAGAGGAAGTACGCCCACCTACGCTTTCGGCTTCGCTCGCGAAGCCGAAAGACTCCGGCGGGCACCAGCCTTCGCTCGCCTTGGAACGGACTTGCCAGCCGTAGTCTCGCCGCAGGCGAGCGAAGGCTGGTGGGGTGGCTGATGGGGCTCGAACCCACGACAACCGGAATCACAATCCGGGGCTCTACCAGCTGAGCTACAGCCACCAAACTAACAACTAACTACTGAACTTGCTTGTGCCACTGCGTCCATCCCGCCGTAGTCCCCGCCGTAGCCGGCCGTTAGGCCGCGTAGGTGGGGCGAAGGATGACGGGCTACAGCCACCAAATTCACAAGGCCCCGATTATTAAGCAAAAGTGGGTTGAATATCAAGTCGGCCAGCTGTTTATGCTTGCTCTATTCCCCGGCAGTCTGCGAATCAGGGCCAAAAGCTCTAATTCACTTAAGGCGCTGAGTAATTGAGTGGGGCTTAGAGTTAGGCTGCGGCCAAGCTGGTCTAGGTCTTGGGGCCCTTGGCTGCATAGTACGGCGTGAATTTTCGCTGCTTCGGCTGACACTTCCTCCGTCGTGCCTATGTCCTGGCTTACGGGGGGCAATAATGGGCTAAGATGCGGCACTACTTCTTCGGGCCTAGTTACCAAAAAGGCTCCTTGCTGGATAAGTCGGTGCGAGCCGACATACCGCTGGTCTCGGCTGCTGCCGGGTAACACCAAAACATCCTTCCCCTGCTCTGCTGCAAAACGGGCTGTGGCAAGGGCTCCCGATTTTTCGCCGGCTTGAATCACGAGCACGGCTTCAGAGAGGGCTGCTATGACCCGGTTGCGATTTACAAAATGTCCTGGGAGCGGATTCTCTTCTAAGGCGAATTGGCTAATTATCAGGCCGCCGGCGGCTAAAATTTTTCCTGCTAGTCCTCGATGCGCACGCGGATACACATCGGTGCCTAACCCCTGCCCTAAAACTGCGATGCTGGGAATGTCGCTTGGGCATTGCAGCGATTCTGCGTGGGCGTGTCCGTCTACTCCATAGGCAAGGCCACTTACGATGCAGGCTCCACGCGAACTGAGATATGCCGAAAACTCTCGCGCCAAGGCGCAGCCTTCTTCGTCTGCGTTGCGCGATCCGACTATGCCTACGCTGGGGCCAAGATTGAGCAACGCTTGGCTGTTCCCTCTGACGCTGATCACAAATGGCGCATCGGCAATGTGTCTTAAGCCTTGCGGATACCGTGGGTCGCTTAGGGGGATAAGTTCTACGCCGCGTTTTTCGGCCAAAAGCTGTTCTTTTTGGCTTTGACTGGGGTTAAGAAAGCCCATTTTTTCTGCGTACTGATGCAGTGCTCCGGGCCGGGGCCTTATGCCGAGAGCTTCAAAAGCAGCCAGGCGTTCGGCGCGGGGTCTCTCCCTTAGGTTTAGAGCCGCTGCGGTATCTATTTGAAAATAATCCATTTTTTCATTCTCCTTGAAGCGTATGGTCTTACTTTCTATTCGCAAGAATCGGGGCAAAGTTGCGTGCGGGATCTGCCGATATTTCGTAGATGAAGGGGAGTATTTAAAGTCATGGAAGATTCGACCCCAAAGTCGAACCATTTTGAGCTGGTTTTCGAGGGTCCGGTTGATGACTCTTTAGAAACCATGCGCAAACTGCGCGCCAGTCTGCTTGCAGACTTAGGGCTTAGTGTATCTGAGGCCCAAGAGGTGCTGTCCTCCACTCCCGCCACGGTAAAAACTGCTGAGGTCGAAGACGACTTGCAGCCTCTGTTTGCGGCTCTCAAAAAAGCCGGTGGCAAAGTCTTAATTGTGCGGCCAGCCAGCGCTGCAGACAGCGACGACGAAACAGATCCATTTGATCCCAAGGTAGAAGAACCTGAGGGATATTTTCTCGATATAGAATCTTCTAATTTAAGCGATGAACTCTTAATGAGTTTGCATGGGCTTGATACCAACGAATCTGAGCCTCAAGAATCTGAGCCAGACAACGAAAAGGCCTATGCCTTAGACCTAGAAGATGCGGCCGATGTAGAGTTGCCTTCGCTGCTCGAAAAAGCGGCGCCGGCGCTGCGTGCTGGTGGTTTAGCTGATAAACCTCAAGCCTTGCCAGAAGCTGACCAGAAAGAAGTACATTCAAATGTGCCTCCCCCGTCTGAAACTACGCCAGCCTTAACACCTCAAGTTGCTTCCGAAGCAGATTATGGCCTCGACCTTACGTTGGAGGAAACTGCGCCTGCTGTGGCAGCGGCAATCTCGCCTCAAGCCCCAAGTCAAAAGCCTTCGCTAAGCGCCATTCGAGCAGAACTATTTAAATTAGACGACGAACCTACAGAGTCAGAAAAAGCACCAGCGTCTCATGCGGTAGTGTCCACTGAATCGGCGCCAATTCAGCCTCTCACTTTCGAATTTGCATCCAGCGCTGAAGCCACGCCAAATACTTCAAAAGCTACTGCTCCGTCTGCCCTGTCTGCTCCCCCTGCTCCCTCTGCTCCGTTTGCTCCTCTGCCCCCAAAGCCGGGCGCGGCAACGTTAGATTTTGGTCTTGAACTGGCACCTGAAGAAGCTGTGCTTCCAAAAGCAGCAGAGCCCGTCAAAAAAACTACTCAGGCAGAAGATTTCTCAAGTGATGCACTTTCGGCTGCATTAGCGCTTCAAACCGAGTCGCCCGCTGCGAGCAAAACTGCACCTAAACCAGCACCTGCCCCTGCGGCAAAACCAAAGTCGCCAGAGCCAAAAACTTCGGCGCTACAGGTAGAAGTTTCGGCGATTGCCACCGAAGCCCCGCAGCCTGTTCCTGTTGTATCAGGCAAGTCTGAAGTTGCACATCAGCCTGCTCCTCAGCATGCACATCAGCCAACCCAAGCTGTGGCAGAAAACACTGAGGTAGCTGCAGTTCCGCGTGTGCGCACAAAAAGTACTAAGCAAAATGTGCTTGCAGAATTAATGTTGCCTATCGCCATAGGAGCCTTGGTGCTTGGTGTTGCAAACTGGATTTATTTTGCGGGCGACGGCGGCATTGCCTCCATTTCGTTTGAAATTCCTGATGAGAAACCCGCTGAACTCAGCGTCGATGCGCTTAGAGGTCAAAGAACAGCCGCAAAAGAGCCTGTTTCAGCTGGGCAATATTCTTCTGATCAATTTTCACTAAACTGGACTGTGCATTTTGATGGGAAGCTGCCGCTGGCGTTATCGTTAGAAGTGCAAACACCGCCCGTAGCAGAACTAACCCCTGAAGAAATTGTGCGAAAAGTAAGTCCAAGACTTTGGGTCAAAAAGATTGAAATTGTGCGGGTGCCGCTTACGAAACTTGCTGATGGAAGATATGGGGTAAACACCCAGGGGCGTGTGTTCATTGAAAAAGGAAATATTAAAAAGCGTGTGCCCGCCGAAATTATAGCGAGAGTCAGAAATCCCGAGCCCGGTAAATCTGCTGAATTAGAGCTCTTATTGCAGCGTGGGTTTGGCGCTAGTGCTTTGCCAAGATTTTCACTTGAAGAAATTGCGCAGGGTGATGTGCGCATCGCCGTTGCAGGCACATTCGAATAGCAGCCAGTTTGCGAATGAAGACGCTACGAAGAGAGGCTCTAGGCAACTTTTCGTTTTTGTTTGCCTGATGCCTTTTTACTTGCAGGCTTTGAAGATGCTCTTGATTTTGGAGCGGGAGCTGGTTTTGCCTTTTTAGGGGCTTCAGTTTTTTTGCCTGGTTTGGCCGATTTTGCGGCAGCTTTTGCTGCGGTCTTTTTGGAAGCCCGTTGGCTCTCCTCATCTTCAATGGGCAAAATGGCTTCATCTTCAATTTCAGGGGCAGCACGCTCGTAGTCGGTTTCTGCCTCAGGGCTTTCTTCGCCTTCTTCTTTGGCTTTGGCTTCGCCAAGGAGCTGGTTAAACGAAGCACGCTCTTGTTCTTGGCGCTCAAGAATGAGGTGAAGTTCTTCTTTTCGGGTAGACCAGGTGGCGCCATCTAGGCTGTACATGGTGACTGTTTTGCCAGCAAATTTGACGCTTTTGCTTAGGTATTTCGCTTTCTTTTTATTGTCCGTCATTTGCGATCCTAACATGTGTCTTTAGGGCTTTTGGCCCATCCTCTAAATACAAATCGGTTTGGCCAAGGCTCCCGTATGGGCGCCTTTCTGGCCTTATCTGGCGTATGCGCGCTTTAAAGCGGGCCCTAAAGCCCAGCTGCGCGGCATAAAATACACGCCTACGTTCATATGATGTGCTGTTGGCCTATGCGGTTCCCCAAAAATACTGGCTTTGCCCCTCTTTCCTGAGATGTAAGGAGGATTTAGAGTAGGAGGTGGTTGAGGCGGTTCGCTTGCTCTTTAGAACCTAACCCACTGGACTTACTAGATTTCGCTCTGTGGTGCAGGCTTCCCTCGCCTACCGGTTGTTTGGGCTCTCCAGGCATCCATATTGACTGAATTTAGGAGTTTCCCATGTCCCCCGCTTCAGCGCTTAGCAAAAGTCCCATCCATCGTAAGACCAAAATTATTGCAACCATCGGTCCAGCGTCACGCTCACCCGAGGTGCTTAAGCAGCTTATTGAAGCGGGCGCCAATGTGTTTAGGCTCAATTTTTCACATGGTTCGCATGAAGAGCATTTGCAATCGCTGCAAACCATTCGTCAAGTTTCCTCTGCCTTGCAATGCCCAGTTGCGGTGCTGCAAGATCTTTCTGGTCCCAAAATTCGCATTTCAAAAGTGAAAGAAGATTTTGTAACCCTGAGTGACAACGCCAAAGTTACTCTCAAGTATTCCGCCGATACCTTAAGCTGCGCCGACACCATTTATGTAGAAGGCCTCAATCCGGTGGACGTGATGCAAGTGGGTCAGCAGGTGCTCTTAGCTGACGGCATTCTTGAGTTTCGGTCCACCGCTGTTAGTAAAGACGGAGTGGAATGCTTAGTTGTCAAAGGTGGACGGCTGCGTTCGCGAGTTGGCATTGCGTTTCCGGACAGCGCCGTAAATCTGCCTGCAACCACTGATAAAGATATTGTCGATTTACAATGGGGCATTGAAAACGAAGTTGATTATGTGGCTGTGTCTTTTGTAAATAACGCCGCCGACATTAAGCGCCTGCGCGAAATTAATAAACGCGAAGGCGGCGATGTGCGCATTATCGCAAAGATAGAGCGTAAAAGCGCTCTTGAGAACATAGCAGAGATCATGGACACCTCTGACGGCATCATGGTTGCACGCGGAGATCTGGGCCTTGAGTTACCCATAGAGCGTCTGCCATTGGTACAAAAGCAGCTCATTGAACAAGCAAATTACCGCGGCATCCCTGTTATTGTAGCCACGCAAATGCTGCACTCAATGATCACTTCCATACGCCCCACTCGTGCTGAAGTATCCGATATTGCCGCAGCAGTAATGAGCGGAGCCGACGCCGTTATGCTTTCAGAAGAAACCGCCATTGGGCAGCATCCTGCTGAATGCGTGAAGTATTTAAGCAAAATTGCTGTGGAAGCTGAGCGTTCATTTGCCTTTGAAGAGTATAAATTACGTCTCCGCGATGCTGACCGAGCTACGGTGCCAGATGCTGTGGCCTATGCTGCCTGTGCGGCTGCGGTAAAAGTGCAGGCCAGCGCCCTCATTGCCTGCACCGAAACGGGAACTTCTGCGCGGCTTGTGGCCAAGTATCGGCCTCAGCAGCCAGTGTATGGAGTGTCCAGTAGCCCTTGTACGTTGCAGCGTATGTGTTTGTATTGGGGAATTCAGCCAATCCCATCCTCGCCAACACGCAGCCACTACGACGAGATTGAAGGGGCTATGCGCATTGTGCAATTACGTGAGGACTTGCCCAATGGAAGCCTTGCAGTCATTACTGGTGGTGTGGCAGTACACACCCCTGGTGGAACCAGCGTACTTGAAATTCGAGAGCTTTCGTTTAGAGATTAACTGATAGGAAAAAGAAGTATGGGCCTTCAAAACTTTATTTCCGAGCAAGAGGCAACTCGTTTAACGGGTATGTCGGTTTCAACCTTGCAACGTTTTGCTGAGGCGGGCTATTTGCAAATTGAGACCGATACCGATGGCTTGCGGCTCTTTTCGCAAGATGAGCTTGCTCAGATATTTGGCATTCGCGGCGATTCAAAACGAAGCCCTGAAGGCTTAGGCGCAAAGCCACGTAGCCAAACTGCCCAACCTGGCGCAGAAGCTGCGGCCCGTCCAAGCACCCTAGCCTCATTTGTAGAAACGGTCATTTCTGAAGAACCTCACGACTCTTCGGCCTCTACGCACTCTTTGAGCGAGACCCCAGCGATGGAAAAAGCAGAGCCTGTGGCAGCAGACCCAGCCCTGCTTGAAGAGGTGCAGCGCCTACGTCAACTTGTAAAACTTCAGGAGCGCATTCTTGATTTAAAGGAACAGGAAGTAAAAGACCTTCGCGAACAGCGCAACTGGCTTCAGGCCCGAGTTGAAAAACTTGAAGATAAGAGCGACAGAGACCAAGTGCTCATTTTGACCGAAAGCCAAACGATTAAAACTTTGGTGAATATGCAAAGCCAGCAAAAATCTTCAGTGCGAAAGGCGCTTGAGTGGTTTGGTTTTGCTGATGCTCCGCAGACACAAAATCAAGGCGAGGCGATTGAAATTCATAAGCGCGGGCAGTAGTTCGCCGTGAAAATCTGAAAAACGCTTTAAATTGCTGGAAGTTGAGCTCGCTATGTGCCTGATATACTTGCAAGGAAAATGGCATTTCTAGCTCAATTCCTTGCAATTTTCTAAGCGTTTTTCATTGCGTTCATACTTTGTTCCGAGGCTCGGGGCCTCCCTGCGAGGTGCGTTTAGCACCCCTCCCGCCTACGCACAATGCTACGGCGGACAAACAGTCGGCCCACGAGCCTCGCGCCTCGTCTGAACGCATTTTGACGGCGAACAGAAAATCCAAGCACCCGTGTTAATAATGCGCCTCTGGGAAAACGGACCTCTTCACATTGATCAAAGAAAAGGGGCTCATTTGAGCCCCTTTTCTTTTGATTTGCAGATTCAACTAACTATTAGTTTGTTGCTGACTCTACACTTACTTCCACTCGGCGATTAACTGCGCGAGCCCAATCTTCTTGGTCAGCAAGAAGTGGCTGCGACTCACCAAAGCTGATGGTCGAAAGACGATCTGCTGGTACGCCAAGAGCTACAAGTTCTTGACGAAGAGCATCGGCGCGATCCATTCCAAGCTTTTGGTTATAGCCATCATCACCTTTGAAATCTGCATGCCCTTGAAGCACAACTTTCAGGCCGGGCTCTTTCTTTAAAAGAGCGGCAAGCTGATGTGCACGGCCACGACCAAGGTCGTTCAAGGCGCGCTTGTCGAAATCAAAGTTTACGTCTGGCATATACACCTGACGATCGCTGGCTACTGCTGCGGCAACTGGCTGCCCTTCAACTGCGCTTCCTGTTCCATCGGTCACAGGGTTGTCGTAGTTAAATGGCATAATGGTGCGGCAATCAGGCGAGCTATCGTCCGCTGAGAAACAATCTGGCTGGCGATAATCAAACGGCTCACGATAACCGAACACACTGCGTGTGGTCTCGGTTGAAGAAGCGAAGTAGCTAAAAGGACGGAACACTACTTCACGTGCAAGCCAACCAATTGGGTGCAGCACGTATGCAGCAACACGCAATGGGTGCGACTCACTTTCGCGATACCGCGGTGAAGAATGATAGCTGGCTAAGCCGTTGTCGGCCGGTAATAGATCCTGCGCAGACACCAAACCTGGGCACAGGACCAATGAAACCATGAGGGCGGTTTTCTTTAACATGGACATTTTCCTAAGAAAAAACATGACGTTCCGCGATGAAAACACGAACCAAGCCCCATCGCAACGGCAAGATTCTATATAACACAGCTATGCCTCCCCTCCTAGCCCTTTGGCCACCTACCAAGGTGCAAATTCTGGGGTGCACGGCATGGTAACCATATAAGATTAGGGAAAGGCATTAAGGATGTAGGAATTATCGGATATTTAAAGGCTTGGGAATACCGTAATTAAGGTCTTGTTTTAACTAACAAAACAGCTTTGCAGATTCTATAGGATAAGGAGGGGGGCTCCTGTACCTGAAAAGCTAACTGCCTGATTTAAGTCGATTCCTCAACCTGCCGACACTCATCTTAGTAATTGTAACGGTTTTCTACCCGTCCCGCTCAGGCTTTGGGGAGGCCATGGGCGATACGCAAATGCAGTTAATTAAGTACGCGCTGTGACTTGAGCAGATCCTGCGGCATTGGGCCGGCATCTCACTTCAAGGTACAGGTGTATCTTTTTCAAAGGTGGCAATGTGCGCCCATTAAACCGCAACTTCTCTGCCCCGGTAGTCCTTGGACTTGCCGCGTTGGCCACTAATGCAATTTTGCTTTTCCTGCTTTGGGGAGAAAATCCCCTTCCAGCCGGCAACATCTTCTTGCTCTGTGCCGCCGGAGCTTTGCAGCCAGCGTACGCCCTTATGGCGGCAGCGCTTGGATCTTTCCCCATCGCCTTTTGGACTGGCGATCTATTCGAAGCCTTTCGTGTCACCATGTTGTGTGTGGGCTTGTCTTATGCGGCCGCTCGCGCCCCAAAAATTCCTGGCTTCGTGCTCACTGCCCTAGCCTGGGCGCTATGCTTTATTCCGCTGCAGCTCTACTGGCACGGACAAAATACAGAAGCGCTGAATTTAAAATTAGCATTTGGAGTATGCAGCGAGACGGTATTCTCCATGATTGCCGGCGCATTGTTATTAAACACCTCCGTGTGGGGCGCCATTACTCAACGTCCGCGGCATGTAGCCCTTTCAAGTTTGCTTGCTCACTTTTTGGCAATCACCGCTAGCGTTGTCATGCTGGCCATGATGTCTATGCAAGTGCGCGGGGCCTTGCGTCTTAGCGACACCACCTTTACTGGCTCGCTCTACACAGTCATGGTGCTCACGCTTCTCTGCGTGGCACTTCCCTTATATCTTGGGTTTAGACTTGCACGGCGAATTGGAGTTGATTCACAAGAAATTATTGGACTCGGCCACTCCTTGGGCCGCAACACCACTACCTTTACCAATATTCGCAGAGGCCGGGTGGAAGAACCCTCCTCCTCTTCCGATTTTGTTCCAGGCTCTGGAAAAACCGAAGGAGCATTACCCGCTGTTGCCGCAAAAAACCTACCCAGCGGCATTTCATCTGAATTGGGAATTTGCGCGTTAAACCGAAATGGCACTGTTTCCTTTGTAAATCGCAAGTTTCGTCAACTTGCAGAAATGAATAACAACGAAGTTCTTGGCAAGCGCCTAGATAGCGTTGACATGAATGCAACGCTACGCACCCAAATTCTCGAGCTCATTGAGCTTACCTTCGCCAAGGGGCCACGCGCCATTGAAGTAAAATTAAATAAATTGCCAGATAAACTGCGCTACTACGAAATAAGCTCCCGTAGGCCAGATGAGTTAGACAATTCTTCCCTCGGTGACGGGCCAGATAGTGTTATCCTCACAGTTAAAGACATCACCGATCGCCGCACCGTGGAGTCTCATTTGCTGCAAGCGCAAAAACTCTCGGCGCTTGCGCCCCTGCTGAACAATTTAGCGCACTCCTTCAACAACACCCTCACCGCTATCGTAGGCCAAGCAAGCTTTGCGTTGCATGTGAAAGATGAAGCCAGAAGGTTTCAAGCGCTTCAAAGCATCATCGCTGCAAGCCAAGAGGCCGGAGCACTTGTAAACAAGCTCCTTGAATTCACCACCAGTCAGCCTGGGGATATGAAAACGGGAGATCTTCGAACAGTGCTCAACACTCGAGTAGATCTGCTTAAAAAAGTGGTCGGCGCAGAGTATGAACTTATTGTAGCCTGCCCCGAAACTCCCCTTCCCGTTAGCTGTGATGCAAATTTAGTGTTCCAAGCGCTCACCAATCTTATTGCCAACGCACGGGAATCGTATCAAGGCAAACATGGCAGCATTGAAATTACCCTAGCTGAAGAGCACCTGGAACCAGAAGCGGCAGAGTTTGTCATTGGCGCTAAGCCTGGAGATTACGTACGCCTGCGAGTAAAAGACCTAGGCTGCGGAATGAATGCCGAAACCATGGGGAAAGCGTTTAATCCACTCTATAGTACCAAGCGCTCTACGGGGCATATTGGACTCGGCCTCTCTATTGTCTATTCCATCGTGCGCGCGCACGACGGCTTTTTAGCTGTTGAGAGCCATCCAGATAAAGGCACCTCCGTGTCGCTCTATTTCCCTAAGAGTAAGGCACAAATGGCCGCCGAACCTCACTCGGGCAAACACAACAAACCTCGCGACATTAATCCGGCTCTAGGAACTCACGAGCGGATTTTAGTGGTGGAAGACGAAAAAAATGTGCGCGAACTGGTCAGCAACATGCTGCGTCTTTTGGGGTACGATGTTGTGGGCTGTTCAGGCGGCCAAGAAGCGCTAGCTGCAAACGCATCGCAAGATTTTGATTTATTTTTAGTCGACATGGTGCTTCCAAAAATTGGCGGACTGCAACTTATTGATCAGCTGCGAGCTCAGAAGCCAGAATCACGGGCTTTAGTAATGACCGGTTTTGGTTACTGTCCAGAAGTTCAGGCAGGTAAAGATCCTGTCATTCCCAAACCCTTCGACATTGAAACATTAGCACGGGCAGTTAGAAACTCTCTTGGTGACCTACGTAATGGGCACTCAAACGGAAACGGTCAAGTGCGTCAAAAACGCGTCAATGAGCCGCGTTTAAATGAATTATAATGGATAAACACCATGGCTAGAGTATTGCTCGTTGATGATGACCCAGTCGTGCGGATTATAGCCACCGAGTACCTCAAAACTCAGGGCCATGTGGTGCGCGTGGTTGAAAGCGGGCAGGAAGCATTTAGCGCGCTAAACGAAGGCGGCGCAGATGTGGTGGTGCTCGACATGATTATGCCCGACATGAGCGGCACAGAGGTGTTAGACCGCCTTAAAGCTCGCGAAGACACCAAGCATATTCCCGTTATTATTCTATCCGCTGATGTAGCCACTGCCCGCTCCGCAAGCGCAGGCGGAGCAGCGCCAGATTCCTTTTTGCAAAAGCCCTTTCAGGCACAAGAGCTGCTTACCGTAATTGGTGAGCTCCTCGGAAAGAAATTGGGGTAAGGGGCAATCTAGAGGCCTTACGTCTCAGCCAAACTACGAGATTTTCTTAGAGCAGCGCCGGATTTATTCGTAAATTTGAGCCTCTAGAGCCAGCTAGGGGTCAGTAAGCTCAAGACTTATATAATCAAGTCGATAGTCTTACACAGGATTTAGCCGTTAACTCCTCCTTGGAATCACCGGCAGAATCGATGCCATCGTGCTTTGGCAAATTACGGTCGTGAGATGAACGAACAAAGCAAGTTGGCTGCCATGGTTCAATAAGGTTTGCTTTAGGTAGACGGTCACCCGCTTCGACGGCTGGCTTTAGCGTGAGGGCAAGATGATAGTCAAAAAATGCCGCACCTTACTAGGTAACCAGAAAGGGGCAGCCATGGTCGAAACCGGGCTGATTGTCGCATTAATCGCAATTGTTTGTATCAGTTCTGTTACTGATGTCGGCCACTCCCTTGCCAAAAAGTTTTGTGAGCTAAGGGGGCGTGGGTATGATGCGAATGCAAACACAACATACATCATCGACCAATCTGGAAAAGGTTCCTGCAGCGGCGATCCGTTTGACCCAAACCCAAATAATAGTAGCTATTGGTGATAAAAACCAACTTTAGTAGGCGGTTGCAACAATGTCCGCAGCTGCACAACCACTAGAAACTGTAGGGCCCTGGAATAGCCAGCCAGAGGGCAACGAAGAGCCAACAAGTGTATCTGCCGCACATGAAGGAGCAAGAGTGTCACTGATCCTGAATGTAGTGTAGCCAGCGGTCTCAACCGAAAAACCAATCCGATATTGCACATTAGGTTGTATAGCGAAACCCGAAAGACCATCAAGAACATTATAAATCCTCTCAACCGTTGGAGCATTAAATGCACCCGTTCCGAATGGTGTAGATGTGGCGCTCGGTGCAACCCATCCATTAAAAACATTTCCGCTTGAATAGCTTGCAATTGCAGCAGATAAGCTAGACCAAACGTGAAAATCCATACTGCCGGGCGCCGGAACTCCCGTAGATCCATTGGAACCAATAATTCGAAGCCGCTTTAAACGAACCCTTTCTTGAGCAACGACGGGAATCGTTATAGCTGTATAGGAGACACCAGCAGGAACAGTATTCCAGATGCCAGTGGACACCCTCCCATTTGTTGATGCGTTGGTGGCCCCAATCACATTCCTTAAAGAAATCTCTTCCCTCATCATCGTCGAAATAGCACCCGACACAGTCATCGCCTGAGTACGCCCACCATATGAACTCATCATCCACTCCATGTTGAAGCGGGTGCCATTATAGGATGTAGAATCTGGAATCTTTAAATCAATGTAAGCTTCGCCATTCGCATTCGTTACTGTCCAATACGATACGCCCTGATTAGTTGTGTATGGGCTTACTTGCGCTGTGCAGCTTTGGCTCGCAAGCTTGTATCTTTTAAGTGGGGTTGGAGTTGAATTGAATGCTTTAAATTTTCTATCGGTGTTGAGAGCTACTGCAATATTTGGTTGAGCCCCCGTAAGCCATACTCTAAGCGTATCTCCTAGGTCAGCTACAGTAGTCGGATCAATACTTATTTGCGCACTGCCCGGTGTGGCCCCGCCGCAGCTTGTTCCGAACGCATACGTTCTAGGAAGCGGGGTGCTTTGCGCTGACAATGCAGACGCTTGAAAAAATGCGACAACGGCAAAAAGTAAAATTGGCAAACGAGTACGCATAACTTAAAGCTCCCCTAGGCAGCCAGAATATATCACCGCCAGAACCATACCCTAATTTGTGGGTGTTAATAAAGACTTAACCTCATTTAAGACCTTGGGGAAACTGGAACCCAAAATCTAATTAGGCTAGTCTTTTTAAGCACTTGGCATTTTTTATTAAAGTACAATGGTGTTATGGCGAGGGCCGGGCCTTTGGTGCCTTAGAGGCCATCGGCGCTGTCTACAGTATTAGCGCTTTCATTCATTGCCTTTTGATACCGCTCCTCTGGCGTCAAGTTTTGAATTTCGTGAGGAATTACACGGATGGCCTTTTGGTCGGCTTGCTCCTTAAGTTTTTGCATCCAGCTTTGTGGAATCACATTATGAACACTCTTAATCTTATGGGTCGCTTCTAACTCATCCAAAACTGATTGTGGGTGCTTCCCCACTTCAAAAATTACGTTGTCCTGCTCATCAGTGCAAAAGTCAGGAAAAGAGAACCCGGAAGTGTAGGTGCAGCCAGGAATGCTTTCTTCGGGCGGGAGCTCAAAATAATCATGGTTTTCACCTTTATTTCGAGACGATGTGGATAGGGTGCTGGGAGGCCAACCATTAGAGTCATTCACTTTTTGCTCGGTATCTAAGTTTTTTTGCAGGCTTTCCTCATTAAAATACACACTGCGTGCAGGCGTCTGCTGTGCAATTGGAGTCGGGCTTTCAATAATCTCCCCATCCTTAAAAAGCTTCCTTCCCTGCGCCTCTATTGAATGACTGAATACCAATGATGTTCCTAAGATAAAGAGCAAGCCGAATGAGATTTTGGGATATTTTTTCATAAGAGTTACCGAGGTATGTCAAAAACAAATGGTGAAGGAAGTGTATACAAATATGGTCGCATGAAAACGCCCTCCCCCTGGTCCGTCCCAACGTGAATTTTCCCAGCCAAACATCGCCCTCAGTTTTGTAAGTGCCGAATACCAGTGCGCAAAATAGACACATTTACTTTAAGTTACTTATACCAATAAGTCAGCTGGAAATCGGCTGCAGGCAGTTAGTTCAAGACAGGCAGAGGCGAGGTTCTTGGGTGTCCGGGATTTTTTGCGTTAGCAGTACCACAGCAAATTCAGGGCGTCGCTCGCTGCTCCGTCTCTCCAACTTCGGAGCCTCTCCATACTTTTAAGAACGGCCTATCCCGCGCACCTACCGCACTGATGCTCTAATCTCCAACGCAATGCATCCAGAGCTTATACCCCCACCCTGAATTAACAATCCATTTGGCCACCCGTTACTATATAAAGTGTTCGGTTGACAGGTAGTGGACAAAAGGTCGCTCACGCCAAAGGTGGAATAACCAGCAGTTTCGATTGAGAAGCCGAGAAAATATTGGGTGCCTCCGTTAAGGGTTAATCCCGCAAGGTCGTGGAGAAGATTATAGCGATAGTCGTAGTTGGTGAGCCCCAGCGACGAAGCCCCGAATGGTGTAGCCGAAATCGGCGGCGACACCCAACCATTATACACATTACCAGTCATGTAGTTGCCAGGGATAGCCGCAGCTGACGACCAAACACTAAAATCAGCGCTTCCGGATGCAGGCTGACCAGTCGCACCATATCCGCCTACAATACGCATACTTTTAAGCTGTACGCTCTCGGTACTTTGCACCGGGACTGGCACAGTTATATACGTAAAGCCTCCGGGAACGGTATTTGTCATAGCAATCCTGGTCCGGCCATTAGTTGAAGCCAAAGTCACACCAACATCGCGCAGCACAATCTCCTGTCTAATCACCGTAGATATTGCATCCGACACAGTCATCGCTTGAGTACCACCAACAGCAGAACTCATCATCCATTGCATGTTAAAGCGCACACCATCATATGAACTATGATCAGGGATTCTTAAATCAATGTACGCTTCACCATTTGCATTTGTGGTTGTCCAATGGGAAATGCCTTGATTAGTGGTGTATGGACTTACTTGAGCTATGCAGCTTGGGCTTGCCAGTTTAAATCTTTTAAGCTGAGTAGGCGTGCTGTTTGATGCTTTAAGCTTGGTGTCGAGGTTAAGTGCTACTGAAATATTCGGCGGTGCTCCAGTAAGACGAACACGCAGCGTATCTCCTAGGTCAGCAACAGTAGTAGGATCAATACTAATGAGCGCTGTGCCAGCGGGTGCTCCGCCGCAGCTTGAACCAAACACATAGGTGCGAGGAGTAGTTTGCGCTGACAATGCAGACGCTTGAAAAAATGCGACTACGGCTAACAACAAAATTGGCAAACGAGTACGCATAATTTTTAAAGCTCCTAGGCAAGCAGGAATAAATCACAGCCAGAAACATGCCTAATTTGTTGGCGTTAATAAAGACTTACCCTTAATTAAGACCTTGGGAAAACTTCGTCCAGCAGTCTTATTAAGTACTTAGCATTTCCGACTAAAGCTGGTTGATGTTTAGGCGAGGGCCGGGCCTTAGAGGCCGTCCTCTGTGTCAACAATCCCTTTGCTCTTATCCACTATCTCTTGCACCGTCTCAGCTACTGTTTTACCTGGGGCTGGTGTTGGAAAAGCAAAAAATTCTCCTTCCTGGTTCGCATCATCGGGACGCGCCTTATATCCCTTCGGAACAATATTATAGTTACTCTTGATACCATGCTCCTTCTTAAGTTGATCCAAAACAGACTGCGAATCGCGACCAGCTTCGAAAATAACTTCATTTTCAGAATTGTGGCAGAAATCCGGAAAGGTATACCCAGCTGCATATGAACAGCCAGGAATTCTTTCTTCAATCGATAACTCGAAGTTTTCGATATCATCTTCAGGTATCGGGGCCGGGGTCATTACATAACCGGGGATTCCATCCGTCTCTTCAGCAAATTTTTTTGTTGCTTCATCAAAACGCTCTTTGCCCCCATCAGGAGTAAAGGTGCCTTGATTGGGTCTGCTTGTAGCAACTGTGTATGGGTAAGGAATGAGCTTGCCATCCTTAAAAAGCTTTCGCCCCGTACTATTTACGTGCTCATCGGCGAATAAATAAGACTCGCAAAGCATGAGCACGGAAAAGAGCCCTACTATCCAGAGGAGATTCTTTGAAAATAGAAAATTCATAAAACTTACCTGGGTATGTCAAAAAATATGCGGCGTTGGGAGGATAAAAATTATAGGACGCATAAAAACCGTATAATCTCCCCCGCGGGCCTTCATATTTCGGTAATAGCGATGTCCGGCGTTGCTCGCGCATCGTAGACCAAGCCATGGAGCTGGAGAAACATTATTCGGCAGCAGCAAGGTCCAAGGACCCATCGCTGAAACAATGTAAGCACCTGTATTTACCCACTCCCCCTGGTCCGTCCCAACATGAATTTTCCCAGCCAAACATCGCCCTCAGCTTTGTAAGTGCCGAATACCAGTGCGCAAAATAGATACATTTACTTTAAGATACTTATACCAATAAATGGTCTGGAAATCGGCTGCAGGCAGTTAGTTCAAGACAGGCAGAGGCTAGGTGCTTGGGTGTCCGGGATTTTTTGCGTTAAGAATTATTCAATATTTTAACGATAGTTCCGTGAATCTCAGGGCTAGCGGCGATTATACTTTTTGATCCAACGGGATCATTGCCCTGATAATCAGTAATTATACCTCCAGCACCCCGAATTACCGGAATCAGCGGAAGCAGATCCCAAGGAGACATAATTGGGTCAATCATCACATCTGCTAACCCCCGTGCTAGTAGCGTATAACCAAAACAATTCCCCCAGGTTCGAATCGCGCCCACCTGACTTACCAGCTTATTAAATCCATCCGCACTTTGAAATTTTGCAGGTAGACCTATGTCGGTAAGTAGGCATAGAGATTCAGAAAGAGTTTTGTCGGTTCTCACTCGCACAGCCTCTCCATTAAACGAGCAACTTTGATTATCCCCAATCACAATATGACCAAGTACCGGCTGCGAAATGACGCCCAAAATTGGCTGCCCATTTTTTAGCAAGCCAATCAGCGTTCCAAAATCAAAACCACCAGCTATAAAACTCTTGGTGCCGTCTATGGGGTCTAGTACCCAAACGTATTCTGCGCCGGCACTAGCTGACCCAAATTCCTCACCCAAAATTCCATGGGTAGGGAAACGAGACATTATCATTCTCCGCATTATTTGCTCGCATTCTCGGTCCGCCACTGTTACGGGGCTACCGTCCGCTTTAAGATCGATCCCTATGCGGGAAGTGAAGTAATTTGTTACAATCCCGGCCGTAGCAGTCGCTAGAGACAATGCAAACTCTTTAAGCTCTTCCATCGTCGGTGCTACTTCTTGCTTTAGATCTTTTGAAATTGGTTGCATGCTCTTCAACTCCCTGACCCCGCTGATTTGGATCGTTTAATCCTTGATTCATACTTAAGCAGAACTGCTGCGAGCGCGGTTTCTGGGTCAAGACATTTGTCTACCGCGAACTGAATTACTTTTGTTGCAAACTCGGCTGCAGCTAAACGAAGGCCGTCTGAAACTACTTCCTGTTTATCCTTGCCATAATTTGTAGCTTTCAATTCCTCTTTGGCCAATCTTCCAAGACTGGTCGCCAGGTCTGCAGGGCCTATTCCCTTGACTGAAGGCACAAGCATTTCTCTTATTTTTAGCTCCGAACACAAAGCCAGGCTTGAATATAGTAGATCGCCAATCTCTTCGTTTAAATCTCCCTTTCCTGATAAAGAATCAAACACCTCTCCGAACTCCGAACAGATGTCCAAAATTCTCTCAGGTGGAGATAAGAACAGATTAGACCTGTTTAAGAACGTTTCAACCCGCATTAGTAAATCGCTTGGAACTTGCATTTCTGTTCTTCCCGGTAACGAATGTATCCCAGTCTGTTGTTGCATATTACCTCCCACCAAAGGCAGCGCCAACTTTATGAAAGGCAGCAATATATTGCTCTATTATGGGCCGATCCCGGTCCCAATCGTAGAAAGTTGGCAATGAGAAACAGTTATTGTAAATGCAATTAGCCACAGGAAATTCATCTACAGATTGAACAATTTTTTTGGTACGATTCGGATACATATCATCTGGATACAGACTATAAAGTGGTTGAGTACAAAGAAGAGGGGCTGACGCCTGGGAAACCTCAACTCCTTCGGCGCGCAAAGCCTCAGTGACTTTTTTAAAAGTTGTACCTGGTAGTTTCTCAGGAAGATAAAGTGGTTTGAAGCCGTACCATGCCCCCATGTCTACCTCTGGTTCAACATGGTGCGGCTCAATATAATCGATACTAGAAAGAGCTTGGTTGAAAAAATTCAAACAGCGATGACGCCCGGCTTTGAATTTACTAAAGTTACGCAGGGCGTGCTTTGCCACGACCGCATTTAGCGGTGACATACGGAGTTTCAATCCAAATCCTGTCACCCAATATTGCTGAAGTTGTGGGTTGAGAATCTCTTCTTTGCTTCTATCGCGATAATGCCCAAGAAGCGTAGCTCGCTCATGTATATCTTGGTTGTTTGTAACAAGGATGCCACCCTCACCTGCGAAAATCATTTTTGCGGCTTGAAAAGAGAAAACTGCGACGTCTCCGAATGTTCCACACAATTTACCCCTAAATCTACTCCCATGGGCATGTGAACAATCTTCTATGACTTTCAATTTGTGTTTTTTAGCAATCTTTAAAATACGATCCATGTCGGCTGGATGCCCCCATTGGTGAACCACTGTGATGACCTTAGTCCGAGCAGTGATAGCACTTTCCAGCTTCTCAGGATCAAGGCAACGGCTATTGCGTTCCACGTCAACAAGGCGAATATTCGCTTTAAGCATGAGAGCAGGGCTCAGGGCAGCATGAAAGGTGAGAACTGAACCTATGACTTCGTCCCCTTCCTCAATCCCTAAGGCAAAGTAGGCTGCAAGCAGAGCGGAAGTTCCAGAATTGAACGTCAAGCCATAACGAACATCAGAATCTAAAAATTGCAAGTACTGCTCTTCGAGCTCCTTGATTACCCCTGTTCGCCCCTTAATTGAAATATCAGTTTGTCGTTGTTTGCATAGCTCCTCGAGCTCCTCCCGGGTAGCTGGCGGCGGCCAAATTTCATGTGGCTGTTCAAAAGAAACTGCGGGTTCGCCCCCATTGAGCGCAAGCTGCCTCATAGCAAAATCGTTTTTCATCGCAAATTTTCCTCCGTAAAAACTTCAATTCTGTTAAGTCTGGACACTGCCAATATTTTTTGCTCGGTGCCTTCGTTATGAGCCGCCTGAAAATGGTTATCAAACGCCAAACGCGATTCTTGGTCAATTCCAGTGAGTCCGCTTGCTAATGCATCAAATGTCGAACGTAACTGTTCAATATAGAGATCAGCATTATTCACGCAAACATCGCGGTGCTCAATCCTGTCACCATTGGCAGCAAATAATGAAATACTATTACGAGACAAGGAAATTACTCCTTCGGTGCCTTCAAGAAGTAATTCTTCCTTTTTAACCGGACTCGTAACACTCAATAATGCGCGAACAGCACAGCTCTCACTAAATAGGCCTGATAATAGACAGGTGTCTTCGGTGTCGTACGTCCACCCGACTTTTTTTCCTCCAAGACGGGTTAAGGTCAAATCTCGCCCTTTTCCAAATAGAAATGAGAAAAGCCAGCAAGCATGCCACCCTAGGCCCAGCCAACACCCTCCACCGCGGGCTTTGTCCCAATACCAAGAATTATTCTTATCGTTTATACAGAAGGTATAATCAGCATACCTAGGTCGCCCGATCAGCGGCAGCCATTTCTTTAGTAATTGAAAGGCGGGATGATACCGGCGCTGTTGCGCGACAATCAAAGCAGTAAGGTTTGCATTAGATAGGAGATCGTATGCTTCCATTTCATCACAAGAGAGAGCTAGAGGTTTCTCCTTTAACACCGGAACTCGTCTAAACAATAGTTCCTTTATCGTGACAAAATGCTGATCGTTTGGTATCGCAACTATCGCCAAATCAAAATGGCCAAATTTCAGAGCTTCCGATATACTTGAAAAAGCTAATTCGTCTGATCCTAAGGTTATCACAGCCTCGGAACTCTTTTCGCATACTACGATCCTACCCACTTCCCCTGCTGCCTGAAGTGCCCTTGCAGCGTTTAGGTGTTCTCGCCCCTGCTTTCCCAATCCAACAATCAAGATGTTGAGTGGATACTGAAATTGCTGCTCTTGCATATGCTGCTCCTAGGGTCAGTGTAGGTCGAACTTTGAAGCTTCAATTTTAGAACGTGCCCAGATTACACATTTATGGACAATTAGTTAAACTGATGTTATTTTGCCCAATATATTTGTAATAAATTTGGGCATTTTGAAACTATCACAAACAGAACGCGATCTAATTAGTTGCATTCAACTAAACGCAACTTTACCGCTATCGCGATTAAGTAAGCATGCCAAACACCCACCGCATGTTTTGAACTACGCGCTACAGAAACTTAAAGATTCAGGAATTCTATTCTATCACGCATTTATCGATATTTCGGCGCTCGATATAGTCCAGTACACAGTATTTTTCTCACTCTCACCTAGTATGAAAGCGTCAAAAGAGTCCCTGATCTCCTATCTGGTATCCTCAGAGCAGGTGTCGTGGCTCGGCCTTCTTGGAGGTGATTTTCAATGTGGAGTTTCAATTTGCGTTCGCACCGTACCAGAGCTTTCTGAGTTTCTTACCAAGCTTGGTGACAAATTTGGTGGCATTTTTTTTGAGAAGTCAATTGCAGTATTGTCTCGTCTATATCATTTCAGGATGAAATACCTTTCCCCTCGGAAAGGCCCTGTAGATTATTTGGAAATCGGAGGGACGCCCAGCAGATTCAAAGGTGATGAACTTGATCACAAGATTCTATCAACCCTTGTAAAGAGCTCCTCGCCAACACGAAGAGAAGTAGCCGCTAAACTTGGAATACCACATTCAACAGTTGATTATCGAATAGCTCGTATGGAAAAGGAACGCGTTATTGTTGGTCACACGTATCTAGCAAATACCTCAGCTTTCGGTGTGCATATGTATCTCTTAGTCCTATATGTGAAAACAGTTGATGAAAAATTTAAGCGCTCTTTGTTCGATTTTTGCGCTAAACATCAAAATGTTAATTTTTTGATAGAATACCTAGGAGCGTGGGATTATGAGATTGGCGTAGAAGTAGAGAATGCAAAAGATATCTTGACTATAACCGAACAAGTATACGCCAGCTTTGCTGAAATGCTAAATACAGTCAAAGTCCTTCAGGTATTCGACTACCCGAAAGTCTCTAAGTATCCATTTCGATCGTATTCATCACTCAACCCCGACGATTAACTCCGCTAGCGAGGATGCTACAGAGCAGTGGTCTCTCGCTGCTAAGGAATAGCATGCATTCGGGAACGTACGATGAACAGCTACCCACTTGAGGCTACGGGAGTAGTGAATTAAGTGAAGTAAAATACTGATGTTCGACCCACTTCCAGACTTTAAAGTGCAGGGCAAAGTTCTCTTTGTGCAGAATCCCCCTCTGATTCGACCTGGACACAAACTGACGTCCTCCACTCATCCAGGTTCAGGGAAAAAAAATCTTACCCTCTTCTTCCAAAAACACCTAAGAAAAAATGTCTTTAAAAATACTTATGCTTAACTTTATTGCCGTGGGTCCGTCCAAACATAAGCTGTCTTTAGCCAAAGTGAGCCCTTAGCTATGTAAAAGCCTAATCCCACAACGCAAAATAGATTGACCTACTTCAAACTAAGTATACTAACCCGTAGGCTGGTCACGATCAGTCGGTTCAAGTCTGACTAAGTCAGCAGTTCTCGGGGGTCCGACATTGCTCAGGGGTGCCTTAGAGGCCATCGGCGGTGTCCACGATTTCGCTCGTATTTGCCTCCCTAAGGACTTCAACCTTTCCCTGAGCATTGGCTAACTCGCGCTCTGTCTCTGGGGAAATTGTGTAGGTGGGCGGTACGATATTGTTGTCGCTAGAGGGAACCCCGTAGGCTTCTCTTATTTCTTCCAATTTTGATTGTGGGTCTTTCCCGGCTCGAAAAATTTCTTTTCCGTTCAAATCAGAACAAGCATCTGGATAGCTATACCCATTTACATACAAACATCCGCCAATTGTAAATGCTTGAGGAATTTCATAAAACTCAAGTTCGTCTGGCTCGTAAGGGGCGGCTGTCGCAAATACTCTAACCGTAGCCCCCTGCTTTTCATTATATTCTTTAATATCCGCCTCAATTTGTTTCCGTCCTTCAATATTCGGCATGCCATAAATAGCTGACCTTGGTTCGGGGCCCGGTGTGGGGTACGGAATAATTTTTCCATCTTTGAACATGCGCTTTGGCAGTTTAATTTGATCGTATCTTTCTGATTTTTGTAGATGCTCCGATTCTGCAACTGGGCCCTCCGTTGGCGTGGGAGCGGGTGTCTCTATTTGCGCAAATCCGTTTGAAACAAGCAAAAAATGAGCGCCCACAATTATTAAAAACAAATGAGGTACCTTCATATCCTCTCTCGGAATAACAAAAATATAGCGCGATGGTGGATGTAGATTAACGGAGGAGTAAAAACATTAAAATCAACTCCAGCCGCTTTAATGTCACGATAGTATCGAAAGAACCCATCGCCAAAACAATCTAAGCCCCAGTATTTACCCAGTTGGCAGAATTAGGCAGCCCCCAAAAGCTACATGCGTCGAGATATACGTGGGATCATGGTGGTCAAAAATCCAATACGTAGAGTAGAAGGCGCCAATTCGATTGGCCGCGTCATGTAAAAGAACGATCTGGGAGCAGATGTTTGGGACTACCAAGTAGCAGCCCTCTTTCTTGTTTAAAAAACGGTTTCGGTCGCTACTCTAATTGCGGTGGGCCCTTAGGGTTTTAATGAGGGGCTGCTGGCTTCCCAGTTTGCCAGTCCCTGAGCTCTCACCTCTCGCACAACGGAGACACGAACGGGGGCTCCTGAGCGTAAATGCTGCTCTAAGGCAACTGCAATTTGGTGCGCCAATACTGCGGTTTGGCTATCGCTGACCTCTTCCGATTTCACGGCAACATGCAGCTCTCGCCCCGCTTGGTACACATAGGCTTGGGCCACACCTTTAAATTCAAGCGCAATTTTTTCCATGTCAGCCATTCGCTTGAGTGTTGCTTGCAAATCTTCTCGTCTTGCCCCAGGGCGTGCGCCGGATATGGCGTCAACAATGCGCAGTAGCGGCGCAATGAGGGATTCGTCGGCAACTTCTTTGTGATGGGCGGCTACGGCATTAACAACAACTTGGTCTTCGCCTTGCGCCCTTAAAAAATCAGCGCCAGCTAACGCGTGAGACAGTCCTTTGTGATCAAAGGCGGCTTTACCAATGTCATGCAAAAAAGCTGCCCGCACAAACTGCTGTCGTTGCTTGTCTGGAAGTCCAAGTTCGGCCCCCATTAAACGGGCAAGATTGGCGCACTCAATTAAATGTTCAAGCACATTTTGTGATGCACTGGCGCGAAATTTTAATTGTCCAAGGAGCTCTAATGCTGCGCGGTCTAGTCCCTGCACTCCAGCTTGAGCGGCGGCGGCTTGGCCTGTGTGTAGCGCTTGTTCTTCGAGTTCTTTTGATACTTGTTCCACAACTTGCGCAATTCGAGACGGCTGAATTCGGCCATCGGCCATTAATAGCTCTAGTGCTCTGCGCGCAATTTCACGGCGCTGAGGCTGGTGACTGGAAAGCATGATTTGCCCTGGAATTTCTTCTAGCAACACGTCAACCCCTGTCAGACTTTCAAAGGCGCGCACATTGCGGCCGTCGCGTCCAATAATGCGAGACTTCATATCATCATCTTTAAGGGGAAGCAGGGTGACGCATTTTTCATGCGCGATCTGCTGCGCAAGGCGCTCCATACTTTGCACTAATATGGCTCGTGCCTCAGTCTCAACACTCTGCGCGGCTTCTTGAATGGCTTTGGCCGATTGGGCCAAAAGCAAAGACTGTATGGATTTTTTTTCTGTTTCTAATACGAGGTCTCTCGCGGCTTGTACGGAGAGGCCCGACAATTTGGCTAATTTTTCTTGGTACTGGTTTTTTTCGCTGGCAAGTTCTGCTTCTTGGGCCTTAAGCTCTTGAGCTTGGTTTTGTATTTTGAGTTCAAGTTCTGCAAGTTTTTGAGTTTGTAGTTCTACACTTTTTTGTTTTTGCTCCAGGGTCTGCTCTCGTTCGGCAATCAGTTGACGTTGAAGTTCTAAATCGCGCTTGGATTGTTTGTTTTCATCTAAGAGAATTTGTTTGGCTTTTAGTTCGGCATCGAGCACACGGGCTTGGCCCTTGCGTTCGGCGTCGGCAAGAATTCTGCGGGCGTGCCGCTGAATACGCAGGCCCATCCAACGCACACGCCAGAACTGGCCCAGTGCTGCGCCGGTGGCGAGTGCCAAAAGAACAATAATGGGTATAGTTAAAGGCCCGTACATATTATGTTTTTTGGGCCTCGTTTAGTTTAGAGGCCGTTACTCGTCATACCTATCGTCATAATCGAGACTTGTCCGTAGTGCTGCTCTTTCGTGGCAAACCCAGTCCATGGTGATGTCGTGGGAGCGACTGGGCACCTTTGGAATCATCTGTAGGCTAAAACAAACGCCAATTTTTATAGCTGGCTGCATGCCCGCCCGCGCAAGAAAGCGGTCGTAATATCCCCCGCCCCGTCCAACCCGATTCCCTGTGGCGTCAAAGGCAAGGCCGGGCACAATGACCACAGTTTGTGGTGCATTTGCAAAATCGTATAAAACTCCAGTTTCAGAACTTGGCTCCGGAATTCCAAAATGGCCCGATTCCATTGAGTTAACCCAATCTTTGCCGACTGAGACAAAGCTCATACTGCGGTCCGCCAGTGAGCGCGGCAAATAAACTGATCGTTTATCCAACTGCTCTGATATGAACTCTGAGAGGTCCACTTCACCCGGGAAGTGTGAAACCCAGGCCAAGATATGTTCAATTTCTTGGGGGATATCAACATCGAGAATGGTAGTCAGCTGTTCAGAAACTTCTCGACTCGCAACAGTGAGCCAACGCTCATCCAGTCGGGCCAAGATTTTTTTCATGTCAGACCGGATTTCCTGAACTTGTTTTGATGACACTACCTACACCTCCCCTCGTTTCTTGATGTCGAAGAGGCTAGCTCTTTGGCATCTCCCCACTTTCATACGGCTGATGCTCTGAGAGCACAACCCACCGCGCCCAGATTTTAGTTTGAACACTCATTCTTTAAACCCAGCCTCAAAAAGCTCATAAAAATATGGACGGCTAAACCTCCACAATTGCTCCAATATTTCGAGAGTTTCGGCCAGCGTGTGGCGGCATTTTTTGGCCCCAAAACCAAAAGCATCTTTTAAAAAGAGCCGACAAGAGCATCAGTCGCCCCTGAAAAAGACTCTCAAGAAGTGAAGACTACAGAACATACAAGCAATCCTGTTGTTAGGGGGTGCATTTTGAAGAGACGTGAACAAAAACGGGTAACATTCATAAAAAGCCTCAAACACTCACGTTCTGCTCTTCTTTTGTTCGCTTTCATTTTGAGTACTGTCATTCCACTTAGGGCATTTGCCGAAAGTTTTCTTGTCTGCGCTCCACAAACCGACCTCTCAAGCGATTTGGTTTCAGCGCGCTCCAAAGTGCCTGCTTGGGAGTATCTGCTTGTCACCCTCCTACTCCAGGTGTCACCGTCTGAGCTCCGCGCCACACCAACCATTCACGTCGTGCACGATCCAGAGCTTAACGCCTATATGGGCAAGAATGGGCGTTTAACCCTGACTACTGGCTTATTGGGGGCGGTCACAGAAAAATCGGAAATGGTGTATGTACTGGGTCACGAGTTAGGTCATTTGGCCCGTTCGCCGCTGCAAAGCCCCAAAAATAGGAGTTACCAAGCACTTTTTGCTCATGGTGCGGCGCACCTTGATACTCATGCCGAAATCGAGGCCGACCAATTTGCCATAGAACTGCTCCAGAAGTCAGAGTTGGACCTGAAGGCTCCGCATCGGGTGCTTAATCGCCTTACCCAGGCTTCTCAAGGCCCCAAAGGGCTCGGGGAGTCTGTCGATCGGCATCTCCTTAAGTCGGTGGCCTTGGCAGCGCGAATTTCAGCCTTGTCTGAACTGAATTAAAAACTAAGAAAAATTAGTAGGTTAGACTGGGCCTATTTGGGAATTAGCTGGTGCCGGGCTCCTTTGTCCGGCCAAAGGCCAAATTTCCCCGCGATTTGTTTAAGGAAAATATGGGCTAATCCGATATTCCCCTAGTACGAGGAGTTCCCCATCGCCCAGGCAGGGTTGAGTGAGCATAGCGGCTCGCAATCACCCGCCGGCTAACGAATTGTTAAGAAGAGCGATAATCATGTTTCCAGGTGAAGAGTCCCCAGTCGTCCTAACCACCGTAGAGCGAAATAAAGCCTCCGTGCTCATCGTGGAGACGGAGCCTAACGATCGCAACAACATGCGTACAGCCATTAAAAACTTAGGTTATGGCGGTGTAAGCGACGTACCAAATCACATGCAAGCCATCGAAAAAATTCAGGGCCGCCGATTTACGCACATTATTTTTGATGCGAAAAAAACAAACATGCCTACTCAAGAGTTCCTTAAAAAGGTGCTTGAGATTGACAGCCAAACAATTGCGATTCCTTCATCATATCAGCCTAATGTAGACGATGTGTTCGATTTGCTGATCATGGGTGCCCGCGGTTATCTTTGTAAGCCCTTCACTGCCGACACTCTTGAACTCGCCATTGCCATGGCGACTAAAGGCGATCCGATTTCCGATGCAGTGCTTCAAGCCAAAGACAGAAATGAGGCGCTGGTTGCTATCATGATGTCCAGTTTAGATAAAACCGCCACAATTATGCGCCAGGCGCAGCAGTTTGAAACAGCGAAGCGCGAAATTCCAAAAGCCATGGGAACCTTGCGTCGCTCGGCTGAACTTGCCAAAACCTTCGCAAAAGGCGGAGAAGACGGCTTAATTGAAGCCATGGAAAAATTCTGTATCGAACGCAGCAAAGGGCCTGCTACTCGTCTTGGTCGACTTCGTAAACGTCTTAAAACGACACGCGCGGAGCCAGGTGAGGAAGATGGCGAGAGCGACAGTGAGCAGCCTCCAGCAAAGTAGGCCTGCCACGCGGCATTAGGAATGTAATTTTCGTTCTAAGCGCGCAATATCAAGCGTCTCTGCCAAACTAACAAGATCTTTAAGACTTCGGCACTCATTTTGAGCGAGCTGCACCAGCGCACCTTTCGTAATCTTAAAAATGAGCGAGCAGGAACCATTTTTTAACGTATATAAAGTTGCCTTTCTCCCTCGCACTTCAATCTGCTCTTGGTTCTCAAAACGAAGCATCGGTGGTTCAAGTTCGGCAAATGCATGCACAAGCCCAAAGGGCAGCATGGAGGCATATTTTGGATGCGGCACTAAAATTCGCACGCGCACATCTGCCACATTTGCAGCCGAATACACTCGCTCAGCTTCTACATATTCGTGCATCTGTGCTCCGGACTGCTGACCGCCGACGTACAGTCCGGTCGCAGGTGCAACCCAGGTATTTAGTTCGAGATACCCTTCCGCAATGGTAAACAGTGCAGCAAACTCGGTTCCGGGTTTAAGCCATTTGGGGCCGTTAATATCTTCGCCGCTGCGATTGCGCTCGAAGGCCTGCATTTCAGGCGAAACAAGTAATTCTTTAAGGGGATCTGCCAGAGTGAGACGAGGCAGAGTGAGACCAGGAATGCTGACGCAACCGACTAAGAGCGTGAGTATAATTCGGCTTACTGTGATGCCTGCCATAAGAGATCCTCTAGCTTTGTTATGGGAACTTATACGCAGCGCGAAGCATGGCATATCTACTGAAAATGCCAGCATTTTTATGGTGAAGCTGGTCATCAATTAAACCAGCGTTCGCTCTTTGGCCTTATACCCCAAAACGGGTGGTCTCAAGCTCGGAAGCAATAAGCTCATAGGTGCGGGCAGCGAGTAACTTAAGCTGGGCTGCGCTCACCGAACCATGCCCTGCTTGCTCGGCTAAAGCACGATACTGGGCCATTATTTCACCCATGCTCGGGCGCACCGTGTAGCCCGACTTGGAAACAAGGCTATTGAGGCTTGAAGCTATAGTTTCTAGTGCTGGCACAGCGCTGCTTACATCTCCAGAGGCCATGGTTTCTAAATTCTTCTGCACTTCTCCCAAAATGCCTTGCACTTCCTGAGAGCTTCCTGAAATTCCAACTTTTACAAAGCGCAATTTTGCATTGGCCAGCACTTCATCAAGAGTTTTGGTCTCACCGCGAGGGCCACAGCCTACAAAGCACAAAGAAACTAACGCAATGGCAACAAGGAAGAGTGAGCGACGAAACATATGATTAAATCTCCAGAGTACTGTGCACGAACTAAAAAAACTAATTCCAAATTTACGAGCCTAGATGCGCTGGGCCTAGCTTACGAACCAGCATCCCTACCAAAATTTGAGATTGCATCTCGTTCATTCCAAGCGCGAGCGCTCGTTTCTCAATGCTCACAGCCTCTTTTTTTTCCAAGCCAGACTGAGCACTCTCAACAAGTCCACACTTTTGAACCAAATCGGCTATTTGTGCGGTTGAGAGCCCACTCAGCGGGTCTACTGCTGGCTGAGAACTGGTTTTGTACCAATGCCACAGCGAGCGCAGAGCCGTAAGCTGCTTGTCCGAAAATGTCACTCGTTTTGGTGAGGCAGTCAATGCCCCTCTACCTCTAATCCTTCCAAATAGGACTATAGAAACTGCTATAACGCCTACGGCGGCTACGGTGTATAAATGAGTACTTTCGGGCATAGAAGGAACCTATTTTTGAGTCCGGCGAACTCCCCGGCTCATGCAAAGAGACAGCCGGGTGCTCACAAAGTAGAGACCTCAAATAAAATCTAAACAAATTAACTCCCCGCGCTCATTTACTGGAGGATTTCTCGGCAGGGCCACGTCAAACACAGTTCCGGCGCCAAGCTGACTTTCAATGCTCACCTGCCCGCCGTGCGCACTCACTATGCTTTTTACTACAAACAATCCGAGTCCTGTGCCTGCCACCTCGCGGTGCTTTTCAAGGCGCGAAAATCGCTGAAAAACCTTTTGCACTTCACTGGGCTCCATACCGGGGCCTGAGTCACGCACGCGGACGTGCACCTCCTCAGCTCCAAGCTCAACTTCCACTTGCACCCGCCCATCTTTGGGGGTGAATTTCAGAGCGTTGCTGAGTAAATTTCCAAGCACACGCAAAAAACCCATACGGTCAATCAATACATGTGGCTCGCCTTTTGAAGCCACGATACCCAACTCAATCTTTCTGGCCTGGGCTATTGCGCGTTGACCTTCAACACCTTCTTCCACAAGCGCAAGCATATTCTGTTTGGTGGGTCTCAGAATAAAGTTTCCCTCTTGAATACGCCGTGCGCTCAAAAATTCATCAATTAGATTAATTGCTCCCTGAGCGGACGACGCAATGCGCAGTACAAGCTCACGCGCTTTACCAGGCTCGGAAACTAAATCTCCCAAGAGCTCACTTGAAATTACAATTGCTCCCAGGGGCCCCTTTAGATCGTGGGTCGTGGTTGACAATATTTCGCGCTGAAACTTTTCGCGGCGTTTTTGCTCACTGGTGTCCTTGACCCACACGACAAATGTAGCTGTCTGGCGTTCGCCCCCTACCACAGAAATATGAATTTCAAAGGCTCGATTAGCGTGGTCCTGATGCAACAGTTCTGTGCTGAAGGTTGTGCCAATTTTTGTTTGTGCGAGGGCTTTTTCAATACTAGCCAAAAGCTGCGCCCGCTTCTGCACTCGTTCGCCAAAAACCTCATGCACTCGGGTTGCGTTTCCCCCACAAAAAGTGGCGAACGATTGAAACGCATTATTGCAGTACATTACTGCCCCTTCTGCATTTAACAGAGCAAAACCATCTTCACCGTTTTCTATGGCAAGGCGCAGCGCCGCCATTTCGGCCTGTAAGCGTCTGCTTTCCCGCGCAAGAAATTCGGCGGTGGCAACACGCGACAACGACATGCCCAGCAGCGATTTAAAATCTGCATCAAAGTTTTTAACCAGAAAATCTTTGGCACCAAGGCGCATGGCTTCAACGGCGTCATCTATAGCTGTTGAAGAGGTCAACACAATAATGGGCACCTGCGGATAGGCCTGCAATAGCTGCGCAACATGCGCTAGCCTGCGTTCGCCTGGTCCCCCACTGTCGGGTAAATTAAGATCTGAGATTATGAGTGCCGGAGTTACATTTTGTGCCGCTTCAAGCGCGGCCTTCACCGTCTCGACATGTGCTATTTGACCAACATAATCTTTAAGTGCACGGCGAATAAGCAAGGCATGCCCGCTGTCATCTTCAACCAACAAAACCTGATTAAATAAGTGCCCTACATCTTTGGACATGCGCCCTTTAGTTTTGATTGCTTTTTTAATTCAGCTCCGTTATAGCAGCTCACACTATGATCAAACCAGACCATTGGATTCGTGAATTTGGCAAAAGCGGCGGCATACTTCCGTTTAATCCGGAGCAAATTAACCCTGCCAGCTATGACGTGACTCTTGGAAATGAATGGGTATGCCCCACTCGGGACCCAGAAGAGAGTAAGAGCGATTCAATTACGCTGTATCCGGGTGAGGTTATTTTGGCTACGACCAGAGAATACCTCAAAATGCCGCGCGATGTGGTTGCCGATCTTAAACTCAAAAGCTCCCTAGGAAGACTTTGGTTAAATCACAGCCTCAGCGGCTGGATTGACTGTAACTTTCAGGGCCAAGTAACCCTAGAATTACAAAATCTTGGCCCCTGGCCACGCGTGCTCACCTCTGGAATGCGTATTGCCCAGCTCGTATTTCTGACTATGGAATCGGCCCCCGAAGTAGCCTACGGCGAAGGTGGTCGAGGACATTATCAGGGACAAACCGGCGCTACGCGGTCATGGAGCGAGGAGTTTTTCCCGCGTAAACAGAGCAAAGACTAGCAGTTCCAGGTACTTGATAGGGTTACTGGGGCTCGTATTTGCCTGCATAACCCACTAGTATTATTGATACAAATAGGGCCCAGATGCTTGTCTTTCTGGCTCGGAGCTGGTATCCTTTTTAGCCTCAATTCGTTTAGTGGAGTCTGTAATGGCTAATCATAAGTCGGCGATTAAGCGCCACCGTCAAAGCCTCAAGCGTCGCGATCGTAACCGTACGCAAAGAGCTGCTGTTCGTAATGCTATCAAAGAAACACGCGTAGCTGCTGAAGCTGGCGAGAAAACCAAAGCTTTAGAGTTGTTGAAATCTGCTGAAAAGCTGATCTCAACCACCTCTGGTCGTGGATTGTATCACCCACGCAACGCAAGCCGCAAAGTAAGCCGCTTGGCTGTGTATGTGAACAAGGCCCTGGCTGGCGAAAAGGCAACTGCTGCTAAGACACAGGCTGCTAAGAAAGCCTAGTTGCCTTTCATAAGGCGATTCTGCAAAAGCAGGCTCGAAAATTTCGAGCCTGCTTTTTTTGTTTGGTTAGTTCGTCGGGAAAAACCGAAAAACGCTTTTAATTGCCGGAAGTTGAGCTCGAAAGGGGCCTAAGATAATTGCAAGGAAGAAGCGATTTCGAGCTCAATTCCTTGCAATATATTTAAGCGCTTTTCGTTGCGTTCATACTTTGTTCCGAGTCTCGGGGCCTCCCTGCGAGGTGCGTTTAGCACCCCTCCCGCCTCCGCACTGCTACGGCGGACAAGCAGTCGACCCACGAGCCTCGCGCCTCGTCTGAACGCATTTTGCCGACGAACAGAAACATGAGAAAGTCGAGTTCATCTACTGATTTTGCCAAAACTAACTCCTTCACGGAGAACTGGTTATCCTGCCCTATGTTGGGGCTTCGCCGACCGACACAAAATCGCGCCTCCCCTCTCCGTGCATTCAAAATCTGCCGAGTTTAATACCGGGGTAAGCGGCACCGAAAAAATTCCATCAGCAACAATCACTTTATGCGTTTGCTTCATGGCAATACTTTTTGCAGCTCGCAGTGTTGAAAGATGAAACCGCTTCTGCTGAGCAGCGCCAGTAAACCGCGATGCAATTTTGTGTGCAAATTGATTCTCAAAACCCGCCACAGGCCAAACGGGACCATCCACCAAGTACCCCGGCCACAAGGCAAGCACTTCTGCACCTGCTCCCGACCAATTCTGTATGTTTTGGTTTGCTTCACGAACTGCAGCTAATGAGTACTTTTCGGCGTGCTCAGGCTCTATCCCTAAAAGTCCCTCACCGCTTTGTGTTAAAGCCTCATACTTTTTTAAAACGGGCATGCTTGCGCAGATAATCACCAGAAAAACTGCCAGCAGGCTGCGCGCACTCCCCCGACCAACAAGAGCAGCTGCGCCAATGGCCAACCAAGGGACTGCGAGACTAAAATACTGCACATATGGCGGACTTGGTAAAAGACTTACCAATACCAACGTCACTCCAATTAAAACTGGTAAAAAAGCAGCAGTATTTCTGCGCAGCACGCTGAAAAGCCCCAACCCAAGAAGCCCGGAGAATAAAAAATGATTAACTTCAGGGGACTCTCTCAAGCCGAATGTAACAAACAATACGTGAATTCTATGCAGCAGCTGTTCTGAGTATGAATTCTCGTCTCGACTAAAGTGATAGACAAAATTATTGAACTGAAATGCCGTCGGGTCAGCTATCCAGAAGTACAAAACTGGAAGTAGCCCGAGCATACACCCAAGCGTAAAATGCAGTATGCGAGAAAGTTGCCGTGGCTGCCCTTTGCAGAAAAAAAGATAAGCAAAAAGAATTGGCAAGAGCAGCACCACATAGAGCCGGCATGCGACGGCCAATCCAAAAAGCAGCCCTGCACACACAAACCACAACGGCGAAGTTGCAAATACCGCCACATAGCCTGCCTTGAGCAACAACAAACTCGTGAGCGCATACGATTTTACAAGGGTAAACTCACTGAGCACTAACGGATGAAACGCGCAGAGTAGCGCCGCTACTATGGCCGCGCCAAAGCCAAAGGCACGCGCTGCCCACATAAACACAACACTGGTGCTTCCAGCCGCTGCCACAGCGCTGAGCATGCGTAATCCCTGCCAGTCGAGCTGAGCAAGCGCTTGGGCGCCCCACGCATACAGATACGGCAACACCGGTGCCTGGGGGTAAAAGAAATCAAGATACGGCTGCCTCCCTGCCGCCACAAGCTTTGCAGCCATGGCGTAAAAGCCTTCATCCCCATCGAGGAGCCGAGCTTGGGCAAGATGATTAAACCAAATAAGGGCTACAAAAAAGACGAGGCCCGCAGCCACAAAGCGGGAACGAAGCGAATAGTTCTCGAGATACGGTAATTTGGTTGATGCAGGTGTCTGCACTAAAAGTCGGGGGCAACCGCCTCATCGTAAATTTGTCTGGCTGCCTGTTCGGCCAAAGCACGTAGTGCCTCTTGTTCTTGACCACGCGCAACCTCGCGATTTTCAAGCGAGCCAAGGTCTGAGGCTCCCAGCGAGCCTGATGCAAAATCTGCTGATGAGGTGACAATAACGCCACTTGTAGTACCAAAAGCTCGGGACACCTGAATATTGTTATCACGCCAAAGGATTGGTCCGTTCATGCGTTGAAGTTCGGCTGCTAACGTAAGCACGGTATCAAATTGCAACGCGGTGTCGGTGTCTGAGGTGCTGGTTCTTGATTCGCGAGTTACTTTGACAATACGCGCCCTCAAAATAGCGTCAGCATCCGCATCGTCTTCAACGATGGTCAACACTCCATATCGTTCAAATTGATCCCGTAAAGCCTCGGTCACTACGGTAGAGAGTCCAGCCTCGGGGGAATTATTCACTACAAGCGGGATGGCAACACGACGCACGTCAGGAGGCAGCACCGTCCCGCCTCCCTGAAACGAGTAGCCACAGCCAAAAAGGCAAAGAACAGAAAGCAGAAGAAAGGACAGACCAAATCGAATGTTCATAGCTCCCCAGTAATGGCAGGTATAGCCTTGCTTGAACTTAAGACATTCAAAGCTTACCAACTAACAACCCTGTGCATATATAGTAAATTTTATAGAAAACAGCCAACCCGCCACGCAGCCAGAGCCTTACGTAGAAAGGTCGATTTTTAAGGCAAAGGAGCGGCGGTTAACAGCTAGCCTTTGCGATGAGCATGTACGCTGATTCGCTTTGGTAACTGGTCCGCGTAGGCCATAATTTGCTTGCCGCGCATTTTTAAAATCTTCAAATCTGCGCTGGTTTTAAGTTGGAGCTGCTCTGCCGCTTTCGTAATTTCTTGATGTTTTTCAACAACAGCCTTGGTGAGCGCAAGCTCTTCCGGGCTGGATGCATCAAGATTATCTATTGGCAGCGCTGCGAACCAACCTTCAAAGGACTCCACGTAAGCGGCTAATAAAGTTACAAACTGGTCGGCGTCATGCTCCTGAAGCACAGAATCGGCCAAGGCGAGCATTTCAGAACTAGACTTACTCATGGAACTCTCCGCTGAGGCGTTATACCCCAAGCACATTAAATCCGCAGTCTACGTAAGTAACTTCACCGGTAATTCCTGCACTCATGCCACTTAAGTAGAAAAGCGCAGCTTGGGCCACATCTTCTTGAGTCACATTGCGACGTAGAGGTGCGCGTTCAGCAAAAGAAGTTAACATTTGTTTAAACTGGGGAATGCCTGAAGCTGCAAGTGTCTTAATTGGTCCAGCAGAAACCGCATTCACTCGAATATTCTTCTGCCCAAGGTCAGCAGCAAGATATTTGACGCTCGCTTCCAAAGCAGCTTTTGCAATTCCCATGATGTTGTAGTTTTCAACTACTCGCTGAGCGCCAAGATACGACATAGTCAAAATAGAGCCACCGCCGCGGCTGGCCATTAAAGGCTCAGCTCTTCCTGCGAGGGCAATTAATGAATAGGCAGAAACATCAAGCGCCAATCGAAAACCTTCCCGAGTTGTTTTTGAGAATGGACGCTGCAAATCTTCGCGATCTGCAAAGGCCAACGAATGCACAATTCCGTCCAGTCCACCCCAGCGGCTCTCAATTTCACCAAAGAGCGTATCTAGGTCGGCATCGCGTTGTACATCGCAGGGAAGCACGGTCGTGCAGCCTACCTCTTCAGCCAATGGTCGTACGCGCTTTTCGATGGCTTCATTCATGTAGGTCAGTGCAATCTCGGCACCTTCTTTCTGTAAGGCCTGGGTAATGCCCCAAGCGATACTACGTTCGTTGGCTACGCCCATGACCAATATTTTCTTGCCAGAAAACATTCCCATATATGCTCCTCTTCAACTAAAACTACGTAATCTAGAACCGATAAACGCAAAACGGGCTGCGGAAGATTTGAATCAAACCGCAGCCCGAATAACTTGAGGGTAACGCAAGCTCGCTAGCTTTACGCCCCGTCCACCGCTACTGAGCCGTGGCCTGAGCTTTCCCCTCGTCTTGGCCAACCAAAGCGATTATTGCCAATTCAGCAGCATCACCATGGCGGGTACGAGTACGCACTACTCGGGTGTATCCGCCCTTGCGGGTCTTATACCGAGGAGCTACTTCCTTAAACAATCTTTGAACTGCATCCTTGCTGGTAAGGTAGGAATAAGCAGCACGGCGATTTGCAAGAGTATCGGTGATTGCCAAGGTAATAAGCTTGTCAACCAAACGCTTCACTTCTTTTGCCTTAGCAACCGTGGTCTCACACTTGTCGTGCGCGATAACCGAGGTAGTTAAATTACGAAGCATTGCACGGGTATGAGCTGTGCTCTTCTGAAACTTTCTGTATCCACTTCCATGTCGCATATTCTATTCCTTCCGACTACAAGTCCACTTCGCAAAATCTGCTAGTGGTCGGTCTGCTCCTTCATTGCATCAAGATCTTTACGGGCTGGGAACTCATCAAGCTTCATTCCCAATGAAAGACCCATCTCGGTCAAAATCTCTTTGATCTCGTTTAATGACTTACGACCAAAATTTTTTGTTCTGAGCATCTCAGCTTCAGTGCGCTGTACAAGCTCACCGATATACTTGATGTCAGCGTTTTCAAGACAATTTGCACTACGTACGCTGAGCTCAATTTCGTCAATGCGACGGAAAAGATTCTCGTTAAGCTTACGCTTAGGCTCGTTGATAACTGGCTCTTCTTTCTCAAGTACCAAGCCTTCGCCAACAAACAGGCTAAGCTGGTCAACAAGAATATGTGCTGCCTGCGCAATAGCTGAGCGGGCATCAATACTTCCGTTGGTCCAGATTTCCATCTCAAGACTGTCATAGTCTGTGCGCTGACCGACGCGTGCATTGGTTACAGCATGGTTCACTTTACGCACTGGAGAGAAAAGCGCGTCAATGAACATGGTCCCCATCGGAGCATCTTCAACTCGGTTCTTCTCGGAAGGAACATAACCGCGTCCAACCTTCACCGTTAAATCCATCTTCAAAGTTGCGCCTTCTGCAAGGGTTGCAATTTTAGCGTGAGGATTAATTACGGTAACTGAAGGATCTCCAGAAATCATTCCTGCGGTAACTTCACAAGGGCCAGAAGCCTCAATTCTGACGCGAGCCTCTTCCTTGTCTTCAAGTCGCAAAACAACTTCTTTAAGATTAAGTACAATCTCAGTTACATCTTCAACAACGCCAGGGATAGTTGAGAACTCATGCATCACGCCCTCAATCTGCATTGAGGTAATTGCCGAGCCTTGAAGCGACGACAAAAGCACTCGACGCAAAGAGTTACCAAGCGTCATACCAAACCCTCTCTCGAGCGGTTCAGCGACAAACTTACCATAACGGTCGTCGGTGGTTGCACCTTCAACTTCGATACGCTTTGGCTTCATCAAATCGCGGAGACTAACTTTTTTCATGCCTCACTCTCAAAGAATCTAAAATTTTAGACAAAAACGGGTCGCTGATTATCGTGAATACAACTCAACGATAAGCTGCTCATTAATTGACTGTGTCATTTGTGCACGGCTTGGCAAGGCATTAATGGTGCCCTTTACGCTAGCCTTGTCCAATGAGAGCCACTCAGGAATAACGCGACTCTCGGCAGCCAACATCGATGCCTGAACAGTCATGTCCTGCTTGCTGCGCTCATGTACCTCAACAACATCGCCCATGTTCACTTGGTAGGATGGGATGGTCACCCTGCGACCATTCACCAATACTAAGCCATGATTTACCATCTGGCGTGATTGACGACGGGATGCGCCGAAACCAAGGCGGTACACAATATTGTCCAAGCGACGTTCGAAAATGACGAGCATCTCTGTACCAGTCACGCCTTTTGCAGTTGAAGCTTTGGCGTATGCAGAACGGAATGACTTCTCGAGCATGCCGTAAATGCGCTTTACCTTCTGCTTCTCACGAAGCTGTACTTTATAATCTGAAAATGCCTGACGTCCCTTGCCGTGTTGACCAGGAACTCCTTCGCGACGCTCAACCGCGCACTTATTCGAGTAGCAACGCTCTCCCTTCAAAAAGAGCTTCTCACCCTCTCGTCTGCACATCCGACATGCGGCGCCACAATACTTTGCCATAATTAAACCCTACTCAGAAAAAAAGTTATACGCGACGGCTCTTACGCGCGCGGCAGCCGTTATGAGGAACTGGTGTGGTATCCTTGATCAAGGTGATATTCAAACCAGCTTGGTGCAAAGCACGCAAAGCAGATTCGCGACCTGAACCAGGGCCCTTCACAAATACGGTTACTGAACGCACGCCTACTTCTTTTGCCTTGCGTGCAGCAGATTCACCAGCTACCTGAGCGGCGAATGGAGTTGACTTTCTTGAGCCCTTAAACCCATTTGCGCCTGAGCTTGACCACGCAATAACGGCGCCCGAAGGATCCGTAATCGTGACAATCGTGTTGTTAAAGGTTGCATGCACGTAAGCAATTCCAACAGGAACATTCTTGCGTGTCTTCTTCTTACGAACTACTGGTTTTTGAACTTCGGTATTCAAAGCTCACTCCTCATCTATATAAAATCTATGTTACTTGCGTGGAGCTATTTTCTTGCCCGTTACAGGAGCCTTACGTGGGCCCTTGCGAGTACGTGCATTGGTGCGTGAACGTTGGCCGCGCACTGGCAAGCTCTTACGATGACGCAATCCACGGTAGCATCCCATGTCCATCAGGCGTTTCACCGCCATTTGGCCTTCACGACGCAAATCACCTTCCACTTTGAAACGAGCTTCAATAATCGCGCGAATTCGTGCGACTTCGTCCTCGGTCAAATTGTCAGTGCGTGTGTTAAAATCAATCTTTGCTTCGTTTAGAATTTCTTCTGAACGGGAACGACCGATCCCGAATAAATACCCAAGCCCAACAACAACTCGCTTGTTACGGGGCAAATCAACTCCAGCGATACGTGGCATGCCAACTATCCTCTTCGATCAAAAAAACTTTCTACTCGCCTATCCTTGACGTTGCTTATGCTTCGGCGTGCGCTTGCACACAACGTAAATTTTACCCTTGCGACGGATAACTTTGCAGTAAGCACAAATCGGTTTTGCGGACGCTCGAACTTTCAAGACAAACTCCTTCTCGTTCAAAATGAACCCAACCCGTACTGTGTGCCTAATACCTCTGAATTACAGAGAAATAATACAGCACATCACCCAGGGGCTCTATGACCTAACGGCAATACGACCCGGGGGCAGAGCGCGAGCCCTGCCGGGTGAAAAAAACGCATTTTTTTCACCCTTTTTCGGAGCGCTGCATATTACCGAGTCCACAAAACAACTTCAAGTGGTTGACATCGTTTTGTGAAATTATGTCAATCGAAAAAAAACTAAAAATTGCCCAAAACCATACTGAAATAATTTATTCAATTATTTCAGTATCTTATCACTAACTCATTCCAACCGTCGAAAGTATGCGGGCATGCACTTCCTCGATTGTCCCCAACCCATCAAGCTCAATTACTCCGTTTTCACCCTTGTAGTACTGGGTCACGGGCGCAGTTTGCTGCCAATAAACCTGAAGCCGCTTTGCAACAACTGCCTCATTGTCATCACTGCGTCCTGATCCGGCTTCACCGCGCTTACGCACTCTTTCGAGAAGCACAGAATCAGGAACTTTAAGCTCAATTACATGAGAAATTGGCGCGCTGAGCTGCGACAAAAGCAAGGTGAGCGCCTTTGCCTGATCAACGGTGCGCGGAAATCCATCCAGCAAAAAACCCTTCGCACAATCGGGTTTGCTGAGGCGATCACGAATTAGATCGATGACCAGTGCGTCGGGAACAAGTTCTCCGCCGTCCAAAAATTTCTTCACTCGCAAACCAAGTTCGGTTTGTGCAGCAACGGCCGAACGCATAATTTCGCCAGTTGATATGTGAGGAATGTGAGCATCGCGAGCAAGCAAAAGTGCTTGAGTTCCCTTTCCTGCCCCTGGTGGACCTAACAGAATAACTCGCATAATCGTCTGCCTCATCCAGAATTAATTATCGGCGCACAAGACGTGACCGCATACCGGACATTGAGCCCATCCCGCCACCAGCTTTTGAAGATTTACTCATGAAAGCTTCGTAGTTTCGAGAAACAATATGGGATTCAATTTGGCTTGCAGTATCGAGTGTGACACCAACCACGATCAAGATTGCTGTTCCACCAAACACATGAGCAAATGAAGTTGCGCCGAAGTGCAAATACACTAGCTGCGGCAGAATACATACAGCAGAAATATACAATGCTCCCCACAAAGTCATGCGACCAAGTACATCATAGAAATAATCAGAGGTAGGTTTTCCTGGCCGTACGGTAGGAACAAAGCCACCATGTTTTTTCAAATTCTCAGCAACATCGGGAGGATTAAAAATTACTGATGTATAGAAAAAGCTAAAGAGCATGATGAGTCCGACAAACACAACCGTGTAGGTCCACGTGCCCGGGTGCAAATACTCCATATACTCTTGAACAGTTTCGCTTCCGCTAAACGAAGCTACTGTGGCAGGAACCACGAGGAAAGCTGAGGCAAAAATCGGTGGAATAACTCCGGCCATGTTTACCTTGAGTGGCATATAGGTGGTCTGCGCTTGAGCCATTTGCCGACCAACCATTCGACGTGGATATTGGATCGGAATTTTTCTATGTGAGCGCTCGACAAAAACAATCGCCGCAGTTGAAAGCACACTGAATACAATCAAAAGCAAAATAGTGAGCGGAGCAATTTCGCCTGTTCTGGCAAGCGCTACCGTCTCCACCAAAACCTCAGGCATACGCGCAATAATACCTGCGAAAATGATAACGCTAATTCCGTTACCAATTCCTCGCTCTGTAATTTGCTCACCGAGCCACATGATAAATGCAGTACCAGCGGTCAAGGTCATCATGGTGGTTAATCTAAAGGTCCAACCGGGAGCGTGTACGAGCCCTTGTTTCTCAAGGCCATAGGCAATCATTAAACTCTGAACAAGCGCTAGCGCTATGGTGCCGTATCGAGTGTATCGCGTGAGAATTCGCTGTCCTGACTCCCCTTCCTTCTTAAGCTGCTCAAGCGCGGGAATGGTAGGCGTTAACACCTGCAAAATAATTGAAACGCTGATGTATGGGGTTATGCCCAGCGTAAAAATTGAAAAGTGCTCCAGCGCTCCACCAGAGAACATATTAACGAGACCGAATAAGGTCCCGTCACCGGTATCAAACAATTTGCGGAGAGCTTCAACATCAATTCCAGGGGTGGAGACAAACACTCCAAGGCGGTACACCGCCAACATGCCGAGCACAAACAGAATGCGTTTACGCAGCTCTGGAATTTTACCTACGTCGCCAAGTCCGCCAATCATGAGCATCTCCCCCCTAGCCAAATACTTCGGAAATTTCCCCTAATAGAGGAATTCTTAGAATCACTACCTCTACGGGCCAGCTGACGAAATGACTAATTGAGCGCGGCAACTGAGGCAGCAATTCGTTTAACTACGCAGCCTTCTGTGCACCGAGAATCTCTACGGAACCACCACAGGCTTCAATCTTCGCACGTGCGCTCGCCGAAATTGCATGCACTTGCACATGCAGTTTCTTGGTGAGTGCGCCAGTACCAAGCACTTTAACGCCTGCTTTGCTGCGATTATGATTACCATAACCACGGGCAAGGATCATTTCAGCGGTTACTGTGCTACCAGCATCAAATGACTCTAACTTGGAAAGGTTGATGACATTGTACTGGTTTGCACCTTGTGTACGTTGACGTGAACGGAATCCGAATTTTGGCAAACGGCGATACAAAGGCATTTGACCGCCTTCAAATCCTGGACGTACGCCTCCGCCTGAGCGAGCTGTTTGTCCCTTACCACCGCGTGAGGATGTTTTACCATGACCTGATGATTCACCACGGCCTACACGCTTTCTTGGTTTACGAGCACCATTTGGTGGTGCCAATCTTGACAACGAAATTTCCATATTCCTTCCTTACTAACTTCAGCTCGAGTAATTAGGCTTTTGTGACTTCCACAATTTGAGCAACTCGGCGAATCATTCCCAAAAGGGCCGGGTTGGAGGTGTGCTCGCGCTCATCTCCAATTCGATTCAGTCCTAACGCCTTGATCGTGCCACGAACAATCTGATCGCGTCCGATGTAGCTTCGGGTAAGACGCACTTTAATGCGCTCTCCTGCTTTTGCCTTTGCCATACTATCCGTCTCCAAAAATCTGAACTAGAAAGGCTTGTAGCCAAGCTCATCTATTGTGGTGCCACGCATTGAGGCCACTACTTCTGGCTCCTTCAACTTAAGCAACCCGTCTAATGTAGCCTTAAGAACATTGTGCGGATTACTTGAACCCAAACACTTTGTCTTAATATCCTTAATGCCTACAGCTTCAATAACTGATCGGACTACCGACCCAGCAATTACGCCAGTACCAGGCTGAGCTGGTCGCATAAGTACTGAGGAAGCCCCTGACTGTCCAAGTACGTGATGAGGAACTGACACACCACGAAGAGGAATCTTTATGAGTGTCTTGCGAGCTTGTTCAGACGCCTTACGAATGGCATCAGGAACCTCGCCAGCTTTACCCAAACCGACGCCGATATGGCCACGGCCATCGCCGGTTACTACGAGAGCGCTGAAGCTGAAGCGGCGACCACCCTTTACTACTTTGGCGACGCGATTAATCGCGACGGTCTTATCCTTCAATTCTCCGCACTGCTCAACACCAACACGACGGTGATGCAATCTATCCTTCATTCCCATAGATACTCTCTCAAACGCTCTTTACTAGAACTCTAAACCACCTGCTCGGGCACCTTCTGCCACAGCTTTCACGCGACCATGATATACGAACCCATTACGGTCGAATACCACTCGGGTCACCTTATGCTCCTTAGAACGCTCGGCAAGAACCAAGCCTACTGCGTGAGCTGCTGCAACACTTTTGACGCTCTTTGCCTTGCTCGCTGCTTCGGACACATCAACACTCGCGATACGCTCACATACTTCTTTTTCAAGAGTAGAGGCAGATGCGAGGGTTTTACCCGAAATATCATCAACAAGTTGCGCATACATGTGTTTGCTGCTGCGGAACACACTTAAGCGTGGGCGTGAAGCCTCTCCAAAAACTTTCTTGCGAATGCGGATTTTTACGCGTTCGCGTGCCGTAATTCGCACTTTCTTTGATTTGATTGCCATTTGCTCCTCCGAGTTCTGTCTATCGACTATGCGTTATGCTTTTTTACCTGTTTTACCAGCTTTACGCCTAATCTTCTCTTCTGCGTATTTAATTCCTTTGCCAAGGTACGGCTCAGGAGGCTGTACCTTACGGATTCGTGCTGCGACCTGACCCACAAGCTCACGATCAGCACTGTCAAGGTCGATCACGTTCTTAGTTACGTTGCACTTTACCTCTTTTGGAATCTCAATCACTACTTCGTGCGAAAAACCAACGGTAAGGGTTAATGCCTGGCCAGCAAGCTTTGCTGTAAATCCAACTCCGTTCAGTTCAAGGCTTCGCTTCCAACCGGTGGAAACGCCTTTGACCATATTATTGATACGGGCACGAGCAGTTCCGTAATTTGCCTTTAATTGTGCATTAGTAACCGACTCTGGTGCTGACACAATCACTTTACCGCCTTCAACCGCTACCTGCACACCGTGTGCGGGGCGAAAAGAAAGCCGACCCTTTGGGCCCTCAATAATAATATCACCCGCCTGCACATTTGCTTTAACTCCTTGTGGGAGCGCAACGGGAAGTTTACCAATACGTGACATACGAATCTCTCCTGGGAACTAGCCCACTACTGCCAAAATCTCACCACCAATCTTTCTCTTGCGGGCTTCACGATCAGACATCACGCCCTGAGAGGTAGAAACGATGGATATACCCAATCCGCCCTCAATACTCGGAAGCTCATCTGAGCCAGCGTATGAACGGCATCCTGGTTTGCTCATTCGACGCAAGGTCGACAATGCAGGTTGGCCGCTGCTGTAGTACTTAAGGAACACTTCAAACTCTTCACGAACCTCGCCCTCAACCGAGCGTGCTTCGAAGCCTTCAATAAATCCCTCTGACTTCAACACTTCTAAAATGCTTGCAGCCATATTGGACTTAAGAATACGTACGACACGGTGGCCTGTACGCTGCGCATTGCGCACTCGAGTCAATAAATCAGCTATAGGGTCAGTTCTCATATGCTCATCCAATTCTTCAAAACGAAACTTAGTTAATCTCCCGCTCAGCCAACCGTACTACCAGCTAGCCTTAACAACTCCCGGGATGAGGCCCTTATGGGCGAAATCACGGAAGCAAATGCGACAAAGCATAAACTTTCGATACACTGCACGAGGACGCCCACAGGCCTGACAGCGTGTGTATTTACGTACCTTGAACTTTGGTGTACTTGCCGCTTTGATCAACAAACATTTCTTAGCCACAGGAATCCTTCTCTCAAAAAAACTTAGTTACGAAACGGCATGCCTAACTGAGTAAGCAAAGCCCGCCCTTCTTCGTCGGTCTTGGCAGTAGTTACAAAAGTAATGTCTAATCCACGGACCTTATCAAGCTTATCCATCTCGATTTCAGGAAACACAATTTGTTCCTTAAGCCCGAGGGTATAATTACCACGACCGTCAAATCCCTTAGGTGGGGTTCCGCGGAAGTCTCTTACGCGAGGCAAAGCAACCGCAACAAGGCGATCGAAGAAGTCCCACATACGGTCTCTACGCAAAGTCGCAACACAACCAATTGGCAGGTTTGCACGTAGCTTAAAGCTCGCAATTGACTTCTTTGACTTGGTCACCATTGGCTTCTGACCACTGAGACGGGTCATGGCGTACACTGCGTACTCCATGGCTTTTCCGTTCTGAGTCATCTCACCTACACCTGAGTTCAGCACTATTTTGAGCAGGCGAGGAACTTGCATTGGGGAACTATACCCAAACTGCTTCATCAAAGCTGGCACAACATCTTTTTTATATTTTTCTTGCACTCGATTCATGGGAATTCCCTCTTCTCTCTACCTTTGCTCTAAGACTAAGCATCGATCTGAACAAACTCTTTTGAGCTCGGATCGATATACCCTCGCACCTTACGGCCATCCGCTAAAGCTTTATGCTTAAGGCGAACTGGGCGCTTAATTTTCTCGGCATAAAACATTACGTTCGACACGTGAATTGGAGCCTCTTTTGCTATCTTGCCACCTGGGCGATTTGGGCCTTGCGGCTTCTGGTGACGAGCAACAAAGTTCAACCCTTCAACGATAACGCGTTCGCTGCCAATGAATCGAACGATTTTACCAGTCTTGCCCTTGTTTTGACGGGTTCCTGAATTGCCGCCTGCAATGACCATCACAAGGTCACCTTTGCGTAGCGTATGTTTTTGTCTATCGGCTGCCATAACTTACCTCTTCAAATCTCTGTTTCTCTGGGCACGATTAAAGCACTTCAGGCGCAAGAGAAATAATTTTCATGAACTTCTTACTTCGTAGTTCACGAGCAACTGGTCCGAATATACGGGTTCCAATTGGTTCTTGCTGCGCATTTAACAACACAGCGCTGTTATCATCAAACTTAATGGTTGATCCGTCGTCGCGTGCAACCTCTTTAGCTGTACGCACGATGACTGCTTTATGTACGGTGCCTTTAGCAATCTTCGAATTCGGAATTGCTTCTCGCACTGCAACCACAATCACATCGCCAATCGTCGCATAACGACGACGAGAACCGCCAAGCACCTTAACGCATACTACGCGTTTGGCACCTGAGTTATCTGCTACATCTAAAACTGATTTGAGCTGAATCATATCTGACACCTAAATCTAACAAATTAGCCAGCAATCTCGGCCTTGCGGATCACTTCGGCAATCTTCCAACGCTTTAACTTACTGAGGGGGCGAGTCTCAACAATTCGAACTCTGTCGCCTACGCCACAACCATTGGCTTCATCATGAGCATAATACTTGCTGGTCTTACGCACATATTTTCCATAAGTGCCGTGCTTCACTTGACGCTCAACAGCAACAACTACTGTCTTTTGCATTTTGTTGCTCACGACGATTCCCTCACGAGCCTTTGCGCGCCCTCGGGTTTCTGTTGAGTTATCTACTTTTCTCTCTGCCATATTCTACTCTTCTCGTTACTTAGCCTGAGCCTTGTTAAGCTCGGTTAAAACTCTAGCTAGCTCTTTTTTTGCCTGACCAATTCGGTAGGCTTGTTCAAGCTGCCCTGAGCTTTTGCGGAACCTAAGCTTCATCAACTCTTCACCCAAAGATTTGGCCCGTGTTTTTAATTCAGCAGGCTTTTGTCCGCGGATGTCTTTTAATAAATCTTGACGCTTCATATCTTTCTCGCTCCCTGAACCCAACCAGCCTACAGAAGATTACCAGATCGCCAAACGATCTTCGTCTTGATAGGCAACTTCGAAGCAGCACGCTCCAAAGCACCCTTCGCTACGTCGGCAGCAACACCAGTCATTTCATACATAATGCGACCTGCTCGAATCTCTGCTACCCATACTTCTGGCGCACCTTTACCTGATCCTTGTCTGGTTTCTGCTGGCTTCTTTGTCAAAGGCTTGTGAGGGAAAATTTTTGTCCAAATTTTTCCGCCGCGCTTCACATGTCTGGTCAAAGCCTGACGTGCTGCCTCAATCTGGCGATTGGTGATCCATCCAGGCTCCAAAGCCTGCAAACCCCAATCTCCGAAATCAAGGGTACAACCACGAGTCTCAACACCCGTGAGGTGCCGAGCCTGCTTCATTTGTTTACGATATTTTGTTCTCTTAGGTTGCAACATAAATCACCGAAATCTACTTACTTCTGCTCTGCTTCTATCGAGCCTTTAAAATTCTCTGCTCAAAATCAAAGCTGCAATGCTTCAAGGGCTGGGGCTTCATTTGGAGCAAACTTTTCTCCTTTAAACACCCACACCTTGATGCCAATAATTCCGTATGTGGTTCCAGCCTCAGCTGTGCCGTAATCGATCTCAGCGCGAAGAGTATGGAGAGGAACGCGGCCCTCACGATACTTTTCAACACGAGCAATTTCAGCTCCATTTAGTCGGCCAGCGACCACAATCTTAATACCCTCTGCTCCAGCGCGAAGTGCTCGTCCTACTGACTCTTTCATCGCACGTCGGAAGTTCACACGCTTCTCAAGCTGAAACGCAATGTTCTCAGCCACAAGCTGTGCATCGGTGTCAGGCTTACGTGTCTCAACGATACTTACTGCCACTTCCCGAGCCTTCTCTTCCTTCTTACGCTCACCCTTGCGCTCCCAGCGACGCTCTTCTTGCTCAACAAGCAAACGAATGTCGCGTCTGAGATCTTCAATATCTTTACCTTTTTTACCGATCACCAAACCAGGCTTGGCCGAGTGTATTCGGATGGTCAAACGGTCTTTCCCTTCTGCACCGGCACGCTCGATCTCAATTCGGGAAATGCCTGCAGCCTCAAGTCTCTCCTTGACCAATTCACGGATTTTGATGTCCTGGCCGATGTATTTAGGAAACTCGCGGGTGGCAAACCAACGTGACTGCCAACCCTCGATAACTCCTAATCTAAAGCCTCGTGGATGAATTTTCTGGCCCATGCAACTCTTATCTCCTCAGGACGCAATTGGCGCGTCAGCTTACTCAAAAATTCCTATCTAATCAAATACCTGCCTAACCTATCGAGAACGCTCACCAACCATAATGGTAATATGCGAGGTGCGCTTAACGATGCTGTCAGCACGTCCGTGAGCACGGGGCATAATGCGCTTTAGGCTACGCCCAGCGTTCACTTGAGCACTGGTCACCCAAAGGTTGTCTACATCAACTCCGGCCTTATCGCGGGCATTCGCGATAGCGGACTGAAGCAACTTCTCTGCAAATCGAGCCACCTTTTTTGGGCTAAACTTCAAAATTTGCAAAGCTGGCTCAACCTGCTTACCTCGAATCATGTCGATGACTAGTCTTGCCTTTTGCGGCGAGACCCGTGCATCACTCAATGTTGCCTTAGCAATTTGATTCTGAGCTTTCATACCCTATCCTCTTAAAACTACTCTATGCTGCAGATGGTCCAGCAGGTGCTGCTGCGGCCTTAATTGAGTGTCCGTGGAAGGTTCGAGTTGGTGAAAACTCACCAAACTTATGGCCAACCATGTTCTCAGTTACGAATACTGCGTTAAACTTTTTGCCGTTGTGCACTGCAAAGGTTAACCCAATCATTTCTGGAAGAATCGTTGAACGACGCGACCAAGTTTTGATTACACCCTTGTGCTGCCCTGAACGAGCGCGCTCGACCCATTTCATCAAGTGGGCATCAACAAACGGACCTTTTTTAATTGAACGTGGCATCTTCTATCTCCTGATTAGGCAACAACACTCTGCTGTTTACCGCGGCGACGTACAATAAATTTGTCCGTTCGCTTGTTCTTACGAGTCTTAAGGCCCTTAGCCAATTGGCCGGTACGGCTACATGGGTGACGACCACCCTTGCTCTTACCTTGACCACCACCTAATGGGTGATCAACTGGGTTCTTGGTCACGCCGCGATTGTGTGGGCGTATTCCAAGCCATCGGCTACGACCAGCTTTACCGATATCTACGTTAATGTGCTCAGGATTGCTCACTTCACCTACTGTTGCGAGGCATTCAACAAGCACTTTACGCATTTCACCAGAAGGCAAACGTACAAGAGCGTACTCTCCTTCTTTAGCAACTAGCTGCGCTGAATTACCGGCTGAGCGAACAAGCTGTCCGCCACCGCCTGGCTTCAATTCGATGTTGTAAATAGCAAGACCAACGGGAATCGACTTAATCGGTAAAGCATTACCACTGCGAATTTCTGCATCAGGTCCAGACATCAAGGTGTCGCCAACTTTCACACCTTGGGGAGCAATGATGTAGCGCTTCTCTCCGTCTTTGTAGGTCAAAAGCGCAATTCGAGCTGACCTATTTGGATCATACTCAACCGTGCTAACCGTTGCAGCGATACCAAACTTCTCGCGACGAAAATCGATTAAGCGATAACGCCTTTTATGACCACCACCCATATTAATGTTGGTGTTACGGCCGTAGCAGTTTCTGCCGCCTGTGCTAACCATCTTTGCAAGCAAGCTCTTCTCAGGCTTAACCTTGCTTAGGTCAGAATAGTCCAGGGTCGTCAAAAAACGACGTACTGGGGTGTATGGTTTGTAGCTCTTAATTGCCATAAATTTCTAACTCCACTTAGAGTTCTTTTTTTAGAGACCCTCTACCACGTTAATGCTCTGGCCTTCGGCGAGAGTAACGTACGCCTTCTTGTAGCCAGCACGATAGCCAGCGGAACGGGTCGTCCTCTTTGGTTTGCCGAGATAGTTTACCGTGTTTACAGAAACAACCTTCACACCGAATACTCGCTCAACTGCATCACGAACTTCGTCTTTTGTAGCTTCCTTAGCCACACGAAAAACTGCTCGGGATGACCCGTAGCCAGCACTTTTCTCGGTGACCACTGGGCGTAAAAGAATGCCGTAATCCTTGAGTCCGGCGATTGCGCGCTTGCTAGCAATCTTCTTTTCAATCTTTTCTGTTTTGTCGCCAGTCTTCTTTGCCTTTGCCATACGTCTCTCCAAACGAAATCTCTACGCTCTACAGATTACTCTGCCTCAATAACCTTGACACGCTTTGTAAGAGCTTCAATTCCATCCTTGGTGCTCACCAAAATATTGTGGCGCACGAGGTCATATACGTTTGCACCATCCACACCAGCAGAATGTACTCTCGGTACATTGCGTGATGATTTTGCAAACTGCTCACTCACTTCAGGAAGCACAAATGCAACCTTCTTCCCATTAACTCCAAGCTTCTGCAAAACAGCCGAGAAGTCTTTAGTCTTTACAGCCTTCATTTCAAGCTTATCAAGAACTATCAGACTGTTCGTTTTAACTTTAGAGCTTAACACTGCTGCCAAAGCTTGACGGCGTGTGCGCTTTGCAAGCCTATGCTCGTAGCTGCGTGGGAGCGGTCCATGTACGCTTGCGCCACCAACCCAGAGAGGCGAAATAATCGAGCCAGCTCTGGCTCGGCCTGTGCCCTTCTGCTTCCATGGCTTTTTACCGCCACCTTTCATCATGCTGCGAGTAAGCGCCTGATGGGTACCAGAGCGGCGCTTGGTCAACTGCCAACGCACAACTTCATGTACCAAGTTTTTCTTTACTGGCGCGCCAAACACTTCTGGGTCGAGATCCATCTCGCCAACTTGTTTGCCGTCCATGTTCAAAATTTTCCAGCGTAAAGCTTCCACAGCTCACCTCTTACTTAAAAATTAAGCTGCCTTTTTCTTGTTGTAAGACTTCATAGCCTTACGAATCACTACAAGCGCTCCTTTAGGGCCAGGAATGCCACCGCGAATAAGAATCAAGTTCTCGTCCGCTTTCACTCCAACAACTTCTACGTTCTGGATGGTGGTAATCTCGTTACCCATCTGTCCAGGCATGTGTTTGTTCTTGAAGATTCGACCAGGGAATTTACGGCAACCAACCGCACCGATATGTCGGCGATACTCATGCGTACCACGGGTTGCAGGCTGTCCCTTTGCATGCCAACGGCGCACCACACCTTGGAATCCGCGACCTATGCTGGTGCCTGTCACATCAACTAGTTCGCCATCCTGGAAAATCTCTCCTACGCGGATTTCTTTACCAGCGTCGGTCCAGCCGAGCTTGTCGATATCACAGCGCATCTCTTCAACATGGTAGAAAGCCCCGGAATTGGCCTTTCGGAAATGGCCTGCCTCGGCTTTGGTGCACCTCTCGAACTTTTTAGGTCCGAAACCAAGCTGCACTGCTGAGTACCCGTGTTTGTCCTTCTTCTTCACCTCGAGGATGAAGCAGGGTCCCGCCTGCACTACGGTAACTGGTACGCACTCTCCAGCTGCGGTGAAGATTTGGCTCATTCCCAACTTCTTTCCCAGCAAACCCTCTGGATATAATTTTTGCGTGCTCATGCTGCCTTGCCTTTCTCAAATTTCAGAACGATTTTCGTCCTTGTTAAGCTGCCGCTACTTACATTTATTGCAACAACTTCAATTCAACATTGATACCTGTCGAGAGCTCTAGCTTACTGAGCTCATCGATAGTTTGTTGGGTTGGCTCCAACACATCCAACAATCTCTTGTGGGTGCGAATCTCAAACTGCTCTCGCGACTTTTTGTCTACGAAAGAAGAACGATTCACGGTGAAACGCTCAATACGCGTAGGCAGCGGAATAGGACCAGCTACTCTCCCACCAGTGCGACGTACCGTCTGCACAATCTCAGACACCGCCGAATCAAGGAGCTTATGATCGTATCCTTTCAGCCTTATCCGTATAACTTGACCGCCAAGCATTGTTGTTCACCTCAGTAACAATCTAATAGTGGCGCGCCTTAACATCGGGCGCGCCACTTCATTCAGTCGGATTACTCAATAATCTCAGTTACCACACCAGATCCGACGGTCTTACCACCTTCACGGATAGCGAAGCGAACTTGCTTCTCCATCGCGATTGGTTGGTAAAGCTCGATTTCGAGGTGGATGCGGTCGCCCGGCATAGCCATCTCGACACCTTGTGGCAACTTAATCGAACCAGTTACGTCCGTTGTGCGGAAGTAGAACTGAGGACGATACCCAGTGAAGAATGGTTTATGACGACCACCTTCTTCCTTCTTCAGGATGTATGCTTCAGCCTTGCACTTGGTGTGCGGCTTGATAGAGCCAGGAGCAGCCAATACCTGGCCGCGCTCAACTTCTTCTCGCTTCAAACCACGAAGCAAGCAGCCTACGTTATCACCTGCTTGACCTTCATCAAGCAACTTACGGA
>JBIKUD010000105.1:0-3878 GCA_044347745.1 Bdellovibrionota bacterium
GAGGTTGTCACACTTACCGAAAACCCCGAGCTGACCCAAAATGGTAGTATGCTGAGTGCCGATTTAATTCGATTATTTCTTAAAGAAGATCGAAGCGAAGCTCAGGGACAGGTGCGGGTAAAACTGGTACAAAAAAGCTCAAACTAATCGCTTCGCCAGACCTCTTAGGGTACCAATTTTTGAGATTTCTGTTGCCCGTTGAACTGCGCGCTCCGTCAAACCGTTTTCTGATCCAGATCCAGTCGACCTTTTATCCAGCACCTAAACCTGCTTGCCCTGAGTTTATCGAAGGGAGTTCGTCGAAGGGAGTAACTTCAAAAAACTTTTTTCAACACAGAGCTCACGAAGAACACAGAGAAGGGAAAGCTCTTGGGTTTTCGCTTTGCGGTCTTTGAGGTCTCGGTGGTAAATTTTTTGGTCCCGGTACTGGATTCTGAACCAGGTGCCGCAAGCAGCAAACCAGGCGAAGAGTTTCTACGGCGCCGCCTTACTCTGCTTGTCGATAGCCGTCACATCTAAAAATATTTTTAAACACAGAGCTCACGAAGAACGCTGAGAGGGGAAAACTTTGGAACTTAACTTCGTGGTCTTCGAGGTCTTCGTGGTGAATTTTTTCTGGTTCAGGTGCTGTAATCAGTAAATCAGGTTAACAGCTCCCCCTGCCCTATTCACCCCGCTTGCCCTGAGTTCATCGAAGGGAGCTTGTCGAAGGGGCCGAGCTCCAAGCCCCAGAGGAAATGTGTCTGTCCCAACTTCAACCAATTGATTTTATTGTTAATAAAAGCTTGTAGTACATTTCCTCCTTCTTCCCAAAAACCATTCGGTTAGCCAGTTTTGCGTTGATACAATTCAAACAGCAGCCCCAAGGATGCGAAGATTTTAATAACAAATAGAGAGAAACATGGTCTATGCGCATAGCCCGCGACTATCTTTGGATTAGCGTTCTCAGCGCGATTGGTGTTTTTATTGGGGCGTCAGAGATGTACAGCCTCAAAATGCTCCACATCAACGCTCGTGAAGTGCTTAGTGCGGCACTTCTCAGCACGGCAGTTGTGTTGTTAGTGCGCAGGCTGAAACGTCTACATCGTAACATCGATCGAAAAACAGTATACTTTCTCGAGGAGCGCCATCGTCTGCATTTACAGCAACAATCTTTGCTGCGCCTTGCTACCAGTGAACTACGCCATCAAGGAGATATACTCCCTGCAATTCAAGAGCTTCTCGAAATTGCCGCCCATACCCTGCAAACACCGCGCACCGCTTTTTGGCAACTCGACTCCCCGTCGAGGCTCCGGTGTGTAGACCTCTATACTGAGCCTGATAAGCGGCATCAAACAGGGATTGTGGTAAACGCGAACGAACGGCCCAGTCTATTTCGTTCTATGCATGGACAGCGCGCGATGGTAATCCATGAACTCAAAACTTCAGCATTTGCCGAAGAGGCTAAAGATCTCATCGAGCTGGGCATCTCATCTTTAATTATAGCTCCCGTCAGGCAACATGGCGTACTCGCTGGTCTCCTCTGCTTTGCACATCGTGGGGATGCACGTCACTGGACTATCGACGAACAACAGTACGCTGGCTCACTTGCTGACATGCTGGCGCTCATCTTTCAATCGGCAGAAAGGCGACAAATTAAAGATGCGCTTGAATGTAAGGAACAAGAAGCTGCACGAATGGCACTCTTCGCCTCACTGTGCCCTGCGCCAATTTTAAGATTTGATAGCAATGGAGTGATTATTGCCGCAAACTCAGCCGCAGAAACGTTGATGGGGCTTGACCTTTCATCAAACGAACTGAGCCCACCAACACTTTCTGAGCTTATACCAGGCGCTGCTGAATTAGATGTAATAGCCTGCATAAACTCGGGCGCAGAAATAAAGTCGCTCCTTAAGTTACATGAGAGATCATACCAATTTTTAATACGTGGGGTTCCAGAGCTCGGCTGCGGACACGTGTACGGCGTCGACATAACAGATCTTAAAAAGACCCAGCAACGGCTTATTGAAAGTAAGACGTTTCTCCAACAAGTAGTCGACTCATGCCCCAGCCTTATCTACGTAAAAGACAGCGCAGGCCGCTATATTTTTGCCAACAAAGCTGCCGCCGCATTTTACGGTTTAGATATGAAATCGCTCATGTGGAGAACTGCCGAACAGCTTGGTGTTACGGGCGAAGTTTTAACTGCTCAAAACGCCATTGAAACCGAAGTGCTCACCACACAAAAAGAGGTGCTCAATCATGAAGAGCTCATGATTGATGCCAGTGGAGAAGACCATATTTTACACACGGTGCGACGGCCTCTCGCCTCGTACGACGTATTTGAACGGCAGGTGCTTACCGTTGCAACCGATATTTCGGAGCTAAAAAGCCTACAAGAAGAGCTCATGCATTCACGAAAAATGGATGCAGTTGGACAATTGGCCGGTGGGATAGCCCATGATTTTAATAACCTGCTTACCGGAATTTTGGGATGTACCGGCATACTCAGATTGCATACTGATCGTATGCCTGAATTACTTCAGGTTACAGAGACAATAGAAACAGCAGCTCAACGCGCCGGTCAACTTACCCAAAAGATGCTTGGGTTTGCTCGTCGAGGAAAACACCAGAATATCCCCGTTGATATTCACTCTACAATTGAAGAAACGCTACAACTGTTGCGTCGCACAATTCAAAAAAATATCAAAATTGAGGCCAAGCTTTGTGCTCAAGCTTCTCATGTTCTCGGAGACCCAACTCAGCTTCAACAAATTGTGCTTAATTTGGCAATTAATGCACGAGATGCCATGACCGCCGATATCATGGGATCCGACGGAGGCTCTCTTACTATTCAAACCAGACATATCAGTGCGGAAGAGGCAGGATTACGCGATCCAGAGAAAGAATATGGAATGTTCCTTGAGTTAGCGGTCAGCGACACTGGTTGCGGCATGTCGTCAGCAATTCGAGAGAAAGCATTTGACCCATTCTTTACTACTAAACCACCAGGCAAAGGAACCGGTATGGGCCTCGCAATGGTGTACGGCATTGTCAAAAATCATGACGGTTTCGTGAAGATAGACTCAATGGAGGGAATAGGAACAACAGTTAGTGTTATTTTCCCCGCGCTTGATTCCCCCAGTGTAAAAGCCGTAAAAGCTTTACCTCCACGCCCAATAAGCGGACGGGGTAGAATTTTGGTAGTTGATGACCATACGATCGTGCGTAGTATCACCTGTAAAATGTTATCTTCCCTTGGCTATAGTGTCGCGACTGCGAGTGATGGCATTGAGGCCATCGAATACTACAAAAACAACTATAAACAAATTGATCTTGTCATTCTTGATATGGTGATGCCTCGTATGGGAGCGCGAGATTGTTTTAGAGCGCTTCAGCGCATCTGCCCCCATGTACGCGCCGTGCTCTCCACTGGCTATGTAAATAATAACGCGGTACAGGAAATTTTAGATGAAGGCCTTAATGGGTTTCTGCAAAAGCCGTATGAGTTGATCAAACTTTCTGAGGTCGTAGCCACCATTCTCAATGCAGATGAATCAGAATTACGAATATCATCGCATCTCAATTTGATCAGCGCCCAAAAGGCGCCACATTAAGGATCGCTATTTTATCGGCAATTTTGCAGACCGCTCAGCCGCCTCAATTTGCTGTGATAATTTTTCAAGAAAACTAAACCCGGCTTGATGAATACGGGCTTCTGGAGTTTCAACTACAACAGCACTACGTCCGTCGAGAATTTGAAGTGTGTAGTCCAGTTTTTTGCGGATTGGGCGACGCGTACAAGCTTGCTGACCATTCTGGTCGCGCTTGGCGCAACTATACAAGTTACGAGAGTAAAAATAGTAATCTCGCTGATTAAGCAGTCCCAAGTCGCGCAT
>JBIKUD010000023.1:0-46682 GCA_044347745.1 Bdellovibrionota bacterium
GCGGAATTAATTTCTATATTCTGTGAGCGGTATATTTGTTGATGGCTACGGCTTCGCCTCCGCGGATATACTTCGCGATGAAAAGTCAGTGGTAAAGGCGAAAATTCATTCTGCGCTCAGTATATACCGCTCGCGAAATGAATTTCCGCCTTTAGCCAACCGATGTATGAGGTGAGCGGTATATCGCGAGGCGGAGCCGAGCCAGGGGCAAATATACTGAGCGCAAAAAAAAGAGACTACACCCGTAGGGTGTCGATTTTATTTAATGTTTAGCGGAATTAATTTCTATATTCTGTGAGCGGTATATTTGTTGATGGCTACGGCTTCGCCTCCGCGGATATACTTCGCGATGAAAAGTCAGTGGTAAAGGCGAAAATTCATTCTGCGCTCAGTATATACGGCAGACCAACAATTGGAAAAACGCGCTTAGTACAAGAAGCAACAATAGATGTCTCGTCCTCAAACAACCTGAAATAGTTTAACAACTTAGAACAGGACGAGACAAACCGACCGGCTTTGACTCTAAGTTCTTACTCAATCCCAAGTATCTCAGCTATCCCTTTGCGCCAGTGTTCAGCCCGAATCTTACCGAACTGCTTACTATTCGGGTCCTGAGAAAGACAGAGGTGTTCACATTCCGGTAGGAGCTGTTGGGTCTTGCCGAATGCTTTCAAATGCGTCGATGTGAGAAGTTCAGTTGACTTTATCTCTAGCGCAACTGGCGATTGACCGGGGCGTTCAATTATCAGATCACTCTCCAGTCCATTTCCGGTCCTAAAATGATAAAGCTTAAAATCTAACTCAAAATACGAGGAGAGCGCCTTGATCTGATTGATGACGAAAGATTCAAAGTAACGGCCAAAAATCTGGCGATCATTCGGAAGTGGCCCACGCAGGTCGTTTTTCAACGCGCGCTCAACACCGCAATCAAAAAAATAGAACTTTGGACTTGAAAGCGCCTGTTTTCTGGTCGACTTGCCATATGCCGGCAACATGAAGCCAATCAAAGTATCCTCTAAGATGGAGAAGTAATCTCGAACCGTCTGGTCACTGATTCCACAATCACTTGCAATCGCAGAATAATTAATGAGCTGTCCGCTCATCTGAGCTGCAACCTCCAAAAAGCGTTGGAACGGGGCAAGTGCTCTTACTATCCTCTCTTGAATTATCTCTTCTTTTAGGTAGGTATTTGCATACGCTTTTAATATTCTAGCACGCTGCTTATCTGAGGGGGCATTAACTACAAGTGGTAATCCGCCCCAACTTAGAAACCTATCTAAATCAAAATTCTTGCCTAGCTCCAAGTATGTAAAGGGAAATAGATTAAAAATTACAGCCCGACCGCCTAATAGGTTGGAGCCGGCTTTTTTAAGCTTGCGCGCGCTAGATCCGGTGAGAGCAAATCTAATACTGTCGTTTTCGATTAGCTTGTGAACAGTATCTAACAGCTCTGGAAGCTTCTGCACCTCATCAACTATTACCCAGGGATTATCAGTCTTGAGCCCCAGCGCTCTCGACCTCATCTCGTCTGGATGTAGGCTAAGCGCCATAAAATCATCACGATCCAGTAAATCGAAATAGACTGTGGAGCTACTGTCAAAGTTGGACTTCAGTAATGTTGATTTACCCGTTCCTCTTGGTCCGAGGAGAAAAAAACTTTGATCCTTCGAAATCGTTAATAAGCGTTTAAGCATGTTCCTATTTTGGCCTAATATATCCGAACATACAAGTCGAAAATATGGTCTATTCTCGACTTAATAGGTCGATAAATGGTAATTATAAGCTTACAACTAAAGCAAAATATGCTGTCGATTCAAGTCGTTAAATGTATAACCCAAAGCAGCGAACTTGAGAACCCATTCCACACCCATAGCCATTGCGCCCCTCGAAAGCACGCAGCGGCGCCCATTGCTTTAAGCAACTTTCAGTTGATTGATGGATATCTTCAGCTACTTAGAATAGCTGGCACACTCGAGGATTTGCGTTGGGACGCACCATGGGGCTGGGAGCGCTGCCGCCAACTAAGGACTACTCCCCCGGCATACCAAAGTACGATCATTTCTTGGTAAAGTGCTTATTGAACAGGTGTTCGCCTTGGCTAACGAAACTGCGAGAATAAAACCCAAAGCTCAGCAGCGCCAATTGCCTTTGTTTTTTTGGCACTGAAATCCCGATAGCGAATAGAGGCATCAGCATCTAAACGCTCGAGCAAATTCAAAAAATCGTCAGCAAGGGATAGGCTTCCTTTTATCTCAGAAAGCGCCGCGTGTAGTTTAGCGTTTTGCGAAGCTGTAAGTGCTGCCCTATAGAACCCCTCTACTGCCAAGTGCAGAAAGCTCGCCTTGTCTGGTCTTCCGTTAGTAGCAGCCAAAAGCATGCGAGTGTACTGGATGGGGTCTTTAATCTGCCCAAGTTCTGCCAAAACCGCTTCGCGAGGCGCTAGGCTTAAAGTGTTTAGAGAAGGACTGCCTGTAACTAGCGGAGCTTGCTGTTTTGCTGCGTTCCTCGCTTCAAGTTCCTTCTTAAGGTTAAATTCAACCACTAAAGAGCCTCCTCCAGCGCTTCCCTCACCTAATCCCCTCTGCGCTTCACCGGAGCGTTGCAGTTCAGAGTGCAGCAGCACTTTCCAGGCACCAGGATAACTATCTAGTACTGGATACAGCTTAAGCACGCGCTGCTTAAGCTGCTCTTTAAGTGCAGGGGCTATAGCTCTCGTCTTTTCGTTGGAGCTGTCGTTAATAGAGTCTAGTAAGTACGAACCATGCGCAGCTAACTCCAAGTGATAGCCTTTCTCCCAGTAGGGAGAGAAGGTTTCAATGTGTGTATCCAGGTCGACAATCAACCCGTCGATACTTTCTGGGCTGAGGAGCTTATCAACTCTTTCACACATGGACTGAACGTTTAATGTGCTCTCTTCTGCTACTAGATGTGAACCATAAGGCAAACTTGGAAGGTAGCGCTTAGCCTTCAAGTCTTCTACTAGGCCCCAGGCAGCCAGGGTTTCAATTCTCTCAATCTCAACTTCAATTTCGCGAGATGAAGAGGTTGTCGATAGATCTGCATGCCAACCGGCTGCGGTTTTAAGCACTAAGGGACGTTTAAAAATATCTTCGCAGCTTTGAAAAGCCTCCTCTATTTGGGCAAATTTTGCGTCTCTTGCAAGCACAAAGGTAATTAAAGGGGCATGACCTGCAGCTTCGCCCTCTTTATTCCACCTACTCATACGAATGTATCTACGCGCGTAGTCGAGGACATCTTGAGGGTCTAGTCCCCACTTTCCATGCAGGATGGCTAAAGGGGCAGTAAGGGAGATATTTGGTCTAAATCGCTCATGAGTAAGCACTGAGCCCAGATACTCCTGGGCAAAAAGGCCCTCTACCTTGGCGTCTGCAACAAGATGAGCCAGGTACCTATCAAAGCAGCGTCCTTTCTCAAGTTGAGCCAGCTCAAGATCACTCTTTCCCTGCGAAACGATTCCAGAGCTATTAACAAGCAGGTAAGAAGATCTCTGCGTGCCATCTGGCTTAGTTCCCGTAATGTGCAGACGATAAAGTCCCTCTTTAACAAGCAGTACTTCATGCAATTTTGGAGCAATGACTTCTCCAAGCCCCAGGCCGGTACCTTGGGGCAAGGAACCGCCGCCTGGCAGTAGGAAAGCTTGTTGCGCTGTACCGTTCTTCTGAATTAATTCAGAAAAATCTATCGGGGGATTGGAGGTAAAGGAGCCAGTAGCTCGTGCAGTTCGATAAGCTGAATAAAGATTAAACTGGGCGGGTGAATATACCTTTAGCAAAGCCTCTTTGCCGGATCTCTCGTTATCAAGCAGCACATAACTTTGTACCTCTACGCCGTTTTTATCGGCGGCAAGTTTAAGCCAGGTTGCGTTCAGCTCCAGATCTCTAAACACCGCAAGTAATCTTTGGTTGCTGATATCTTTTGCGAAACCGACGCCGGTACCATAGGGCAGATAATCACCACCTGGGAGCAGAAAAGTAGCTTGTGTTTGTCCTGCATGATGAATTAACCCAGAAAGGTCTATAGCAGGATCTGGAGTAAAGGAGCGACTAGCTCTTGCAGCACAATAAGCCGAATAAAGATTAAACTGTGCGGGTGAATATACCTTTAGCAAAGCCTCTTTGCCGGATCTCTCGTTATCAACGAGCACATAACTTTGAACTTCTAAACCGCCTGTATCGGTGGCAGCAAGTTTTAACCAGGTTGCGTCTAGCTCTGGATCTTTAAGCGCTGCAAGCAATCTTGGGTTGCTGATATTTGTGCCTAGCCCGAGGCCTGTATTATGGGGCAAGCAATCACCACCTGGGAGTAGAAAAGTATGCTGCGCCGCCCCCTCCTTCCGAATTAACTTAGAAAGGGCTAATGGAAGATCTGGAATAAAGGAGCCCGTAGTTCTTACCGCACAATAGGCTGAATAAAGATTAAACTGTGCAGGTGAATAAACCTTGAGCAAAGCCGCTTTGCCGGATCCCTCGTTATCAAGAAGCACATAGCTTTGTACCTCTAAGCCGTTTGTGTCGGCAGCAAGTTTTAGCCAGGTTGCATTTAGATCTGGATCTTTAAACGCCCCAAGTAGTCTTGGGTTGCTGATGTCTGTGCCTAGCCCGAGGCGGATAGGATAGTGAATGGAATCGCCACCCGGGAGGAGGAAAGCCACTTGTGTTTTCCCGTACTTCTGAATTAAGTCAGAAACGTCCAATGGGGGATCTGAGGTAAAGGAACCAGTAGTTCTTGCAGTTCGATAAGCTGAAAAAAGATTAAACTGGGCTGGTGAATAAACCTTTAGCAAAGCGTCTTTGCCGGATCTCTCGTTATCAAGAAGCACATAGCTTTGTACTTCTAAACCGTCTTTAGTAGTGGCAGCAAGTTTTAACCAGGTTGCTTTTAGATCTGGATCTTTGAACGCTGCAAGTAATCTTGGGTTGCTGCTATATGTGCCTAGCCCGAGGCCGATACCGTAGGGCAGGCAATCACCACCTGGGAGTAGAAAAGTCTGTTGTGTAGTCCCTGTCTGCTTAATTAACTCAAAAAGGTCTAAGGGATGTTCTGGGGTAAAGGAGCCACTAGCTCTTGCGGTTCGATAAGCTGAATAAAAATTAAACTGTGCAGGTGAATAAACCTTGAGCAAAGCGTCTTTGCCGGATCTCTCGTTATCAAGCAGCACATAACTTTGAACTTCTAAACCGTCTTTATTTGTGGCAGCAAGTTTTAGCCAGGTTGCATTTAGATCTGGATCCTTAAACGCCGCAAGCAATCTTGGACTACTGATATCTCTGCCTAGCCCGAGGCCGGTACCTGGGGGCATGGAATCGCCGCTTGGTACTAAGAGAGTCCTTAGTGCTCCGCCGTTCTTCCGAATTAACTCAGAAAGGTCTAGGGGAGGTTCGGGGGCAAAGGAGCCACTAACTCTTGCAGTTCGATAAGCTGAATAAAGATTAAACTGGGCAGGTGAATATACTTTTAGCAAAGCCTCTTTGCCGGATCTCTCCATATCAAGAAGCACATAGCTTTGTATCTCTACGCCGTTTTTGTCGGCAGCAAGTTTTAACCAGGTTGCATTTAGATCTGGATCTTTAAACGCCCCAAGTAGTCTTGGGTTGCTGATGTCTGTGCCTAGCCCGAGGCCGGTACCTCTGGACAGGCACCCGCCACCTGGGAGTAGAAAAGTTTTTCCTGTTTGCCCATTCCCGCCAATAGCGCTGGATAGGTCTATCGGGCTATTGGGCTGATGAAGACCTACAAGGCGTATCTGCGCATAGATACACTCGAGAGTTAAGTGGGTCTCTGCTGCTGTGGCTGGACGCGCCGGAAAAGAAAGCGGTGTCTCTGAGTAGGGAACCTCAGCCTTTACCCCCGCGTGCTTAAGATTTGCAGGTTGTGTATCGGTAATGGAACTCATTGGCGCTTGGGTCAGTTTAAGGTTCAAAAGAGGGCAGCTCAGTTGCCACACGAGCTAGTCAGCGCTGTGGCTGGGGGAGGACGAAGTAAGCCCGCCTGTAGTTATGGAAGCTTTCTCAGAGAGTAGTGCTTTAGACGGGAAATAATCCCAGCTGTATCAACCAAGCAATATTTTCAGTAACTTATGCTTGGGTTTGGATAGGCGAATTTGCCGATACCCTACTCTTCCGCCCCCATAGCCTTTGCGCCCCTCGAAACGACGCAGCAGCGCTCATTGCTTTAAGCAACTTTCAGTTGATTGATGGATATCTTCAGCTACTTAGACGAGCCGGCACATTCGAGGATTTGTGTTGGGACGCACCAAGGGGCTCGCAACCGGGCGACTTCTTAAACACAAATTCCATACTTATGGCGCTAGCATTAGTATAGGTTATAAGCAACGAGCTGGGACGACACCCTTTTGTTGATAACTTTCCGAGTGAAAACTGCAGCTCCCCACTGTCTGCGAATAAAAGTCCAGGCTCCATAGCCTCTTCATCAGCGGAGCACGAGCCACTCACAAAGCTCGTTAATCCACTAGTCGGTATCACCCCATCGGCTCTCACTGCTAGATGCAGAGTGCATTGCGGGCCGATGTTTGGCTGCGAGATTGTTAGCGTGTTTCCCACCAGATCCACTCCGCTACAACCTGTGACCTTCACGAGCCGAGCCTCCAGCTGCCTACTTACGAAGACCTCTCCCGACGGTGCTACTTCCAATAATGCAGCGATCTGGGCGGCGCCGGAAAGGCTCCGCGTCAGGAGGCCACTACGCGCACCTGAAAACTCCACTTTAAATTGCTCGATATCTGCCGGTAAAGCCATCTGAAACTCGCCGCCTGTATCGGTCGCAGATGCAACTAGCTCTTGCGAACTCGCCTGGTCAAGAACTGTCATCGGCGCATTCGCTAGTGGCTGTCCAGAAAGGTCTAGCACCCGTCCACGCAAGTCCACATGAGTAGTTGGGGAAGTACCGGTTGTGCCGCCACCACATGCCACTAAGGCCATCGGGAGGATCAACATTGCAGTGCTATAGATTAATCTTTTAAACATGGTCTTCTTCCTCTTTTCTTGGGGGCAATCTGCCTAACTGCCTGGGGGCTAACCGCATGCGCAAACGAGGTAACCGATACGCGTGCCTTACCTTCCTCACTGTTTAAAGTTGGAGATACATCACAATCAAATCCAGCCAGGTAGGCGCTAATAGCACGGTGAAACTCCGCCCCTCGTTCAACTAAAGTTCGCCGTATCTCAGGCAGAGCAGATGGCGGGATGTTGTCATAACTGGTGCGGAGATGAAGAGATGCATCAACCCCCTCACGTAGAACATTTTCCGACACCGTGGCAGCAAGGTCACCGACATCCTCTGAGAGTAAGTTTAGGGCGTGTGCCGGATCTTTTGTTGGAATGAACTCAAAGACTTCAAGCTTGACGAGATCTCCCTGATAGGAGATAGCGCCGATCCGCTCTAGCTCAAACAGCACCGGATAATGCGCCACTTCTTTGCTGACCGTTGCAACCAGAGCTGCAAACTGACTGCGGACTCCAGCATGGGTGAGTTGACGGGGGTGGCCATGCTTATCCTGAAACCTTTTATTATTGCGCCAAGAACCGATCACTCGATTCAGTACATCACTATTGGCACTTTTACGGCGCCGCCCCGCTCGTAGCCGCTGGACCTCAGGCCGCTGAAGACCAGTGGCAACTGAGATCCTGCTAATGCTCTCTTCCCCGCCGGCAGCGCGCTGAATCGCGTCTTGGGCCTGACTTACTAGGGAAGCGCGGAGGAGCTCCTGCACCTCTTTAAAGCGTATCCCATTAGAAAGACAAAGCTTCGCAATCGGCTCAAGAAGCGCCTCCATAACTGCAGCCGCATGGCCTTTATTTAGTACTCCCATAGGATTGAACTATAACACAGCGCTAATACTGCGCTACTTGTACAATATATTTATTCTGGTATAAAGGCTGACATAAATTAATTGTATTTTTTATACATTATATGGGGATTTATGAAAAAGCTCGCTATTTTAGCCCTTTTTATTGCTGCTGGGTTGACGGCCTGTGGTGGCGACGGAAACGATGAAGCACGGCTCAAGGTGCTGCACGGATCACCGGATGCCCCAGCAGTTGATATCCTGGTCGACGGAAGTACTGTGGTAAACAGCCTGTCATATGGTCAATCAACTGATTCGCTGCCGGTTGATGCTGGTTCACGGAATATTGCAGTCAACGTGGCTGGCTCGAGCACTACCGTGATCGGCGCTACGCTCCCATTGGCCGAGAATACAGGGTACCTCATCGTAGCAAGCAATCGAGTTGCTAATATTGCTCCGATCGTGGCGACTATAGATGGCGTCCGTCCCGCAGCTGGAAAGGCTAAGGTGCGAGTACTCCACGGAGCACCTGGTGCACCAGCAGTTGATGTATATGTGGTTGCCCCCGGAGACTCAATTGCCAGCCTAACCCCGGTGCTTAGCGGAGTGCCGTTTGGCGCAATCTCTGGGTATCTCGAAGTTCCAGCAGGAACGTACGACGTAAAGGTGACGGTAGCAGGTACCAAGACCGTAGCTATAGAAGCACTCTCCTTTAGCATCACCGAAGGATTTCTCGGCACAGTTGCAGCCCTTGACGCCGTAGGCGGAGGAGCACCTTTCTCGCTTAGCGTTTTGGATGAACGAGAGTAAAGAAAACAAAAGAGCGATTGGTTAGATATTATTCTAATCGCGCCGGCGACGGGGAGGATGTAGCGCAGCTGCTTCCTCCCCGCACTTTCTCGCGCCGCTACTAAGCAGTTAAAGCAGCTAGCTTAAGCTCATCCGGCAGCGCTCGTAAATTAGCAAGGTAGCGCACTAAAACTTTAGGGTTCGCCAATTGCAAGCTTAACTTTCGAACTAGCAATGCCTCAATTACGCCAAAACGCATTTCCCGATCGAAGACCCTAATTTGATATAGCAGGACCCTCAGCACGCCCACTCAAACAATTCAGCCCCACAAGGTGGCTTTTTGAAATGCTGAAATCAGCGAACTGCCTCCCCTGAAAGAAATGCGATAACGGAAGGACACCAGAACCCCAAGAAAGTTTAACTTAAAGGGATCCAGGGTCATTTTCTCGCAAGCAGAAAATAACCACGCCAAGGCCCTTCACCTAGAGAATTTAGGCGTCTTTGGGGTTTTTGCGGAGCTAGGGCCCTCACTTGTATTTGGATGGGGACCATGGTACCTAAACCTGACTATTTTCTGGCCCCTTTTGAGGAGCCTATTTGTGCCCAGGTAGCTCAGTCGGTAGAGCAGTGGACTGAAAATCCACGTGTCGGCGGTTCAATTCCGTCCCTGGGCACCAGTTTTTCTGCTAGTATCGGGTGTGAAATCATACCGCACCTGCAATAATGAGAAACTGTGAGCCTCAACGACCGCGACCCTAAAAAACTTATTCAAAGCGTGAAAGCCTCGGGCAAATGCCCGCAGCTTGTGTTCATCTCTGGCCCCGACCGGGTTCGCAGAGAAAAATTCATTACGCTGTTAGCTGACTTGGCATTTCAAAAAGCAACAACCCGTGAAATTCGACGCGTTGCAGCCCAAGATATCGAGCAGAATAAACTAGGACCCTTTATTGAAAATTTAAATTCATTGTCTCTATTTAGTCCGTTTAGATTTGTGGTTGTGGATGCCGCCGAAAACCTAACCGCAAACACCTCCGCAAGCCTTAGTGCATTCTTTAAGGAACCCCACGAAGGCATCTGCTGCGTTTTTTCAGCACAAAAGGCTTCAGGCCAAAACGCATTAGTCAAACTTGCCCAATCTCAGAACGTAGCAGCGGAATTTGCTAACCTTGAAGGCTCAGAGCTTGCTACTTGGATTGGAAAAGAACTTAAGGCGGCAGAAATTAAGGAGTTTGAATCTGGCATCGAACAGGCGTTAGCACATCTGGGGGATGACAACCCCGATCGCATAGCGCAATTTATTCGGCAACTTGCACTCTATGTCGGCGATGGACGTGCCAGCCTCGCAGACTTACAGACTCTATTTAAAGAAAGCTTAGACGCTCGCGAATTCGACTTTATTGATGCTCTTTTAGATAAAAAAGCCATTAAAGCTGAGCAGCTTAATTCGCTACTCCAAAGGGCCGGCAAAAATGTATTCGGGCTACTCACCCTTATTCAACGTCAATATACGACCCTTTTGGCAGTCCAGGCGCTTGCGAGTAAGGGCTTGGGAGCCGAGGAGATAGCTCGAGAGCTTAAAATACAACCCTGGCTAGCAAAAAAGCATATAGCCACGCTTCGAACCCAACCCCGCCGCCAACTGCAAACAGCCCTACTCGCCTGCCTAAAAGCTGAAGCTTTACTCAAGAATCGTAATTTAGGAACCGAAATGGTAGTTAGCGGACTAATTCATGATATACTACCCTTAGTAGGCAAGCCGCAGGTAAACCGAGCATCACAGTAAAGACACAAATTACTCAATGCTCCTTTTTCGCGAATACACCTCATGAGGACTGACACAAAAGATCGGCCCATCAAAGCGCGCCTTTCGCGATGCACCCTTAACTCTATTTTTGCCCTTCTCTGTACTGTGTCCATTCAAAGCACTGTGTCCATTCAAAGTGCTTGGGCACGGCCAATACTCATTAACAGCACACCAACGGAATCTACATACAAAGCTCCTCACTCCTCTTTAAAGCAAAGCTATTTTCGCGGGTGGGATTATCTTGTGACTAAGCTGCGCGAAGATGGCGTAAGCGAAACCCAAATTAAACAGGTCTACCAAGATAAAAGAATGCCGAAGCATAGCTTTATTCCTTTTGCGGTAAGGCCACGCGAAACGCATGCCATGTATGCCCATTTTAACTCAGCCGAAAAAATTCTAAGGGCAGAAGAATTTTTAAACCGGCATCGCAATTTGTTTGAAGAAGCCGAAAGTCGATTCTCTGTTTCGCGATATATTATTGGAGCCATTTTTCTCGTCGAAACTCAGCTTGGCCGCGTGACGGGCAAACAGCTTATCGTTAATAGGCTCTCCCGCTTGGGTGCCATCGACGAACCAAAAAACGTACACCTCAACTATCTACGACTAAAAAAGGACGATTCTACAGTCAGCTTCGACGCAGTGCAGGATCGAGCTCGGTATCTTGAAGATACTTTTTATCCGGAAATTACAGCCCTTCTCGAACTTGCTCGTCAGCAAAAGTTAGATGTGCTTAGCCTTCAAGGCTCAATCGCAGGAGCATTTGGCATACCCCAATTTCTCCCCTCAAGCGCACTGCGCTTTGGCGTTGATGCCAACCAAGATGGCGTCGTCTCACTTTTTCACGAAGCCGATGCAATTTGGTCAACGGCAAACTATCTGGCAAACTCGGGCTGGAGAGACTCCCTCTCACATGAAGAGCGTCGAAGTGTCATCTGGAAGTACAACCATAGCGATGCCTACGTAGACACGGTACTCAAACTTGCGAAAGAATTAGGACTAACAAACGCGTCCTAAACATCTGGCGCTCCTGCACACTCGGCATTTAGTCGCTTGCGCTCTTTCCTCTCCGCCAAAAAACTCGATACAATATACGGCATGCAACTCTCAGCAGATCTACCTACTCAGTCCCGCCCCACCCATATTGACGTCTCCTTAAGCGCCATTCAGCATAACTACCTCGAACTTAAAAGACTTGCCCCACACAGCAAGGTGCTTGCCGTACTCAAAGCAAACGCTTACGGCCATGGATTGGTGGAGGTAGCTCAATGCCTTGAGAAAGTGAACGCCGATTATTTTGGAGTGGCTCTTGTTGAGGAAGGGGTGCAACTACGCCATGCCGGCATTCACACTCCAATTTTAGTTTTTGGCGGCCTTGTAGGTTCCCAGGTCGAAATCTACCTCAAACACAACCTAGAACTAACCGCATCGTCAATGAGCAAACTGAATGAAATTGACGCGGTCGCCAAAAAGCAAGGAATTCAAGCTAAAATTCATCTTAAAATTGATACCGGCATGGCGCGTATTGGGGTTCGCCCAGAATCGGCTCCTGAGCTTTTGAAACATGCTCAAACGCTGACTCACTGTTCCGTGCGGGGAATCTACTCGCATTTTGCCTGCGCCGACGAAACAGATTCAAGTGTCACGCTTAGCCAACTTGCCTTGTTCAATTCTTGCGTCCAAGATATTTTTTCACCATCGATTATCAAGCACATTGCAAATTCGGCAGCGAGTCTGGCCTACCCAAAAAGTCATTTAGACATGATTAGACCGGGGTTGGCGCTTTATGGGATTGCGTCAAAACACCCAACAACTTCAGAAATTTCGCTCAAGCCAGCCTTAAGCCTACGTTCCTGCGTTGTGTATTTTAAAGTTGTCAAAAAGGGAGCCGGTGTCAGCTATGGACACAGCTGGATCGCCCCAAGAGACTCACGAGTAGTAACCGTGCCAATTGGCTACGGAGATGGATATCCACGTTGCCTCTCAAACGTTGGCCAGGTGCTTATACGAGGGCGACGTTATCCGGTGATCGGAAGAATTTGCATGGACCAGCTTATGGTAAATATTGACCAGGATGAGGCCTACAATGGCGATGAGGTTGTCTTAATTGGGCCTCAAGGCACAGACGAGATTAGTGTCAACGAAGTTGCTGATTGGGCGCACACCGTACCCCACGAAATACTTACCAATCTCAATTTACGAGCCCCTCGTCGCTTTCTCACAAGTTAAAAACGGACTATACTTCTCTCAACAAAAATTTCGAAACTTCGGAGCATTGGTATATGTCAGCAGTAAATTCAGAGTCAGTTCTTCCTCAGCTCAATTGGCGCTATGCGACTAAAAAATTTGATGCAACTAAGCAGATACCCAATGACCTCTGGCAAAAGCTCGAACAGTCGCTTGTTCTTTCCCCGTCCTCTTTTGGGCTTCAACCTTGGAAATTTATAGTCGTTGAAGACAAACAAAGCCGGGCAAAATTAAGGCGACACTCTTGGAATCAACCTCAAATTGAGGAAGCCTCACACCTGGTTGTTTTTACCGTGAAGACAAATTTAAACGAGACAGATGTTGAGCGTCACCTACAAAACATCTCGTCAGTTCGTGGCGTAGATCTTAAGCAACTGCAGGCCTACGGCGATATGATGAAAGGCTTCATACAAAACAAGGCAAAGGCTGGAGAGGTGGATAATTGGTCTACCCGACAATTATATATCGCCCTCGGTTTTTTCTTAAGCACTGCTGCCATGCTTGGCGTAGATACCTGCCCCATGGAAGGTATTGATGCAGATGCCTACGATCAGGAGCTTGGATTAAAAGGAAGCGGTTATCATTCTGTCGTGGTCGCAACCGCCGGATATCGAGCCAGCAGCGATGACCTCTCTCGGGCTGCCAAAGTAAGGTTCCCTGCAAATTCGCTTATTGAGCGGCGCTGACAGTACCCGAACTTAAGAGCCCCGATGCAGCTAAGAACAGAGCTCTGAACTGCATAAGTCATCTTGAGTTCGTCGTAGGCTCTCTGAAAGAACGCCAACTTCCTTAAATTACTCGCTTTTTTGAAGCGGCGTCTCCGCTTTTTTCGCCCATAACGCTTCTGGGTATTTGCTATGACTCAATCTGCCTTAAAAAACGTACCATTTCACGCAGCCCCCCTTTCCCAGGGGATATTTATCTGCGACCTCTCTGGCCTTTGCACCTACGCAAGCTCTGAGTGTGCCGCCCTCATGCATCTAAAGGCTGAGGACATTGTTGGTCAATTCTGGTTTCGTTGCCTCGAAATTTCAGATCGCAAGCGTGCAATTTCACTATGGGAGAGCGAGCTCCAACTAGCTACTGGGTTTAGCTTTGAAGGCAAACTGCATCACAGCGATCAACACAGTAAATTCCGTATTCAGGTCCAAGCAACAATTGTCCCAGGTCTTAACGGGCAACCGGCAAGCTGCGTTGGTGTGGTCACCAGCCCGGATCAGGCCAGCGGTTGGTACGAAGACGACTCACGTTATGAGCGGCTTCGTGAGGCACTTGACGCTGTACAACGCACCGAGCACGAAGCGGTAAAACTATACGCAGCACTCAACGAAGCAGAAGCTACAGTGACTTCTCAGAATGATGCATTAGAAGCTGCCAAGCGCCGCATACAAGAACTCACGAATAGTTTAAATGAGCTTTCCAACCAACGCCGTATACTCGACGAACAACTCGGGACTTCCAATAGCGCAAAATTTGCTCTTGAAAAGGAGATTCAATTTCTAAAAGAGGCGCAAAGTCTTGAGGTGAGCGAATATCAAGCCCGGATAAATGAGGCGCGCACACCTTTGATTGCGCAAATTGACGAGCTCAAGGCAAAAAGAGCTCTTGTCGAAGATGAGCTAAAAACTTCTACAGCAAAAATTCAGTCCCTCCAAGACGAAATAAAGAATTTGCACCACACCCATAAAGCTGACTCTGACGCCGCCCACTTTATACAGCAAGAATTAACTGGCCGCCTTCAGTCTCTTGAGCAACTTCTTGAAAAAGAAAAAAACAGTGCCCGCAGCCAAATTCAAGCCAAAGAAAGAGAAATGCAGGATGTTAAAAAAGAGCTTGATGCCCAATTGCTTAAAATGCTCAGCGAAGCAAGTGACCTCCTAAACGTCAATCGAGAACTTCAAAACCGAATCAGCCACCTGGAGCAGAAACTTACCGAAGAAGCTGCCCTACAGAACACACAACGAGAGGAGCAAAAACGTGAGAAGCTCCTTTTAAGTGACGCACACCACCTTCAAATACGTGGACTTGAGGCTGAATTAAAGGCAAGTAACGATTTAAAAAATTCGATCTCAGAAAAACTGAGCGAGCTCGAAAGACAACGAGACCTTGACCTGGCGAGCATTGAAAAACAACGACGACACATTGAAGAACTTGAAATTCAACTGCGAGGGGCACGGCGCAGCAACGAAGATCTTCAGGTTCATCTTGCCGATAGCCAGCGAGCTATCAAAGCCATTACCAGCGAAAATTTAGCCGAAGAAGATTGCAAGAAAAAATCAATCAACGAACTCGAAGAAAGTCGACGCACCATAGAATCGTTAGTTTCCCGCTCTGCTGAGCTTGAAGAACTCATTCGGGCGATATCACATGAAAGAGATCTCCTTGAGAAACAATCTAAACAAACCCTCGCAGGCGACAAGCCAGTTCTGCGCGCACTTGAGCAAATTCAGCGCTTACAGCATAAGCTAAACACCGACTCCTCCGTCACCTTTGGTAAACTCCCTTTAACACCAGAACAAAGTCAGCAAACTTCTAAACTTAAAGCAGATGCCGAGAATCTTCAGCGCCTCATGACTCTTGTCCAAGAGGTGTTTCAATCTCATGCAGGCATACGCAAACTAAACCTCCAAACCTGCAGCCCGAAGACAATATTAAGTCCGCTTTTGGGGCGCTTAGAATTCTATGCCTCTCAGCGCGATGTTCATTTCGAATCAACAATTAGCGGCAGCCTCAATGAAGCAGTCAGTACAGATCCTAGTTTTATCGACCTCGTAGTCTCATCTTTGCTCACAAACCTTATTGAGAGAGCTCCAGCAGGAGCTTCCCTGGCCATTCAGATCGAACTGGCCCGCTCCGCCAAATCCGATAGCCAATTACATATTGCAATTGAAGCGCAAGATTTTCCTGAAGATCCACAATTCCAAGAGGAACTTCGCGCGGCGACTCAAAGTATCCAGCATGGGCCATTCCTCGGTTTAAGCCTGGCTATTCATTTAGCTGGGAATCTGATTCAAATTATAGATGTACATTCCGAACCTCATGGCTTTACTCTCCGTTTTGATCTTAATTTAGATGAAAACAACACGGGTCTCCCAACCAGCCCCCATACCCAGCAAGTTACTGCTGCGCCTCCGTTACCACAAAGTGCTCCAGCAGAACCTTCACCTATCGCAGCGCCGGCTGAAAACAGAACATCTCAAGCCACCCCCCCTGCCTCCACTGAGGAAAATAGAGATACACAGGTCTTAACCGCACTGGCGGATCCACTGCGACTGACGCCTCAACATGAAGTAAAGCGTGAGTCATCAGCCCCAAAAGCGACAAACGGATTAAAAGCTCTGGTTGCTGAAGACAATGGCATCAGCCAACGCGCTATAAAGTCTGTCCTCGAAGGGTACGGAGTCGAAGTCGTTATTGCCATTAATGGCCGTGATGCCGTCGAAAAGTTTGAGCGTGATGTTTATGATTTTATCCTCATGGACACCCAAATGCCCCAAGTCGACGGCCTACAAGCAACTTCGCTTATTAGAGCAGTCGAAACAAAGAAAAAGCAGGCTCCTATTATTATATTGGGAATGAGCGCTCACATTGATGAGACGCTCAAATCAAAATGCACAAATGCTGGAATGTCTGACTTATTGAGTAAGCCACTACACAACACTCGACTTGACCAGCTTATTCGTGAACTTCTGCATACAAAGCGCTTAACTGCCTAAAAGCCATTTCATAATTCGTGGATTTGAGGTTCGCTATAGGCGCTCATATTCGAGTCCTCGCATTTTGAGGTTTTTAAGAACGCATTAGGTTAAGATGGGAGGGGCAAGGGAGCTACTGCACCCCAAAAGCTTTTACGGGGCGCACAGTATCCTTTTTACCGAATTGGCCGGTATGTATTCCAGTCTTATTTAAGCCCAAGCGGAATTTACCCCGATTTCCTGTGAGCGGCATATTTGTTGATGGCTACGGCTTCGCCTCCGCGATATACTTCGCGATGAAAAGTCGGCCATAAATTGGAATTTCTAGCTGCGCTCATTATATAGTCGAAGCAAGCCTGCAAAAATGTCCCAAGAGGTATCTATGAATAACTCCCAAGCTCGAACAATTTTAGTTGTTGAAGATGATGCCGACAGTAGGCACGCACTCTGCACCATCCTCGAGAGCCTTGGGTATAAGCATTTAAGTTTCGCCTCAGGCAAGGCTGCTCTGCTTGGCATCAAAGGAAAGAAGTTTGATTTAGCTCTTCTCGACATAATGATGCCTGAAATGGATGGCTACCAGCTTTTACGCGAGATGCGCCAAATTCCAGAATACAAAGATTTGCCGGTCATTATGGTTACGGCGAAAGACCAAGATAGCGAGATACTTGAAGGCTACCAGTTTGGCGCCGATTATTATATTCCCAAGCCCTTTACCGCCAAACAGCTTGAATACGGCCTCAAGCTTTTCTTGAATAAGGAACAGCCTTAACTCATGTTTGTTACACCAACCACAATTCCAGCAGGAACAACGAGAGGCTTTATCGTACTCGACGGGGTCAATGGTGCTGGAAAATCAACTGCTCAGGAATCGATCTCGAACTGGCTTCGCTCACGACACAAAAGCACCATTCTAACCCGAGAGCCTGGGGCGACAAACTTAGGCAAATCAATTCGTAGCCTCGTGCTCGAGAAAAGAGATGAGCCTATCTCGCATATGTCTGAACTAATGCTTTTTGGGGCAGATCGAGCAGAACATGTGAACAAAGTAATTCTGCCAGCGCTTGCGCGTTCAGAGTGGGTAATTTGTGATCGCTATTTCTACTCCAGCATCGCCTTCCAAGGGCATGGCCGGGGATTGCCCCTTGATAAAATAAACCAAGTAAATGCCTTGGCTACAGGCGGCGTATTACCCGACATTGTGTTACTTTTTGACCTAGATCCTGTGATAGGTCTTGCCCGCGCAAAAGGTCGAGGCGATGTCGCCAAGGACTCCTTCGAAGCAGAAGAGCTAGCTTTTCATAAAAGAGTACGAGAAGGATTTCTAAAAATTGCTCAGGAAAGGCAAGAGCCGTTCGCCCTGATTGATGCAAGCGCTAGCCCTGCAGAAGTACTAGGCCAATGTGTAAGTTTTCTAGAAGTATTATTAAAACGCCTATGACTACGTCCCTTCTTGTCCCTCTTCTAGGACATCTGCCTCAGCGTTCAGCGCTCAAACGTCTGCACCGAAGCAAGAAGCTACCTTCTGCTTTTCTATTTTGCGGCCCGTCAGGAATTGGAAAACGCCGCGTCGCAAGAGAGCTGGCTCAAACTTTATTTTGCGAAACACCGGATGCGCCCTATGGCGGCTGTCATCACTGCTCAAAATGTCTGCTCGTTGCAGCACATAATCATCCCGACCTTCATGAATTTGACGCTTCTCTTGAGGGCAATGGAGCCACCGATAAATTAAGAGAGCTGCTCTACAATCTGCAACTTACGGCATTCTACGGCGGTCACCGGGTTATCATTATAAACAACGCCGAAGATCTCTCGGCACAAAGCACGAACCTTTTATTAAAATCGCTCGAAGAACCTCGGCCCGATACCCATTTTATTTTAACGGCTTCAAATCGGGCTCAAATATTGCCAACCGTACTTTCTCGATGTCAAAGCTACCATTTTTTCCCCCTCCCTGAAAAAGAGGTGCGAGCAGTATTGGCATCGCAGTTTGAAGGAAGCGAGCTAGACGAGCTTGTCACCTTAAGCGATGGTAGCCTTAGTAATATTGATGAGCTTAAGGAAGACAAAGAGTTTGCGAGCCTCGCCAGAAAACTTCTTCGAGAGATATATCAAGGTCGCGCTGAATCAATTACCAAACTATGCTCCGAGCTCACCAAAGACAAAGAGAGCCTTGGACGTCGTATTCATTTCCTCAGAATAGAAGCAAGACAACAGATGCTTGGGGCGACTGAAGATAAAACGCGTCTGCGCTGGGCGCTGCTTTTAACGAATCTGCTGGATGCCGATTATTACCTTTTTAGCCGCAATATAAGCGCGCAAGGCTTGTTGTTTGAGGCCTTTACCTCTTTTTGCCAAAGTCAGGCGAGCGACTCGTTTACGCTGTCTGGCCTCGATGCTACAATTCAGCGTCTTTCATTAGTGTAAGGTCAAATATGTCTGATACCCCTTCTACTTCAAGCCCAGCCGCTGCCTGTGAAACCCCGGCTCCGAGTACCCAAGCTCCCAACAGTCCGCCACCAGCACCCGTGGAAGAACTTGTCAGCATCGACTATTTTGCCAAGGTAAAACTGCGAGTAGCACGGATTGAATCAGCCGAGGCCGTTCCAAAATCTAGCAAACTCCTAAAACTTCAATTAGATCTTGGCCCTCTCGGCAAACGCCAAATTCTTGCAGGGGTAGCAAAGTTCTATACTCCTGAATCGCTTGTCGGGAAACGCATTGTAGTTGTTGCCAACCTGCAACCCGCAAAGCTTATGGGACATGAAAGTCAGGGAATGCTTTTAGCCGCTTCAACCTCAGATGGATCAAAACTTTTAATAGTAGATCCAGGTCAAGACATGCCAGAAGGCTCAGAGGTGCGATAGCACTACTCCCGCCTTCGCAAAGGCTACGTCGAACAAACACTCACTCCTTGAGCCTTAGGGATTGCGCCTTAGGGAGCCTCGCACCTCGGTGGGACGTAGCATTTCTGCCAACGAACGGATTAATCTCGTCGAACAAATAGTCGAGCCCCCACTACCCCACCAGCCTCCCAGTGCCGTACTTCGGAATAATGCGCAGCCACCAGCGGCTCAAGCAGCTCATACCACTTGGGCCAAGTATGAACCTCAGGTGCTTTAAGAAGTAACAGCCAATCGGGCATTTTTGACTGAAACGCGCGCAAAAAGGGCTCTTGAAATCCCAACTCTCTAAGTTCCTCGCTAAACCATGGAAACTGAGTTGGATTGAGTATACCGAGAAAATAGTTGAGACCCGTACCGCTGGGCAAAACGAGTAACGTTTGTGCGTTCTTTTCTAATGCCTGGATGCTAGCTGAAGAGTCAACCAACACTCGAGACTCAAAGGAGAACTGTGGATCAAGTATATGAATCGAGTTCACACCCTGACCATAGACGTATGTTCTGGCTGACACTACCGTCGACGAGACAACTGCTAGGATAGAAAAGCCAGCGAGAAGAAACGTAAGCGCACCATAGCGCAAGATAAAACCTCCTCGCCAGCAACGCGCAGCCAGATGTGGAAGGTGGTGGAGCAAAATCATAATCATGCCAAGCAGCATGGGAATGCTCATATAAAATCCGTAGTGCTGCACTCGGAACTGAAAACCCAATCTCGCTGCCAATCCAAGGCTTAAGACAAGCCACACCACAGCGAAGAACGAAATATCTTTTCGAAAGATTAAAAGCCCCCACAAAAGAAGAAAAAGAAAAGGCACGCCCTTAAGAAGCTCAAACCAAAAAAATGGGGATAAAGAAGAAAAGGCCCCTGCAAGGCACAAAAGCCACAAAAATAGCACCCATAGCTTAAGCTGCTGCCGTTGCGAGCAGATCCAATCAAGCAGAGCAAGCACGACCAGCGTTACAACAAGGATTGCTGCCTGGCTAACCGCATGAGCTGCACTTAGCCAAGAGATCTCGACTGCGTCAAAGGCTAAGCGATTAACAATAAAACTTCTACCGCCTTGAAAAAGCGGCGCAACAGATCCAAACACGCCGTCCCACATAAACTCGTGACCAAGCAGCACTCGCCATGCCAGCGCTAGAAGGGCGGCAAAACAAAGCGTAAGGGCCATCAAGCGAAACGCCCAGGCATACTGTTTGCGCACTATAAAAGTTACAAACATGAGGCTTAAAAGAGCAGCGCTGGTAATTGCAATCTCAACTTTTGTACACCAGGCAAGAGCGAGACAAAAAACCACAAATGCCAATTTTGCTGCGTGTATTCCAGAGATTTCTGCTCCAAAAGGTTTCGCCATTACCAGCGTAGCAACCACAAGCAAAATAAGACCGTGTGTCGCCTCATGTGCATACGGGAAAAGAAAGTTAAAGTTCCCTACCTCAGTAAGGGCGGCGAACCCTGCCACCACATACAGGCAAAGCACCGCTATGGTTGCAGTTAATGCGTCGAACTGCTTCTGAAAAAAATAGTAGAGCAGCGTGCAGAACACAGCAAAAAGACCAAGATTTACCGCAAGGAGGAGGTGAACACTGGGACCCCACAGATAAAATAACAGCGCGTGGAGATATTGAGAAAGCGGCCCGTACAGCCACGCTATATCCTTATACAGTATTGCGCCCTTACTTATTTGCCAGGGTAGATAGAGCTGCATTCCCGCATCGTGAAGGGGATCTATCGATGTTGCAAAGGTGAAGTACGCGCACGCTAAAAAGAGAAGAATGAGAAATATCGGCGCTGTCCAACGATTTTTAAAATCAGAAAATGAGGGAGCAACTGGAGATTCAAGATGCATAGGATAGAAGGAGCCATTACCCAGATTACTTGCGAACCAAAGCCTATATAAAACCCCTAGAATCCTGCTATTGTAGGGCATGCTTGAATTTATTGATACCCACATTCATTTACATACCAAAGAGTTTGACGAAGACCGCTCAGAAGTGATCGCACGAGCAAAATCTGTTGGGGTCACTCGTTTCATCTCCATCGGAGCTGGAGACGGCACCGCTGACGCGGCTCGTGCGGTCACTTTAGCTGAAACTTTCCCAGAGGTTTGGGCAAGTGTTGGTGTGCATCCGCATGATGCAGCATGTAAACCTGATTGGTCCGAGATTGAGCGGTTTGCGCCACACCCAAAAGTAGTAGCAATTGGTGAAACCGGATTAGATTATCATTACGATTTTGCACCAAAAGAAACTCAATTTGAAGTATTTGAGCGTCAAATTGAGATGGCGATCAAATTTAAAAAACCGCTTATCATACACTGCCGGGAGGCCGCTGCGGATTGCCTATCACTTCTTAAAAATGGCTCGGCGCAAAAAGTGGGCGGGGTTTTTCATTGTTTTTCGGAAACAGCGAGCTACGCTGCAGAGCTTCGCGATATACATTTTCTAATATCACTACCTGGGATAATTACTTTTAAAAATGCAGCCAACATCCAAAATGCTGTTCGCGAGATTCCACTCGAACAAATAATGCTGGAAACAGATGGCCCATTTCTCGCACCAATTCCGTACCGCGGCAAACGCTGCGAAAGCGCTTTTCTTATTCACACAGCCGAGGTGCTTGCAAAGATTAAGGGACTTCCAATTGACGAGATTGCTCGGGTAAGCACGCTCAATGCCGAACGTCTTTTCGGATTGCATAAAGACTACAAAGCAGCTTAGCTCGGCATAGTATGAATATCGCCATTTGGGTTGGGTTTATTGTTTTTGTTGCGTTGATGCTGGCTATCGACCTAGGCGTCTTACACAAAAAAGCTTCAGTAATTGGAACTGCTGAGGCACTCAGATGGACCGGCCTATGCATTTGCCTCGCCTTACTTTTTAATGTGGGCGTATACTTTTTGTACGAACATCGCTGGGGCGGCTTTGAGCCACATAGCGCACTCAGCGGCAAAGACGCGGCACTCCAATTTCTAACTGCATGGCTTGTTGAGCAAAGTCTCAGTCTCGACAATGTCTTCGTTATTGCGCTGATATTCTCTTATTTCAAAATTCCAAGGGAGCTTCAGCATCGGGTGCTTTTCTGGGGCATCTTAGGCGCGCTCCTTATGCGTGGACTGATGATTGCGCTGGGTGCTGCGCTCATTTCGCATCTGTATTGGGTACACTATCTATTCGGCGCATTGCTTATTTATGCTGCAGTAAAGATTTTATCAGTCGAAGACTCACAGATTGAGCCTGAAAAAAATCTCTTGTTTCGGCTTGCTCGTAGACTTTTCCCTGTTACACCCCAGCTTGAAGGGGAGAAATTTGTGACGCGCCTAAATGGCAAACTGGCGCTTACTCCGCTCTTTTTGGTGTTGCTTGTGGTCGAAAGTACAGACGTGCTTTTTGCGATCGATTCTATTCCTGCCGTATTTGCCATCACCTCCGACCCATTTTTGGTCTTTACCTCCAATATTTTTGCGATACTCAATTTACGCTCCCTTTATTTCGCCTTAGCTGCCCTGATGGACAAATTCAGCCAATTAAAAATTGGACTGGTGATAATTTTGATCTTTGTGGGAGCAAAAATGCTGCTTATTCATCACCTTACCATACCCACGGAAATCACCTTTGCGGTCATCGTGCTGGCATTAGGAGGCTCGATGGCACTCTCACTTAAAAAGCCAGTAACCCGGCTCTAATTCTAAAAAACTGCGGTTGTTGATTAAACCCAGCAGGAACTTAGCACCGAACCTTTGAGTAGCCCAAAGGGGGGCTATAAGTGCTTATAAACGCATACATTGCGGACACCCTGGGTTTTGGTCCAAGCTTAGCAGGAGAGCCTCCACCCCCAGCCCCCTCTTGGTGCCTCTAGAGCGTTCACCAAGAATAACGGCACTTAGTGCCATTATTTTAGAATATCGATATAGAAGAGAATTTTTATTAAAAAAATGACTTCTAGGGCTTTGACGCTTTCGGGGGCCCTCTTTATAGTGGGAGGGAATTTTTGGGAAAACTAGCTATGAACCCTAATCGCGACGAGTCGGCTTTCATTCTCACTACTCTTGAAAGCGCCCTTGGCTGGGCTCGCAAGTATTCTCTTTTTTCCTACCCATTTGTGACCGCTTGTTGCGGAATGGAATTTATGGCGGTCAGCTGCTCGCACTACGACACGGACCGCTTTGGCGCTGCGCTGCCCCGCTTCACTCCGCGCCAGGCTGACCTACTCTGGGTAGTAGGAACAATTAATCACAAACTTGCCCCTGTTCTTCTTCGCGTCTACGAACAAATGGCTGAGCCAAAATGGGTAATTGCCTTCGGTGCTTGCGCTTCATCCGGAGGATTTTATGACAATTACACTACGGTGGCAGGAATTGATAAAATCATCCCTGTAGATATGTACATTCCAGGCTGCCCACCTCGCCCAGAAACAGTCATTGATGCGCTTATGCATTTACAAAAGAACATCCATCGTTCTCGCCAAGCGATTGTTGGTCCACATGGGGGCAAGCAGCCACACCCGGAACTTCCAGAACTACTGGGTGAGCCTATTGATACACGAATAACCCGGCCAGCTTAAGTTGTTCGTCTGAGCAGATTCGGTAAGCACGCAAAAAGAACCTGCTTCCGATAAAATGTCCTGCCGCGCATAGGCCAGCCGCATTGTCAGACTCGAATAAATTACTGAGAACTAGAAGTTCTTAGCTTCCCCTGCCACCCATCAGTTGCAGCAAGCCCACTCATAATCTTCATGAGCGCCGCAGGTTCGACTGGCTTTGTAAGCACTTGAATCGCTCCCTTCTCCAAGTAGACCTGGTGCTCACTCGATGATCCAGTCAAGATAACCACTGGGGCACAACTTGAAAATCGGCCCACCTGATCAAGCATCTCGAGGCCTCCAGCCATAGGCATTTGCCCATCGCACACAATTAGGTCAACAGAAGCAAAATTGAGGACATGCAAGGCACTCTCGACCGAATATGCCACGTGAGTTTTTGCACCCCAGGCTGAGATGAGACGGGCAAGCGACTGAGCGCAATCAGGGTCGTCATCTACAATCAAAACAACCATCGCTTGAAAATCTTGCCTTTCACGCTCAGTCAATTTTATCCCCACACCGGAAGCAGACTGCGGTAATGTACATGCAAACTCAGATCCCTCGCCCAGCCTCGAATCAAGGCTAATTCGACCACCATTAAGCTCCACAAAAACTTTGCTTAAAGCCAGCCCCAAGCCAGTCCCTTCAATCCCTTGACGATCAACCCGCACAAACGGCGAAAATAGCTTTTGCTGGTCTGATTCAGAGATTCCAGGACCTGTATCTCTGACACTTAAACGCCATGTATCGTTAGTACCTACATCAAGCGAAATCCGTACCCTGCCCTTCAAGGTAAACTTCATCGCATTTCCCAATAGGTTAAAAACTACTCTTTTAATCTGACGCTGGTCAGCATTTACTGGAGCGCTCTCCGGCAAACTCAGTTCAAGTCCAAGCCCCTTTTGTGCAGCCTGGGTTTTAAAAGAAGCCGCTACTTCCTCTAGCAAGGCAGCTAAATCAAAGTCACTCTTCTGCGCGCTCAGATAACCCGAGCGATGTTTGGTCAAATCCAAAACATCTTCAATCATTCCAGCTAAATCATCACAACTACGAAGCGCAATGTCGAAAAGCTCTTTTTGGGCGGGGCTATGCGGCTCTAATGTCGCCACATGTAAGATAGATCGAATATTATTGAGCGGCGACCGCATGTCATGCGAAAGATGAGCCAGACCCTGCGCTCTCTCCTCACTCTCCAATTCAAGCTCATGCAGCTCGGCAAGATTAATTCGTCTCTCTGCGGCCCTACGAAGCTCCAACTCTGCTCGAGCAGAAAAAAGTTCTAACTCGCGTAGCCTCTCAAAACTTGGCAGATAGCCGTCAGGAAAGCCAATCCACAATAAGGCCGATTCTGTACCGTACGCCAAACGTGAGAACCAGGAATAGCGAAATCCAAACACCTGTAAATTGCCAAACAGCCCGTCAAAAACGGCATGATCGCGTAGACCCAGCGGGAATCCTTGCTCGCCCCCAAAAAATGGCTGCGAAAGCAAGCGAAGCTCTGATTCAAATGCGCGACCTCGCAATTCAAGTGCACCATAGGCTGACACTTCAGAATTTTGGTTAGTGACGATGGCAACTGCGTCCTGGCCTAACCACTCTCGAAGGTGACGGAGCAACTCTGGGATACTGTCTACGTCTACTTTCGAGTCAGACTGAGGCAACCGCGCAGTACCCGTGATTGCCGCCGGAGCATGCTGCCGAAAACGCTGACACTCAAGATACTCCCTAAGTCCAAGAGGGGTTTGCACTAATTCTCGAGAAGCTGCGCTCAGAGCCGCAAGCCATTGTTGCTCTCGGACATAGGCCCACATTAAGGCGCCAAGAAATGCGCAAAACACAAAAAGTGGTGCCTGCAACAAAGCTCCCGTAAGAAGAGACAATACCGTAATCAGAGCGATAATGTGTATCATGCAGCTTGTCGTGATTTACATTTGGCTAGAAATTTCTGGACGTGAATGCCTAGGACCCGAGGGTCTTCGTTTTTATTAATAAAGAGATCCGCCCCTTGCTCCAAAAGACCGATCTTGGTTTCAATATCATCATCTGAAGTAAGCATGACAACCTGGACCTGATCCAAACCAGGCAACGCACGCAATTGGGTAACAAACTCGGCCCCATTCATGCCTGGCATATGCACATCACAAACAACGAGCAAATCTCGATACACTCCTGACTTAAGGCGAACAAGCCCAGCCTCAGCATTTTGGACTCTCTCAACATTAATTTCATAACGCGCCAGGTAGCGCTCAAGTATTTTTCCAAATGTTTCATTGTCATCAATAAGTAAAGCGGTAGGCTTCTGAATAGTTGGCGGCATAGGGGGCTCTATCGGCACTAAGGCTGGGGAAAACTGAATCGGAGAGATAACTCCATCTGCCTTCTGAGCCAGGTCTTCTTGAGATCGAATTGCAGTGGCACGAACCGCCTGCGGTGCCTTCCAACGAAATGCCACCTTAAACGCTGAAAGTCCGCACTCAACACCTTCAACGTACAATGGCTCGCCATTCAATCGGCTTAAATGGCTATTGCCCCTCGAGAGTGGCAATAGCTGCTGCTTTACGGCTTCCTGTATATGCGCAGCAACTTCGCCTACGGCGCGTCGCCCCTCTGCATTCGTAAAGGAATAATACAGAGCATGGTTTTCCTCAAAAAACGTACAGGAGCAAAGCCCAAAACCTTCCACTTCCGCAATCACCTCAGAAATGGCCTTCAGCGCCAAAGACCTTTGGGTTGTCTCTGATGGTATCACTCCGGTGGATTGATGCTCGGGGGTACTATGACGACGATACGCCTTGGCAATTTCACTCCAAGGCGAAAGATAAATTGCGACTCCTAGCTCAGCCGAAACCATCTGAGGGTCAACACAGGCCACTCCCGTCAGCACTCCTTTGTTCCCAAAATAAAATAAGCCCCTACTCAACAATTCTTGAGCATGCATCCCCATCGGGGCATGAAGCTGTAGGCCTTGAAGATCGGGAAGAACTTGGTACTGCAATTTTTTTGCGAGCAAACCGAGCAAATCAATTTCCGATACACCAAGCATTTGAGAAGCGCGCATCACAAACTCACGACGGTCTGGGGTAGTCTCAGCGAGCAACTCAAATCGCGACTCTCCAAGTAGTTCAGCAAGCACCTCTGGAAGCAAGACAGGTCTCGCTTTTTTTGAAACTACAAATTTTAAAATTGAACGTATCATTTTATCACCCCTCGCAAATGAATCACGCGTTTGTGAGTAACATACGGATCGGCCCCCGTTTGTTTGAAAGCAAACCCGCTCAGTGTTCCATCTAACGAAATAAAAACGCGCTGACCGACAAGCAACGCAGCTTCAAGATACTGCTCCGTCGAATTATCACCCCAGCCAAATGCTCCCTGAGGAACTGCAAGAATAGAAACGACAGAGCCAGCATGCACCACTTGAGCACTTTGACGAGAAAACTCAGCCTGTAAATCAGCTTGAGCACTGACGTTTGGCGGCACCATTAAGGTGCCTAGACTTGTTTGAACACAGCTCGCAAATTGAACGCCTAGGCTGGCCCCGCTCACAGGATCAATCTGGACAGGACAGGCTCGGCCTTCAATAAAATACTGAAGGCCCGGGGGGAGCTGGGGCAAAAGCTCAGCTGCGGTATCTGCGAGCACGGCGTCCAGATGTTGTTGGGTGGCGTTTCTATCAAACTGTAGTGGTTGCCCTGGCCCGACTCGAGTAAAAGCCCGAAAATTTGAATCGTTAAGAGACTTCTCAAGACTCGCATTTGCTGCTCTCACCAGGTTTAAGTAGTCAACAATACCCAAACCACCCAAAAAAAGAGAAAGGAGCATAAGACTTGCAACTGCCATTTCAAGCACAGCAATACCAACTTGATTCTGCAATCTACAAATCATACTACCTCGCAAGCACCGCACTTCGGCCCCCCAAGAGTATCGGGCCGAGAGCAATCCGCTTTAATGCATCGGCATCCGCCGCCTGCACAAGCTCTACACTCATGCCTGGCTGGGCAGTGGCGTTAATGAGACCCTCTTGGGTAAGGAACGTGGCCCACTCCGTCATCCGCACGTTGAAATCGGGACTCGCGTTTCCATCGTGAGGAAAGACAACATAATAGACCTTTACTTCCATGGACCCGTTTGAAGCTGCGACATCCTGCTTCAGCAAATTAAACTGAGCACGGATAGCAGCAGTACTGTTACCATCAGGGAATCGGTCGCCACCTTGCCACGGAACATCTCCGGCAAATACAAAAAGTACTTTTGAAGAAATACTTCCAAGCCCACCCCGAGAATCAAAAGCTAAACTACCAACAACTCTGGAGCGGGCTTCACGGAGTAGCTCAGCAAAATCCCCGCTAGTTCCCTCGCGAGCAGCCTGACTCCAAATGGATTCACGAGCCCTAAGCGCCAAAAGTGCGTTAGCGTTCAGCTGATTACTCATCCAGTCAGGGCCAACAAGCACAAGACTTCCCGCAGCGCCTGGGGAAGCTCCTGTCTCAATGTGCTGATTCGCTGATGGAAACACGTAGCCAGCATGCGATTGCTCTCGCTCTGCGACCGCAGCACAAAGGACATTGCTATTATGAAGATCTTGATACGCGCTAAAATCTGCTTCTCCTGCACCAACAGTACGTTCATCTGAACTGTGCACATCTCTTAAAATGTCTACATAGGTGCCGTAGCCAGGATATACCGCCAGCCCGACTGCATTCTTACTAAATGCAGAAAGGTATTCGTATGACTGCAATGCCGATTGCTTTAACGCTGAAAAAGGCTCGTTAAAACACTGCTGAGTAACAATGCGCGCATCCAAGGCAGTTGCTCCCTCATACACGCGCTGTTCCTGAGCAAAAAAAGTAGCTGCTGGCCACACACTAGAGTCACCCCAGGCCGCGCTTGCTGGACCAGTCACTGAAGGAGCCAAATAAGTGGAGGCATCTAAGGCGATGAGCACATCGAGCGGCGAACCACGAGAGCGACTATAAACGGCCATAGGCACGTTTGCATCAAGACCAAAATATCGAGGGAAAGTGAGCTGCAAAGGGGCGTTCAAGAATGCAGCGACTTTATCACCATCAACCTCAACGCTCACTACGTTTGAGTCGAGACCATGAGAATTAAGATAAGACTCAGTTACCTCCTTGGCCTCCTTTTGATACGGCAGGAAACGCTGCCCATACAGCACAGCTTCATCAAGCACTTTTTGATTCTTTTCGTGGGCAGTATAATAGCGGCTCACATCTAAACTGATTGAGAACACAAAAAACAGCATGGGCAAAACGACCGCTGCCACAAATAATGTGGTTGCTCCGCACTCCTTCTGTTGCCGCACTAATCTCATTTCGGCACCGCCTTTGAAGTCATGTCGACCACTTGAATGAGCGGCGGAATTAGGAAAAAGATGATAAGTCCAGCGAAAGTCAGCAAAAGTGGAAATGTTGCCTTTACCGGCATTTTTGCAATTTCTTCCTCAACTGACTCTTGATAATAGGCCTGCGTTGAATCGCTCAACTCCCGTAGCGGCATAACGAGCTCGCCGCCTTCCTTATGTGCCAAGGCCAGATGAATAAACGCATGCCGCAATGCAGGACATTGAATTTTACCTGCAACCTCGTTCAAACTATCCTCGAGGCCCCTTCCTGCTTCGGCAAGTTGGCATACCTCACGCATCAACTCTGTCACCGGATCAACTTTCTTTTGTGAAGCATGAAAAGCATGCGCACGCCTTTGAGAATCGTATTCAATTACAATTTTTATAGAGCCCAATACATCAAAGCCAGATTGAACGGCCATGACGATACGCTCCATAATAATAGGCAAGAAAAACTCTATCTCTCTAATTCTCTGGGCCTGAGCGCCCTGATTCTTTCTTTTTAAGTAGGATGAAATAACGACTATCGTAAGACCCCCAGCAACCAACAGCGCTGGAAATGAAGGATTCCCTATCAGCGAGTAGGCGCCCACTACAGCGGCAGAGGCAATCAATGCATAGGCTTGTTCAGCACCTTTTCCCGCCTCATTTTTCTTAAACTGCCTTGGCTTGCTTACGCTATTTTTTGTGGTTGCCACAGACTCCATCTGAGCAGATAAATCACCCGCAACATCCAGAGCAGATCGCCGCTGAGAACGGCTTAAGGCAAGCGTACCAAGCACCGCCAAAGTAAAGGACATACAGAGGGCCAGGATGCCAGTCTGAGAAGCTATACTGTTCATAGACGAGCCCTCGCCATATGCACAATCAGCCCGATGCCCAGCAAGATAAGCGTCAAGGAAAACAGCAATGCTTTAAAAGCAAATGGACTCTCCCAGGCCAGCTGAAAAGCTCGAGGATTAGTCACACCTTGAATGGTACCAATCGCCAAGGCACAGCCGCCGATACCGAACGCTGAGAGTTTTTGCATTGCGACTGCTGCTCGTACACGGCGCCGAAATGACTGGCGCTGCCGGGTGACCCTGACAAGCCTCTGCAAACATTCTCCCAATGAAGAACCTTCTTTACGCGCCAGCATAAAGGCCGCCCTAAATAAATCGATATCGGGATGTCGAATGGTTTCAGCAAACTTAACAAGAGCTACTTCTTCCGTGTCACCTTCATCAAGATGACGACGCAGCGCAAGCAATTCTTCTCGCACCGAGGACCCCTCAATAAAGAGATCCGCAGAACGACAAAGCGCCGACAAAGGATCTAAGCCCGAACGCACACCAGCAGCCAAAGAAAGAAGCAGTGCTGGATAATCTTTCTCAAAATCTTGCGCTCGAGAGAATACGCGACGAGTAAGAAGTATGTACTCACCACCCCCCCAAACGAAAATAAGCAGTAGCAAGGCAGGAAAGTTCAAAACAATTGCAGCGATCGCTAAGGCAGCAAAAACAAAAAGTGCTCGCGTCGAAACCAGCCGCAAATAATTCGAATCTCGACCGGAAAAATACAGCAACTCACCGAACCGCCCGGACCAAGAAAGCACGGGGTCCGTCTGGCCAGCGGTCAGCAACTTTGGGCTACGCCGAAACCCCGCTAAAAAGCTCTGTGCTCGCTGAAGATCTTGTGACCGAGTCCCGAGTACCATATCAACCTCACACCGCCCGAGCGCGTGTAAGCTCACGCATCATATGTTCTGGATTGAGCTCTATGAGATTAGGGAGCTGAGAAAGCACAACAGGCTGCGATAGAGACTCCAAAGCTTCGCGGTGGGCGCTCAATTTACTGCATACTTTCCAAGCAGGAAGCGAATCTTGCAGGGCATACTTAAACATCTCTCGTTGACGCAGCGCACCATCGGCCACCGGACCAATTTCGCGCACATCCATTATTCGGCGGCGCCCGGTCACTTTGCATATGTCTACATGCACAATAAGGTGAACAGCAGTGGCTATCTGTTCAGTAAATACGGCTTTTTGCGCTGATTTTTGCGCTCTTCCCAAGAAAAGCTCAAGTCGCGCTACGGCCTCTGCGGCACTGCGTCCGTGTATCGTTGAAACTCCAGGATGCCCAGAAGCGCAGACATCAATAAAAGACTCAGCCGCTTCTGCATCGCGAATTTCACCGAAAATAATTCGGTTCATGGCCATACGCATGCCAGCACGAATGCATTCACTTGGAGATACTTTACCCGCACCATCAGAATTTGCTTCGCGTGTGGTCATGTAACGTACATGAGGGTGCGCCAAACGAATTTCAGGAGTGTCCTCAATTACCAATAGAGACTCTTCATGCGGCACAGCTGAAGCAAGTGCTCTCACCAATGTAGTTTTTCCAGTGCCTACTTCGCCCACTACCAACACGGTGCGCCCCGACTGCACCATGCCTTGCAAGTAATGAAATATTTCACGAGGCGCAAGACCACACTGAATGAGATCTTCAATGCCGACCGAAGAGAAACGGTTTAAGCGAATTGTTAAATACGGCCCAGACTCACAAAGGCTCTTATGCACCACATGCACTCGGGCAAATGAGCCAAGCATTCCATCGGCTATTGGTTTTTTCGTGGAGTACGTAGAACCAGCACGCTGTAAAAGCTTTTCAACAAAAGCTTCATATAGTTCTGCGCTCGGGAAACGCAAAGACGTCACATAATTACGGCGTCCCTGTTGAACGGCAATTTTTGCATGATCTGTGACAATGATATCTGAAACCTGAGGATCATCCACAAGCTGCTGCAGAATACCAAAAGGCTTCTCATCACGCTCAATGTAACTTAAGACCTCATCACGCTCGACCGAGCTAAGCGTAAATCCAAGGCGTTCGCATACCTGCACAAGAATCTGCTCAGGTTTTTGCACTACATCTTTTTGGGCGCTTAGCTCCCGTTGAATCTCTTGAAGCACATGCAGCAAAATGGGCGATAAGCTAGCTCTGGAAGGCCCCTCGCTCACTGAGAGTGGGGTGGGCAACAGCGCACGACCCGCATGATCGCGGCCTTGAGTAATGCCGGCAATTTCACGCTCCGAAAGTCGCTGCATATCTATTAGCGCTCTCCCGCCGGGAAAAATCCTTCAGGTACAACCTGTGTCTTTACCCATTTGCCGTCGGCGAGGGCAAAAGCTTCACGCTTCGCCTCACCGTCAACTGAAACATATCCGCTTATAGTGGCACGGGTGTCGCGAGTAGAACGTCCTCCCTTCAGTCTTTCTGCAGTGTAAACCGTATCAGACCAGGAATCTTCATCCTGCAGACTACGCAACGCAAATGCGAGCTTGCCTCGTGGTGTTGCAGTATTAATTGCCAAACACTGCTCTTGGGTAACTAATAGGGTTACGGTGCTGGGCACACTTGGTGCGGCAGCTCCATCAACCGGGGCCACGGACCGTTCGGCGGATAAAATTTTTACTTTTTCTGCCACGACAGTGGTTCGGTCTTTTTCCAACAATAAAACATCGACAATTGCTCCCGATCCGGCCCACCCTTCAACAGCTGCGGTAGCATCCACGCGTACTGTCATCGCCCGCATCCCTTGAGGTATCTGTTCAATGACAGGATTTTGAGAGCCAGATACGAGACTAAAGTTCTCCCGAAAGAGAGGAAGATTTGCAGGCAAGGCTGCAATACTTACTCCTTCAAGTACAGGTTCAACAGAGGTCAAAGCCCCGGTAGGAACTTGATGCTTAGGAAAAGGAACATAACGAAACTGAATCTGCTTTACTCTTGTTCCTGCGGGCACTGGAGCTGCCGGAACTGGCAAGCGTACTATGTCATACTCGCCCACTACCACGGTGGCTGCCGTAGCCTGCCCTGGAGCACTCGGACGCACACCAAAGACTGCAAAAGCCGCCAACGCTATCGTAAGGCACAAAGCCAACACTCCAAAAAGTGTAAGCCCTAAACCTTTTCGCTGTGCTCGACGTGAGAGTGAACGAGTTGCCATAAGATATATTCTCTAAGAACTACGGAGTAACTTCACCGGCTCTGGTAGTGGCCCATCCACCTACCGCCGTTAAGAGTCCGCCAATATTTCCGCCCATGGTTACCATTGCACCGTAGATGATCCCGGTAATAATGGCTGCGCCCGCACAGTATTCGAGCAAGGTATATCCCTTTTCTCCACGAGCTTTTGAGTGCAATCGAATTAAGTTTTTGAACATAGGTTTCTCCTTTTAAAAAATGGACTAGATAAATCGGGCTCCGGAAACCAACTTCTCCGGCTCCACTTGGTTACTTTGAGACAAATTTGTTTTTGCAGTTTGCGTTGCAGCTTGAGACTCTCTTTCAAACTGGGCCAATAGGGGCTGAGGAGTGGGCAACGCAAGTCGCGAACGGTCGGGCAAACTTATCTGCATCGAGTTTTGTGCATCTTTTACTGAACTTAAATCATTAGCTTGGGATGTGCCTACGTGCTCCCCCTGTCGTCTGTTCTTCAGACGTACCCAATATTCGAGTAACTCCTTAGCACCTTCTAGAAGTTGCGGACGGCGTGCGACACTCACACCTGAGGCCGATCCAAAGCCCAAACGCGCTCCAAGATCTCGAAGTGCGTGCTGCACCTTTTTACCAGCCAGGCTAAACAAAGTAGCTCCGGAACCCGGCCAACGCGAACCATCAAGACTAAATGGCGCTACGTGCTGCACCCATTGCGACATTTCAATACCAACGGCTTCTGCAAACTCGCGTTTCACTAAATCGGGACTGAGTCCGTGCTTTTGTACTAAGTTTAGAAATGGGAAAAGCTCTGCTTGCGGAGATAAAAGCGGCTTACAGCGGGCCAAACGTTCGGCTCCCGCATAGAGGCAAGCTGGGTCGTTATTCAGCACAAATACAAGACCATCTGCAATTCGATAAAGGGTTTTGAGAATAGCGCCACGGGCGCTTCCGCCATCAACAATCACGACATCAAACTTTGAATCGAGGATTTCAAAGAAGGAAATAAATATTCGTGAATATTGGGCACCCGTTGAGTAAAGCGTTTCAGTTTCTGGGGGCGGCGCAACAATAGAGAGAGAGCCGGTTCCTAATTCAAATACTTGCCCCACACACTGCAACACGAACTCTTCAGTGACTGGGCGCTGCTGATCAAGCAAGAGCTGCAAATTTTCATTGACGTAGGGAGCCGCTTGTAGAAATCGACTCAAGTCTTGAGACTCACAATCAAAATCAACCAAAGCCACTTTTTTGCCAAGCGATGCAACATATTCAGCCAAACTCGCTGCGACAGAGGTAATACCAACTCCTCCTTTACCCCCGTCTACGACAAGGAAGCTCCCTGATTTCACTTTGCGCTTACGGCGACCAAGAATCACAAGCTTGCGCATTATTTCATGGGCATCGGCTCCAATGATCAGCGTATCGTCCACGCCTAAGCGAGCCAATTGCTCAATACTGGCCAAGTCAGCTTTATTCTTCGGAAGTCGCACTAAAATCCCCAGACCAGGGAATTGCTTCCTTAGTTCGGTGATGTCAGCCGGAAATTCGCGAATCAGCGTTTCACCCACCAACAGAATATCTGGCTCTTCTTGAAAGCGTAGTTCTTGCCGCGAAATGGGACGAATATCAACACGTGGAAGTAAGCTGATCTCATCAGAGGCCGCACGCATAACAGCATGCAACTCGTCGATTATTTGCTGCCTCGATTCGGCACTCACATCAAGGACGAATATTCTCAGCATGGTTTACTCGATAAGATAAATAGGACTACAATCTCTATTCGAGGAAAAAATTGAAAAGTTGCGTGCGAACAAAAAAATTTCAAAAAAAGATTGTTGGGGAACGAGAAAACTCTCCAGGCAACAAAAATAGAACCGCGTTCGGCTGCCTAGACTACTAGGTATTAAAAACTCAACATAGTGCGCGCTTCTCAATTCGAATAGATTCGTACCATTACGAACAGGCAAAATTGATGGCTCACCTTAAATTTGTAAATGGCGGCTCTTTTAAACACTTCTATCAACGTGGATATCACCAAAAATTTAGCCTGGAAGCCGAGCTTACTACTGGAAATCTCTCAGTTTTTTCGAGCTCATTCGTAAGCCAGCTTGGGTTTTTAAAACATCAGACTCTGCTCAATGCCAAAGGGCGAGATACTCTCGATGTACGACATCCAGAACTTTTCCGTACACTCCCCAAATCCGACGAGCTCCTTTTCTTGGGCGGAGAGCTCCCCCTACAGAACTCTGATCATCGATTCACATTTAGCGCGGTATCGAGTTTTAAAGATTTTCCCAAGCCAAAAGACATCGAACACCAAATCTTACTGCAACGCAGTAAGACGCTGCCGAACTGGCTTGAGCCTGCGACTCTCGCCTGGAGTTTCCCGATAAAACTAGAAGAATTTCGTTTTGGCTTGCAAATTTTTAGGCCGCGAATAGTCCTCTCGATGTTCGGCCTCACTCCAGTCGTTGAAGAAACTCTTCTGATAGAGAGCGATGCGTCGCGTTTTCACATCTATATAGAATCCGAGCATGTAAAAAGCCAAGAAAAAATTCCCTTTGAGTTTTTAAATTGCTTTTCCGTGCTCTCAAGGGCGCTTACCTGCATCTTACCGGACTTCAAGTTAGAAGAGACTTACCGCAAAGTGATGACGCGCAATTCTTGAGAAAGCCATTCTTTTGCAGCATCAAAAATGGTTTCATGATCGGCCTGAGGAAAAAACTTAAGTTTAATATTTCCTTTGTCTTGAGCAGCATCAAAAAGACGCTGAGCATGAGAAGACTGTACCACCGTATCTGCCTCACCATGCACTATATAGACTCTCGGCAACGAGCTATTAGCCAGCACTACACTCGTATCAAAATGGGTGCGACAAAAGCGCGCAAAAATATTAAAAAATCTGCGCTCTTTCGTCACCTCAGGAATACTGACATAGGGAGACACAAGCACTACAGCATCAGCCCCCAGCCGCTGCGCAAGCTTAGCAGCGGGTCCAGTACCCAGTGAGCGACCAAGAACTAACGTGCTACTTGGCTCTGAGCCCAGCTTACGAGCCCAGTCCCAAACTCGCTGTGCATCCTCGTTAATATTTTGCTCAGAAGGCAGCCCAGAGCTTTGTCCATAGCCCCGGTAACTAAAACAAAAAGTATCGTAGCCAGCATCAGCAACAAGACGCATATACTTATGGAACAGTGGCAGTGTGTCGGCATTCCCGTGTAATAATAGGGCCAGCTTCCGCTCGGTTTTTTGATAGCTAGCTATACGCCAAATTTCAAGCGCTGCACTTGGCGCAACCTCTAGCCGATGACTTTCTACATCTGGTGGTGGCGTATAGGGCTCAAACCGCCCAAAAGGAATCCATTTTGCATAAGCACCAGGAAAAACAAATACATCCTGAAGTGCGACTACTAATAGAGGAATTCCAATGAGAGCACAGAGTATTATCAAGAGCATGGACGATACTGTAACGTTAAGATGCTTGCATAAACATACCCAATCAAGTCCATAATACGAGAACCCATCTCAATAGTGCCCATCTCAGGGCACTGTTGCGTGCTCCAACCGCTGAAAGACATGCCGTTAGCGTTTGCGCAGGACATCCTTGTTCTGACTGGAAGCGGTAGGTTACCTTGCTGTTTAGCTTTACATGGGTTTTTAAGACCGCTTCTAAGAAATGAAACGATTAGTGATACGATATGCCGCCTTCGCACTCCTCACTCTGGGCCTGACTTTTACTCTTGCTGAATTTGCGGCCCGATCACTACTTACCCACGTAATTCGAGATGAGCTGTCGCAACAAAATGGACTACTTGAGGCCAGCCCCGAATTTCTTATTGAGTATGTAAACGGCAATCGCAGATTTGTACCTCACGCCAAAGTGACCATTAAAAACCATTACCTCTCTGGCGAAGATGTGCAGATAGAAACCAACTCGATGGGATTACGCAATGAAGAGCTTTCACCGCAAAAGCCTCAAGATGAATTCCGAATATTGGTACTTGGCGATTCAATTACCGCAGCTGACTATTTGCCCAAAGCCGACACGTTTGTTTCAGTCCTTGAAACGCAGCTTCGTGCCACCCATCCCGAACGCACACTCCGCGTCATTAATGCTGGCATTGGAAACACGGGAACCGACGAAGCACTTTCTTTATTGCGCGCCTATGCCGAACAGATAAAGCCAGACCTAGTGCTTCTTGCATTTTATCTCAATGATAGCCGTCCTCCTTGGGGTTTTGCTGGTGAAATTGGCGATCAGGGCTGGCTTCGACGTCATAGCGTCCTTATTTCAACTGCCTACCGCCTGCTGCAAGAACGCGAGTGGGTAAAAAAAACCGGGATAGATCGCTTTGCTTGGATTGAGTTTTCAAAGCGAGAAGGTTGGAAAAATTCTCGCGAAGAGTTTGAGACTTTTTTAGAGCTTGCTCGGTTTGACTGGGGAGCGGCTTGGACCTTGGATGGACAAGAGAAAACGGCCCAAGATCTTTTAACTCTACAAAAGTTAAGCGATATGCACGCATTTAAAGTTGCACTAGTTGCTTTTCCTGTTCTATTTCAGCTGCAAACTAAGTTTGATAGTTCCTCACCGCAAGCTTGGCTACAAAAAGAAGCTCTAAAGCTCAAATTTGATTATTTCGACTTACTCCCGGTTTTAAAGAACACCAAGGCGCAAGAGCTCTACTTTGATCATTGTCACCCAAACCGAGCAGGCAACCAGCTTATCGGCAATGAACTGGCCAAATGGCTTGAGCCACTAATTGCCAATCGAAGCGCGAACCGAAGCTAATCTGGAGTGTTTACCTTTACAACGCGCAGGGCAGCCCGTTGGGTAAGCGCACAAAATCGAGAGCATCGCGAAATTCAAGAATACTTGCAAAACGCTTGTTTGGCTCTCTATGCATGGCGCGCATAATCGCATAACTAAGCGGCCGAGGCGTTTTAACTGCCAGCGCGTGCAGCGGCGGAGCTTCGTCGCGCAACCTAGCCGACAAAGTATCAATCATGTTTTTACCAATAAAAGGTAAACGACCAGCGATTAATTCGTAGGCAAGCACACCTAGGGAATATATATCTGAGCGAGCATCATAGCGCCCCTCAAGCACATACTCTGGACTAAGATAGTTTAAACTCCCACTAAGTGAGTCGTCATAATCTCCCTGTAAGTCCGAGCTGAGAAAAGCCGAGACCCCAAAATCGGTAATACGTACCTCATCCGTTGCCGAAAGAAGAATATTTTCTGGCTTAAGGTCACGATGACAAATTCCCACCGCGTGGATGGCTTCAAGACCAGCGCATAACTGGCGTAATATTTTCAAAAGACGATAAAAGGAAAAGGGATACTGACGCTCAAGTTGCTGCGCCAAGCTACCCCCCTCAACGTATTCCATACTAAACGCAGCAAAGTCATCGTCTGCAAAAAATTCTAATCCTCGTTGTACATTAGGATGTTTCACACGCTGAGAGAATGAAAGCTCACGAAAGAGTCTTTTCGTCACCTCTTCAGAATGAACACTGCGTCGTGACAATATCTTGAGTACGATTTTGCGACCGCCTTGAGCGGTATCAGCGCACACATAAATTCCACCTTCGTCGTTTGCATAGGTGCACCCATGCAGAATAAAGCGACTAAAAAGAAGGGTGCCTGGATTTAAATTTTCAAAAAATAACTTATGCATGTTTGGGTACAAACTCGTACTAATGACTGCTGGGGGCACAAGATTTCATTCAGATACAGAGCTGCAAAGAGTAGGCCAAACTGGCCACATACTATTCTAAGCACTCGCTAGTGACTAATAATAATTGGGAGCAAAGAGACCCATATCAGTCGGAAAATTACTGAGAAACTCTCCGATAAAGCACCATCCTAATACCTGACAATGGAGCGGACTCCCGAGAGCCCCATAGTTTGAATGCTACCCCATCAGAGTTTAGCGTGTCGGGAAATACGAAAAAGGAATCCTGACTTTGCATGAGGAACCACTCAGCTGTTTTGGGATCGTCAACAAAATAAGCAGCGGCTTTCTCAAATAAGGCATGGTGGGTGACCATCAGGCGTGCGCGAAATTGCGGCTCACCAAATACAGCCAGCTCTATGCCACCATTCTGCTTAGCTGCCTCGGCCAGCAGCTCTCCTAGCCCACTTCTACCATGCGTAAGCAGCGAGCGTATGCCAGCAAACTGACCAGTGCAGATCGTTAACAAGGCTAAGATTGCCACATATCGACCAATCCCAGGCTTGGTAAGATGACGTCCAAGAAAGCGGGAAACTAAGAGTAACGAAAAAAGTAGCGAGGGCAAAAGATAGCGAACAAAAAAAACTGGCGGTGCGTACACAAATGCATACATGAATGGCAAAAAGATGCACATAACAAAGAAAAATGCAGCATCGGCTCTTTCGCCCCGCTTCCATTCTGCCTGCACGGCGAAGCAACATATCAAAAACAAAATAAGGGCTGCGAGCATTTGAAGTGCTCCAAGCTGAATTGCCAGAGGGCTGATTTCTCCGAGGCCAAGTAGGCTAGCTAAGGAATTAAGCACCACTTCTAAAGGGGCAGTTTGTGGGCCACCTCCCAACTCCAACCCTGGAAATATTAATAGGGCGTAGATACTCGCTACCAACAAAATTGGCGCATGCAGAAAAAACATCTTAGGAAGCACCCGGATTAAGCGCTCCTTTCCCAAACATTGAACTATTGAATAGAGAATAAATGCCGGAACTGCCTGCAATGCCGTTGCATGACCTAAGAAAGCAAGCGTTACATATCCGTTATAGCGCGTTGAGGCAGATGACAATAACAGCCCCTCTGAAGCATATTCCATGCGACTTAATTCGCGATAGGCGAGCGCCAACCCAAGCATCATTAGTCCATATCCCCGAGCCTCCGACGAATACACAATAAGGACATACGAGGAGCCAAGGAGAAGCGCCGCGGCAAGTGCAGAACTCGTTTGAGTGCTGCCCGCATGCTTAGCTCCTTCATGCTGACATAAAACCCAAACGGCAAGCGTTCCAGTAACTACCGCCAGGAATCTATACAGCCAAGATGGGGCTTCAAAACCAATCGCATACATCCAAAGAGAATTTATAATATGATTGTTGTCGTGGTTAATTTTGAAAAAAATATCTGACCACTCTGAAATAGTGCTGAGCAAACTAAGGCTCCAGATCTCATCAAGCGACAATTCACCAAGCGAGCAACAAAAACGTACTAGAAATGCCAAGAGCAAAACTGATGGAATCAAGCGATTTAAAATTTGGTGCATAAACGACATCTTACCTGGCTACGAGCAGCAGACAAGGCAGGAGATTCAGCTCTGAGCAAAGCTTAAAAAAGCCCGTTAATTCAAGCTATTCTGCAAAAATGAGACAACGAGCTCCAAAAACAGCATAATAGTCTATTGAGGGTTTATATTTGCGGAGTTTTGCATGCGAGAGGGGAGGCTTACGCTTCAAAGCATACCAAGCCAGACTTCAGGTCCACTTGCAGGCGAACGCCCGCTCTCAGGGCCCAGCGGCATGGAAATCACGCTGCCTAACCTCGGTAGATTTACTGCAGCGATTATCCATCAAGAAATGATGGCCATTGAACCTGACGCGAACCAAAGCGGTCTTATGGGCAACTCAAATGGCGATATTGAAGCTAACGTTACAATTCTGTGGAAAGATGGCAGCCGCAGTCGCTTTTCTTCGTTCCCATTAAAGCCGGCCCAAACAACAGATGCGTTGGCAGCTTAATTATTGACAAGCTTCTTTTTTGCTTTCGATTTTTTCTTCTTAGTCTTTTTGGCTTTTTTCTTATTCTTCTTTTTATCTTTTCCAACTTCTGTGCGCGGAGTTGGAGTTGGCTCAATAGTCGGCACTGGGGTTGGCACGACGACAGCAGGAGGACTGTCTTCGATAGGCTGCTCAGTCACTGGGGTTTCATCTTCTGCTGGTGGAGCTTTTGGTAAAAGTGAAAGAGCCGCTGGAATATTCAGAAAGCCTGCCCCCACTACCGCCCCGCGTAAGGTGTCGAACTGAGAAGCTCCATCAAGTAATGCACTACGAACATCAACTAAGCTGGCATATGGCGCCTGCTCTATAAGCAAGGCCAAACTTCCTGCAACAAACGGGGTAGCCATGGAAGTGCCGCTCATGCGCACGATGTCTTTGAGGTACAAACTCCAGATAGACACTCCTGGAGCGGCGATATCAACAGACTCGGCACCAAAGTTTGAAAAACTGGCCAAATTGCCCTGACTATCAACCGCGGCCACCGCCAGCACATTATTGCCCGGAGATGCAGCAGGAAAAGTTGGGTTTATGTCGTTATCCTGTTTTGAATTACCTGCTGCGGCAACAACAAAGATGCCAGCATCACCTAACTCTGAGATTTTTGTATCCAGGGTCGGATATTTTGCCCCCACAAAACCAAATGACGCATTTACTACTCGTACATTCTGCCCAGAAAGTTTTGCCTGTCGCACGTATTCCAAGGCTTGGAGCACCGAGGACAAACTTCCACGACCAGAGGAGTTAAAAGCTTTAACTGCCATCAGCTGAGTTTCCCAGGCAACTCCGGCAAATAAATAGGCGTTATTTCCACGAGCGCCTATAATTCCAGCAACATGAGTGCCGTGCCCATGGTCATCTATTGGGTCTGCATCTTTGTTTACAAAATCGTAGCCGTAGACATCATCAACAAACCCATTTTTATCATCATCTATACGATTACCGGGGATCTCTTCGCTATTTACCCACATATTTTCTTTGAGGTCTTCGTGAGAATATTCGATACCGGTATCCACAACCGCAACAATGGTATTTTTGGCGTCACGCCTTTCATCCCAGACTTCATATGCGCCAATCCTCTCGAGGGGATCTGCCTGTAAGGCGAGTTGCTCATCATCAGGCTTCATTGACAATGCTGCGACATAATCATTACTACACTCAAGGTGAGAAAACTCTCTGAGCAGGTCCTTGCGTTTAGCTTCGCGCTCTAAAGCGAGGCAAATTTTTTCCCGCTCCGAGCAGTCATACGCTCTAGAAATCGAAGACTCATCAGAGAGGACAAAGATGTTGTTATTTTCTTGTGTAAGTTCGGCAAGCGGAGCCAGAACCCGATCTTTGAGATCTTTAAAACTACCGGCATTTTTAAATTTGTGCACCAAAACTACTTGCCCTGGCACACAGCCGACATCGGCGTGAGCTTTACCAAGGACGCAAAACGTCGCCAATAAAACACGTGAGAATAGAGAGGTAATATTTTTATTCATTCAAACTGCTTCATAAGCCAGTCGACCACCAATACATGCTTGATTACATTTGGGGGTCAAATGAGGATTAAATTAGGTATTTTTCTTAGAAGTCTGGCGCAAAAACCTATTTAACTGGCGCTGAGCTGTGGACAGGCTGGCAACATAGGTGCTGAGCAGACCGAAAGCCGATTTTTAAGTAATTACCCCGACCAAAGGGGCTTAAAATAAATGAGTACTTTAAAGGGACTTCCAGCAATCAGCACTTATAGCCAAAAGCGGTCGTTATCTGCACGAAGGCAGCCTCTGCGAACTATATTAGTCCCTGTAATTCAGGCAATACCATCGCACCACGCAGAATAAGAGCCAAAGATTTTGCGTCTTGAAGCTGGCCTTCAGAGACCGCGGTTTTTAATTGCTGCAAAGAAAATTCTTTCACTTCTATAAACTCGTCTTCATCCGGATCTAATTTACTAGGCGAAAGTCCGCGAGCGACAAAAAGATACTGCAGCTCGTCGCAGAATCCCGGCGCTGGGAAAATAGTGCCCATTGAGAGCCAGGAGGAAGCAGACATGCCTACCTCCTCTATAATTTCTCGTTTGGCGCACTCGAGGGGAATCTCGTTTTTTTCTAGGGTACCAGCGGGACACTCCAACAAAACCTGCCCAACACTATGCCGATACTGCTCTACGAACAGGAATTTACCACTCTCGGTAATGGGAAGAATAACGACGGCTCCTGGGTGTCTGACGGTATCGCGGGCAACCACCCTTCCATTCGGTAACTCGAGTTCATCAGATTCGACGAGAAACTGACGCCCTTTATAGACTTCTCGAGAGGTTTGTAGTTTTTTAAACATAAAAAGAAACTTACACAAAGACGCAGCAATAAACTACATTTTAAAATTTAGCTAAAGTGTCTAGAGTAACTAGACCATGAATTTGCTTCAAGTATTACGCCATTCCCGAACCTCACAGCTTGCTATTGCGGCCTTGCTCGTGCTCATCCCATTCTCTTTTTACTTAATAGTCATCGACGCCGCGCCGCGTTACCTCGTGGACTTCACCATTTACTGGGAGGCTGCCAAACTTTTAAATGCAGGAGACTCGTTGTACACCAGCACCATTACGGTGCTCAACCGCTGGCAGCAGCCGACAGAGGGCTACTATTTATACCCGCCGCTACTTGCATGGGGCTTAAGTAAATATACGTGGGTGGATTTTGAAACAGCGAAGTGGTGGTGGTGTGCGCTGAGCTGGATATGCATTCTCATCGCTTCAGCTGCATTAGCGGCCCTTGCTGGCAGAAGGTTTCCGACACTTCATTATTATGAACGTTTCAGTGCCTGCCTTTTTTTAGTGGTCTGCTTTGAGCCAATATATTCTGGTGTCAGCGACGGACAGGTTGCTGCTATTTTGCTCGCACTACTTAGCTTGGCGTTTCTTTGCGTTCAATGGGGCACGTACTGGGCAGCAGGTGCTTTTATTGGTCTAGCAGCTGGAATTAAGATTACCCCTGCCTTGCTCATTCTGGGCTTTTTATCTTATCGACGCTTCGGCGGGTTGGCTGGCTTTATCGTTTCAGCGCTTGCAAGTTTGGCTGTCGTCGGACTTGATTCAAGCACGAGCTACAGCTTGTCTGAATTTTTGCATTTTCTACTCACGCTTGCGGCAGATGAAAAGCATAGAGACTTCACGTTTAACTACGCCTTCGATAAAGCGATTCTTTTGCCGTTTGGACTTGAAGCAGAACGAGGCCTTCGCTGGCTCATAAAATGCCTTTTACTTATTTTAGCTTTTTGGGTGAGCTTTCGAGCCTACAAAGAGAAATACCCAGAGCTTGTCTGCTTTTCGCTACTGCTATGCATCATGATGCTTGCATCACCAATTATGTGGTTTCATCATCTTGCATGGGCACTACCTGCAATTGCCATTTTGATGCTGCAAGCTCCCCGGCACAAAGAAAAACTTCTACCTCACGCAACCTTAGCCCTCGGCTTGTTTTTTGCGCTAAGCCAAACCCATCTCTTGCAATATTGGACTTATAAGCAGGCCCCTCATTTTCTTAAATTTACCACCATGGCTCCTGGCTTACTGGTTCTGCTGTTAGCGTACAATTTATGGCGCACCCGTAAGATAAATAATCCATAAATTTTAATTAGTTACACACAAATTACAATATGAAGCGAGGCTTTCGTTTGTGCCCATAACTCTTGCAGTTGAGGTGGAAACTGTGGGAATGGAAAAATTAGCGACATCTGGAGATGCAGAAAGTACTCAGCATTCAAGAGAACTGAATGCCTCGTCTACGCTCATTAGCCCGGCGCAGCTCCCTCAGGCGAAAGAAGCGCTCTTCCTGGAATTGGCCGGACTTAAACTTGGAGACTTTGCGCATGACTGGGGATATTCGACCCCAAATGGAGCTCCGCGGCTTCAAAAGTCACTAGGCACCCTACAAATACAAATCGATGATCAGCCATCGGCTGTTAAGTTGAGAGCTGAGATAGGAAGATCTCAAGCAGGAAATATTGAGCTTCGCATTTCATGCAATGCGGAAGAGACGAGCGAAGGAAGATCGGCCTTAGGGCTTGTCAGTTTCCTTGCTGCTGAGCAACTCAAAACAAATCTTGAACTTAATCTAGATTCGGGAAAGGCTCGGTTTTCAGTCATTCTTACCGAGCCACAGGTAGGCAAGGCAGCTATGGAGCTTATTGATACACTCGCCTTATTCACGTCACTTCAGGAGCATATTTCCAAAACTCTTCTTCAAGATAGGGTTTTAAATAATCTAAAGGATTCAAATATTCAGGAAGGAAGTAAGTCGGTGCCGTACATTCCCTTTTTTGCTTTGCACCAGGCTGAAATTTTGACCCAAAAATTGGCGGAGACTTTGAATTTACCAGCAGGTTCTGAGATGAACAACGCTCTAAGGGATTTATATGGCCAAATAGAGCTATCAAAACCAAATCGTGCAGATCCACAACAAGCGGCGGCACGCAAAAATCACGATGACTTTATGGGCGCGATTTATGAAAGAGACGAGCAAAGCGCGTCACAGATTATAATGGCTGTTATCTCCCGAGCGCAGCAGCTACAAAGACAGGTTCACATAAAGGTGCTGAGTGAGTAGTCGGTAGATCACATTTGGTCTACTGCGCTCTATTCCTGCTTAAAGGAATAGGCTCTTAAAATAAGTAAGAAGCTGAGGCCTAGAAGCGCTGCGCCCGTTAGTACGTGTAGCGACGTAATGTAAGGCTGGCGGCCTGAAAGCACGGTAAAAATCCCCAAAGAAAACTGAACAAGCACAAGCGCAACCAAGGACAAGGAAGTTCGGCGCTCGAGCAGATGAGAGGATGCAGCTTGATGAATTTTCCAAGCGGCAAAAAGCACCCCAAACGTTACGACAATCGCCCATAGTCTATGCGCAAAATGAACATAGACTTGACTAATAGAGACTGCAGATAATGCGAGTTCACGACGACGTTCATTAATATGAGAGAGCATTTCTGCATCAAAGGCAGGTAGCCAAGATCCACCCATCGTCGGAAAATCAGGTATTGCCAATCCGGATCCAGAATGGCGCAACACAGCGCCTAAAAATAGCTGAGAGTAAATAAGGGCAAAACCGAAAACCGCCCAATAAAACTGCCCAGAGCGTCCGAGGGCAAGCTCATTTAATTGTCGTGCTTCAAATTCCCGCGAGTAAAGATAGGCGATCAGAATGGTTAGGCAAAAAAAGGTTTGGGCCAACATTCCATGCGAAACCGAGATTGCATCGGGGAGCTTGTGGAGTACGGTGAGGCCACCAAGGAGGCCCTGAAGGCAAACTAAAAATAATGCAAGCGCGCCCAACTTTTTTAACCAGACACGCTTCTCACGAAGCGTCATCCAGGCGGTAAGGATTAAGGTAAGAAGCCCGATTCCTGACGCGATGAGGCGATGGACATGCTCATAAAAAACCCCGCCAACCCACTGCGATGGCGGGAATAGAAACATATTCTCTCCATAACTAGTTGGCCAATCAGGGACTGCCAAACCAGCATCGTGGCTAGTGACGAGGGCGCCAAAAAAAATAAGTCCCAAAACTGCAAAAACAAGCAGCTTGCTGTACCAGCGTAATCCGCCAACAGAATGTATCCCAACAGGTGCATAACTTAAGGGCAATTGAGGCTTAGCTGACGCGGTTGAGTGAGTGATCATGAGACCCCCTTGCAGGAGGCGCGCGGACGCGACCGCGCGCCGCGCGGCGGGGCCGCGC
>JBIKUD010000062.1:0-12916 GCA_044347745.1 Bdellovibrionota bacterium
GCAACTGAAAATGCGCTTAGAATTGCGAGGGAGTAGAGCTCGAGAGAGTGAACCTTGCCTTAAAATGCCCTAGGGTAACGAGCTCAAGTCCCTGCAATTCCGAGCATTTTTAGGGTTTTCACGGCGAGAGAATTTATAAAATTCAATTTCCTGTTCGCCGTCAAAATGGGTTTAGACGAGGCGCGAGGCTCGTGGGATGACCGAGTGGTACAACAAGGTACCTCGCAGGGAGTCCCCGAGCCTCGGAACAAAGTCTGAACGCAACTGAAAATGCGCTTAGAATTGCGAGGGAGTAGAGCTCGAGAGAGTGAACCTTGCCTTAAAATGCCCTAGGGTAACGAGCTCAAGTCCCTGCAATTCCGAGCATTTTTAGGGTTTTCACGGCGAACAGGCGGACTGGAGTTAATTTGGTGCTTATGGCAAAGTACTCCCGCTTAGTTTTCTCTGGCACACAAATATGAAAATTGAAGAAATTGCACAAATTATTGATATTCTTAAAAAGACCGATGTCATGGAGTTCGAGATTGATCACGACGGTACGCATATCCGTCTTTCTCGGGCCAGCAAGCATGTTCAGCTTGCCAGCGTTCAGACGGCTGCCATGCCGCATATTGAACCTGCGGTTTTAAATGGCGGACATGCACACTCTGCCCCAGCTCAATCCGCTGACGCTGGAAATTCGATTCCCGCACATTTTGTGAAAGTTGAGTCGCCGATCGTAGGCACTTTTTATCGCAAATCTTCACCGGATGCCGAGCCCTTTGTGAAAGAAGGCAGCACCGTGAAAAAAGGCGATACGCTTTGTATCGTTGAAGCCATGAAGGTGATGAACGAGATTGATGCACCTTGCGACGGGCGTATTGAAAAAATTGTGCTTTCAGACGGACAAGTAGTCGAATTTGGCGAAATACTTTTCTACATTAATCCTAAAGCATAGAGCTTGTGCATATGAAGAAGCCTCCTTTTCAGAAGGTGCTGATCGCAAATCGAGGTGAAATTGCGCTTCGTGTTATTAGAGCTTGTCATGAGATGGGCATCAAAACAGTTGCCGTTCATTCTCAGGCCGATAAAGACGCGCTGCACGTTAAGTTGGCGTCTGAAAGTGTGTGTATTGGGCCTGCCCTTGCTAAAGATAGTTACTTAAATATTCCACGAGTAATGGCAGCGGCGGATGCCACAAGAGCTGATGCGATTCATCCTGGATACGGCTTTTTAAGTGAGAATTCTGCCTTTGCTGAGATTTGCGGAAACAGCGGTATTACTTTTATTGGTCCAAGTGTTAAAAACATGCGCATCATGGGCGACAAAGCTCGTGCGCGCCGTGCAGCAGATAAAGCTGGAGTGCCTACAATCCCTGGTGATAGCCGAGGATTTCTAGATGCCAGCGAAGCTCTTGCGGTAGCTCAGTCGGCCGGATTTCCTATTTTGCTTAAGGCATGCGCAGGCGGCGGCGGACGCGGAATGAAGATTGTAAATTCTGCCGAAGAGTTTAAGGCTATTTTTGCTACCGCCCAGCGTGAGGTTGAAGCTGCGTTTGGTGATGGGCACCTGCTTGTAGAAAAATATCTTCCGCGAGTGCGCCATATTGAAGTGCAGATTGCGGGCGACCTTTTCCAGAACGTCATCCATCTTGGAATTCGCGACTGCTCAATTCAGCGGCGATATCAAAAGATTATTGAAGAATCCCCTTCAATTGGTCTTTCTGCAGAGTTGCAGTCGCAGATTGAGAACGCAGCAGTCGAGCTCGGTAAATCGGTAAATTATACCAACGTCGGCACCTGCGAATTTTTGGTCGACCTTGATACGCAAAAGTTTTACTTCATAGAAATGAACACCCGTTTGCAAGTTGAGCATCCGGTTACCGAATTGGCTACCGATGTAGATTTGGTAAAGGAACAAATTCGCTTAGCTGCTGGGGAGCCGCTTTCTATTAAACAAAGCGACGTTCGAATTAGTGGCCATACTATTGAAGTCCGCGTGAATGCCGAGGACCCTCGCACGCTGATTCCTTCTCCAGGGCTGGTTCATAGTTATCATCCGCCGGGCGGGCATGGGGTACGGGTTGATTCTGCCTTGTACAGCGGATACACCGTTCAGCCGTATTATGACTCGTTGGTGGCCAAGCTTATTGTACGCGCCAAGGACCGCGAAACCTGCATTCAGAAACTTCAGGTTGCTTTGAATGAGTATATGATTGAAGGCATTCACACCAATATTGAACTTCATCGGCGCATTTTGAGTCATCCAGACTTCCAGAACGGGAACTTCTATACAAAGTTCCTTGAGCATGTGAACATGTTTCCAGAAACTAAGCGCGGATCAGATAAGTTGGAAAGTTCGGCGGCAGCCTAGGGCCAGTGAGGGCATTTGCCCAAACAGAGAGCAGCTTGGGCAATCAAAAAGTCCGAACTTTTAACATCCGACAACTAGCGCATTTTTCGTTTAGGGCAAAAATATGCGTATTGCTGCGACACTCTTTACACTTGCTGCAAATTTAATGTGTTTTGTTGGGGCGCTCTCTGCAGATGTGCCTCCAAGCCCTAAATTAGAAATTAGCGCGCCAGTGTTTGATTTTGGTTCAGTATCACAGGGCACTAAAGTCACCCATGAATTTACGTTAAAAAACGTAGGAACTGGGACCCTCTTTATTCAACGTATAGTTCCTGCATGTGGATGCACCGCGGCCGCTGTTTCGGGGGATGCTCTTAATGCTGGCCAAGAAGGCAAGCTAAAGGTGGAATTAGATACCGCCGATTTTTCGGGCGATAAATTGAAACTGGTTCGCATTTTTACCAATGATGCAGAGAATCCAGCAGCTGCGGTCACTTTAAAAGGCTCTATTGAGGCAAAAGTGCTGGTGGAGCCTAATCGAATCTTTTTTGGTGAGATAGTACGGGCCGAAGCAGGACAATGGGAGCAGCGCTTGGCTACTATACGCACGCAGCCGGGTTCTGGAGTTCAAATTGAAGGTATTGAAAGCTTAAGCCCGTCAGTTGAAGCGAAAATTATCGAGAAAAAAGCAGACTCTATACAAATTGGAGTACGCTTATCTGCCGGAGTTCCTTTTGGCGAGTTACGTGAGCGTATTATTGTACATTTGAGAGATGCCAAAGGTGCCTACTCTATTAACGTGCCCGTGTACGCGGTTGTAAAGGGAACCCTCAAATTAAGTCCCGCAACTGTCTCGTTCGGTATTATAGAAGGTAAAGAAAAGATTGAACGCAGTGTGAAACTGGATAATCTTGGAACCAAAATGCTTTCAATTCCGAGCATTGTTTCATCTGATCCAGCTCTTGAAGTCCAGGTTAAAGAGATTGAGCCGGGTAAAAAATTTGTGCTCAAACTGAATGTGGATCCAGCAAAAGTAAAAAAAGATCTTCGAGCTACCGTTCAGGTCAAATCGCAAATGAGTGGCGAGCCAGATATTGTACTTAACGTATTTGGAATTTTGGCCCCTAAGGCAGAGTAGAACTCAATCGCTGAATGAGACATTCATTAGTTGCTGCACACAAACCAAGTTGCTCGGTGGCCACCCGCCACGGGAGTTTTGGTGTCCCTCAAGCACTGCGCATTGCTTTGTGTTTGATGCTCCTTTCCTTTGCCGCTCCTCGGTTGGTGATTGCTGAACAATTAACTATTTCAGGCCTTTCTTTCGCTGTTGATGAATTGGTGAATATTAATGACTCGCAGGTGAAGGTATCGCTGTTTGGGAACTCTCAAATTATTGCTCGCGAGAATATAGACGAATACGTTGTAGACGAATATTTTTCACGAGCCGAACGGGTTGCCGGATTTAATGCACGTGCCATTCAAGATTTTATTTTAGATTCTCTTAAGCATAAACGCCAAATGAGAATATTGCGGGTATTCCCTACCTGGTGTCGATTGAGTAATGGGGATGTTTCTATTGAAGAATCACTAGTTTCTCGGCTAGAGGTGCAAGCTGGAGCTTCCAGTTTAGCAAAGTTACTGATTGCTGAGCAGGTTGCCCAGGAGTGTAGTCAGTCGGTAAGGGCTTCTCTGCTTTTGCTCGCAGGGGTAGGGGATTCTGCTTGGACCCGAACTAAAGGTGTGCGAGAGGCTATAGAAGTAGAAGCGGCCCTGCGGGTGATGGTGCGAGCGCGCACCATGGAATCCGGAGTTTCTCGCAACTTTGTGCACATGGGACTTGTGATTGATTTCTTGGGTGCGGCCTTTGGAATCGATGACGCTGAATACAACGAGCTGCGGCGTCTTCAAATTAAAGTGACTGAGGCCGTTGATGATATTAAGCGTGGTAACCTCGAGCGTATTTACGCCCTCAGTGAACTCGTTCGAGGGGATGAATGGTTATCTACGGTTGTCTCTCCTTTGTTGGTAGAAGCGCTGCACCAGGCTACTGAAATTAAGATCAAAAAATCTGATTCAGAAGGCGCCTTAGAGGTACTCACCCGTATTGATCTCAAACGCCGCACGCCCACTACCCACCAGCTTATTCTACGAGCGCTGGATAATTTAGAGCCAAAATTGGGCTCGCTTATCTATGAGCCGAATATTGCCCATATGCTTAAATCGGTAGCTCTGGCCGATTCTACGGTTGGTCAAAGTTACGCTCGCTTACTTGAACGACAAACTTTTTTAGGCATACAGCTGGATTCTGGAGAAGAGGTGCGTCAGGCATTCGACCAACTGCTTCTTATTCGTCCAGATCCCAATCCGATTAACGACTCCTTACGTGTGTCAATTGTTGAATACCTCGTGCAGAAAGGATTTCTCTCGCAAGCAAAGATACAACTTGCTGACATTCAAACAGGAGTTTCTTTGTGGGCCAGGCTGCGCTTTATGTTTGCTGGCCTTTATTTCGATGCCCGCTATATTTATATTTTAATTTTATCACCAATTTTAGCTGGTTTTGTCTTGTTTTGCCTTGAAGCCTCGCGTCGCTATCGGGCGGAGATTAAATTAAAGGTCGCCCAAGCTAAAAGCCAAGCTCGCAAGATTGAAGAAGAGGAGCCCCAGAGGCCAAAATTTGTCTCTTCTAATTTTATGCGTTCGGCCAGTCCGACTTTAGTTGAGTATCGCGAGCATCTGGCCGTATTTGGTCTTGCAGAAGGCGTTGACATTAAAAGTATTAAGACAGCATATCGACAGTCAGTAAAGGAAGTACACCCCGATCATCTAGGCACTTCTCAGGATCCAAAAGCCTCTGAGAAATTTATTCACCTTACCAAAACCTATGAGAGGATTTTGGAACTTCGGCAGATTATTGGTGTTGACGAAGTTTAGTAGGAATCCGCGATAGGTCTATTTTCGTACGCACTCTTTCCGATGCAATTAAACCTCTACGTTCGTCCCGATTTCCGCGAAGTTTGGTTCTAGCTTGCATTGAAATAATTCCTTGCGGAACAATTTTAGCACGCGAATGGCCAATGCTGCTGCTCGCTTTGCGCCTGAGCGCAAGAAAAAGTGGGTCGCTCTCCTCTAAGTAGCGCGCAGCAAGCAAAAGCCCAAACGTAGGGGCGTGACCGTCAATACTTCGTGAAATTCGAGAGAGTAATTTTGGAGTTAATGTGTGTGTCATGCAAACTAGACATGGCAAGGTCTATTCCGCGCTGTTGTTTGCGTAACACATTGAAATAATTATCAATTGTCTTCGTTTGCTGCTTGCCTTTGAGGTTTTTTGCTACAAGAGCTGAGGCGTTTTGCCTCAGAGGTAGTGCCTTAAACTGTTATTTTCTTGTCCGCTCTTATATAGTCTTTGTTGGCGGTCAGAGGCGTGCAAGAAGATCTGTAAACCCGGTCAGGCCCGGAAGGGAGCAGCCGTAGCGGACCCCTTCTGTGATGCGTACGCTGGCCGCCTTTATCTTTTTCCCGAAGCACCGAATCGGAAATCTTCGCCAAAGAGGTGCCGAGCTTTGAAAGGATTCCAGTATGTCGTACTTGGTCATTGCTCGAAAATATAGACCGCACACTTTTGCTACGGTCACTGGTCAAGAGCATGTTACCAAAACACTTGGAAATGCTATTGCTCGTGGCAAGGTTGCGCACGCCTACGTGTTTGCTGGTCCGCGCGGAGTTGGCAAGACTTCAATCTCTCGAATTTTTGCCAAAGCACTTAATTGTGTGAAAGGGCCCACGAGTCAGCCCTGTATGCAGTGCACTAATTGCCTTGAAATTACTCAAGGGAACAGCATGGCGGTGCGCGAAATTGATGGAGCTTCGCATAATAGCGTAGATAACGTACGCGAGCTTATCGAATCATTTCGTGCGCTTCCGCCCCCGGGATCAAAATATAAAATATACATCATCGATGAAGTGCATATGTTAAGCACTTCAGCTTTTAACGCCCTGTTAAAAAGCTTAGAAGAGCCACCGCCGAATACTGTTTTTATCCTCGCCACGACTGAAGTTCATAAAATTCCAGAGACAGTATTGTCCCGTTGCCAGCAGTTTGATTTGCGAGCGCTGGGGGTGGATGAAATTGAGAAGCGGCTGACTCAAATTTCACTTGAAGAAAAAATGTCTATTGAGCCAGAAGCCGTGCGTATGATTGCGCGTTTAGCTGATGGTTCTATGCGCGATGCACAGTCGTTGCTGGATCGAGTTCAATCTTTTTGTGATGGAAATATTACGGCTGAACAAGCATCCCTTGCATTAGGTACAGTGGAGCGCCGGGTCTTGGTCAATATTTCCCGTGCAGTATTGGCCCGTAAACCTGAAGGTTGTATTGAGGCCCTGCAAGCAGCTTTTAATAAAGGCATTGATCCAGCCTTGTTTATTAAAGAGTTTGCCGCCCATTGGCGCGATTTATTATTAGCTAAATTTGCTGGGGCTACTTTCCTTGCCCAATTAGGCGGTGGAGAAGCTGAGAATGCAGATTTGCTTGGCCTCGTTGCAGAAGTACCAGGCCCCGATCTTCAGGATCTTGTGCATATAGCCCGTGAAGGGGCGGATGCTGCTTTGAGAAGCGCGTATCCTAAATTTGCACTCGAAGCGCTTTTAGTGCGGATGGCTTCTCGGGAACCCGTTCTTGAACTAAACGTATTGGTTGATAGCCTTAAAGGTTTTTTAAGTTCTCAGCCACGCACCGCCTCAGTAAGTAACCTCCCCGCAGGGCCGCAGCTTGTGAGGACTCAACCAGCGATGCGCGAGTCTGTGGTGGATTCGCCAGTAAAGAATGCTCCCGTTGTCAGTGATGTGGTCAAGTCTACCCCCCGTTCTGCGGTATTCCAAGAACGAGTTGCGCAGCCTTTGCAGTGGGCCAGTTTTGTAAATTTTGCCGCTGAGAAGGGGCATCGCATTGTCGCTGAACAGTTGCGCAGAGTATTGGTAGATGAATTTTCGCCCGGAAAACTCAAAGGTAGGGGGCCAGAATTTTCAGTCGCTCATTTGAATGAAAAGGAGCAAAAGCTTAAACTTCTTTCAGCGCTTGAAGAATTCTCTCAGCATAAGGGTTGGCAGATTGACCTGACTGCTGCCGAAAAAGGGAGTGTGCCTGCCTCGGGTAGTTTGCTTGAACAAGAAGAAAAGGTTCGGCGCCAAAAACAGGCTGAAAAGAAGGAAGTTTTGGCAAATCACCCCAAAATTAAGAGCCTTCAAAAGGCATTTCCCGGCAGCACGATAGAGACCATAAAAATTCGCGATTAAACCAGATTAATGGAGTTGTTATGAAAGGATTTCCAGGAATTCCGGGCGGCATGCAGGGACTGATGAAACAGGCCCAAAAAATGCAGCAAGATTTATTGCGTGTGCAAGAGGAAGCAAAGGCAGCCACGGCGGAAGGTGGAGCTGGCGGCGGAATTGTGAAGGTTGTGGCAAACGGAAACAACCAGCTTGTCAGTATTGTTATTCAGAAAGAAGCAGTAAATCCAGAAGATGTAGAAATGCTTCAGGACTTGATCCTCGCCGCTTGCAACGATGCTTTGCAAAAAGTTCAGGAAAACGTGAAGGCACAGATGGCTAAAGTGACTGGTGGAATGAATTTGCCGGGAATGTTTTAAGGGAGTGCCCAATCCATGCTCAGTCTTCCTGCCTCTATGCAGCGCCTTATTCGTGAGTTTTCAAAACTTCCTTCTTTAGGCGAGAAGTCAGCTACCCGGCTTGCCTATTATCTAGTGAATAATCATCGTGCTCAAGCGGAGGCTTTGGCACTGGCGCTGCGTGATGCAATGCAGAATGTAAAACTTTGTGAGCGCTGTTTTTATTTGAGTGAAGAGCCTCTGTGTGTGGTCTGTAAAAATGAGAGCCGGGATCCTTCGGTGGTGTGTGTGGTTGAAAAACCTGCCGACTTAATTGCAATTGAGAGAGTGGGTGAGTTTCGTGGGCAATATCATGTGCTGCACGGGTTATGGGCCCCGCTTAAGGGGCAGGGGCCAGAATCAATGAAGCTTCAAGAACTGCTTGCCAGGCTTGGGCAGGGGGTTATTAAGGAAGTAATTATTGCTACCGGGTCGACAGTGGAAGGGGATGCTACCGCGCTGTATGTGGCCAAGCTTGTCGCTGACTTCGGTGTGCAATCTACACGTCTTGCTCAAGGTATGCCAAAAGGCGGAGAGCTTGAGTATGCCGATGAGGTGACACTTTCGCGAGCCTTTTCAGGCCGCACTGCAATTGGGGCCTGAGGCTTTTTTGCGGTGCCTGAAAATAATCTACCACAGGGTAGCGCAGAGTTACGCGGGGGAAGACAAAACAAAAGTAATATAAGTCTTGGTCTTAAACTCGGTGAGCTCGGTTTTCCCTCGGTGTTTAAACTTTTTTCCCGGGCTAGGAGCTGGTACCGGGAGCAGATTTCTGTTCGACCGCAACCCGACAAAGCGTTCCTCTCTGCGAAACCCTGCGTCACCCTGCGGTAAAAAAAAGTAATTTAGCGGGGCCCACAGCCATTGGCTAAATCCATTAACAGGCGCTTGCTACATGGAACTTCATTGGTTGGCCTAACATTTTTTAACTACCACAGGGTAGCGCAGAGTTACGCGGGGGAAGACAAAACAAAAGTAATATAAGTCTTGGTCTTAAACTCGGTGAGCTCGGTTTTCCCTCGGTGGTAAAATAGTTTTTCTGGGCTAGGTTACGGTTCAGGTGCTGGAATTAGTAAATCCAGAGGGCTTTTCCCCGTACACGACACCTGTTGCCCGAACCAGCTCCTGGCCCGGCTCCTGTTCATCCTGAGTATGTCGAAGGCAGCCTGGCTCAAACCAGGAAGGCTGGGGCTGGTATTCTGGAACGGGCTTCAGAATCTGATATTCCATGTATCAGTTCCCGATAACTGAGCTATTATATAAATTCTACGGCCCCCGAAGTGCCCACAAGGCTTGACTTCTTGACCCTAAAACGGAAATATTCAGGGTCTCTTTTGGTCGGCAGACCAAAATTTCTTACCATCTTCCCCGGTAGCTCAGTTGGTAGAGCAGGTGGCTGTTAACCACCTTGTCGGCGGTTCGAGCCCGTCCCGGGGAGCCATTTTTCCTGTAAAAAAACACCTCAAAATCCCTCTGCGCTGATCGTTTCTAAATGCTTAGAACTATTAGTTTTTTAAATGCTTCTCCATGCGCGTTTTTGCCCATAACTACAAAGGTGCCTTAATCCTCGCCATAGGGAGTCTACTTTTATGTTCGCCTCAGCTGCCAAGACCCTTGCCGTTGTGACTGCCTCATTGGCCCCCGAGCCAACTCCCGTTTCTCCCGACGTTGCAGCGCTTAACGCCTTAGTTGCACCATCGGCCGTTGCGGTAGCCTCGTTTGAGCCTGGCGCGCAGTCAACTCGGCCGCAAGGGCAAGATCCTAAGCCACAAACTCCCCCAGCCCCCACGGCCAAGGAAAAACCAGAGACCACTAAAGGACCAACGCCAACACCCGTGTCTACGGGAAGTACGACCGGGACAGATGCCAGCAAAGGAACCGGGCAGCAAGATCCCGCTAAATCATCTGGTACAGGAACCCCGCCTACCCAAGATCCAAAGCCTGGAGCAAGCTCTACTGCGGGAGATCTTCTAAGACGTGCGCAGCAGCAGAAAGCCCCCCAAGCCCCAGCCACACCTGAGGCAGCAGCGAAGGCAAAGCCAGAGGCCACACAGCCCGCAGCGCCCGCAAACCCACAACCTGGTCAGAAAGTTACTCCTGCAAATCAAGAACCGGCCCCAGCTGCGGCGTCACCACAGGTGAAGCCTGAACTAAAGCTAGATGACGCCTTAAAGGTTACTCCTGAGCAGTTCCTTGCCTTGCCTCCCGCGAAAGCTCGGGAAGTATTAATAGCTCTAACTAAGGGACTTGAGAGCACCCAGGCGGAAGTTACCAATCTCGGAAATGATATTGAGTTAGCAAATAGAATTCAGGGAATTTTGGACGCCGCGCGTCGGGAAGGCGGTAGTGCCCAGTTTTCTGCATTACAGGAAATTCGCAGTGAGCTGAAACAGAGAGATCAGGAGCTCGCGCTGCGAAGGGATGACCTCAGCCGACGCGAGAAAGAGAGGCAGGGGCAAGGAGTTTCTGGAGTACCTCAGCCGATAGCGGACCTGGTTCGTGACGTAAATGAAGATAGAGCTAATCTAAAGCGTGAGGTGGGCGAGTTGTCGGAGGAATTCGCAAATCGGCGCGAGGAATTTTTGAGATATTACAACGAAAGACTACGCGAGCTTGACCGCGAAAAACAGCAAGTTGTAGTGAGCGTCGGCGGAATTATAAATGCGATAGGCGGCAAAGACACCGATGCTTTGGTGCCTAAGCCTCGGACGCTTATTAATGGCATCGTCCTTCCACAAGAATCAGAGAAGTATAAAGACGTGATTGCTCAGGCGCTACAGCCAATTGATGTAAAAGCAGCAATGGCCGTGGTGTTTGGCGGAAAGCCCGTTGAGTCTATTCCAAATGGTCCTGCTGAAAAGTTGTTGGCTTCTTTCTTAGAGACACGGGAATCCCTTTCGTATTTGCTCGAGCAGCGTGATGGAATGCGTGGCACCCGAAGTGCTCAAGAAGAGCTTGCCTCTCGGGTGGTGGCCGAGGCTGATAGACCACAAATTCTTGCTGAAGTGCGTACGTTGTTAAGCTCCTCCAATCGTCAGCAGCAAATGGCGCTTAACTTAGAACGCAAAGAGCGTGAGCTTAATACTGCCCCTGGAGATTTAACTGAGGTTCAACAGATTGGACTCGATCGCTTGCGGCAACTAGAGTACGCGACTACCGAACTTGGCCGCAGCGCATTAAATCAGGGCCGTGATGTAATTTGGCTTGAATTTGGCAAAGCAGAAACCGAACGCGATAAGGTGTATGAAGCTAAACAGAGGGAGATAGATAATATTCGGAACCCCCGTATTGGCGGCTAGCGCAGTAGAGTTGCTGCAAAATAAGCAAACCCACCCGCCGCTGGAATAGTAAGCACCCAAGCCCACAGCATTTGTTCCACCACATGCCAGCGTAGGGCATTAAAGCTTTTTGCTGATCCTACGCCCATAATAGCTGCTGAAATATTATGCGTGGTAGAGACGGGAATACCAAAATGTGTTGCAAGCCAAATAACAGCTGAGGAGCTCGTTTCTGCTGCAAACCCATGAATAGGCTGCAGTTTGACCATCTTGTGCCCAAGCGTTTTAATTATTTTCCATCCACCGGCTGCTGTACCAGCGGCCATCGTAATGGCGCAGACAATTTTAATCCAATTTGGAATTTCTAAACCGCCTTTGCCTGGATCTAAATGTAAAAAATTGAGCCAGGAGGGCGTATTATCAAGCACGCCGGCTTGAGTGGCACCGACAAGCGAAAGCGCAATAATGCCCATAGTTTTTTGGGCATCATTCGTGCCATGCATAAAACCCATGCTAGCGGCGCTGATGATTTGGGCTTTGCCGAAAATAGAATTAACAGTGCGAGGACGGACTTTAAGTAATGCGAGGTACAGTGCCACCATTACTGCGAAGCCCAGCACAAAACCGCAAAGCGGGGAGGTTAACATGGGCACAATTACTTTCCACAAAATACCTTTGCCTTCCCACCAATGAGTCGCGGAGGGGACCGACCAGATAATCACATTTGGATCATTGTGCGCGGTTGCTAAAGCGGCGCCGCAAAGCCCTCCAATAAGGGCGTGGCTTGAGCTAGAAGGCATTCCAAAGTACCAGGTAATGAGGTTCCAGATAATTGCTCCGGAAAGTGCGCAGATAACTACTTCAGTGCTTACAATTGAGGTATCCACAAGGCCAGACGCAATTGTTTTTGCAACCGCAGTTCCCCACAATGCCCCAACTAAATTGGTGCAAGCTGCCAGCACAATGGCTTGGCGCGGAGTAAGCACTTTTGTGGATACAACGGTAGCGATTGAGTTGGCCGTATCGTGAAAACCGTTAATAAACTCAAACACGAGGGCAACAACAATTACTAAGAGTAATAAGGTCATGGGAACCTTTACTTAGGAGTTCTTGAGTACAATGTTGGTCACGACATTGCCTACATCGCGGCAGCGATCTACCGTTTTTTCGAGTAGTTCGTATAGATCTTTAATGATGATAATGCGCAGGGCCGCATTGCGATGACCGTATAATTCTTGAAGAAGCGAGTTTTCGAGATCGTCAGCGTGAGCTTCCGCTTGCTGCAATTTTGCATTTAATGAACGCACAAACTCGAGGTTATTGCCCTTACGCAGTTCGCGAACCATCTGCAGGGCAATTAATAAAGCTTCCTGCACAATTTTAGACTGTTGAGTAAAGTCCATATCTGGCACAAAGCGGTGTGCCATAACAAAACGCTCTGAAAATTTTTCGATTGGTTTTGAAATTTTGTAGAGAGCTGCTGCCAAAGCTTCAATGTCCTCGCGTTCGAGGGCGGTCACGAAAGTATTAACCACTAATTCGCTAATTGATTCAGAGGTTTTTTTACATTCTTTGCGGAGGTTCTTTAATTCTTTGAGGCGCTCAGGATTATTGGGGTCTTCAAGCAATTTTAACAGAGCT
>JBIKUD010000003.1:0-121105 GCA_044347745.1 Bdellovibrionota bacterium
CTGGGATGCAATGCTCGCACGCAGACGATCATGATTCTCATCCCATTCTCACTTCAACGTAATTTGATTTTCCACGAGGCTTTGATAGTCTCGTGTGCGAACTGCGAACCTTAAAGATTGCAGGTGAGAACAGTCAGTTCTGTCTTTGTATTCTCACCCTGTTCTCACTGAGGAAACGTGTTTGTAAGTTGCTGAAATGAACTGATTTTCAGTTTACCCAAGCTTCTTAAAATCCTGGGCTGCGAAAGCGGCGTGCCGGTTCAATTCCGGCTCTCGGCACCACCACTGAAGCTATTTATTCGCGGCATTTGCTGCAGTCTGCGAATTTGGGAATTCCACAAAACCCGCCGGAGCCTTGGTGCAGATGTTTCAAGACTGCACCTACGTACGCGGCGTAGGAGGGCTCGGCAGTATAGATTAGTCAGATTCCTCGCCAGCTCGGAATCAGCCTACTGTTACGGCTGGCTCTTTGTCGCTTCGCGACTGCCAGCTCGTCCCCGCGCTTGCGCGCTGCCCCTGAAAGGGGCGCCGAGAGCCGGAATTGAACCAATAAGCAGAGTAATTCCGGAGCAAGAGCGACTAGCTCTTGCGGGCTCTCGGCATTTCCACCCCGCGCTTGCGCGCTGCCCCTGAAAGGGGCAACCGCTCGGCTTGCCCCGCCGGAGCCTTGGTGTAGATGATTCAAGACAGCACCTAGTTACGCGGCGAAGGAGGGCGCTCTGTTACTTCGCAACTGCCAGCTCCCCTGCCCCTTAGAGAGGCAGCAGAGCTGGAATCGAAACTCCGCCGGATTAGGGAACACTTTCTCAAATGTGTATCTGTCCGAGATTCTGGTTCTGAGCCAGAAATATAGCATATTTCGTGATTTATATAAGATGACACGTTTTCAAAAATGTGTCATCTTATATAAATGATTGATAGTCTTCCAAAGACCCTTCTGGGGAAAGCATTCACTTTTAAAGAAGCCTGCAATAAGGGGCTAACTCAGTATGCTATTCAAAAGCTTCTTGCGAGTGGGGTGATCCAAAAGCTGGAGCGCGGACTCTACAGCTCCGTTGATGAAGATTTATCAGATGAAGAGGACTATCGCAGAGCGGTGAAGCGAGTCGGTAAGCCTGCTGTTGTTTGTTTACTTTCTGCACTCAGCTACTACGAGCTAACTGATACTATTCCCAGACAAGTCTGGCTGATGGTACCTAAAGAAAAACGAGTTAAGAGTAAGAGCGTGAAACTGTATCGAGCTCGTGCCCCTCAGTGGAAGGTCGGAATTTTATCGAAAGAGGGCTATTCGATAACCTCAATTGAGCGAACCATTGTTGACGCGCTGACTTTAAAAACACTTTTATCACCTCGCATGGGTGTTGATGCACTAAAAACAGCAATAGCGAGCAAGAAGACCTCGGCGAATCGTGTTCTGCAAATTGCATCAGAGTTGGGCGTTAAGCATCGGGTTCTGCCGTACATTGAGGCTCTATCGTGACGATGAGCGAGAAAAGCAAGGATGTTCTGCGTGCATTGGCAAAGCTCTCGAAAGTCTCGGTGCTATCGATCAATGAACTGCGAGTCGTGCTCGCACTTGAAAGGGTCGTTGCTCGTATCGAAGCTCATAAAGTGCTTCGGGAGAAGCTTATTTTTAAGGGCGGTTTTGTGCTCTTAAAGTCCTTCGATAGTCAGCGATTTACCCGTGATCTCGATGCGCTTGCATCTGATATGCCGAAGGCAAAGCTTTTGTCTCAAGTCAAAGAGGCATTGGATGTCGACCTCGACGATGGTCTTTACTTTGCTGAACCTGAAATGGAGAACTTGATTGATCAGGGCCAATATGGCGGTTATCGAGTAAGAGTTCCTTTTCAGATTGGTCCATTGCCAGCTGATGCACATAAAATAAAAAAGCTTTCTCGAGTACATCTTGATGTCGGATTCGGTGATGTAATTTTAGGTAAGCCAAAACGCACCAAGATGGCGCCAGTTATTCAAGCTGAAAGAGCTGTTTCGTGGAAGGTCTACCCGATTGAGAGCATTTATGCCGAAAAGCTGGAAACGCTTGTTAGTCGAGCCTCAGCGAATTCTCGAGCCAAAGATCTTTTCGATCTAGTTATTCTGTTCGACCAGGTCAAAGCTAGCACTAAATTGGGTTCCGCTATTCGTAAAACCTTTTCTAATAGAGAAACGGAGTTGCCAGTATCATTTTCAGGGTTCTTTGAGACCTTAGATCTGACGATTCTTGAGCGTTCCTGGGGTAGTGTTGAGCTTTCAGGTGGCAAGATGACCTTTGCAAACTGCAAGAGAAGTCTTGCATCGGTTCTCAAGGGTGTAGATGCAATTCTCACCAAAAAAACTAAGCGCTAATCGTTCTCATTTCATGCTTCTTAAAATCAGTGCTCCGAGAAGGCGCCTTGTCTCCCGTAGCCTCGGTCAATGAGCGTTCGTGGCGTAGGCGGATCAGCAAGATTCCTCGCCAGCTCGTCCCCGCGCTTGCGCGCTGCCCCTGAAAGGGGCGCCGAGAGCCGGAATTGAACCAATATACCGCTCAAAAAATGAACTTCTGTCGTTAGCCACCTTAAGCCTGATGTGAGCGCTATATACGGCACCGCAGCGAAGCTTAAAAACTAGAATCAACATGATGCCAATCATCCTTGATAGATAGATTTTGGAGTAAAAGATCCCCAAACAAAGGGAGATTTTATGACTTTATCTACAATATTATTGGTAGTTCTAATTCTGATGCTTGTGGGTGCCTTGCCGCAGTGGCCGCACAGTCGAAGCTGGGGGTACGGTCCAAGTGGAGGCCTCGGTCTTGTATTGATTGTACTATTAATCTTGGCGCTGACCGGGCGGATCTAGCCGATTTGCTATCCATAGAAAACATATAGCCAATAGTTAGGAATTTGGATTCCCGTGCTTGAAGTTTTGGCAGTTTGACTGCGGTTTTAGTTCAAACTCCTTGTGAAAGAATAAATAAAATGTTGGCAGCTAAAAGTTTACGTTTGTCGGCAGCTTATATAATGGCGAACCGAGTCGATGACAAAGGAATTTTATGAAAGGATTTATACAAAACATTGAAGAGCTCGCCATCGAGAATCAAGAGTTTCGCCGTGTCCTCTACACTGCAAAACATTTCCAGTTAGTTGTCATGGCGTTAAATCCTAAAGAAGAGATCGGGGCGGAAGTTCACACTCTAGATCAGTTCTTCCGCGTCGAGGAGGGGACTGGAGATGCCATTCTTGATGGAGTTCGGACCCATATCCAGGCTGGCTTTGCATTGGTCGTTCCCGCAGGAGCAAAACACAACATTATCAATACTGGCACTGTTCCGCTTAAACTCTATACAATGTATGCGCCTCCGAACCACAGGGACGAAGTAGTTCACCATACTCGAGCTGATGCGGAATCCGACAACGAGCACTTCGATGGAAAGACGACCGAATAACGCTATAGATTAGATTCCGCCAGCGTGATTGGGGCTTTGGTTGACATGCCTTATCCACACACTATGAGCCAACGCAAGTACGATCGGTCCTACAAAAAGACCAACCATGCCAAAGGCTGCGATGCCGCCAATCCCACCAAAGAAGGCCAGCAGTATCGGAAGATTTGTGCCCTGGCTAATGAAAAAAGAACGGACTAGGTTATCAACTGTGCTCACTACTGCGATACCCCACACCGCAAGACCAATGCCATAATACCAGGGCGCGGCGCCAAGCAGCATAAATACTGAAATGGGCAAATATAAAATGGCGGGGCCATACGGCAATAATCCAAGAAGTATTGTCAAGGCACCTAAGAGCAGAGGTAAGGGAACATCGCAAACATAATATCCAATTCCAGCTAGAATCCCTTGGCTAATCGCGGCGCCCACTTCGCCAAAAACAACTCCTCGAACCGTATCCCAAGATGTTTGCACGAGGGCTACGTAATAATTTCCTCCCATGCGCTGCGCAGCGACAATAAGCTGTGCGCTGAGGATATCTCCATAACGGAAAAAGAAATAAGAGGAGAAGATGGTGAGGCCTATGTTTACCAGTAGTCCCCAAAGTCCAAGCGTGGCGAAAGAGACGACGGAAATGATTTGCGGTTGATATTCGTCCAATAGGCGGGAGATCTCGCCTGTCTTACTGGCACCCTGAGCTATCACCATTTCAATATATTCATTAAGCCATGTGAAATGCCGAAGCGATTCCGGCAAGGCGATGTCTCCCTTGGCTGCGGACTCTCGGAGCAATGTAACTAATCGACCCACTTCAGATGCCAGCCCAAGGGAAGTTGGAAGGACAATACCCAGAATGAGAACTGCCAGGAGCACTGTCATCACAACTGCAGCAAGAGCCTCACTCCGAAATGGAATCTTACGCCGAAAGTACATGTTAAGCGGCCAAGCTGTAAGTGTGACCACTGAAACCCAAACAAGGGCATGCAAAAAAGGGCGAAGTACGAAAAATACTGCTACGGCAAGAATGACGAGAGCCGACAAGCGAATGAATGGATAGGGTGCTAGCTCTTTGTTTGTCATGCTGAACTTGTTGATTACTTTTGGTAATCAATTTAGCACAGTGCCTTCCTTAATAATACGTGTTTAAAAGCGGGACTCTAGAATCCGGCGTGTTCGTTGACGAGAATGCTTAGTAGTAGCGTGTTGAAAGCCTCTGAAGCAGGATTGAAGATCGCCAAGCGCATCTTTTTTTACACCAAGTATGTACCTCCGGCGGAACTTTTGAAAGCAATTTTTGCGGCGAAAAAAGTGTTGTTGATTAAAATTTAAGGAGAATAATAATGTAGATATTATCTAGATAGTAATGCCACTGGCAATAAATTTATGCACCAATCTCCGCTTTCTCCCAATATTTACTCTGAGCTAAAATCTCGACTGCCCAAACAAAATGACCTCGCCGTTAAAGGCGCAGCAGCAATGGTTGTATAGACCATTACTGCCGCACTTGTTGGCGCCATAAAACTGATTTAGTTTAGGCCCAGCGCTAACTGGGCTACAGGTTGCGAGGGCTATCCTTCAGGCCTTATTCCTGTTTCTCGCTAGTTCTGCCGCGAGCTTTTACCTTCTTGAGCGGCAACACAACTTCTTCATTCAGGTCTCGTACCGACGTTGCTAAGTCAGCCAATGCTGCATTTTGAAGAATGGGCTTGGCACACATCGTTAGCAGCGCATCCGCGCCTTGTTCTTCACCTAATATCTGACACAACACATTCGCTACATCGAGATCCCCAATTTGCCTAGCTAGCAATTTGGCATTGCCGTAAGCGGCGATTTCATAATGTTCAATCTTCTGGGAAAGGATGATTAGACTGAGGTCAGCACGTAATTCTTCCTTCTGTTTGCCAGAGGACATCTTTTCTTCACCTTCTTCCACTAAGCCAAGCATGGCTTTGCATGGACTAGTTTTAGCGTCGGTGCCCAGCATCGCCAAAACGTCCTCTAAGCGAGTAACGTGTGTCTCTGTCTGTTGCAAATGCACTTCAAAGTTCTCCTTTAACATCTGGTCATTTGCTGCAGCAGCCATTTTTGGCAGTGCTGTCACCAGTAGTCGTTCCGCGTGTAATAAATTTTGGATTTCCTCTACAAGTAGGTCTCTTAGCTGTGACATTTAATTTCCCTCAATTCGTTAAAAATTGTTACAAAGTTTTATCTGTCCCTTCGTTATTGGAGATTCAGCTGCTTGCATTGCTGACGCTGCAGGTTCATCCGAAGAGGACTCCCTGTATCCCTCTTTTTTACCCTTAAAATGACTGAATACGTGTGATTCAACGTACTCCCATTCTGGTCCCCGATTCCAAAGACCTCGGCAGTCAGGCTCTCCTCGGTCTCCGGTGCCGGTTGAATCATTAAAATATTGGTTCTCAAGCCCTGGCGTCGCTGGCAGGGTACCGATTGAGAATGCAGGCTTTTCATGCTTTCAAGAGCTGCTGAAAATGCCTTCATATGAGTAATCTTGCGGTTCATCAGAAATTGTAGTGCATCGATTATTCCCTGATCATCGGAGAAACTAATTTGGCGCTCATATACAATCTTAACCCGCGCCTCCGCAGCAATATTATTTATAAGATCTACATCCAACTCGCCGGTTACCATCAAGTAATTGGCTGTCCAAGCGGTGCCCATGGAGTTAATTAGATTTACACAACCGCCACCGGCAATAGTTAAAAGTGGGTCCGCTTCTGCGGCTTCGCGACTCGATTTAGCAGGCCTTAGATGCATTCGCGCTAATGTTCCAACAACCTCAAGATGACTCAGTTCTTCGGTACCGATATCCATCAGAAGGTCTTTTCGATACGGGTCGTCGCAGTTTATTCCTTGGACAACATACTGCATCGCAGCTGCTAACTCGCCATTTGCTCCGCCAAACTGCTCTAAAAGCATGTCACCACAACGTGGGTCGGCTGCCCCGATTCGAACGGTGTACATCAATTTGTTATTGTGGAGAAACATAAAGTTCCTTTGATTTCTAAGTTCTGAATATCCTAACTGAATGAGAATTACCTCTGTATGACCCCGCTTACTCGAAAGTTGTTAGAAAATAAAAAGCCCCCATTTTGTGAGAATGGGGGCTAGGTTCAAAGCTAACCGATTTTAATATCTCGAGTTCGATCCGCTTCTATTATTCTCGTCGCGCCCTTCACGGCGATCATTTTTGCCATTAAGGCGACTATTCAACGAGCGATTGCCATTTGAATCTCGGTAATTTGGAGATTCCTCGCGGGAGCCACCATCGTTGAAACGTCCATTTGCGCCGTTGTGAGATGGATTACGATCGCTATTGTCATGACCATTTTCATGCCCGTTGTCACGATTTGGCCTTACTAAAAATCGGCGTCCATCATTTCTGGAGTCCTGTTCGTCGTTATTTTCCTCATCTCGGTAACGCCAGTCGTTCTGGGATGAAGAGGAATACTTCCAATCATTGTCCTCAGCTCGTTGCCGCGACGATGTCCCATTACGCGATCGCTCGGAACAGGTGTTGTCGGAATCCATTCGAGCAAAGCGCTGACCAGATTCGTCTCTATCGCCGTAGGTATCCAAATTCGATCTGCATCCCGATGATCCATTGAACTCTTGGTCTCCTTGTTCGCTAAATCCGGCAGCTCGTTCATTCGCCTGCCTTGACTGCGAATTAGAATCGTTCCTTGGCTCACGTCTTTCATAACTCTCATGTACGGAGTCATGTCGATTCGATCTTTCGTCATTGGCTCTTGTTCTACTGAAGCGATTGCTTTCATCGCTCTCTCTTTTCATTCCATCATTTACTTCTTGTGCATTTCGACTCGTGTCCTTCTTAGAAAATGACGGTTGTCCCACTTTATTGGGAAGTCGCTGCGAGTTTTTTGAAGCCTTAGAACCAACAGCACCGTTACTACTATTTCGTTTTGACTTTGCGATTGTCATACGTATCTCCTGTAAAGTTACTATTAACTGCAGGCAGTTTTAACTTTTTTTTCTTGAGCGCCTGCATGACATAAGTCAGGTAATACTGCAGATGGGTTAAGCGTGTGGAAAATAATGCAGATCTCATCCTTTGGTGGAATTGAGATGAATAAAGCTTAATGCGGTCCTACATGATGAGTGTCATGAAGTTAAACTGGTGCGCATGAAACCATATCACACTAAAGTTAACACTTATGGAGCATTCATAATGGATACACTAATGGACGGAATTCCTAAAACTACGCATGAAACGTTCAATAATGATATAGAATTTAAGGGAAGTGCAAATGACGCGGCGCCATCAGAAGTCACCAATGGTCTTTATACTCATGAGGGAGTTATGGCCGGTCAGAATAGCGAGGGACGAATCACGAAGCGCATTGAGAATATCACTTCAAAAATTCCCTCAGCAACATTTTTAACATTTGCAATGGCTTCGGTAGCATTGGCGGCAGGGCTTCGATTGATGGGCCGCAAAGATGATTCGCAATTTGTTGGTCAATGGGTGCCGACAATTTTAACACTTGGTCTTTATAATAAGCTCGTTAAGCTTCAGGGGTCGGAGTAGTTGTTGCATGGTTACTTGCTGCCTTTCCGTAACCCATTCTTAAGAGATGTTTTTATACCGATCAAAAGGTTTCTGCCAAGAAGAAAAGTCAGCTCGATGATGGCATGCCGTTCATTGGGCGAGACGGTATCCTTGCCGGGCGTGTACTTTGTGATCGGCTGCGGCGATAACGGAATTACATTCTCTATGCTCGCTGTTGAACTAATAGACAAATGGCAAAAGGTGAAGCATGACGAGTTATCGAGAATTCTTGCCATTGATTGATAAACATAAACCCAACATAAAGATGTTAGGTAATCAACCGATGGATATTCAGGCAAAGCAGCGAGTTATTATAGTTGGTGGGGGCTTTGGCGGTCTTGCAGCCGCTAAGGCCCTAGCCGCTGCTCCGGTTGAATTATTGGTAATTGATCGGCGTAATCACCACGTATTTCAACCTCTATTATACCAGGTTGCGACTGCTTCGTTATCGCCGGCCCAAATTGCTGCGCCAATTCGCTCAATCTTGGCCCGACAAGCCAACTGCGAAGTGGTGCTTGCTGAAATAACCGCTGTTGACTTGAAGGAAAAACAACTGCGTTTTTCGAATCGTGTGGTTGGGTACGATTACTTAATTGTTGCTACTGGATGCAGGCATGATTATTTCGGAAATACAGAGTGGGCTAAATTGGCCCCGGGACTTAAAGACATTGAGGATGCTCTTGAACTGCGTAAGCGCATACTTATGGCTTTTGAAACTGCAGAATACGAACCAAACGATCTGGATCGCAACGCTGTATTAACATTCGCAATTGTTGGTGGCGGCGCCACCGGGGTCGAATTAGCCGGAGCTATTCAAGAGATCGCCGGGAAGACGCTTCCACTCGACTATCGGCATATCGACACTCGCACTACGCGTGTACTGCTTTTTGAAGGAGGGTCGCGTTTATTAGATTCATTCGACGTTAGACTAAGCAGGATAGCCAAACGTGACTTGGAAAGCATGGGCGTGGAGGTGCGACTTAAATCACGGGTGACCAAAATTACACCCGAAGGCCTTTGGATCGGAGATGAGTTTATTGGGGTAAAAAATATCTTTTGGGCGGCAGGTGTGAAGGGCAGTCCGTTAGGAGTATCTTTAGGTGCCGCACTTGATAGAGTCGGAAGGGTAATAGTTAATGCCGATTTAACAATCGCCGGTGAGCCCAACGTTTTTGTTGTTGGTGACATGGCTGCTGCTCAGTGTGGACGGACGGGCAAAGGCATCCCCGGAGTTGCTCAAGCGGCAATTCAAATGGGGCGGTTTGCCGGTGAGACTATTGCCGGAGAGGTGGGGGCTGAGAAGAGAAATACACGCAAAGCATTTATTTATCAGGATAAGGGCTCGATGGCTGTAATCGGCAAAGCAAAAGCAGTTGCTCAGGTAGGTGGAATGAAAATTGGTGGATTTCTTGCCTGGCTAATTTGGGGCGGGATCCACATTGCATTTTTGGTCGGTTTTCGGAATCGAATGCAAGTTATGCTCAGCTGGTTATGGGCTTGGTTTACAAATTCTCGTGATGCACGGCTGATTCTCGGAGCAATAAAATTCGATGTAAAGATTCCATGCCTTGTACAGCTTAAGGCATCGAGCGGAAGTGAATAGATTGGTGGGTTGCAAGCTAGTTGCAGCCGAATTGTTGTGCGATCGGACTGGACGACCGATGCTCAACGCTACCAAAAGGCCAAGAACTTTACGAATATTTTACGCGGTCAAGCCGTAAGAGAATTCTTACCGGGCTATCTGGGGCATGCCACACTGCTGCTATTGAACCATTTGAATTGATTGCGCCAGGCACCAAAAACATGCGTGGTACTACATTTGGAATCGGTGCCAATTCGGGGGGCAGAAAGTTCCAATTCGTTTTCGATCGAGTAGCTTGCGCAAAATAAAAAGAATGCGTTTCTCTAGTGCTGAAAGCTGGGTCGGACCTCGGCTATAGAGACCCTTATTAGTCAAATAGCACAGCGCTTTTATAGGCGTCTTGGTGTCCAGTTGACTCTCTTTTTGTGCCAGGGTAGTGGGGTGCTAACCTGCTCATATTGCTACCTAATTGTGGCTATTTATACAAGTCTCGGGTGTTTTAATAGAAAAATATTTGCAAAGCGTCCTATGATGGGATATTATCACATCATAGGGTTTGTCATGCCGATTAACCCAAGTGCCACGTGGATGCAAACACTGGCGCGCCATTTTTGATGTTAAAGAAGTTAGAGGTTGTTATGAAAAATGTAGTTGTGTGTAGTCTCGTTGCGGTTTTGTCAGCAGTGTTTGCTCCTCTTTTTGATGCGCAGGCGCAAGCCGGGAAAGCTCCTAAATTGAGGCTCGTTTGTGCAAGTGAAGATGATGGAAGCGCTAGCGTGACAGCTCGTCCGTTCGCTGCCATGGGGAATAGTTTCGCCTACTCCGATTCAGCGCAGACATCGAGCTCTGGTCTACAGGTGACCATTCAAGCCGAAGTGCAAAAACGTGGGGTCAATTTGCTGGTTGAGCAGATTATCGTGTCGGTGTCTAATTCGCAGAACACGATTGCAAGAGCCTCGGTTGGAAATATTATCACACGAAAAGGGCGAACCTTAAGTCTTAATGTGGCGTCTTCAGTCATGCCATTAGATGCTGAAGGCTTAGATTGCGGGCTTACTTTTAATTAGTAAAATCGAATTTGCAGCCTCTTATGGAAGAGAGGCTGCACTTTGTTCTTTGTATGGCGAACCAGATTAATCAAATTGTTGTGCGCATGCTTAAGCCAGTTGTGCGCATTGCGCTTAAAAATTCGATAAAGTTAGGCGCCTGCGTAGAGCTATTAAAAGCGGCCTACGTGGAAGTTGCAAATGAAATTCTGAGAGCAACTGAACACGAGCCCAGCATTAGCCGCGTCAGCGTAGTAAGTGGTGTTCATCGCAAAGATACCAAAAAAATTCTAGATCTTGAGGGTGCTTTGGCCGCACCCAAGGAAGACGTGGTAACTAAAGTGCTTGGCAATTGGAAGCACCATAAAAAATTCCTTACGAAACAAGGGAAGCCGCGAGTACTTGAGCTTGATGGGCTTGATAGTGAATTTGTAAAACTGGTGCGTAGCGTGAGCTCAGATATGGCTCCCTATACCGTTTTGTATGAGCTTGAGCGTTTAGGTCTTGTTGAGCGTTCCGGTAACACTGTTTGCCTAAAGGAAGGTTTTAAAACCAATATAGCAACTCTTGAAGAAGGCTATCAGCATTTGGCTCTGGACTTAAGGGATCTTGTCTCGTCGGTCGATTCTAATCTGCATCGGTCCAAAGATGTGCTACCCAATCTGCACCTTAGGACTGAGTTTACGCATATTAAGCAATCGGCATTGCCGGGCTTAAGGCGATGGCTACTTGAAGAGGGGGCCAAATTTCATCGGCAAGTAGAGGAGCATTTAGCTGCTCTTGATACTGAAGTATCTGGAGAGGCTGAAACAAAGGTCGCGCGGGTTGTGTATGGATCATTTAGTTTGATTCAACCCCATGAAAATGAAGGTAGGCCTCAGCCTAAGATACTGAAGAAGTAGAGGGACTGTATGAGTTCAAAAAGAAGTAGATACAATAGATTGATAACCATTCTGTTTTCATTGTGTCTTGTATTCAGTTTTCTGGGCTGCGGCGGCGGCACAAGCGGCACCGGGGGCAACGATGTGCTGGCAAGGCTCATTGAAGTAGGGGGTGCAGCTTTAGCGAATGTTCAAGTTTCGGTGCTTGAGTCTGGAGAGCAGACGGTTACCAATGCGGAGGGACAATTTGAAGTACGTCTGCCAAAGGACAAAAAATCTACACTATTATTTGAATCGGACCTAGGTAGTGCTCAGGCAGATGTTGATTCTACGCTGTTTCCTTCCGAGGAAGTTACTATTGAGTTTGTTGCTTCAGAAGATTTATCTGTCGTCACCGTAAATAAGATAGAAGCGACTAATTCAGAGGGCACGGGCGATAGAGAGGAGGAAAAGCGGCCCCGCACACGTACGAGAAAGTTGAGTGGAACTGGTTCAGGGTTTGCTCCGAGGGTGTTTCCAATTTTGCTAAGTGTGAACTTTATAGAGGTGGCCGATAATATAGGGGTACTGAGCCGCCAACTGCAATTCACAGGGACTATACCAGTAGGGTTTACGGTAAATGAAGAGCGACTTGCCGCGGTAGATTTTTTTGTCAGATTTCCAGACAGAGGTAAGTGTCATTTAAGATATCAAGGTTCTGATGGGACCAATGGTGTTTTTAAATTATCTCTTAGTATTTCCCGCGCCGCAGACGGAAGTATGGTTGAAGAATCTGATTCAGCAGCGTGCCGAAATTTTGGTTCTCTGGACGTATCTCGAGGACGTCACATTACAGCTAATGTGAGTCGCATTAAGATGAATGGGTATCGTAGTCTACCGATTGTATTTGCCGTACAAATGCAAGGAAAGTAGTTTGTTATCTGGCAGAGGTGCGTTTACCCGAGAATATTAGATCCGTCTGGCCCAAAGCCGCGACTTGCTTGCAGCTTAATCATTTCTTCGGTGTATTTTCCGTCTGCGTCAGCGACCAAAAATGGGGGTTCTTCAAGTATGGGTTGGTCCCAAGCCAGGCGGGCCGAATAAAGGGAGAATAGCGGAGCTTTGTTGGGGCGCGGAACCACATCGCGAACGGTCACTATTTTAAGTCCTGCGTCCTGCACAAGTTGAATGCCTCTTTGTTTTTGCTGATAGGGGAAGCAGTAAACAAATATCCCGTCATCAGTAAGGTGCCTTTTGGCGGCCTGTGCATAATCTCCCACATGCCCTCGAAGTTCAAAGCGAGCGTGGGCTTTCTGGGTATCAGCCGGAATAATTCCCGCGTTCTCTGGAAAATAGGGCGGGCTACCGGTGATAAGTTTAAACTTTTGATTTAACTGAAGCTCGCGCAAATCTCCATGAATAGTGCGCACGCGGTTTTCAAGGCCATTACAATGCACGTTGGCACAGAGTAGTTTGTAACTTATTTCTTGGGCTTCAATGCAGGTGAGTTTACAGCTTTCTCCTAAACCCCAAAGTACCACGAGGCCGACTGTCCCTATTCCAGTTCCTAAATCAAGAATGCTGGTGGTGTCGGGTGCAGCCTTTTGAAGGGCGTACCAAGCGGTAGTTGTATCGTCAATTGAGTGCCTGTGGCCGTTTAGGCGCTGGAAAATACGCAGTGGACCAGTTAGGCCGGAAATTGAGAGGGGTTCACCGAGCAACGCTTCGGCAGTTTTTTGGTAATCAATGAATTTTTGATGAAGGGAAGTCACGACTAAATTACTGTTAATAAATGGCCTCTAACTTGAACTCATCTCATAAATGCCATCCGTGGCATTTATGAGAGTGCTCCAAGCTCGGACGGGGACCTGATAAAAGCCCCAACCTTGCGTCGCTCCTGTTTCTCGCATGCTCGGTCGCCGAGCACGCCATCCTAGGCACAAGGGCGCAGAAACAGTAGCAAGTAATCAGAATTGTAGCTAGTTTGAGCCTAAAGAATACGTTTGTATGTCCGTAGTTATTACTTTGTAGGTGGATATGAACCGCTCTTATTGGGAAAGCAGCCAATTTTACTCTGGGTTTGACGTGCTGGTTATTGGCTCAGGCATTGTCGGTTTAAGCTGCGCATTGCAGCTCAAAATGAGAGAGCCAGAGCTTACAGTTGGAGTGCTTGAGGCGGGAAATTTGCCAGCGGGGGCCAGTACCAAAAATGCGGGATTTGCCTGTTTTGGTAGTATCTCGGAGCTGATGGAGTTACTTGCTGAAAGTTCCGAGGCCAAAGTACGTGAGTTCGTTGCTCTTAGATGGAAGGGGCTTCAGCTTTTGCGCGAAACGCTTTCAGAGTCTGCTATTGGCTTTGAGCCAGTTGGCGGCTTCGAATTGTTCCGCAGTTCCGAGAAGGAGAAAGCAGAATCTTGCATCGAAAAGCTTTCATTTTTTAATCAACTATTGGCCGATGTAATTGGTAGTAGTGTAATATACCACATAGCGCCATCAAAAATTTCTGAATTTGGCTTATCTGATGTAAGCACTTTAATTGAGAATAAATTCGAAGGGCAATTACATTCGGGCAAAATGATGTCGGCTTTAATAAGCCGAGTTTGTGGGCTGGGTGTGCAGCTGCACACAGGAACTCGAGTGCAGAGCTGGCATGTAAGCGGCAGCGCCTATTGCTTGCAGACCAGCCAGGGTGAATTTGAGTGTCGACGTATCATGCTTGCCACCAATGCCTTTTGCACCGAGTTATATCCCAACTTGCCTGTAGTGCCCGGAAGAGGGCAGGTGCTCGTAACTTCTCCTATTGAAGGCCTCTCGCTGCGTGGCACGTTTCACTATGACTCGGGCTATTATTACTTTAGAGCAGTTGATCGGCGAGTGCTTATAGGTGGTGGTCGCAATCTTGATTTTCAAGGTGAGGAAACTACGCAGTTTGCTACGACCCCAAAAATTCAGCATTCGCTTGAAGAGTTGCTACGAACTGTAGTTCTGAAAGGGCGCAACTTTGAGGTTGCTCAGCGATGGAGCGGGATAATGGCATTTGGCGACTCGCTTGAACCGATAGTGCGTCAGTTAGAGCCTGGTATTTTTTGTGCAGTGAAGTGTAGCGGCATGGGGGTAGCACTTGGAAGTTTAACTGGAGCCCAAGCGGCAAGTTTGGTTTTGGAAAGTTTGTAATCGAGCGGGCATTTCCTTAAAGCAACTAAATTGAGTGTAACATCTTAAAATTATTGCGTTCCTCACAGAAAATCCTGCTTTTACTCTCTAACTTGATGGACGAGGGGCCTCCCGTTATAATCTTCTTAACGTGTATTTAAGTTCTAAGGTTTGGTGCAAATGAATATTTTGAGGCTTGGTGGCTGGCGCTTCTTTGTGGTGCTCTGTATGAGCTTAGTGCTTTTGCAGGGGGAGGCCTTTGCTAATAATAAGGCAAACAAGAATAAGGCCAAGGCTCTTATTAAGCAGCACAAACTTACCATAAAGAAACTTAAGGCATTGAAAATTTCCCCGGCGGTATTTGCGACTCTCGCGGGAGCCGGCAACCTTGCTGATTCTGATGGTGACGGTCTTCCAGACTTTTATGAAGAAGCCAAGGCTGCCTACAATTCTTGTGATACCGATTCAGATGATGATGGTGATGAAGACGGCGAGGAAGGCAGCAGCTCTTCAAGTAGCGGCGGTTCTAGCAGTTCCTCAAGTGGTTCTTCGTCTGGCGGAAGCTCGAGCAGCGGTTCTTCAAGCAGTGATGACGACTAGGCGGTTCTGTTCTATCGCTTGCTCGTAATTAAGAGCTGGCCCAGATACTCATAATACTGTTGAGTAGGGGTCAGCTCTTTTTTTTTATTTTTTGGCATATGCCTGTAACAAGAGAACCCGCCAGCCTCTCAGTTGTGCTTCCCTGCTTTAATGAGGAAGAGTCGATTGCAGAGATGTATTCTCAACTCAAAACAGTGCTTGCTCCGCTTAACATTCCTTACGAACTCTTATTTGTAGATGACGGATCGGTTGATAGCACCTGGCAGATTCTAAGCGGAATTGCGCAGAAAGATTCTCTTGTGCGTGCGCTTAAGTTTAGTCGTAATTTTGGTCAGCAGCTTGCATACCGTGCTGGCCTTGATGCCGCCGGGGGGCAGGTGGTTATAACCATGGATTCAGACCTTCAGGATCCGCCAAGTTTAATTCCATCACTTATAGCTGAGTGGCGTAGGGGAGCGGACATTGTGTACGCCCAACGAAAAAGTAGGGAGCACGATGCACTCAGTAAACGCTTTTTTGCTTCCTGCTTTTACCGGCTTATTCCAAAGTTTACCGAGTTTTCAATCCCACACCATGTTGGTGAATTTCGCTTGATGGACAGACGCGTTGTTGATGTCATTCGCACTATGAACGAGCGTCGTCCCTTTATGCGCGGCATGGTGGCTTGGACTGGATATCAAAGCGCTTTGGTACCATATGAAAGACCGGTACGGTTCGCTGGAGTAACTAAATTTCCATTTCGTAAGTCTTTGGCCCTTGGGCTGGACGCAATGGTAGGGTTTTCCTCTATCCCTTTAAAGGCCGCGCTGCCATTTGGGTGCGTTTCAGGTGGGTTGGCTTTTTTAGGGTTGCTCTTATGCGTAGCTTTTGGAGCTGAAGCGCTACATTTTTGGTCATGTTTTCTCTGGTTTCTGCTTAGTCTGCATTTTATTTTCTTAGGGGTCCTTGGCAGTTACCTTTCCCAAATTGCCGATCAGAGCAACTCAAGGCCTCTTTATATTGTTGCCTCATCGCTAAACGCTCGCCATGCTGAAACTAAGTGACAGAAAAATTGCATACCTGCTCTTGGCTGCGTTCGGGGGCTATATTCTTTGGTGGTTTCGAATTTATTTTACTGACCAGAATATAGCTTCGGTAGATTTGCCATCGCACGTAGCCCTGGTGCGGCAATTAAAGCAGCAACTGCACTCAGGACATATTACATTCTACGATAAAGATACTTTTACAGGTTTTCCTGCCTTTCGATTTTATGGATTTGTTCCTGCGCTTCTTACAGCGGTGCTTGCGTTTCCCTTAGAGTATCTTGGTTTTGACGGCGTGCAGCTTGCCTCACACCTTATTCTTGTTTGTGGCTGCGCAGTTTTGCCGTTTTCATTCTTTTGGGCCGCTCGGGTGTATGCTCATGAGCTTGCAGGAGACCGGTTAAGCGAAACGGCCCTTGCGGCGCTCGTCGGCGCGTACTCGTTCTGGTTTCTGAATCACGACCATCAATGGTTCGGAATCGGAGCCGCTGCGCCCATGAATATTGGCCTTTTTGCGCAGCTCTTTGGTTGGCACTTATTGCTTTTGTATGTGGGCGCTCTTGGCCGCGTGTTACGAGTCGGGGGTGCTTCTTCTGGTCGACTATTGGCACTCGTGTACGCGTTTCTCCCGCTTACTCATACCCTTAGCTTTGTGTATGCCTCTTTTCTTGCTGCTTTCTTTTTACTTCTGTATTCGGCTCATAGAAGAGCGTTGTTTGGTTTTCATGCTTTAGGATTTGGACTTGCAGCTTTTTGGTTTTTGCCCGCCTTAAGTCTGCTTGGCACTTACTCCGCGTATGATGTATCGCGACCGACGGGAGACTTTTTAGAGATACTTTTTCGTTACCCTTGGTATGGGCTTACCCGAAGTCTGCATGAGTTAATTTTTGAATCAGGTTATTGGCTAGACCCTATTCATATCTTTCTTCCGCTTAGCTTGCTGCTTGTGTGTGCTCATCCTGCGGTTAAGCGAGATGGAATTGTATTTGGTTTGTGGGTTTCGGTGCTTGTAGGAATCATTTTTTTTGGAAGCGGATTTATTGCATCTAGTCTACCGCTTGGCCTTCACTATTATCGCTTTTTTGCTTTTCATTTTTTGCTGTTTACGTTTCTTGCAGCGGTTGCGCCTTTTGCTTTTTTTGGAGGTCGTTTTTCGTCCCGCATATCTACCGCTGCCTTGCTCCTTTTTGCAGTTATCTCGTTATTGGCAATAGGCAAGCTGCCGCATAAAGAGCGCGAAATGATATTTGAGCACAGGGGACTCGAATATCTTTCTCAAGAACGCCAGGTTGTAGAACATTTTAGGGCTCTGCCTGAGAAGGGCAGGGTATATATTGAGTATCTAAAAGACTACAAACGTTTTCCACAGCTATCTGCGCATTACCTCTCTTCGCGCTTGCCTTTCGAAGCTGGATTTGAATCGATTGTAAATTCTCATCTTCAAGAGTCTATGGCCTACCGCATGATAGCCGGTACCGCGAATATGCTAGGCGCATCAACGTATCATGTGCCTTTGCTATTTCCGGAACACGCAGATCTATCGGATGAAGATTTGGTCCAGCAATTGAGAGATTTTGGGATTACGCACTACATTTGTGCGCGTAAAAAATCTTGTGCCAAAATTCAGGAGGTTTTGAAGCAATCGCCAATTCGGATTGGACGGTATCGAATTTTCAACCTCGTAAGTGGTAGTAGGTCATTGGTGACGCCGGCTCAAAAGCAGCTGGTAGGCTACCTCGACCTTTCAGGCACTTTACCATTTTATCTGCTTCAATATTACGTCTACGCGCGTTCAGATTTGTATCCTCACATAGAGATTCTGGCACTTGAATCAAAGGACTCGGTTCCACCGGGGCTTTCGGCCCTGCTGGTGAACTCAAGCGACGCAACAGTAATTAATAAACTTGCATTGAATCAAAGTCTTGTAGTTCCCTTACACTACAAACGTCCAAACTATAAGCTTAATCATTACGAGGTGCATTACCCTCATAATCTTGAATTTGATAGATATCGCGAAATTGAAAATTACCTCGACACCCTTGACCTGGCCGCAATTTTAGCGCCCAAAATGAGTGGGAACGCGCAGGAAGATGCGAGTTACTCCGCACAGCCAAAAATGACCTGGAGCGAAGATGCTCAAAGCTTTCAGCTATCTCAATTGAAGCCAAATAGCTTTTATCGGGTAAACTATAGCTACTTCCCTTACTGGAGCTCGAAAAATGCCTTAGTTTTTAGAGGTTCAGGGGAGCGTATGTTCGTGCTGCCTCAGGCGGAGCAGGTAACTTTCTCCTATTCAGCTTGGAAACACCCCGCCAGTTGGTTAGGGCTTTTTATAAGTCTTGGTGCGTTTGTTATACTTATTTTGCTAAAAGACGAAGCAAAAAGTCGCCACTAAAGTATATTCTCCTCTGCAAAACTTAAAAAACTTGTTTGGCTAAATATTATATGGTCGAGCAATTTTATTCCCAAAATCTTCGAGGCTTCTTTTAAACAAGTGGTCACCTTTTTATCTTCTTCACTTGGGGTCAAACTTCCCGAAGGGTGATTATGAGCCACAATAACAGCACAGGCGCGATCACAAATTGGCTCGCTAAACACCTCTCTTGGATGCACCTGGGTGCTGTTTACGAGACCAATGGTCACAATACGTACGGCTATAACTTCGTGAGCCCCGTTTAGTGAAATTGCCACGAAGTGTTCCTGCTTGCGGTCTGCTAAATGTCGCACCAAAGGATACACATCTTTGGCCTCGCTTATTTTTACGCCTAAGGGACGAATTCTACGCCGCGCAAATTCAAGAGCCGCCATTATAAGCGCCGCCTTGGCGGGACCCATGCCCGAGACGCTCAGCAATTTTGAGTTCAAATCAGAGGCTGGCGTTTTATCGATATACTGAAGGCAGTCCTCAGCCACCTGAAGCACGTTTCGTCCCGCGCGGCCTGAACCAAGAATGATGGCCAAAAGCTCTTTGTCGCTCAGCGCTTGGGGGCCAACTTGATGAAGCCTCTCGCGGGGGCGTTCAGATAAAGGAATTGACGAAAAGGAGTTCATACTCTCTATTCGTCAATTGAGGCTCAAAGTTGCGTGGAGCAGGAAAAAAAACTACTTCCCAAGCAAAGCAAAAGCGCAAAGTTTATATAAGAGTCTGGCCCCCACGTTTGCGTCCCATTCGGAATCGCCCGGGCTAACTTCGTTAAGGTCAAAGCCCATAATCTTTCGCCCTGACTGCACAACTTTTCTAATAAGGTGTACCGCTTGTTCATACTCAAGGCCTCCGGGCACAGGGGTTCCCGTGTGCGGGCAAAGTTTAGGGTCTAGTCCATCTATATCAAAGCTTACATACACGTTCTTAGGTAACTCAGAAATAATGCGTTCACATTGGGTGTTCCAGTTGGTGCCCGCATATTCGGCCTGCTTAAGCGTAGAATCAAAGAAGGTTGAAATGCGATTTTCAGATGAGCGAATTACCTCGACCTCCGCTTCGCAGTAATCGCGAATGCCAACCTGCACCAGTTTTGAAATTTGTTTAAGCTTTAAGGCGTTCCACATAATTGAGGCATGAGAGAACTCAAAACCCTCGTAGCTCTTGCGTAAATCGCAGTGCGCATCAATTTGCAAAATACCAAAATTTTCGTGGTGTTCTGCCAGTGTGTTTAAAAATCCAAGTGGAGTACTATGGTCGCCTCCAACGAGTCCCACTACTTTTCCGGCGCCTAAGTAATTTTGAGTCTGCGACTGTACCCAGTGCTGAAGTTCTTGGCAGGCTGCGTTTATTTCAGCCTGTAATTTATGAAGTGAAGTGTCCCGCTCCAGGTCTATGCCAGATTGTAGGGCCTCAATAACTCGCTCAGCCTTGGGCCTTAGGGTATCGGAACGAGACAGCCACTTGTCTGAAATTGGGCTAAGCCAAACGCCGTCACGCCAAAGATTTGGATAATCTGAATCGTAGAGGTCTACTTGGTAAGAGGCCTTTAAAATGGCCTCAGGCCCTTTATGAGTGCCGCTACCGTAAGAGACAGTTACGTCCCAAGGCACTGGAATGAGCACTATTTTGGCGCTGGCCTCGGTAGTGGGGAGCCCAAAAATTTGATTGGTGCTTAAGCCCACTGAATTGGGATCAAATTCAACTGTCACGTTATTTTCCTTTGAAGAAGACAAAAAAGTTGATATCGCTTAGGCGCATTCAGGCAGCATACGGCATTTTATTCGGGGTGCAAGCTGTAGCGCCCATCAGTTTTTTGATTGTTCTTTGCCAGCTTCTTTAATTTCATTTGACTCCAGCAGCAAGACATTAAAATGCCTTTAGTTCACCGTGAGGAAGTTAGTTTTGGCGAAGTCTTGAGCTGAACGCAACGAAAACGCTTAAACAATTGCAAGGAATTGAGCTCGGAATCGCTTTTTCCTTGTAACTATTTGGGCCACTTATGAGCTCAACTTCCAGCAATTTAAAGCGTTTTTCGGTTTTTTCCGGCGAACGTTTTATTTTGAACAAAAGTGGCTGCGGCATCGTCTGTACGGGTGACTTCGTAGATAACTGAAATTGTTACAATTATTCTTTTTCTGTGATGGAGGGATGTATGAAGAGTGTGCCGCCAATTCAATCTGAGTTTTCCCTTCATGTAAGCGAGAACAAAAGGGAAAACAGTCCCGCAATCGTCAGCAAGCGAAAAAAGGCAATTTCGTTGAGGCTAAAGAGAAATTCTCGCGTCAGGGACCAAGAAGGTCTGGCTAGACCTCTCTATCTAAGGCCTAGCATTCTCAATGAAGTGCCTCAGGTGCTGTTTTCGTCCCTGGTTGCTTTGGGCATGGCCATAGCGCTGCATCTACATAGTGATTTTTGGTTGCATGAGCTTGGTGCAGCCTTCCCGGTAGTTTTATGGGGCATGCCCATTCTGATTCTGCTTGGCTCTGTTTTATTGTTTTTTTACCGCCGCTATAATGTGCAGTATCAAATTTTAGAAAACGGCGTAACGGCCCTGTCGGGTTTTTTGTCACTTACTCAGATTGAAGCAAAGCTTGATTACCGTCAAATTCGGGGCACCGAAATTCATCGCACTGTGTTTGATAGGCTGGTCGGCATAGGCGATTTGCATGTGTGCGGAGCAACCTCAAGCGGCATTGCCATATCTTTGCGAGGCATTCGAGACCCGTATTACTACCAACACATAATTCAACAGCGGTTAAGTCATGTTTCGAAGCCGAGCGCTGTAGCCTTACAATAATACTATTACTGCGGCGTTAGCTTAATAGATAGCCGCTTTCAGGCGACGCCTAAGTCAACGAAGGGGAAGCTGAAGGGTCGAGCATAGATTGTAAAGCTCGCTTTGCATTCTGGGCAGGTTCCGGTTCCAGATAGTACTCTATTGCGCTGAGCATTGCGAAACGATGCCACAAATAGCGTTCCTAATAGGCCCAAGGGCACCAGCACAAAATGAAGAATAGGAATAAATGTCAGCAAGATAGTCAGAGCCAGACCGCCAATAACGGTCCATATGGTTCGTTTTAGCCGAGTAAGACTCGAAAAAGTTTCTACTTCCAAGCTTCCAGCGCTTTTGGAGGTAGCGCCGCAAAGTTCGATCCGCACATTTTGAACGCTTATTCCAGTATGCATAATAAAATTCTATTGCGACGAAGGTGACACCGCAAGCGAATGAAAACGCTCAATCTGACTTAATGTGTGCGCAGAGGCAGGTTTCGAACTTTATTCAGCTAAGTTACGCTGGTTTACGGTAGTTCATTTCTAATTTCTAACAAGTTGTTGACCACGATATCCTTGGCCACTTGTATCGCTTGAATTGCATCGGCTTTATTTTGATTCTCTTTGGCAATTTGCTGCAGAAGCTGTGCCTTCTTCTTGCAATGTGAATTTGTCTTTTTCTTTTTTGCTTGTTTACAAAGCTGTTTTTCAGTTTTGTATTTTTTATTGAGAGAAGAAATTTTGCTGCGTGTAATGTCCCGGTAATTCATGTTGATATTAAGCGCTGTTGTTGCACGCGAAAGGTCCTCTGCCCGCACTGCTTCATTTGAGGGCAGAATAATTGGACTAGAAGTAAGCACTTCCAGAAATTTTGGCAATGCTTTGGTGATGCCCTTTAGGTGAGGATGAGCAGGATTTAAGGGGCTCTTAATCTTCGGAATTTTACCCGTATGATTGGGAGTAATTGCTTGGGCTTTGGCAAGTAAGGGCTCCACTAACGTTTTAAGTTCATCTCTCGATTCGACTGCAGGCGAGAGCGCTGTTGAGCAGCCCATGATATCGTAAATGTAAACTGCGTTGTCAGAGGCAACTAATGCGATGTCAGCGCGGTTCTGGCTACGGGTATCTAGCGCCGCTACCTGCTTTCCGAATGAGGAGCCAATTGGTCCATTAAAATAGAACATGGCCCCGCGTTGTCCCGTAATGGGGGATTCTATTGGAGTGAGCATTGCGGCATAGTTTCCGCCGGGAGCGCCAACAAGGAGGTCGGGGCTTAAGTCTGCGTTTATATCGCCAAGGCCGCTCACGGAGGTCCCAAACAGCTCGTCGGGTTGGTCGCCAAAATCGAATCCGTGTCGCTCACCATCGAAAGTGTAATAGGCCACATGTCCTGCTTCTGGCTTAAATTCGGGGAGCTCACCAGGAGGCAAGTTCCATCCGCCAGGGCCTCGGGGGCGATTACGTGGGCTTCCTACCGCATAAACCGTTCGACTATCTGGCCCTCGGCCTATTACTGAGACGGAGCCGTTTTCGCCCACATGACTGTCGCGAACTAATGTAGTTCCCAATCCCAAATAATTTCCCTGAGGATCGAAAAAGAGCAGTCCCCCATAGTTACCAAGTCCAATGCTTGGGCTAGAAAGTTCTGCAGTGATTGCGTAACCCGAACCCAGGGGATCGGCCACTACTTGGGTTATGGCGCCAAGCTGAATTCTGGCCGGGGGAAGACCTAAAATGCTTGGGTCGTTTGCATCCGCCGGAATGGGATCGCTTGGAAAGGGCACTCTAGAAACGAGATTCATCGCTGCGGAGTTAGGTCCTTGAAGAATCAATGAGCCTGGGTCAAGCACACTCCAATAATACGGACAGGTAGGGCAGTGCTCGAATGCCAGCACCGGACGTGGTTCGTATCGAAGCTGGCAGGCACCAGAAATAACTAAGGGTGTTCCCGAAGAGTTCAGCGGCTGACAGGTGTCTTGTAAGGTTCCAACGCACTGGGCGACGGTTGGAAATCCAGGAACTACATCGCAGACTGGAAGCCCAGAGGGTTGCCCAAGTGAATTAGTTCCTACCCGCACTATTTGCATCTCGGGCTGACCGCTAGGCAGCAGGTGGTACTGATAATAATTGGGATTTGGGTTACAGGCGTTTATTTGCTCGCCTGGGAAAGCGACGAACATTTTGTCTGCTGTTGCGCCTATGGCACGGCCGTGCTGCGCGTTTGGTGTTACACTTCCATTACATATCGGCTGTTGCCAACTCGAAAGGGCCCAGTTCGATGTATAAAATGGCGCGGATGTTTGTTTGGGGGGCAGAAGGGAGTCATGTCCAAGATATTGACTGCGAGCCGTGTTCTCAACTCCATCAGATAACCTAAAAAAGCGAACTGAATCGAATGGAGCTGGGCTTACGCTATCCCCTTGTGCATTTATCGGCATCCAATACGAAACGGCCAGATCGCCTTGGGAAAACGCGACTGAAGTATTAACGTTTGAGGGAACGGGAACTGAAAAATTCTCCTGAATTGCAATTCCATTAGGGCTTCGACTTGCCATGTATACTTTCAGGTCTTGAGTGGTGCGAAGCGCAAGATACTGCGAATGCCCTGGTTCATGTACAGATGACCACATTTGCGTGGCGGAAACTGGAAGTTGTTGCACCAGTGGGCACTGGGCCTCAGCCTTAGCGACAAAAAGGAGCAGGAGAGCGGCGAGGGAACGTGGTAGTTTCATAAGCACTTTAAAACCCATTTAACCTTCATCAAAGGTTATGAGGAGATTTTGAAGTTTGGTGATGTATAAAAGGGAATAATTCCCACACTATGAGTGAGTTTCTTCCGGCAGGGTGCTTGCTGCCGAAAAATACGTTGTGGCGGTCTATCTGTCTGAAATGATTGGGTCTTTAGCTCTTGGATGAGGCAATTGGGCGAGGTAGTTACTACTCTCTACTCAATTGCATACGAAGCCTTGGTTACTACTCTGACCTTTTTCATTACGCTGCTGGTGGCTGTATATTCAGCATCGCTAAATGGAGAGGAGATACTAAAGAGGCCTTGAGAAACTTGTTTTACTTTGCCAAGACGCACTCCGGTATCTTTGGCCAAAGATTCGGCTGCTGCCGTGGCTGACTGTGAAGCTGCTTTTAGCATCTCGGGTTTAATGGAGTTAAGTCCAGTAAAATAATAGGCCACTTCGCTTCCTTCTAGAATCACTCCCTGACTAAGCAGGGTGTCGGTAGCTTCGGATGCAGTGGTAACTAAGTCTACATTAGCAGTAGATACCAAAATGGAACCTCGGCCCGAAAATCTTGGGGCACGGCTATTGTTGGTGTAGTTATCGGCGGTTCTGTCAGACACGGAGAGGGGGGTCTTTTGAATTTCAGATTTAGAAAAACCCCGAGCCACTAAAAAAGAAATTATGTTATCGTTCATTTGGGAAGAAATTGAAAAAAGCTGTTTCATATCTTCTGCTGATACCACATAGCGAATTTGCCAAGTTGCTTGGTCGGATTTTACGGTGCGCTCGTCTAAGCCTCGCACTTCTATGCTATCGCCAAGTTTTCTAAACTCTAGAATTCCATCGCGGAGTATTAGCGCTGAACCGAGGAAAGAGAGGGCCACAATCGTGGTCACAAATAATTTCATAAAAAGAATGCCGTTCGAAAATAGATAAGAGCTTTTGGCTCAGCATTGAGCAGGGCTAGGGGTAGAGGTAGCGTATTTCAGTGTATGCAAGAGCACAATTGGTGCCGCCTAAAAAAGAGCGATGCCAACTTCGACATTTTTTGGGTTGAAGCTAGGTTCCTCTCAAAGTAAAGTACGGCGAATGGAATGTGTGTTTGCCCATGCCCCAGCTGAGTTTGCAGGCGTAGATACAAGCCGCCCAGAATTTCATGGCCTTACTATGCCCCGGGAGGCGCGTGGTGAGATTTTTGATCATCTGGTTGAATCGCCATCTATTCAGGGCATTCGCATGGTGCGGGTGTACGTGCCGGCCCAGCGTTTTCTTACAGAACCTCTATCTATTATCGTTGTAAATGATGGGCACAAAGCCTTTGAGGCTGCACAGGTGCGAGGCCACCTGGATGCGCCTTGGCTGCAAACCGGTACTCTGCAGCTTCACAGAATAATGGATGGGCTCTTGTGTCAGGGGAAAATACGGCCAGCTATTGTGGTAGCGATTGGTCCAAGAGGGTCCTCTCGATTAAACGATTTTATGCCGCATAAAGAAAAAGTTGAGGGCGTTTCGATTGGTGGGCATGGCGAGCAGTATTTGGATTTTTTAGAGCATGATATCCTTCCTTTTGTGGCACGCGAGTTTGGCCATTTTGGCCTGAGTAGTCGCGCCGAAGATACAGCCGTGGTGGGTATGTCCATGGGCGGTTTTGCGGCGTTATTTGCTCGTCTTATGCGCCCTCACATTTTTGGTTCGGCCCTTGCCCTGTCTCCATCCGCTTGGGTGGAAAACGGGGTGCTCACTACTATGGCTACGGAACGCACGTTGGGGCAGGGTGGTCGAATCGCAATTGATATTGGTGAATCTGAGGCACCGAATAACAAAAATTATTGTTCGCAGCTTTTTGCTGCGCTTCGTGAGCATCAAGGGCAAACGGAAATTTTAGCTGAGGTTGTACAGGGGCAGCACCATGAGGATAGCTGGAGGGAAAGGGTTCCGCGTTTGCTTGAGTTTGTGCTTACTCGAACGCCTTAAAGGTATTAATCACTCTGTCGTGGAAAGTTCTATGCGCATTGTAAGTTGCCTTATTGTGGTGAGTTTGCTTGTTGGTTGTGTCGGAGCATCTCAAAATATAAGTTTTTCGCCCAATTGGAATAGCGAAGAAGCAGGGCTGCCTCCAATAAAGGCGGATAATTTGCTTGGGGATACTGTGTCGCTGCCTGAAGATTTGAAAGGTTCCCGCACACTTCTTATTATCGGATTTAGTCATGCTCAAAAGGAGTGCATCAAAGAGTGGCTGCGATCAGCAGATTCGATTGCAAAAACAAATCAAAATCTCGTGTCCTATCGCTTGGCGGTAATTGAGCCGTCTTCATTTCTTTTACGCTCCATAATTCGAAATGGTATGCGACGAGGTATTCTTGAAGAGGCTGAACGCGCGCGCATGTTAACTGTTTTCACTGAAGCTGCCACGTTTGCGAAAAGCATTGGATTTGAGAGCGTGGCTGAGTGCGGCGTAGTAATGCTGGATAAGTCCGGTCGGGTTGTATGGAGGGCGCAAGGTCCATTCACGCCTGCATTAGAGTATCAAATTGCCGCTAGCTTGCAGCCAGCGATGTAACTAGCTTAATTTTATTGTATTTTTACCTGTCTTTTAGGGCACACGTCCTTCATAGGCTCTTTGTTAAGGACTCTTACAGGAGTATTGTTGAATAAATCAAATCGAGGGCAAGTAGTCTTCGGGTTTGCTTCCTCTCTCTTGAAAACGGCAGAGGGAGATTCCTCTAAGGATTGTGTGTGGTAGCTCCCAACTTTGACGGCCGAGATTCGGATAGAAATTCGCTTTTCGGTGCAGCACCTTTGGTGCCAACTTTTTCCGTTCATAATGACTTTATTGCGCCTGAAACATCTAAGTTAGATCGAACTAAGAGGCCAGAGGCTGGTGGGCTTGAAAATTTGCAAGCTTGGGCTGGCGATGTAGCGCGGATTACGTTGCGTGTGGGGGGTCAACCGTCCTCCTCGTTATCGGAGTATGTGGGCGCCGCGAGCTCCGCAGAGCTTAGGGCCGATGTTGCGGGCCAAAAATTTCGTGGAGCTTACTTCCCGCGCTTATTTAGTTTCCAAGATACAGTAAAAATAAGCCTCAACACTCCAAGTTATGAACCTCAAAGCGGCTGGAGCGGAATGTTTGAGGTAAAAGCCCATCACCGTGATGGCAGTGGGGGGCGTGAAGTTTTTGGATTGCGCGCAAACGCCAACACCGTGAGTGACGGTTCGGAGCGAGCTCTTGAATTTTTTAGGGGCTGTGTACTTGGAGCTTATGTAGGACTTCGTTACAAGGGGGCAGATATGCTTCGCGATCGGTCCAGCTTTATGCCGGACCTTGCTCCCACGCGACAGGGACTTTTTAATACTGTCGAGAAAAGCGACATTACAGCTTTTGCTAGGCGTCTTATTGGTTTTTCCGGACCTGGGCAAAGTGTGGTAGAGGAGCCGATTTCGGCTGTATTGCGCCCTAAAGTTGGGCTGCCAGGAGAACTGCGGGAAAAGGTGCCTGGAGCATTTGAAACTTCTGCTGGTTTGGTCGGGTTACAAATTTCGGGGGGCCGGCGAAATGAGGCTCTCAATATGTTCCTAAATTTAGAGAGCGCTACCCTGAGTATAGCCGCAGCTTCTCCTGGGCAGTTTGAGGCCAAGCGTGGGAGCCGAACTTTTATTTCGGCCGTTAACTCTCTTGATACAGCCGCGCTTTTGATGAAAGGCATGGCGCTTGGATATCTTGCTGGCCTTGGTAAATAGCGGCCGAAACTTGCGCCATCTGAGGGTTCTTTGTAGATTCAGCCCCTCTTTTAGAAGGGCAGCTTCGTGCGCGTCGTGTTGATGTGTTCAAAAGCCAGCGCCCATGCCCAGAGTGCCGAATTAATATGAGTATCTCAGAAGACGCCCGCCGAATGCTTGAAGAAGAGCAGCAGATCCTCGATGAGGTCCTTAAGTCCCTCGGTGGTCAAATATCTAAAGGTAATGATCGCCTTCAAATAGAAAGCGCCCGCGCCAGAGAGCTGACCTCAGAGATAGTGGCTACGAGAAGGGCTGAGGAGAAGGCGATGCTTGCCTCCGACGAGGCAGTTTCTCATGGGCTGCGAGAACAAAAGCAAGAAGAGTTAAAGTCTTTGCAAAAAATTATTGATAAGCCCTATTTTGCAAGATTTATAGTTGAAGAAGAGATACACGGGAAACCTAAACAATTTGACTATAAAATTGGATTTGCTGCCAACACAGACTGCCGCATTATTGATTGGCGTAAGGCTCCCATATCAAAATTGTATTACGAGTACCGCGAAAATGATGAGTATTCAGAGGAAATTCAGGGGAAAGAGCGAACGGGTAAAGTAGTATTAAGAAATTCAATTGATATTGAAAAATCTGTGCTTAAACGGGTCACCTGTCGGTACGGCACTTTTATGCAAGTGTCTGGGGAGTGGACTGGAAATTCGCATAATGGTCATAAAGGCGCCAAGGGTGGCAAAGCGTTGCCACACATACTTTCTCTTATCACTCCAGAACAATTTCAGTTGATAACTGAAGAGGCTCAAAGCGCAATTTTAATTCAAGGTATTGCAGGATCAGGCAAAACCACAGTTGCCCTGCATCGCCTCGCGTGGCTTTTGCATCAGGACAATTCCCCCCTGAAACCAGTGGAAAGTGTGGTGGTCGTATTTAGCGCTGCGCTTAAGCGATATATTGGCGGAACACTACCGTCTATCGGTATCGAGGGAGTCGATGTGCTTACCTTTGCTGAATGGACTGCACGCTCAATTGCCACCCATTGCCCGCATGTGCTGAACGAAAACCGGCAACTGAGGCGACCACTGCAGAGGCCGTCATCAAGCATCGAAAGGGTTAAAAGATCATTGGCCGTGCTTAGGGTGTTGGAGGAAATTGCGCTTAGCAAAAGCACCCAGTCTCCAGAAGAACTTGTCCTACAGGCATTATCACAGCCTCGGCGAATTCTTGAATTAGATGAAAGTCGATTGCTTACCTCAGAGCTTTTGAAAGCTGCATACGAGCGAGCGCTTGAGAATAGACAGCAATTAAGCGTCGATTTTTGTGATGATGCGCTTTTACTACGTGCGGTGCAGCTTTTGAGCGGCGGTGTGACTCTGAAAGATGGTCATTGTGGGCGTTACGGCCATATTGTGGCGGATGAAGTGCAAGACATGAGTCCTGCCGAACTCGCCAGCGTTATAGGTGCAGTAGAAAAACCAAGTTCACTCACGTTGGTGGGAGACACTGCGCAAAAGGTGGAAACATCCTCAAGTTTTCCTGGTTGGGAAAAACTAAGAGCAAGCTGTAGCCTTAAAGACTCAATGTCCACGTATGTGTCTTTAGACGTAAGTCATCGGTCGACTTTGCCGATTATGCGACTTGCTGACTATGTGCAGAATCGCAGTCTAGTTACTAAAGGACGCGAGGGCAGGGTGCCCATCTGGTTTTCCTGTGATGATGAAGCTCAAGGAATTCGTTGCATCATTGACTGGCTTTCAAAAGCTATTGAACGTTTCCCAGATGCACTAACCGCAGTTATTTGTGCTTCTCGCGAGGATGCCAGAGTCGCATACGGATATTTAAATCCAAGCTTTGGTGCGGCCGTCCGCCGAGGCGATGAAAATGACTTTTCGTTTGAAGAAGGAATAATTGTGACCGACGCTGCCCAAGCGAAAGGACTAGAGTTTACGAATGTGCTGATTTGGAATCCAAGTCGAAAAAGTTATGCGAAAGATGAGCGCGGGCGAAATTTATTGTACATCGCAATTACCAGAGCTGAAGAGAATCTGTGCCTTGTTAGCTGGGACCCAGTTTCTCCGTTACTACCCAGTTTTGGATCGAAGCTTTTTCGTTGTTACGACATGAGTGCTCCAAAAGAGGAGCCAGCGTCGCTTGAAGTTAGCTCTGACTAGGTTAAGAGCAGGCCGGCCCACTATCTATTGCTGTTTCAGCCGGAGTATAGGGAGAAGAACTAAGAGAGTTGCACCAACCAGGATGGCATTTATTTTGAGTGCCATTTGCGCACAAGTTTGGATAGTTACTTAAGGTGCCCCAACTCTCCATAGCACCTAATGAACTATGCGCTCCTGATACATACCCTTCAGTGTACAAACGATCGAGAAGATCAAATAAGGCTGTGTTTGAAAATGCGCTTTCGAGACCTAATAATCTGAGAGCTAAAAATTCACCGAGCCAAGCGCTGGGGCCACAGCAGAAAAAATAATTGTTATAGGTGTTACGATCCCAATTTCCGGTCGGCCAATTGCTGCAGGGAAAGTTTGAATTATATCTCGGGAAATTATTTATTCCCAAATAGAGCGGATTGGACGGTGCATCATAAACAGGGCCACAGGTTTTTCTGAAATAATTCTTGTTATTCCCATTCAGCACCACGTTGCGCATTGCGGGCACTTGTAGAGCTGCGCCAGCATACACAATGGCTGAAACTAAACCATATCCCGCATGCCCGTTGGCTCCTACAAAACCTACCCATCCGGGCACATATACTTTTCCGGCTTCCAACGCATAAAAAGCATCTATTCCTATTTGAGAGATATGTTTCGCAAGTTCAATTTTTTGCGTGAAATTAATATTATTACTTACAAGCAACATCATGGCTTCGCCAAGATCCATACTTACGGCTGTGCCATAAGAGCGCATGTTTTGATTGGGAGCGATGCGAGTATAGCCCTCGGCGGCTGCATCAACTAACCAGGTTTTTTCGATGCCTCTCAGAACTCCTGTGTATGAACCCAAAAGCGGTGACGTTGGCAGGTTTACTGATATATAGGACGGGTCTGCATTTCGTAAGAAAAAGCGCGGCTTGGCTGAGCCAGGGGGCACCATGCGCGGGTAGGGAGGCCGAAGTTCATCGACATATGGCAGCTCATCGGCGGAAGGCACTATGGTAAGTACAAATGCGGTTTTTACCCCAGACCAGTTACAGGCGCCGCGAAAATCCAGGTAGCCAGACACTGTAGTTCCCAGCGGCGTACATTCGCGCGTATCGGCAACACTTTTGGTGAGTACCAGCGACTGAGTAACTTGACTATTAAAAAGTCGTGGATACGCGACCCCCAATCCCGGCTGGCCGCCGGCGCGGCTGGTGACGCTCTGAATTTGCTCCGGTATGGGATCGATTAAACTTAAATTCCGTCTTCTATCGTAATAACAAGCAGAGCTTACGGGCCCACATTTGGCATCCCACTGAGTTCTGTCAAATTCAGTACAATGAGCAGTCCAAAAGGTTTCGTCCTGTATACAGCCATACGGAAAACCATTTGCTGGGGTGAGGCGGCCAGACTGCCCCATTATAGATTGATCTATTGGAGCGGGGCTAACCGAGCTAATTATAAAGGGCTGAAGCGCTGCTGGCTCTCCGTTGGCGTAATAAGCAATGGTGACTGGCCTATCAAAATTTAGGGTAATTTCCTCGTGAGTGAGAGAGGTCACAACAGTAGTCGGCGCACGTCCAATGCCCACGGGAACTCCGGTTGCGGTTGGAGGCGGAGTGGGAAAAGGAGTTCCGCCAGAAAGCCCGCCATCGGGTGTTGCAGTTGGCGGCGGGGTAGCGTCAAGATCTGTAGTGGGAGTCGGGGTTGGCGTGATTTCGTCAGGCCCTGCCCAGGTCAGACATTCGTTACACTTTGCGAGCTTTGATTCGAGAAACTGAATTTCTCTGCGTTTACTCGGAGTGGGAGCTCTATTTTGAGATTTGCGTTTAGATTGAAGTGATCGCTGAATTTCTAGGCGTCGTATAGCAGCGAGAGAAAATTTTTTGTCCCGCAGATCACCTTTACGCACTTTTCCAAAGAGGCCCTTTTGCTTTAATTCATCGTAATAACAAACAAGTTGGTAGTTGCCCAAAAACGGGCGAAGTTTAGACGACAGGGTATATACTTTAGGGTTGCCCGGTGTCGCATTCCGTTCTTTAGCAACGGCGACGTTGGCGCCTAGAAGCAGGCACGCAGCAGCGATCATTAGTTTAAAATTTGGGACCCAAGACTTTAATTCCACCTAACCCTACCTTAAGACGGAGAGCGCACACATTTGACGCGCGGGCGATTAGCCACTGTATAAATGTGTACTGCAAATAGGATGTCTAATCCATTCAGCTTACTTCGCTCAAATGGTATCTGAATAATATTAGATGCTTAACTCACTATTTCATCTGGTTGCAAGTAGGTACAGGTCTTGTCCTATTGTTCTTTCTTTGGGGTTCGCGGGCATCAAAATGATGCATTTTTGCGGAGCATAAACCGGCCCGATTTCATCCTGCCCAATAAGCTCTCCGGGCTCAAGGGGGTCAAAACTTTGAAATGATTTTGCATATTCAAAATTTTTACTACGCACACTGAATACGGATTTAATTCGATATACGGTTAACTTTGAGGGGGAGATAGATAAAGAGGTTCCCTCACACATTCCGAGCACATTTAAAAAAGTGTGAATGGCAGAGTACGCGTAGTCAGCGCCGCCCGGCCAATCTCGTTGCCCGCATTCAAGCGTAATACCTATTCCGCCTTTTGAATTACAATAGGTTTCAGTGTCTCCTGTTATGCTGGCTGCACCAAGTGCGCCCCAGCCAACTACTAAAGGTGAAAACCCCAAAGTTTTTGCGAAATCAAAAGCAGACTCTTCGCACATTGCGAATGGAATAGTGGGGGCAGTGGTGCTGTGAAGATCTAGTAAATAGTCGGTGTCGGCATATAAGGGGCGCAGTTCAGCGGCTCGGGTGAGTTCGACGGAAAGCGAAGACGGCGCGACTGAATCTATAAAAAGTCGATTCAAGTTATGGTCTATATGCTGTTTTCCTTCGATGAAAGCACGGATATTAGCGAATACTAGCGTTAAAGTGCCCCGATGAAGATGTCCTGTTCCATTTGCGAAGTGCTGCAGGAGATTTTTTAACGCATAGAATCCGCAGGGTTCGTTGCCATGCACAATGCCGCTTACGAGCAGACGAGGTCCAGGATGGCTACCCTCAATTTTGTAAGCTGCTGGGCAGTTTGCAATAGAAGCCGCCCCGGCCGAAACGGCCAATTTATTCAGAGAATCGAGTAGGTTCGCGTAAGAACCACTATCGAATTGACTATTGCTTTGCATAGCTTGCTTTTAGTTAACTAGTAGCATGCATCTCTGGCTAAGGTTAGCCAAAATTTCTCGGCAATGCTTAATGCCCTGATTAGAGGCAATAACGAGTCTTAAGTTTTGCCCCGGGTGTAGCACTTCAAGAGTTCCGTCGGCGTTTTTTCGCTGTATTGAATCTAAAAATGTTGGAATTACGCAGCCAAAATCGGGGTCTCTTTGCTCGTGAAGGGCCAATCCGTTGTTGTCGGTAAGAAGAGGAGCCACTTCGTCAAATGATGACATGGAGACCGGAAGTTTTAGTTTTGCGTTAATCCAATGAATTGCTCCAATCTTTTCTGCTACAATGTGGGCGTATGACGAGTTTATTGGTCTTCCGTTCGCTTCAATTACTATAGGCTCCTCTTCGCCCTTGCTGTTTCGAACGACGAGATAGTCTACCCCAAAAATTCCCGCATACCCGAGCTCGTGGTGGTAGAAGTTTGCAACAGACTTAAGCATGGCGTCTACTTTTTCTTTAAGTACCGCTTCGTGTGCTAATGACTCGTTACCAAGATAGGCCCCATCTTTAGTAATTTGCCTTGTGTAGGTTACTATAGTGCTTTGGCCATCCTTATTGAGAATAACCATAGCAGCGCAGTTATCGACTACTTCTCCTAAGACACTCGCATCGGCTTCTATAATAATGCTCGTGCCACTGGGCGTGAAGGAGTCTTTTGCCCAGAAATTCTCGTGTGCTTCCATATCGTACTGGTTAGACGCAAAAGCTTTGTCTACCTCGCCCCTTAATTTCTGAATTGCATTTCGTGCCTTCTCCTCGGTGAATGGGGCATCTACTGGAATTACTGTATCGCCTCCAGCTCCATGCGACAGTTTAAACCATAAGCGCGGTGCATGCCCAAAGGCTTCAAGTGCAGCAGTAACCGACTCCGGAGAATTTACTTTTATTCCAGGACTCATCCTAAATCCGTAAGCAGGAGCCATCTCACGCAAAAGCGCTTTGTTGTTGGTGGCCTGTGGATCGGAATCCTGGATAGGGTCTGCCCCCGCCGCGCGGGCTTGCTGACGAGCCAGATTAGAAGGGAAGGTAAATACGATTTTAGCGTTCTTTAGTTCATTGGGTAGTTCAAGCCCCTGAGCATCAAGCGCTGCCAGAGGATCTAGGTGCGGAAAACCGATTCCGCCAGGGAGTGGATTTACTTCTAATATTTGCTGTTCAGTTTCAAGTAGTCCGCGTCTAACATAATAGTTGGCAAAGCCTTCTGGCAAAGGCAAGGAAAGGGCAAATTCGCCCGAACGTAAGGTGGCAGCGCTGTAGGTAGTTAACGCCGCAACCTGGGTAGGCTCTGGCACAATGTCAAAGGCGGTAAGCATTTCATTTTGAACAGCGGCGCCGCAATTGTTATTCACGTAGATAGAGGGCCCCTCTGCTTCAGCACCATGAGCAAGCAAGGTGCTCCCGGCGAGACTTAGCTTATTCTCTGTCGCTGGCCCGAGGCGTAAGGCGTTTAATTCTTGCGCGCCAGTACCATGAATGTTTGCAATTTGGGTTAGTTCCACCTGAGGAATATGGGACTTATTCGGCGTTGTTTCCATATAGGTGAGACTAGTGCTTCAAGCAGAGCAAAAAAAGTGAGGCATTTTGCATCTTGTCTAGAGTTGGTCTATGATTAGGCTAAGATGTCTAAAATTAGACTATTTTCGAGGCCAACACAGAGAGCAGCTTCATGGCGACAGAAAGTATTACCAGACGTGCTCAGTCTTATATTTTTAAAAGACCAAGCTTGCGCGAATGTTTGGCTCGCGGGCTGATTAATCATTCGGCGCTTGCGAGGCAACTCTGCGAGGAGCTCAAAATTGAACAGTTTGATGGAGTGCTCGCGGCTATAAAACGTTTTGGGAATCGGCTTAGCCTGGGCGCTCAGGATCAGAATGTGATGAAATTACTGCGCGATGTGCAAATTCGCGTTTCGAATCGCCTTGCCATTGCGGTGGCTTCGGCGCCTCCTAATTTTGAAAAACTATTTTTGTTGCAGCGACGCATTCGTAAAGAGCGAAGGCGATTTAATATGATTGATGGGGATGATTTTATTACCCTCCTTTTTTCTCAGCAGTACATGGCCGAGGTGGAGGAGTGTGTTGGCAGCTCTCTTAAGTCTATGGTGAGCAACCTCGCTCAAATAAATTTGGTGTTTGACGCTAGGATTGAAACGACACCCGGAGTAGTTGCTCAGGTGTATGGAATGCTGGCCTATCACGGAATTAACGTGCGAGAGGAGATGAGTTGCTGGACAGATGTAATTTTGGTGGTGGATGAGCGGGATTTGGCGCGCACTCTTGCGGTTTTTGAGAGTATCTCCTGATGACGTCTCTAGAACTTTGTTTTGTGTATCGCGCATATTCTCACTTCATTTCGTTTTACCCCTCGCCGCTTGTCCTTTGGATATGCTAAACCCTTAACAGAAAGGCCGTGGTGTGTAGGTCTTTCCCCTTGGCAGTTATCTGCTAAAACTTGAAATCTTCTGGAGTCGGCTTATGAAGTCCCTTTTTCGGTGCGTGGGTGTGCTTGCTTTTTTAGCGACGCCCGCATTCGCTGCTGAGCTTGTAGTAAATAATTGTGATGGGAGTCCGCTTTCGGTATCTAAGTTGAATGATACTGCTGCAGGCAGTTTTGAGGTTTTTGTGGATGCCGCTCAGCCAGGAACAGAGCAATACGTGGCTCTCTTGCGCGATTCAAGAATGGATGCTCCTCAAAAAACCGCTTCAGTTCGTGCATCAAAAGCCGAGTTTTCCTCCATCCCGGCAGGCCAGTATCGGGCTTGTTTCCAAGGTGAGCGCCTCGTTTCTCGGGTGGTATTTGTTGAGAACGTTAAGCCGTCACAGTACACAGGGACTTTGCTCGGTCTAAGCGCCCTTGGCGCCGGTGGTATTGTTGCTGCTCGGCAAGATAGTGGAGGTGGGGCGGCTGAGAATACACTCCTTGCAGCAGAATCCTCGGAATCTAATGAGGTGTCCGGTCCTGCCGCTGGATCCCCTGTTGAGCAGACGCCTACCACCGTTGTTTCATCAGGATGTTCTAAGTCAAAGCGCAAAGCGAGCTCATCGATTGGCACTTTGGACGCTGATGACTGTGGTGCGGGGCTAACGCCAGATCCGCTTTCTCCGTATAATTGATTAGGTAAGATTTAGTCGCCGGTTGGTGTTTAATCCAAGGCATCATCGTAAAGTTCAAGAATAGAATGTGAATAAGGTTGGAAGGTATGAGTCAATTTAAGAGAATTACCAGCGCTTTTGCTTTTGTACTTCTAAGCTCGTTTGTCATGTCTGCGAATGTCGCAACAGCCGCAGGGCCAACTACAGCCGACCTCGAGTTTACCTATAATATTGACAGTGGGCTAATTCGCGTGCTGCATACCTTTGATAGGGCACCTGCAAAAGTGTGCCGGGTGACATTTCGAGGATTAATTAGCTATGAGGGATTAAACACCGAAGCTGCGCTGCGCTCTGTAAAAACTCGCAAGGTAAGTTCAGGAAGAACCCTTAGGCTTCGCGCATATAACCTTCCCGGCGTACGCCTTGATTCGGAGGGGCGCGCTCCAATATTAACGATGCAGGCCAGAGCTAAATGCGGCAACAGGACGATTGTGTCGAACGCTTTTGCGCGTTACGTCAAATGCGGCAAGGGGTCCTTGGGAGTTGGTCCAACGAAATTTCTTAAGCTTGTAGCGAACAGTATTAATTAAGAATTGATACCGTTAATCAATCTGGAGAGGGGCTTTTGTTCAGAGGTTTTGAACGAAAGCCCCTTTGATTATTGGCCTCGAAGCACTCGTACGCTGTTGGTAAGCGAAGACGCAATTATCAAGTTGCTGGGCTTAAGCAGCTTGGGCAGCAAGAAAACTCAATGAAAAGAAACTTAAAATCGCTTTTTACACTTCATCGGAATGTACTCACTTTAATCTCTATTCTACCTAATTGGTTGGCCCCGTAGATCCCTTAGGCATTTTGCTACTCAGCGTTACGCAAAATCGTCAGGAATAAGTTCCTCTCGTTGGTAACTTAGCTACTGCCTTCGTGAGTTATGGGGAGGGCAGCAAGCTTTGTGCTAGATATCTGGGAGCTTATCCCAGGAGTTGGGAACAAGAGTCCGGCCTCAGTTGCCAAAATATGAATAATTTAAATGGATTATAAGAATGCATGCTGCCGCGTGCATTTAAGAGCAGGGTTAACTTATCCCTGCAAACAGCCGATTATTAAGTAGAGGCCCTCGCCTAAAGAAAGGAAACTACTTGTGAATTTTCGTCCGCTTTCTCCCGAGCCAGAACGAACGATCGCAGTGCGGCCGGCACCTCCGCAAAATCGCGCAGCAGAGCAAACTATTAAACAAGTTTCAGAGGGGGGGCTTCCTGTAAACCCCCACGTACTTTCTCAGATTGTTGAAAAACTTGAGGCTGGCACCTACCGCAATGCCCCCGACAAGTTGGTATCAGATATTAAGCAAGACCCCGGTTTACTCTTCAGTTGCTTACGCAATCTTCAAAGTGTGACTCAGGTAGATGCTGCGCTTGAAAATCCCATTCAGGCTCTGCTCGAGCTTGAAGAGGAAAAGCTTTTGAGTGTGGTCACCGGCGGGGGGGCGCAGTGGCGCCAGCATAGTTTTAAAGATGGAACAAAATTGCAAGCCCTACGTTACCAACATGCAATGCTCAGCACTCTCGCAGCTGAAGGTATTGCGGAGAAGCTCAATGTTTCTAAAGAGCTTGGGTTTGCAGCCGCATTTTTAAGAGAAGTAGCCTTGGCGCTTCTTGCGTGGAATTATCCGCATGTCTATCAAAAAGCAGTACAATCGCATCGAGCCCATAAAATAGATGTTGAACTTGAGCTACAAAAGCAATTGGGAATTAGTCCAGCAGAACTTGCCGTCGCGATTGCACAACAAATGGGAGTTCGAGGACCTATTAAAAAAGCGATGCTGCTTTTGGGGGGACCAAATAGAGGCAGATTCTCGATAGAAGTTGAAAAAGACGAGACAGTACGAGCGCTCGTAAAGGTAACTGAAGCAGCAAAACAATATGCCGATTCCGAAGATTCGTATACGTACCCTCATTTTGGTAAAATAAGTGGCTCGGTAAGTGCTGAATACGATGCTTTGTTGCCGGCCGCTGAACGAATGGAAATTGCGCGCGCTGTTGCCTCTCGAATTGAAGCTTCTCAATTGCCTGGAGAATTTCAGAAATTACCGATAGTAGCTCAATTAAAGGCGGCCACAGTTCAGCCCAAAGTTAATCATGGACTCGAAGATAATTCCTTCGCGCAGAGGCTAATCCCAGCGCAGCGAAGTCTCTTTGAACCCGTGTACGCACAGCTTGATGGCACTCAGCAGCTCAGTAAGGCTGCTTTGCTTGAATTGAGCGAAGTAACTATTCCACAGCTTGGGTTTGCCCATGGCTGTCTTTACATGAGACAGAGCGAATACGGGCCGCTTATTCCGGTGTTACGGGTAGGGCCAAAAGCGCTTAAAGAATACACGCTAGGGCTAGCCTCGTGGCATCAGTTAATTGCCGCATCTGCTGACAGTACCCTGCCATTTAGGTCAGAAGGGCGGGGAAGTGAGGACTATGGTTCTGTATATATATGCGCGGCCCTTGGGCATTCAATCTACAAGGGCGTTTTGTTCCTAGAGCTTGATGAGTCGGCGAGCGCCGATGTTTTACATCCGTCTATTTTGTTGTTTCAGGCCATTCGCCAGGCAATAAATGACAGCCTTGGAGCTGGACGTGCGGTTACATTGCGCAGCGTTTGATTTTTAAATTCTGCGACTTGCGAAGCTCGAAATCGACCCAATTGATTGCATAGGGTGTTGGGTGCCAAGAGTCGGTTACTTTTGTGGGACTACAGTGAGGCACTGTGATATGCTCGATAGCATAATACGTCTCAGGAACCTTTTGTTTTTTTATGACCGACTTCCCTTCCGTAACCCGCACCTTTGTTCTGCGTTGCCGCGGCGCGGCAGCAGATCCTCGCGCCCTTAGAGCTCAAGTAGGGTCTGATGCCCACACTGAGATTATTGCCCATACAGTCTTAAGTACTTTTTTTGTTTCTCAATCTGTGCGGCTGGATACAGAGCTCTACATTATCTTCGATAAAACAAACGATTTTCCGAAGTCCCTTCGGTTATGTATGGCCGAAGGCCTCTCGCTTCCCTCGGCGCATGAGGCGGCAATATTTGATGTTCTGGAGCAGGGATTAAGAGCCAGCTCGTCGCTTCAAAAGGGGCAGCGCCTAACGGTGAAGCCGGGATTAGAGTTATGCGGTTTTGGTTTTGAAAAAGTACTTGATGCTGCGTTGCCGGGGAAAAGTGGGTATATGCTTGAACCGGAGGGCGTGCCGATGCGAACTGCTCACATTAATGTTCCAGCACTTTTTGTGCTTAGCGATCATCACGCCTTATCAAAAAATTCGGCTAAGGGACTTGAGCGTCTTGGGCTGCAAAAACTGTCTCTCGGGCCGCAGATGCTTTTTGCCTATCAGGCAGTGAGTCTGGTGCATTATGAGCTCGATTGTTCGAATTAATTTATGTTGAGCTGTCACACTGGGTAACACCAAAACTTTTGGCCCATTGTGTAAAACTAATAAGACGCCACCAGGTGCTATCAACGCGCATTTTGCCAGAACGAATGCCAGCGATTTGAACTTGGATCTTATTTCTATCAAAAAAAGGTAAGTGTGAAAGAATATCGAGATCGATGAGCTGTTCCCAGCAAAGTGAGCTGGAATTGAGCCAGTTAATTTGGGGCGTTGCAAATCCAATTTTATCGGTCCGATCTAAAATTTGATTTGGTACCAATCCTCGCATTGCTTCTCTGAGTACGTATTTTGAGCGAGCTTGAGGAGAAATGAGGAAGTGGTCGGGTAATGAGTAAGCGAATTGAACTAATTCGGGTATCAAAAACGGCACTCGACTTTCAATTGAATAGGCCATTGAATTTCTGTCTTCATAGCGCAAAAGGTGTGGCAAAACTGTTTCCTCGAGCGTGCGCCTCAATTCATACCGTAGGGCACTTCCAGCACTGGGAAGATCTAGATGTGCCACAGGAGGGCTTGCAATTGGACTTTTGAGCCAGCTTGGATACAGAAAGTTTTGGAGTAGTGGAAGCGCAGCTTTTTTTAATGCAGACGGAAGCGCAGTATGTAGCATGCGAGTTGCAATTTTGGTTGCGCGCATTCTACCGCTCCTTTTTATAGCTAGAGCAAATCGAATGGCGCTTGCAAATTTTGCCGCACGAATGAGGCTCCAGAGCTGAATCGCAAGGTAGTGATCATATCCACCAAATATTTCGTCGGCCCCCTGGCCATCCAGCATTACGGTAATGCCTCGCATTTTTGCGCGTTCGAAAACAAGACGCTGAGCAAACACGCTCGCCGAAGTGCAGGGCTCCTCAATACTGCGTGCAAGCAGAGCAATTTGATTTGCTAAATCACTCTCAGTGGCAAAAATTTTGTCCGGTGTAATCTGAGCTTGTTTGGCCAATAAATCGACCCAGCGCTCCTCCTTGATTCGCTCTTCGTCGGCAATATAACTAAACGCATGTAGTTGAGCCGACGGGCCAAGGTGCGCTCGCATTCCCATGACGATGGAAGACGAATCAAGTCCGCCTGAAAGTGCTGTGCCCAGTGGAACATCGGAGCGTAGATGCAGGCCAATGCTTTCGAGGAAGATACGGCGGACCTCGGCTTTTGCCTCATCGAACGAACAATCAATGGTTTGTTGCACTTCGGCGCGCCAATAACGGGTTATTTCTAATTTTTCCGGCGCATCTAATGATATCTTGGCATAGTGAGCGGGCGGCAGTTGATGCACTCCCGCAAACAAGGTCTGACTGCCCTCATCGGTTCCCCCATAGGTGAGGTACTCAAGAGCTTTTGATCGATGAGCGACGGCCGGCATTTTGAGACTTGAGAGCACGCCACTTATGGTCGAGCAGAAAGCTAAGACTCCAGTCTTGGTGCCATAATAGAGGGGTTTTATGCCGAAAAAATCTCTAGCGAGTAAGAGTGTTCTGGCAGACTTATTCACAAATGCAAGTGCGAACATCCCGATACATTTTTTTAGAGCATCTGCTCCCCATGCCATAAGGGCATAAAGCAGCACTTCAGTATCTGATTGAGATTTGAAGGTGAATCCTTCTTGTTCAAGTAAGGCCCTGAGCTCTCGATAGTTGTAAATTTCCCCATTAAAAACCAAGGCGTAGTTACCATCTGGCGAACACATTGGTTGCCAGCCTGAAGGGGAGAGGTCGAGAATGGAGAGTCGACGATGTACCAGCAAGAGCGGGGAGACTGCATGAGCCGGGTTCCAATGTCGCTGGCAGATAAATTGGTTGTTATCGAGACTGAGGTATCCCTGATCGTTAGGCCCCCTCAAGGCCAAGGCTTCCCACAGCAAAGGCACGGCGTCTTCCCGTATGAACGGGTGCGTCTGCACAAATCCTGCGATACCACACATGGAGGCCTGTACTTAAGCGAATTTCGAACTGAAAAAGGAGCGTCCTAAAGTTAACGACCACAGGTTCAGTTCTGCCTATGCATAAGTACTGATCCTGCCCTGAGGTCTAATTTGGGTCAATAATTGATTTGCTGGTAGGAAGCCTTAATTAGGGCCTACATTGTCAATCTACCTCTATTGAAAGCCTAGCGGGCTTGCCTATACTGAGATAGCTCTTCTGTCGGGGGGCTAATCTCGAATATGTTGAATTGTTGGTGCTGAGCGATGCTTGAGGACTACGCCTTTCTTGATAACGGCGTTACTTTTTTCTTACTCTTTAATTGTATTGGCTGCGTTGTCTCGGCGATGCAGATAGGGCGCCTGCTTGCCTTTCAGCGTTTTGTGTTCTTAAAGCCCAGCGTATTGGTTGCTGCCTATAGTTTTTTATGGTTTCAACTGCCACTTGCTGCCTATTCGTCCTATTGCGAAGCAACTTTTAAAGAACCCTGGGGCTTCGCTATTTTGATTCATTCTTTAGTTCTCTCTGGTTTATTTATTGGCCCACTTATCGCCCCCAAGGAAGCCTTTGAGATATGGCAACGCATTACCCATATGCGAGATGAAGTAGCGCGGGGAAGTGTGGGGGTGCTTCTCTCATTGAGCCTGCTTATTGTACTTTTTCTCATTCCCTATCTTTGGTTTGTACCGCTTTCTTCTTCTGGGCTGTACGCCATCTTTTTTACACCGGAGGTGGCAACAATTACCCGCGAGGAGTCGTTCAAGGTGCTCGAGGGTGCCTTACCTCGATACTCATATAGTTTCTTGTCCTTTGCTCTCGCTCCACTTTGTGCGGTGGTATTAAGTCAATGGTTTTTCTCAGGGCTTCGTCGACATAACGCGCAAATTATATTTCTTTCCAGTGTTGGGTTTTTCATTTTGTTGCTTATCTCTTCGCTTACTGGTGAGCGCGGTAGGCCAGTAGAGCTACTTCTCGTCTCTCTTGTCGCCTATATGCTAAGAAAGGGGGTGCCAATTAAACCCGTGACCATAGGCGTCGCGCTCAGTCTTGTCTTAGCTCCAGCAACTATCCTCAGTATTCTGCGTGAAGGATTAGAATTAAATTTTGACTTATTCATGACGTACTTTGAAGGAATTATTTTGCGGGCCTTTCGGGCACCATTTGAGGTTGCAAGTTGGCATGTCCAGTATGTCGAGGATCATGGGTATTGGGGTGTTGCCGGAATTCCAAAACTGGCCGCGCTCTTTGGTGAGCGAGCGCTGAATGTTAATAATATAGTGGGGATTCATTACCTTGGTTTTGAGCTCGACACGGTAAGTGCAGGAACCGGATACCTCTTCACACAGCATGCGTGTTTTGGATTTTGGATTTTGCCAATCTCGATTTTACAGTTATTTTTCCTCGACTTCGCATTAACCATTTTAAAGCGACTATCTGATTATATCCTTTTGCCATCTATGTCGGCGATCGTGGTTATTTGTCTTGGCTTTCTGCAAAGCAATTACACCACGGTGCTGCTCTCGGCTGGGTTTGGTGTAGTGATTGTGGTATCTGCGCTGCTTTCGTTCTTTGTGTGCGCCAGACCTGTTAAAAAAGGTAGCCCCTATGGAACACCGAGAGCGGTGCCTGGGTAATTTTTATGTCTTTGAGAGTTGCTCACCTTACAACCGTGCACCCCGCCCATGAACCACGAATTTTAGAGCGTGAATGCGTATCTCTCCAGGAAGCTGGCTACGAAGTGCATCTTATTGTGCCCCATGACAAACCTGAAGTGTATCGAGGAGTCCAGGTGCATAACCTTATGCCAGTACGCGGACGTGTGCGAAGGTTTTTAAAAGCCCAATGGGAGCTGTATCGAGCGGCACGAGAGCTACAAGCAGACCTGTACCATTACCATGATCCAGAACTTTTTCTAGCGGCGCTTGCCCTGAAGTGTCAGGGGAAAAAGATAATTGTTGATGTGCATGAAAATTTGCCCGAACAGATATTATTTAAAAATTGGGTTCATCCACTTATTCGCTCATCGGTCGCCAAGCTTGCTGGAGTAATTGAACGCCACCTCTATAAGCGATTTGATGGAATAGTAGTGGTAGTTCCTGATTTACTGGTCAAATTTCCACCAGAAAAAACAGCATTGGTGCGCAATTTTCCGGCACTCGATCCTGCCGATTTTGCGGGAGCTCAAGCATATCAAAATCGTCCAAACTCTCTGCTGTATGTTGGTAGAGTTGAAGAGGGCCGAGGAGCGCTCGAGATGTGTGAGCTCGTTGCTGCGTTGCCTAAAGAGCTTACTGTAAGCCTACAGCTTGCCGGCCCGATGAGCACTGTAGAGATTGAGCGAACCCTTAAAACTCATGCAGCAGCGTCGCACATTACATTTTTAGGGTGGCAATCTCGGACCCAAGTTCGGCAGCTTTTAGGGCAAGCTCGCGTGGGGCTTAACTTACTAAGGCCACTTCCTAATTATCTTAAAGCTCTTCCCACCAAAGCCTTCGAATACATGGCGGCGGGGCTCCCGGTGCTGAGCACCGATTTGCCTTTATTGAGCCCCATTATTGAGAAGCACAAATGCGGCATAATTGTGCCTTCCCAAGACACTGCCGCTACAGTCAAGGCGCTTGAGTGGCTGCTTACCCACCCTAAGGAGGCAGAGGAGATGGGGCGTCGTGGGCAAGAGGCGGTGTTATCTGAATACTCTTGGGGGGCGGAGTTTCGTACATTACGAAATTTATACGAAAAGATTCTTGGGGCGGGTTGAGGTGTTGGAGGACGGGGGAGGATCAAACTTCAACGGAATCAGCACCTGGCCGGTGACAGGGCCGGTTCGCGGTCGACGGATAAACTGTGAGCCTTCAGCATGCGCATCAACTAAAATATAATGCCATTTCAGCGTCTTTAGGGTACATTCTTTGCTATGAAGGCCCCAAATGTGTGGTTGTTAAAAGATGGTGAGCCCTTGCCGCATGAAGACAAGGGGCAAAGTTTACGTACTGGGAATTTGGCCAAAGCGCTGCTTCGGCTTGGCTGCACGGTAACCTGGTTTGCAAGTACTTTTGATCACGGACAAAAACGACAACGCAGCAGCAAGACAGAAGTAATAGATGTTGCTGACCAGTATCGGATTGTGTTGCTCAAAGGTCCTGGGTATCAAAAAAATGCATCGCTGGGGCGTGTTTTTCATCAATTTGAGACGGGACGCCAGTTTTTGAGGATTGCTCCTAAAATGGAGCGGCCAGACCTTATTGTTTCAGCCTACCCAACTCCCGAGCTAAATTTTGCAGCAAGTAATTTTGCTTTGAGGCGTCGGGTGCCATATGTAGTTGACGTTCGCGATCCCTGGCCCGATCTCTTTCCCCAAAAGCCGCATCTTATCCCGCTTAAAGCTTGGTATAAAAAATTACTAAAACGTAGCCTGAATAGAGCCTGCGGAATTGTGTCCATGAGCGATAAAATGCTTGATTGGACCCTGGGCCATGCGGGGCGAGGAAAAACAGAGGCCGATGCCGTTTTTCATCTCGGGGCGCAGCGCTCATTGTCGCCCGAGCCACGAATTCAAGAATGGCGCCCGAGCGCCGAAGAGCCTCTGGTTTGTGTCTATTATGCAATGTTTGGCAAATTGCATCGAGGAGATGTCATTTTAAAGGCGGCGCGAATTTTGTCTGAACAAAAAGAGAAACGTATTCGTTTTATCTTTGTTGGCGATGGAGAGCTGCGGGCTTTGTGGGAGCAGGAAGTTAGGGACCTTGATTCAGTCCGCTTTTTGGGATGGATGGGAAAAGAAGAAGCATCTCTTGCTCTTCGGCAAGCTCAAGTAGGCATTATTGCCATAGGCCCTGAAGTTGCCGATGTTTGGTTTGGCAATAAGTTTTTTGAGTATTTGGAAGCAGGGCTTGCGCTTATCAACAATACAACTAGTGAGCTTCAGGAGCTTATTCAAACCAAAAATTTGGGATTACAGTTCTCAGGAGTTAGTGCTGAAAACCTAGCTCAGCAGCTTAGATTATTGGTAGCCCAGCCGGCGATGCTTGCCGAAATGCGGCGTAATGCCTGGCAGCTTTTTCAAGACGAATTTGATTCAGGAAGGGTGTACGAAAAATACGCCCGTCACGTACTTCATCTCGCAGGTGTCGACGTGGAACAATCCCAAGCCATGAATAACGCATTGCAGGCAGTCGCGCGAAGAGCTTAGACTGAAAGAGGAGAGTGTGTATGACCCTTGCCATGTTAAAAGAAGTTGTGATGGATTCAACGAATCCGCACCAAATGAGCGTCGAGCAATGGCGCGCGTTGTTACTGATGCTTGATAGGGCGAATGACCCGCGTTGGATTCAGAGCCTTGAACAGCGTAAACGAGAGGAAGCAGAATTTCATGATCAGCGGGAGGATCGAAAATCTGATGGTCATGAAGACCCAACTAAGGTTGGAGGAAACAAAAAGTATTACTGTTATACTCAAGCTTCTCGGGCTTACAGCGAAGCTTGGATTAGGCAGAATGCGCCGGGTAAGGTTTTTTTAGACTATGCGTGCGGCGAGGGGAATGCCACAGTGGCTGCCGCTCAGGCGGGGGCGAAATTAGCAATAGGAATAGATATTAGCGGCGAATCAATTGAACGTGCGCGGCGCCAGGCTGAAGCCAAAGGCGTGGGCTCCTCAACTGTATTTATTCAAGCCGATTGTGAAGATACTCGATTGCCAGCCGGTAGCGTGGATTTGATCTATTGTTGTGGAATGCTCCATCATCTCGATTTATCGTATGCCTTCCCGGAAATGCGAAGGATTATGACACCGGGAGCTAAAGCATTTGGATACGAAGCGCTTAACTACAATCCGCTCATTAAGTTGTATCGAAAATTAACTCCGGAATTAAGAACTGCTTGGGAAAAAGAGCATATTCTGTCGCTTAAAGATCTAGAATTTGCTCGGCGTTTCTTTGAAGTTGAAGATGTGCGCTATTGGAATTTGACCGTAATGGCCGCACCTCATCTGCCCTTTCTTGCTCCTGCGTTCGCGGCTATTGATGCAGTTCTTACCAAAATTCCTTTGGTGCAGCTTATGTCCTGGATATTCACTTTTGAGCTCAGAAAGAGCCTGCACCTTAAATAATTGAGGTAGCTTTAAGGGGGCCTTAAAACTCTTCTCCCAAAGGATTAGAGCGCTCGAGTTTTGAGAAAATGCGATAGGCGCAGGGAACCACAAAAAGCGAGAACAAGGTTGATACCAGTACGCCGCCCAAAATGGTCACTGCCATGGGGATACGGCTTTCAGCCCCGGGTCCGAGTGCCAGGGCAGGGGGAATAGCGGCAGCAATAGTTGCAAAAGAAGTCATAAGAATAGGTCTTAGACGAATCGGCGCGGCAGTCAAAATAGCCTGATCGATGTCCAACTTTTCAACAAACCGTTTGTGATTAATAAATTCTACAATCAAGATAGAATTTTTCTTCACAATACCCATAAGCAAAATCATGCCGATTATGCTGAATAAATTAAGCGTTTGGTCGGCGAGGGCCAAGGCAAATACGGCCCCTGTAATACTGAAGGGCAGGGCCAAGAGCACGGTGACTGGATGAATAAAGCTATTAAATTGGGCTCCCAAAATCATGTAGGCCACAATTACACCGAGCCAAAAAACAAAAATGAGGCTCTGAAAAGATTCTTTGAATGTTTGTGCGCCGCCGCCCAGAAAAATAGTGTAACCAGCTGGTAATAACTCTTTTCCCAATCGTTCGGCTGTTTGAATTGCTTCTCCCTGAGAGCTCCCTGGTGCTACGTTTGCAAACACCGAAATTGAGCGCTGGCGGTTGCGTCGGGTGATAGTTTGCAAAGTCTGCTTGGTGCTCACTTCAGCCACCTCGCGCAAAGGAACAATTTCGCCATGAATGTTTCTTACGTCTAATTTGAGTATGTCCTCTGGTCCGGCCTTTTGGCTTGGTTCAAGCGCAACGCGTACATCGTACCGGCGCCCATCATTGGTGAACTTCCCTTGTCGTTGCCCGCCCATGGCTATGCTTATGGTGTCGCTAATAGTTTCAACAGGCACTCCTCGTGCAGCTGCTGAGTCGCGCTTGGGTACTATGGCAACCTCAGGTTGACCCAAGCGATAATCGGTGTCGATATCTACTACCGTTTTTGAATCTTCTAAGCGTTTAATCAGGGCATTTGTATGAGTTTCAAGTTCATTCCAATCTGAGCCACGTACATTAAATTCAACCGGAAAGCCTCGCTGGGCGGTAAATCCACGAGTTGAAAGGTCTTGGGGGAACGCTTTCAAATTCGGAATTTTTTGCATAGCGCTGCGAACTTCGTCCATAATTTCGGCTTGAGTTAAGGAACGTTCTTTCGGAGGAACGAGCGAGACAAATGCAATTCCCGTGTTGACTTCTCCTCCGCCGAACCCTCCAATGGCTGCGAATACACGTTTTACATCTTTTCGAGACTGAAGATATTTTTCAGCTTCCCGAACAATTTGACTAGTTGCCTCGAGGGAGCTGCCCACTGGGGTCTGAAGACGCATAATAAAAATGCTCTGGTCTTGGGCTGGAATAAATTCTTTCTTTAGTTTGCCCATAACGGGTAGAGAGAACCCGAAAATGACCAAGGCCACTATAACCACAGCCCATCTCAGACGTAGGCAAGCGCCAAGTAATCCGCCGTAGAGTTTTGCAAACCAGGCAAAGATGTCATCTAGTTTGCGGACGAGAGCCCCCTGAGAATGGGTTTCTTCCATAAACTGCGAGCAGCGCATAGGCGTCAGCGTTACCGCTTCAAGCAGGGAAAGGGCAACGGCAGTTGAAATAGTGACTCCGAATTGGAAGAAAAATTTGCCAATTACTCCTTCCATGAATGCGACGGGTAGGAAGATGGCAATAACGGCAATCGACGCTGCGATTGCGGCAAATGTAATTTCGTTTGTGCCGTCACGCGAAGCAATTACGCGAGACTTACCCATGGCATGGTGACGATATATGTTTTCGAGCACCATAATGGCATCGTCAACCACGATACCAATTGCTAATGCCAAGCCAAGAATAGTAAAGAAGTTAAGGGTGAACCCCATGAAGTAAATTACTGCGAACGTGCCCACAATCGAGGTGGGAATCGAGAGAAGCACATTGAAAGTTGGTCTGAGTGAGCCAAGGAAAAAGAAGCAAACCACTGCAGTCGCTAAGGCCGAAAGCAAGAGTGTAAATTCGGTCTCTTCTACCGATTCACGAATAAAAACAGTACTGTCAAAATTAACCCCGATATTAAGATCAGAAGGTAACGTTTTAGCTACCTCCTCCATTTTTGCTTTTACGGTATCGCCGACTTCAACCGCGTTTGAACCACGTTGTTTTTTTATTCCTAAACCAATTGCTGGCAACCCATTAACTCTTGAAATCCGCCGAATGTCCGCGAGTCCGTCCTCCACTCGAGCAATGTCTTTGAGGCGTAAGGAGCTTTGGTAGATGGGGCGACCGCCACGAGAGGTAATAAGAATATTTCCAACCTCTTCTGGAGTGTAGCCCTCTCCGTAAATACGAACGTTTAATTCCTGCTGGTTATTTTCAAGTCGGCCAGCTGCTATTTCAAGATGCCCACGCAATAATGCATCGCGCACATCCAATAACGTGAGTTCATGAGTTTTTAGTTTTTGGTTGTCAACCCAAAGGCGAAGATTGCGTTCGGTAAATCCTCCAAGCATTACCTCTCCGACACCAGGGAGAATTTCAAATCGATCTTTAATATTTTGATCAACGTAGGTAATAAGTTCGTGGAGGCTCCGTTCTCCCGAAACACCAAGCCAAATAATAGGCTGGTCGTCGGGATTTGTTTTTCGAATTGTAGGCGGATCTACATCTAACGGTAGGCGCACTCGGGACACGGCCGATTGAACTTCTTGGAGGGCAGAGTCCACATCTCGGCCGAGTTCGAACTCAACCGTAATGGTTGCTTGGCCTTGACGAATGGTTGAGGCGATGTCGCGTATTCCTTCAACGGAAACCAGATTTTCTTCGAGTACGTCTACAATTTCTGATTCGATGACGCTAGGCGCAGCTCCATTCCAAGCGACTTGGACCGAGAGTACCGGAAAGTCAACGTCCGGCATCTGGCTAATGCCAAGGCGTAGAAAACTGATGGCGCCAAAAAGTACCAGCGCTAATGTAAGCATCCAGGCAAATACCGGGCGGCGAATACTTATCTCTGCTAGAGAACTCATGATACTGCTCCGCTTGCCACTTTTAGTTCTGCGTGCGCAATAAAGAGATCGGCCTGTGCACCAGCATATTTTCGTTCTGCTTCGAGTTCTTGTTGGATGGCTGCAAGCACATCAAGATTAGTTACCAGTCCAAGTTCATAATCGCGGCGCTGTGCGCTCAGATTCTTTCGGGCTGCCACACGCTGCACATCAATTAACTCGAGTTCTTTGCGAGTTGATACCAGTTTCACGTGGGCAGTCTTAAGTTCCTTTATAGCCTCGCGTTCTTGCAGTTTTAGTCGCACCTGCGATGCTCGTTCTTTAGCTCGATATTCAGCTATCGCAGCTTGGGTAGCGCCACCTTCAAACAGAGGCAGGTCAAATTTGAGCAGGACCTCCCAGTCTCTATTTGAGTCTGGTTCTTCGTACAGGTAACTATTTCCCTCCAAAAAGAGGGTGGGGAGGTGCCCACGTTCAGCTGCTTTACGCTCTAATGTCGCTGCATTAAGCTGCGCCTGTTTGGCTTTGATATCATAGCGGCTTGGGGCTTCCTCAACCTGAGGAGGCTGGGAGCTTGGGAGGTTGGATGGCACACCAAGTTCAAACTGTTCGTTTGTTATGGTTTTGCCCGTAAGGAAATTAAGCAGTTCTCGACTTGTTCCTAAAAGCCCTTGATTTTGCGCACGCGAAGCACTTACGGCAGCCTTATCGGCAAGAGCTGCTTCGATTTCGCCTTCTCTGGCTTTTCCAAGAGTTCGAAATTTTTCAAGCTCGGTGATGCGATCAGATAATACCTGCTCAGTGCGTTTAAGCAGCGCATCGTCGCGCTGGTAGAGCGCCGTCTGTGCATACACTCGAGCAACATCTGCATACAAAAGCTCGCCTTGACGAACTTTGAGGTGTCTCTGGGCCTCTAAGCCCGATTCTCGCGCATCTGCCACCAAAGACTCTCTAAACCCGGTGAAGAGGGGCTGGCGAAGTGTCAGTGACCAATCTCTGGGCTTAGAGCGACGGCTTCCAGTGCTTGAGTTCGATCCTTGCGAAGAATCATCTGAAAAAGTTGAACCAGTCAACCGTCCATAATTTTGGCTACTTCGAAATCGGTGCGTGCCGAGTATGTGGATTTCGGGATACAGGGCGGCAAGGGCTTGTTGATATTGAGCCTCGGCAGCAAGAATAAGTTCTTGAGATTCCTGTAATGCTTCACTTTGTGCCAGCGCAAGCTGATACGCCTCATCCATAGAGAGCTTTAATTTTTCAGTTGGAGCAGCATGGGTTACGGAAACGCACGCGAGGAGTGCGCTAATTGTTAAAATGAATGAGAGCGGAAGGACGGCAAAGTTTTGGCATTTTTGATAAGGGACTAAGAACTTCATAACAAACTGTCTCCATGTGAGACGGGAATACAGAAATGGTTTGGCGTAGAATGTTTGCGCAAACCTGTTCAAAAAAACACCTGCAACATCAAATCAGCTGATACCCCCGTATACTAGAAAAATCCTCAGCATACGGCAAACATGCGTCTTTGCGTAAAAACACGTATGGCTACGTATTTCAGTGTATTATGAGCTTTGCCGAGAGAGTAAAAGCTCCTCAAGTGAGAGCCCAAGTGCCGTAGCTAGCCGCGCGATTACGCCAATCGTTACATTTTGTTTTCCATGCTCCACTGTGCTTAGGTAGGTACGATCCAAACCTGCGCTCTCAGCCAGCGCGGACTGGTTGAGTTGCAGTTCTCTTCGTCTTGATGCAATTCGATTGCCGAGCTCCCTAAGGTACTGTTCCACCGAAACCTGGGATGTAGGCAGCTGCAAGAGCTTACGGGCACTTTGCTGGGCCTCTACGGCGTCAAATGCAACGGCGTCAGCTCCGCACTGCATTAAATCTTGCCCCACAAGAACTTCAATTGGACCACCAACAATAATTTTTGGAGCTTGCGGTACCGATTTGAGGAGCTTCAAGCACTCCTTAAGCGCAGGGATGTCTTGGGCCTGAAAAACCGAAAGGCCCACCAGCGCCGGCTTTACTTGAAGCACATGCCGAAGTAAGTCATTTGCGGGAGTACTGGCTCCCAAGAAATGTATGTCCCAGCCGTCAACATCTAAAAAATCGGCTACCACCCGGGCTCCTAAAATATGTTGGTTGCCCTCTACGCAGGAGATTACAGCCTTCAAGTGCAAGGGCGCGCGTTTTGGAACTCGGGCCCGCACCTTGACCATGAGTTCAAGGCAAATTTGGGTGGCCATATGCTCTTCCGCTACGGTGGCTTTTCCATTACGCCACAACGCACCAATATCCCGCAGTCCAGGCATGAGAAGACCCAAATAAATTTGTTCCCATGCCAATTTTGCTGACCAGGCTTTGTCGATAACAGCAGAGGCAGCTGAAGAGTCGCCAGCTTGAAACGCAGCAATAAGGTTTTGCTGTAAAGATTTGAGCAACAATTTGGTTTTCTTTGCGTTGTTCATACCCAACATTATACTATAAATAGTAGACTAAAGGCAACCTAGCCAAGTATGCTAAAGAGAGCAACAGCCAGTGGAGTGTGATTATGCATTACCAACTTCAAGATGTGCTCGTGGTGCCGAAGCCTATAGAGGAAGTGTGGTCATTTTTCTCTGACCCACGAAATCTTCCGCTAATTACTCCGCCGGATTTGGGGTTTAAAATAATATCCGATCCCGGAAATGAAACTTTTCCAGGCTTAATTATACGCTACCAGGTTACTCCACTACTGGGTGTACCATTAGAGTGGGTGAGTGAAATTACCCATGTGGTGCCGGAGCAGCTCTTTGTTGATGAGCAGCGTTTTGGGCCTTACGCGTTTTGGCATCATTTGCACCGATTTAGAAGCGAGGGGAGCACGACGGTTGTTGAAGATGTGGTGAACTATCGTCTGCCTATGGGAGTGCTTGGCCGTATTGTGCATCCTTTTATTGTGCGCCCCAAATTGGAGCGCATTTTTAGGTATAGGCGTAGCGTTGTGGAACAACTTATGGGGACTGCAACTACGCAGCTAATGAGCTAACGTCATCGCGTTCTTTTTTGTGATCCTTTGCAATCACCAAATACAAAGCAGGTACAAAAAAGAGTGTAAAAAGAGTGCCAATGAACATTCCGCTCACCAGCACAATTCCGATGCTGTTTCGTGCGCCAGAGCCCGCGCCGCTTGCAAGAATAAGCGGAAAGTGGCCAACAACTGTTGCCACCGAAGTCATCAGAACTGGACGAAGACGCGTGCTTGCTGACCCAAGGGCGGCTTCGCGTTTAGATTTTCCTTCCTCTTGAAGCTTGTTGGCAAATTCAACAATAAGAATTCCATTTTTTGCGACCAAGCCCACCAGAGTCACCAGTCCAACTTGGGAATAAATATTAAGCGAGGTGGCGCCTAAACATACAAATATAAGGGAACCAGCAAGAGCCAGAGGCACAGAGCCAAGCAATACGATTATGGGATCTCTAAAGCTTTCAAATTGCGCAGCGAGAACAAGAAATATGAGAATTGTTGCCAGAATAAGGGTTTCAGTTAGTGCGTTTCCTTCTTTACGTAACTGCCGCGATTCGCCGGCATAATCAATGGTAAATCCCGGCGGCAAGATGGTTTTCGCTGCCTCTTCAAGGGCCTTAAGTCCTTGGTCAATGCTGACACCTGGTGGAATCGCCCCTTGAATTTTTGCCGAGTTAAGCTGTTGGAAGCGATTAAGCTGACGGGGCTGAGTGGCCACTTCAACCGAGGCTACGGCTGAGACAGGAATAAGCATTCCTGAGGGGCTCGTGAGGTAGCTATTCAAAACTTGCTCGGGATTTAATCGGGCTTGCCGTTTTGCCTGAGGGATAACTTTGTAGCTGCGCCCTTGAATGTTAAATCGATTAACGTAATCGCCACCGGTTAGCACTGCAATGTCTCTTGCCACGTCTTCAAGCGACAAACCTAGGGCCGCAACTTTGTCTCGATCTATAAGTATGCGTCCTTGGGGTAGGTCATACTTTAAGTCGGTGTCGGCATACATGAACATGCCGCTTTGAAAAGCTGCTCCCACAAGCTTTCCAGCAGCCTCAAGCATTTGCTCTGGTTCCGCTGTAGAGGAAATTACCATTTCAACCGGGAAATCGCTGCCGCCAGGGAGTGGTGGCGGAGAGGTGACGATGAGTCGTACTCCAGGAATAACGCTCATACGGCCCCAAAGTTCGCCTTCAATCTCCGCTACTCCGCGAGCACGTTCGCTCCAGGGTTTTAAGATCATGCCAGAGAAACCGCCCGTAGCTTGGGTAAGCTGAAAGGTGTTGGCGTGTTCAGGAAAACTTCTAAAAATTTCCTCCGCTTGTTCGGTGTAGGGCACTGTTTGCTCTAACGTTGCATTTGGGGCCCCCTGCACAATACCAAACACCACGCCTTGGTCTTCGCGAGGCGCAAGTTCTTTAGTCGAAAACATGTAGAGGAGAGGAATGGAGAGAATGAGTAAGGCCGTGGCAGCTAACACCATGGCTTTTAAATCGAGGATAGATCCTAAAGCACTTATATAGCGGCGACGGAGGTTTTCAAAAACCGCATCGACTCGCAGTTTCATTCGACTCGGCTTTTCGTGAGCGCGAAGTAGCCGCGAGCTCATCATAGGGGACAGCGTTAAAGCGACAAACCCTGAAATGATAACGGCACCAGCCAGCGTAAATGCGAATTCTCGAAAGAGAGCCCCAGTAAGCCCACCTTGAATGCCAATTGGCGCATACACGGCAGCCAATGTAATCGTCATGGCGATAGTTGGGGCCACAAGTTCTCGTCCAGCAGTCAGGGCTGCTTGTACTGGAGCGAGACCTTCTTGAATATGACGCTCGACGTTCTCAAGCATCACAATCGCGTCATCAACCACCAGACCAACCGCTAACACAATTGCCAGCAAGGTAAGAAGATTGAGCGTAAATCCAAGGCTAAGCATCAGAGCTGCAGCGCCAATTAAGGACAACGGAATGGCGACCACAGGCACCAAAACGCCCCTAAATGATCCAATAAAAAGATAAATTACCAAAATGACGATTAGAATTGTTTCAAGAAGTGTTTTGCTTACTTCAGAGAGCGCATCTCGAATGTACGCAGTTGCGTCATAGGGTACTCCCACTTGCATGCCCTTTGGTGCTGCTTTCTCAATGGCAGGAAGAAGGTCTCGTACCTTCTCGATTACTTCGAGCGAATTCGCGTTCGGCAGAACCCAGACGCCCATGAACGTAGCGGCTTTGCCACCAAATCGAACATCTTCTTCGTAAGATTCTGCGCCAAGTACCACTTCAGCTACGTCCCGAAGCCGCACCAGAGTGCTGCCGTTTTGCTTTACGACTAAATTTTCAAACTCTTCCCGGGTACGTAAATCGGTGTTGGTGGTAAGGTTCATGCTTACTAAGGATCCTTTGGTTGCTCCAACAGCAGCCAGCACATTGTTGGCTGCAAGAGCACGGCTCACATCTGAGGGGCTTAACCCCAAGCCTGCAAGAGCATCTGGTTTAAGCCAGATACGCATGGCAAAAGTTCTTGCCCCGAGAATGTCTGCTTTTTGTACTCCCGCAACGGCTGAGAGCTGTGGTTGCACCACACGAGTGAGGTAGTCAGTAATTTGACTTTGATCGAGATTGTCAGAATAGAAACTTAAATATACTGAGGCAAAGCGGCTGTCGGCATTTTCAACGGTAATAATTGGAGATTCTGCTTCCGGCGGAAGTTCGCTTCTTACTTGGGCCACCTTTGCTTGAATCTGAGTGAGGGCGTCGTTGGTGTTGTAATTTAAGCGTAAGTGGGCGGTGATGGTGCTGGCACCCTGAGCGCTAGATGACTCGAGGTAATCTATGCCATCGGCACTGGCAATCACTCGCTCTAACGGAGTGGTTACGAAACCACGCACAAGGTCGGCGTTTGCGCCAACGTAGACTGTTTTGACAGTCACTACTGCCACGTCACTTCTTGGATATTGCTGAACGCTAATGCTCTGAATAGCTTTAATGCCAGCTACGAGAATAAGAATATTGACGCACAGGGCCAATACAGGGCGTTTAATAAAAAGGTCAGTGAAGCTCACGGTGCTATCCCTTTTTTAGAAGCATTTTCAGATTACGTATCAGCAGGCGTTGGTGCATCACTCACGACTGGGCTACGACTATTATCAACAACCACCTTGGCGCCGGGTCTCAATTTAAATGCGCCAGCGGTTACTACCTCCTGATTTTCTGTGAGACCAGAAAGTACCATTACTTTGTCTCCACGGCGTTGACCGAGTCTCACTATCGTTTGAGATATATCTCGTGGACCCTGTGCATCGGTAGATTGAACAACCCAGACGCTGTCGCCATAAGGCGCGTGCATTATGGCAGTCTGCGGAATGATAAGTGCATCTTGCGGTGCACCAATATCAATTTCTATATGGGTAAACATTCCGGGGCGTAATTCTCCGCTTTGGTTGGCGAGTGTTGCTCTCACGGCAACGGTGCGAGTTGCATTTTCAATCTGAGGATCTATGCCGGTAACCAAGCCTTCAAAAACCCGATCTGGAAATGCGTCCACGGTAACAGTAACTTTAAGTCCAAGACTCAACTGACTTAACGCGTTTTGCGGTAATGCAAAATCAGCATAGACGGGGTCGAGTGCATACAGCGGCACAAGCGGGGTTCCTGGAGAAACATATTGGCCAAGACTTACTTGACGAATGCCTAGTTTGCCGCCAAATGGAGCAAGAATCCTCTTTTTAGCAATAGTTGCGCGTAATGCCTTTTCTTCTGCCTCGGCGCGAGCAAGGGCCTCTTGGGCCGATTCAAATGATTCTTGAGAAACTGCAAGATCTTTACGCAAACGTTCGGCGCGCTCAAATGCGGTGCGTGCGCGTTTGGTGCTTGCGATAGCGCCAACAAGCTGCGCGTCTTCAACGCTTGCATCTATTTCGAGCAAGAAATCACCCGCCTTCACGTCAGCGCCAGATTCAAAATTGATTTTAGTTATTTTGCCCGCTACCTCGGCACTGAGCGTCGCTCCCTGAGAAGCCGTGATGCTGCCAACTGCATGCGACCTATTTTGCCAAGAGACTTTACTGACGATACTCGTGCTGACGGCCTCGGGTGGCATCACCATTGAAGAGTGCTGCGCCATGGCTGCCGAAATTTGGAAGCCTTTGACGACTGCCACGAACGCGATAACTAAGGTCACGGCTCCTGCCCCCACAAAAATTTGAAGGTTTCGGCTTTGTCGAATAATTTCAATTCTAGCTTTCATACATTTTCCTGCGCTTGAGATGTTTGTTCGGTTTGAGGGGTTGGTAGTTGCCAGCCGCCACCAAGGGCTTTGCAAAGCGTAATAAATTGCTGGGCAATTTCACCGCGAACCGCAACCGCTTGTTCCTCTGCAGAGAAGAGAGCTCGGTCAACTTCTAACTTATCAATAAAGTCGATAAGGCCCTCATGGTATTGCTGAGAAGCGAGCTGCGCGGCACGGCGATTAGCTGCAAGCAGGGTCTCAATATGCTGACGTTTGCGAATTAAATTTCGGTAGCTTGTAAGTGCCCCCTCAACTTCAGCTACTGCACTTAAGACAGCATTTTGATAGGCAGCAAGTTTTTGCCGCATGCGGGCATCGGCGGCATCAACTTTGGCCATTAAATTATGCCAAGAAAGAATTGGCCAACTAAACCCTGGTGCGATTGCAAATACTTCACTCGGATCATTAAAGAGAGTTCCTTGGGTGGCAGATCGAAATCCAAGTTCTCCAGTGAGGCTAAACTTAGGAAAAAGTGTTCCAATTGCTACTCCAACCCGAGCAGTGTCGGCGGCTAACGCGTGCTCAGCGACTAACAGATCTGGACGGCGCCGAAGCAATTCAGACGGTAACCCAAGTTCTGGAAGCGAATCTGGCTGGGGGAGATCTTGAAGAATAGAGAGCTCAGATTTAAGCGACTCAGTTGATTGGCCAAGAAGAACTTCCAATTGCTGCCTACTTACGTGCTCAGCAGATTCGAGCGCCGGAATTCCGGCTTCAACCTCAGAGGCTAGAGACTTTGCCCGTAACACATCTAGTTCAGAGCTTAGTCCGGCGGAAAAGCGTTTTTCAGTTAGTGCGAGCGAGGCAGTGGCAGCTTCCAAGTTTCCACGAGCTGCCACCAGACGATGTTGGGCGGTACGTAGCGCGATATATTGGGCAGCAACTTGACTGAGTATTGAGAGCTGAGCTCCTTGTTCGGCGGCCAATGCCGAACCAAGTTCGGCTCGTGCTGCCTCAGCATCGCGGCGAATACGCCCAAAAAGATCTATTTCCCAACTTAATTGAGCACCTACCGAATAGCGGCTCTCGATTATTCCCCCTGGAAAAAGAGCCAAGGTGTTGCTCTCTTTCGATCTTCGGTATTCAGCCCCAAGACCGATTTCAGGATTTAAATTGGAAAGGGCCACCTGCCGCAGTGCCGCCACTTCTTCAACTTTGGCTTGGGCCTCTTTTAAGGAGAAGTTTTGGGCTCGAGCAACCTCTAGAAAGTGAAGCAGCATTGGATCTGCAAAGCGAGTAAGCCACTTCGTTTCAGGAGTTACGGGCTCAGAATTGGCTGAAATTGGTGTTTCAGGCTTGGCTTCTGCCTGAGACCAGCCCTCAGTAACAAAAGGCAACTCAGGAGCTTTAAAGTCTGGACCAATCGCGCAGGCACTAAGAGCCAAGAGGCTTACGGGCAACAGGAATCGCCTATGGGTGGAGCCAAAGAGAAACCAAAATGGTGACAATTTGAGATGCATCGCAGGAGCCTAGCAGAGCGAGGGGCCCGAGACAATGCGCGGGCCCCTCATTTTTGGTTAAGTTTTTCAGTTAAGGTACGGGTTTCTCTGACTAAAACCGAAATCCTAACGAGAATCTTACCCTAGTTTCTGGAACTAACTGGTACCCCTCAGTTTCTGTAGACACGGGAATGTCTACATTAAGGCTCGCGTTTAGGCTTGCGGCATTGAGAGCCATGGAAGGACCTACGTATAGATTGCGGAATTCACTTGCATCTTCTTCCGCTCCAGCTTGACGATCCGACTCTTTGTGTTCTCCGCTTAGATGCAGGGCAAGCCACATCACTTGGCTTGTTGCCAAGGTAAATTGATGCCCTGCCCATAGTGAGTACAAAAGGTCATTTCCATAACGGTAGTCTGACTCGCCACTTGTGCGAATCATATACTGTGCGTCTGCGCCTAAACCCCAAGTCCCCCAGGTCTGCTGCAAGCGCACTGCAAGCGGAAAATCAAAGGAGCCAGTGCCCAAAGCGAGGTCATGCTCGTGCACGGCAGTAAGCACACTGTGGTCTTCTCCTGCATGTCGCAGCATGGCAATTTCATGCTGATGTGCCTCTTCGCTGTCATGTTCAGCCTCAGGTGCAGCATGGTGGTCGGAGTCATTTTCTGACTCCGATTCAGAGTGGTGAGTCGCCGTCAGGCGACCTTCATCTCCTGTAGGAATTTTAATTCCCGCAGATGTAAATAAGGTTGCAGTTCCACCAGCAAATTTTCTATTGAGCAATTTAGCTTCTCCTTTAAAGCTGATGTCTCCTAAGCCAGAGTCGGAGGCTGTGCGCGTGCCTTCCCCCGCAATACGGCGATAATGCCTTGAAACAAGAGGCACAGAGGCTTCAAACGTAAGCTTTTCGGAAAGCCCATAGGCAAAAACAAAATGAGAAAGAGACGAGGTAAGACGCTCCCTTTGTTCATTTTTAACGTAGGAGTTACCTAATTCGGTTTTTTTCATCACCAGAATCTGTTGATCTAGGCGAAGCTCTGTTTGATGAGGCTTTAAGCTCGAGTTTTTGTTTCCCAAAGCCAGTGCGCATACGTCGCAGGCTACGGCAAAACTGGGTGCCAGGCTCAGCCCCATACAGAGACAAGCAAGTCTTAAAGGGGACAATATGTGGACTCTCATAGAATTGATTCTTTTTTGAGAAAACTGTTTTGTGCAGCGCAAAGGCTTCGATGTGCACAAACACCGCAAGCCTAAAGCGGACAATTAAATAAAGTGAGGAAGTTTAAATAGTCGGGACGGTGTGAACCGGTGGGTCTCTTGCATTTTGGCGGAAGAGAGAAGCCTTTTTCTTGGCTTGTTGGATTAAAACAAAAGATGCCGGCTCAGTTTTGTGAAGCGCCGGATTCTCAATAGACAAGACTGGTTCAAATGAGAGTAAACTGCCTAAAGTTCTTAGTTCAGCAAATGGACAGGGTGCCGACTGGCTTGTCTTTTTTTTGTCGTGACAATGGCAATGTTCGTTCGGAATTCGGGCAAGCGGTGTTGCAGATGAAAGCACCAGGACAAAAACGCTGAGTATAATTGAACCCCAAAGTGGGGCTCGCCGAATTTCCATGCAACACAGACTTTAGTTGGTTTGGTATGAAAAAGTACAGTAGGGGATTATTCGTATTTCGCCGCGACTTGAGGCTTATTGACAATACAGCCCTTAGCGCAGCACTACAAAGTTGTAAGCAGGTCTATGTGGCCTTTGTGCTTGATGCGCGGCAGCTTAAGCCTCATGCCTACCGCTCGCATAATGGACTACGCTTTATGTGCGAAAGCCTTCATGAACTGGCGGAAGAGCTTCGTGCCCGCGGTAGTCAACTTTTCTGGCTAGAGGGACAGGCCGAGCGAGAGATTCCGGCATTTATGAATGCCCACCAGATTGAGGCGCTTTTTGTAAATAAAGACTACACGCCTTTTAGTCGAGAGCGAGACAAAAAAATCAGTCAGGCGGTAGAAGCGCTGGGTAAAGTTTTTCATTCTTTTTCAGATTTACTTTTGGTTGAACCTAGTCAATTTGCCAAACCCGATGGCAAGCCATACACCGTTTTTACTCCCTTTTATAAACGAGCGTTGACGCAAGAAGTGCGTACACTTTCTCCAAATCCGTTTGACGGATTAGAAAGAGGTGAAGGTTTGGTGCCAGGTAACATGCAGGACAGCGCTTTTAATTTAGAAAGCCTGTTGCCACAAAACTTAGCAGCCAACCCAAGGCAGCGTGGTGGCCGCGCTGCCGCCCTTAAATTAATTGCCGAGCTTTCTACTAAATCAAACTATAAAGAAGAACGTGATATTCCGAGTATTAAAGGCACTACTACCTTATCGGCGCATCATAAATTTGGCACCTGTTCAATTCGAGAAGTGTATTGGGCAGCTCGCGAATTGTATGGGGCGGATTCAACTTTGGTGCGAGAGCTTTATTGGAGAGATTTTTTTACGCATATTGCCTGGCATTTTCCCAAAGTGTTTAGCGGTGCTTTTCAGCAGCAGTATGACGCGATTCAGTGGTCAGAAAACGAATCTGCATTTAAGCGCTTCTGTGAGGGGGAAACTGGTTTCCCTATTGTTGACGCCGGAATTAGAGAATTGTTAACGACCGGTTATATGCATAACCGTGTGCGTATGATCGTGGCATCATTTTTAACAAAAGACCTGCATATATCGTGGCGCTGGGGCGAGCAATTTTTTGCAAAACATCTCATTGATTTTGATCCATCAGTGAACAACGGAAGCTGGCAGTGGGCTGCTTCCACCGGCTGCGACGCCCAGCCATATTTTCGCATTTTTAACCCGTGGCTTCAGCAAGAGCGCTTTGATCCAGATTGTGTCTATATAAAGCGCTACGTCCCCGAACTCAAAACTCTAAGCCCTAAGCAAATTCACCAGCTCGGAGAAGAGGGGGCCAGCAGGCCAGCGGGATACCCTGCTGCAATTTGTGAGCATAGTTTTGAAAAAGATAGAGCACTTGAAATGTTTGAAGCGATTGCAAAAAAGCAAATGTAAATAAGCATTCGAGTTGCAAGTACGTCAGAGGTACGCAGAGAAATATAGAACAAGCTTATCGTAAGTTTTTGTTTCAACTTTGTGAGCTTGGTTCCCCCTCGGCGGTAAAATACTTTTTCTTTGCCAGCCGTTAATCGTTTCAGTTGAGTAGTTTTTTCTTCAACGGATCTTAAGCTTCTCGGTATCTGTATCCCGCACCAGAACCAGAAGCAGTGTCTACCTTCTGACCTGATTACCCGCTTTTAACAGAAAACTCTAAACTTTAGAGCGAACAAGCACACCAGCAAGATCATCATAAAGAGGCTCTACAATTTCCGCCGGATCAAGACCAAAGTTGGCCCTTAGAATATATTCAGCGCCGCTGCCACATTTTTGAAGTAGCCAAGACTTATAGGGCTCAAAAGCAGTTTCGCTTGTTAATAAAATAGCGAATTTGTCGTTAAAAGAAGCGCCCTCTGTAAATCGGTTGAAATGAGCTTGGGCTGCCCCAACTTGGTCTGGTACAGCAAGAGCAAGCGCTTCCATAAATACTACAACAAATTCAGTAGAGGCCGGTTGACGGGGAGTTCCAAGAAGTTCTTGTGCAATTGCATATCCGGCATCCCGAGTTCTTATGCCGGCATCAGTTATAAAAGCGGCAAAATCCTGCAAACTATGGCGTCCCTTAGTTATCTCAATTTCGTTTGATATTTTTTGTTCACGTACCGTAGGTTCCTCGTTCATGACATTTGCGAGGCCTCGATGTCCTTTGGAGCGCAAAAACAAAACGGTTCGTTTAAGGGCATGTTCGCGTGAGGACTGGGTGTCAAGCCAAGCTGAAAATGTTCCGGCACTAAGCGGCAGAGCGCCTCCAGTGTTATTGAGCGCAGAGAGAGAAGCCTCGGCTTCCATGTCTAGTTGCAGCTCTCGCGCAGCAAAGGCCAGATGATACAGCGCTGTAGCTTCCTGCACTAATTCCTGTTTATATCCATGCTTTTTGAGCCACGCGGGAATGGGGAGCTGGTGGGTATCTGTTTCTGTGGCGGCCACATATGTAAATCCATCACTCCACATTACGGTGCTGCGATCTAATAACTTGGCAGTGGGCAAGTAGGCCACAATCTTTAGGGTACGACCTTCATTATAAAACGGAAGCTCGTTAGGGGGAATGCCGTACTGAGGCAAGCCGTTTCGCACAAGCTGCTTAATAGCGGCTTCCTCTAAAGCTAAGGCGAGAAGTGGAGGGGAATTATCGGCTTGCAGACGGCGATTGCTGAGGCGTGAAATTTCTTTTGCGCCGGCACCAACATCAACATACCCATCAGAGGCAGCGAGAATAAAAGTTTCTGAAGGAGTAAGCACCAAAAGCTGTAAGGTAGCAGAATTAAACAATCTGCCGGCGTCAATCGGGTGGATGTGAAGTGTTTCACAAAGTTCAATTTGTGCTTTGGCGAGGAGAAGTTGCAAATCGGCACTAAAGCTTGGCACCAAAATTGAGCCTAGATTTGTTTTTGGCGCATCAGGCCTTTCAATCAGTTGTAGAGCCAAATTTGCCGATGCCTGGGCCAGAAACTGTGCGCCGTAATGAGCCAGCGGAACCGAACTGACACCATCGCAAATGGCAATAACTCGATTTCCTGCCGCGCTGATTCCAGAATCAAAAATGGCATCTTGGCATGGCTGACCTTTCAGCCAATGTGAATAACTACGCAGTAGAACTGAACGGACTTCGAAAGAATCTAAATTAACGGCGACTTGATACGCTGGAGCTCTTTGAAGAACACCTCGTTGCTCGGCGTTAATAATTTCATTCGTAGCTGCTTGCCAAAAGATGCCCTCTAAGACAGCCAGTGCTTGTGCTGGGTTAAAATGAGAAACAGGGATGCGGCGTTGGCTATCTTGGTGTGCTGAAAGCGCTTGCCCAAGTTCAGTTATCAGGGTGGGAGACACCAAAGAGTTTAGCAACCCTTTTGCTGGACTCGATAAGCCTGGTGGAAAAGAAGGTTGCCCCGCTGCCGCTTCCAGATTTGGAACGTTGGGGGGCATATTTTGGCCCCCAACCATTTGCTGGCGAGAAGGCTGCTGGGGATCAGTACTGCTCATACTTCTAATGTTAGCAGTGTTAATGTTACTAACAAAGCAAACTCAATACATTTTTTACTAATTTATAGGGATGAATCGCCCTTAGTTTTACGCCGATTGTAAGCCTGCTTCGAACGAGCACTGCGTACTGCCTTGGTCCAGCCGCCGTTTCGCATCCAGAGGCTAAGCGCTATCGTCTGCGGGTGCCGCGCCTCCAGAGCTTTAAATTCGGCCCCATGCCAGAGTCTTTTTCCACCCAGCCTGGCAACTTTGTCTTCAAGCACGGCATGGCACATTTCATGGTAGAGCACTGGTTCAACCCACTCAAAAACCTCTTGAGGTTTCAGTTCTTTGGCTATTACTACTTGGCGACTCGCTATGTGGCAGGACCCAAGTACGCGTTTTTGGCGTCTAGGGCTCCAGCGCACAATATAATTCCGTAAATGTGGCACCTGCGGAAAATATTCGGCTGCGAGCTTATTCCAGATAGTTAAGAGTATTTCATCAGACACTTTTAGAGCGGCCTTGCGTTTAGCGCGCCGATTTGAAGCTGGCGCCAGAAGCGCAGGGTTTTTCTTTTGAGATATAAGTCTCAAACCCAAAGACCTTTGAAGCGAGCGCCACAGAGATTGCATAATTTGAGCATTAATTAGACTGCCAAGTATGGTTGGACTAGCACATTTCTGCAAGATATCCCCGATATTGGTTCTTTGGCATGGGGAGGGCGGGCTGTAGGGCTCATCACGCATCGTTAAGACCCGGCCGTTTTTTGAATTACTAATTTTTGCCCGATTTCATCGAAGGCAGAATCTTTGGTACAACCCAGTCCGCCGTTATTAGGTTTGCACGTTGCTTTCGCCACCTTCGCCAAATTAATTGATCGTTCCCATCTTCTAAGCCCGTCGGGGCAAAGCTTAAAACTTGGCGCACCGAATCATAAACAGCCTAAGATTGCCCATGTGCCGCGAAGATTAAAAGTGACGTTTGAAGCGCTGATGTAGCTGGCGATATTGATTCACCACGAAGACCTCAAAGACCACTAAGGGGAAATTTACAAGGGCTCCCACTTTGTGGTCTTTGAGGTCTTCGTGGTGGAAAAATTTTCTTGACTACCTTCGACAAGCTTAGGCCAAGCAGGGCGAGCAGAATTTTTGGCGCCAGGGGCGGATCGCGACTACTGCGCCTGGACCGGAAAGCCGAGCCTGGCCAAGTAAACGACATCTCAAATTTAATTATATATTACTAGACGCGCCGCTCAATTTTCCTCAGAATAGAGATATTAATGCTCGCCTCCGGAGAACGCGTGTAAGTGAATATAAAAAAAGACGAAATTGCAGATTTTTGTTTGCTTGATACGCCAGAGGAGCATCGCCTGAGTAGTTTCGAGCGCTCCACTTTGTTTGGAGGGGAGGAACTTGAGCGCGCTTTAAATTGGGCATCGCGGCAGCTTGCCTCAGTTAAGTTTGACGAACTGCTTTCTTTGTTACCAGCCGAGCAGTTTATTGCCCAGGCAAGTTTATTTGCCAGCGAGAATACCTGGAACAAAAATTGGATTTTAACTCCACACGCTTTTTTTAATCCGCCGCTCGTCGCGCCACAAGTTCGCAGCCAGGTATTTCATGGATTCCAAGATGGACAGGTGCTTGATATTGCCTTTGAGTCAAGTTACCGAGCGCAGCACCCTGAGTTTGTGTTGGCTTCAGCAGCGGCTCCTGAAAATAAAATAGTGCACGCGCGTTACTGGCGGCACACGCAGCGTGGAGCTCCGGTGATGGTGGCGGTGCATGGTTGGACCATGGGGGACCAGCGCATTAACTCGCTTGCCTTTCTTCCCGGGCTTTTCTACCAGCTTGGTTTTGATGTGGTGCTCGTAGAACTGCCGTTCCACGGAAGGAGAAAGCCAAAACACGAAGGGAGCAAAAAGATTTCTTTTTTCCCGAGTATGGATGTTCTGGCCACCAACGAGTCTATGGCGCAGGCAATTTCTGATTTAAGGGAGCTCAGGCTGTATCTTGCAGCTGATGGGGGGACGAAAGTTGGATGCATGGGCATGAGTCTTGGCGCCTACATTGGAGTGCTGTGGGCATCGCTCGATGCGATAGATTTTTGTGTTCCGATTGTGCCTATGGTTTCAATGTCAGAACTTGCCTGGGAAGTAATGACCCGGAATACTCATTTTTCACTTTTAAGAGATGCTGGGGTGAGCATTGAGCTACTGGAGCAAGCCTATCGGGTGCATTCTCCGCTTTTGTATAAACCAGCAACTGCCAAAGAGCGAATGCTTATTGTAGCCGGAATCGGAGACAAAATTGTGCCTTCGCGGCAGCCAAAGTTATTATGGGATCATTGGAAACGTCCGCGCATTGTATGGTTTCAAGGTGGGCATGTGCCTCAATTTAAGCGCTCAAGGACATTCCATGAAGTGGCAGCTTTTTTTGTTGATATTGGTTTGGTCAGCGCTGAACGGGTGGCCAAAATATTGAGTACACCAAGCGATAAACCATAGCGGCAATGACAAAAAGGGCCGCCGTAGTTCGAACTTGCCAAGAACAGCGAAGCGCACAATAATTTAGCAGCCTTTACAAGGGGCAGGGTAGTGCACCTCGGCTGATATCTGTCGAGGCGCTTCTCAATTTCCAAGGGAGTAGTCGTTTGTCATCATCTTTCTCTACGCGGGTAGCACTTCGTTACCTTTGGTCAAAACGCCCGGAAGCATTTATTAGCATCCTCACAGTTATTTCCGTTCTTGGGGTAGCAATTGGCGTTATCGTGCTCAATGTGGTCATGGCTGTCATGACTGGATTCGAGCATGAACTTAAAGAAAAAATTGTGGGGGCCAATTCTCATGTCGTGCTTAAAACTCTTTCAGGTCGTCTGGAAAATTGGGAAGAGGTCTCAAAGCAAGTAGCCTCAGTCGCTCAAGTGGTCAGTGTATCTCCTTTTACCTATCACCAAGCGCTGATTCGCACCGACAATGGAGCTCAGGGGGTATTGATTCGAGGAATTGCGGAGTCTAGTTCTGCTGCGGACCAAGTACGTAGTTATGTGGCATCGGATGAAACTCTTCAGCAGCTTTTTAGTCCTCCGGCCATTGAAACCCGTGATGACCAGGGGCAGACATCCGAAGCCCGACTGCCTGGACTGTTGGTGGGGAGAGAACTCGCCCAGAATCTGGGGCTTTTTCCGGGCGCAACTGTTTCTGTTTTGACGCCGTCATTAACTTCAACGCCATTCGGAATGGTTCCTCGATTCCGTCGATTTTTGGTTGTGGGTCATTATAGCTCGGGTTTGGTTGGTTACGAGAGTGAACTTGCCTACGCTTCACTTCCCGATGCGCAAACTTTTTTTGGAATGGGATCCACTGTGTCTGGTCTGGAAGTGCGAGTCAGTGACATTGACAAAGCGCCGCAGGTGGCCAGCAAAATTTTAGATGCGCTCGGTGGTTTAAGCAAAGGAATTTTGGTGCAAGACTGGACGGAGTCTAATCGGGCGCTTTGGGATGCGTTGCGTCTTGAGAAAAAAGTGTACTTTATCGTGCTGCTTTTGATTGTGGTGATGGCTAGTTTTTCAATAGTGAGCACCTTAGTCATGATAGTGCTCGAAAAGCGTAAGGACATAGCAGTTTTAATGACGCTTGGCGCATCTGCCAGTAAGGTCTCACGCATTTTTTGGTTGCAGGGAGCCGTAATTGGGCTTTTGGGGACGCTTTTGGGGGTGGTAGGCGGCTGGTTAGGATGTATTGCTCTTCGAGAGTATGGCTTTCCTCTGGACGAGCGTATTTTTCAAATGTCGAAGGTCCCCGTGCAAATTGAGCTGGTTAATTTTGTAGTAACGGGTTTAGCCGCCTTTGTTATTTGCTTACTTGCCACAATTTATCCGGCGCGACGTGCCAGTAGCCTTAGGCCAGTGGATGTATTGCGATATGAATAGCCAGCACGAGGGAGCCTAAAAGGTGTTACAACTTCAATCCGTATATAAAGAGTATAGAGACGCAGATAAAAAGTTGGTTGTGTTGCAGGATATTAACCACACTTTTCCAGAATCGGGCAGCGTCGCTATTGTGGGACGTTCGGGAATTGGAAAATCTACTCTTTTGCATATTCTTGGCGGTCTTGATTCCCCGAGCAGAGGTCAGGTGCTGCTTGATGGATGTAATTTAACTGCGTTAGCGCCAGATGAGTTGTCGCGAGTGCGCGGAAGCAAAATCGGATTTGTGTTTCAGTTCCATCATTTGTTACCTGAATTTTCTGCCCTCGAAAATTGCGCCATGCCATTGCTTATTGCGGAGGTTCCAGAGTCTGAAGCTTTTGACCGCGCCGAAGCAGCGTTACGCCGGGTAGGTTTAGAAAATAGGGTAAAGCATAGACCCGGTGAGCTTTCGGGTGGGGAGCAGCAGCGAGTTGCGGTGGCCCGAGCCATCGTGAGTAAACCACGATTACTTTTGGCTGATGAGCCGACTGGTAATTTAGACGAGGAAACTGCTCGCTTGGTGCAGCGCCTGCTACTAGAAATTCAAGCTGAGCACCAAAGTCTACTGGTTATAGTTACGCATAGTAAGGAACTGGCAAGCAGTTTAGACCAGGTGGTTGAAATGCAAGCCGGTGGGGCGCTGGTGGCTTTTCCTTAAGGGCCTCAAAGTTTCGCCGAACCTTTATTCCCGCAAACTTTGCTCGAGGCGCTTCAGAACGTAATTTTAAAAGTTGCGGGTTCTGAGTAACCAAGGACTAGATGAAGCATGGTTGTCTCTTTGATTCGGTTTGCGTAAGTTAAGCCTTCACGGCCCGAAGCCCTGAGAGTGCCCACTTGTATTAATAAGGAGTTGCAGTGAGTCGTTCGATATTTGGTTCCTTTTCCCTCCTTGGTTTTTTCACTTCCACGCTTCTCTCTTCTTCCTTGGCCTTCGCACAAATTTCAGATTCGCTGGTGATCAAAGAAGTTCAGGTTAGTGGTAATCGACGCATAGATGGCGCCGCTATTCGCAGTCAATTAAAAGCACTTTCCGGAAAGGTATCCAGTGACGCTATAGATGAAGATGTAAAAACTCTGTATCGCACCGGTTTTTTTGACCAAGTTACCGTTTCTGCCAATGCCGGCGTGTTGATCTACACCGTTATTGAGAAGCCTCAAGTTCGTAAAGTGTTCATAAAGGGCAATAAAGAAGTAAAAGAAAGTGAGCTTCGAGATGTCTTAAAGCTTGGAGCCGACCGGTTTATCGATAAAACCAAAATCGACTCGCTGGTGCGCCAAGTGACGCGGTATTATCAGACCCAAGGATTTTACGACGCCGAAGTGTCGGCATCGATTGTGCCTGCGGGCGATGGGCAGGTGGATCTCACCGTGCAGGTCTCTGAAGGGGACGCCTATAAAATTAAACGCATTAACGTGCTGGGCCTTAAAGAAATTGACGAGTCTGACCTACTCAGCGCAATTCAGACCAAGCGTTATAAGTGGTGGAATTCGTGGCTCCTGGGTACTGGCCGTCTCAGCCCTGAAATGCTTGAGAATGATCGGGCACTCATGCGTCAATATTTTCTTGATAACGGATTTATTGATGCCGCCGTGAGCGAAGCTCGCATTGAAAAAGATGATAATCGCATTCAGGTATATTTCGAGGTGCAGGAAGGGCCACGGTATACCATCTCTTCGGTGTCTGCGTCAGGAGATTTGATTGAGGATTCAATCGAAAAGACGCTTGAAGGTATAGAATCGGAACCAGGCGTCGTATTCAGTGCCTCAAAAATTAGAGAAGACTCTTTTAAGGTGAGTGAGAAATTTACTGATAAAGGCTACGCATTTGCCAACGTTGTGCCCAATACTGCTATTTCACGCACGGACTCTACCGTGGCGCTTGAGTTTGCAAGCACTAAAGGAAATCCGGTCATTGTAAACGAGATTCATATCCAGGGTAACCAAAAAACCTATGAAAACGTAGTGCGCCGCGAAATTAAGGTGCAAGAGCAGGAGCTATACTCCAGTTCAAAAGTGAAACGCAGCCAACAGTTACTTGAGCGCCTCGGCTTTTTTGAAGAGGTTAATATTACCTCTGAGCCTACTGCCGAGAAAGATAAAGTGGATCTAAATGTAAGCCTTAGGGAGGGTTCAACAGGAACCTTCTCGGCGGGAGCTGGATTTTCAAGCTCTGATGGAGCCTTGTTTAATGCAAGACTTACCGAGAATAATATTTTTGGGTCGGGGCGCAGCTTGTCTTTGAACGCCGATATTGGCACGAGGCGCGATAACCTTATTCTTTCGCTAAACGATAATCGTCTCAACGATACCTATGTATCGGGTGGTATTGACCTCCTCAAGAGTGACCGAGAGTATAGTGATTTTGACAGAAGTTTGACGGGCGGAGCTCTTGAATTCGGCTATCCTTTAGAGCAGGTCTTCGGAGAAGTAGCGGAAGATATTTCTGCCTCACTACAGTATCAGTTTTATAACATTGAAATTTCAGATGTTGATGAAGCTGACGCAGCTCAATTGGTTATTGATTCCGCTGGAACGTCAACCTCGTCGTCGATTAGTCCAAAGATCATACGTAATACTATCAACAATCCTATGAATCCCTCACGAGGGTCGAGGCAGGTCTTGTCCGCCGAGTATGCAGGAATTGGTGGAGATCAGGAATTTTACAATTTTGAGTTTAGAAATCAGTGGTATCAGCCACTACTAAAAACAGGAATTGGAGACTTTGTTTTTTCATGGCGATTAGCGCTTGGGTATGGTGAAAGTCTTAATGACGATCCGTTCCCTCTATTTAAGCGCTATTTCCCTGGTGGAATAAATTCCGTTCGCGGTTTTAAAAATAGGACGCTTGGGCCTAAAGATTCCCGCGGAAATGAGTTTGGTGGTGCCAAAGAGGTGGTAAATAATATCGAGCTTATCTTTCCGCTTATAAATTCGGCTGGTCTGAAAGGTGTCGTGTTTTACGACATTGGTGAGGCGTTTGACGACTCCGACAGTATCGACCTGGGAGCGTTACGCAAGGCCTATGGGTATGGTATCCGCTGGGCATCCCCGCTTGGGCCGATTCGTGTTGAATTTGGCTTTCCGATTGGGAAAGAGGACGGTGAGAGATCTATGGTCACCTTGTTCTCATTTGGCGCACCAATGTAATTTGATATTTGGGGGGCTATCCCGTATAGTCCTCGCTTGACTTTTAACCAGTCATTTTGTCTGCCTTCTGAAGGCTTTAAAAGGATGCGCTCGCCCATGAAACTACATGCGTGCTGCCCAAGGAATCATAAATTGAGTATAGTGTGCAGTTTGGTGCTAAGCCTGGTATTGGGTGTTTCAAGCTCACAGGCCCAGAACGCCCCGCATGTGTATGTGGTAGACATGCAGCGTATCCTCGACGAATCAATTGTGGGCAAGGCTGCCCAAGCGTCACTTAAAGCTGATGCGGAGAAGCGCGAGGCTAAGCTTGGCCTCATGCGCAAAGACGTACTCAAGGGGCGAGAGGATTTGGAAAAACAGTCCACCTTGCTCTCCCCGCAAGCAGTTCAAGAAAAACGCGAAGCGCAAATGAAAAAAGAGCGCGAGCTTGAGCGGGCCATCGCCGACGAGCGAGAAGCTTTATCTATGAAAAGCGATGAGGCTATCCGCAAAATAGTTCGTGACGCCCAGGCTCAAGTTCAAGTAGTGGCGCGCCAAGATAATTTGCCATTTGTTGTTGTGCGCGATGAAAATTTTGTGGTGTACGTGAATTCGAAGTTTGATATTACCGAACGAGTGCTTAAAGCGCTTGATGAAAAAGCAGTGGGGTAAGCGATATGGCAGAAGCAGCGAAGGAAAAAACGGAAGTACCTGAACAAGGCGTCGTGCTTGATTCCGTTCAGATTCAAGAGATAATTCCTCACCGTTATCCATTTTTATTGGTCGATAAAATAATTGAATTTGTCGATAACCAGCGTGTTGTTGGCATTAAAAACGTTACGATCAACGAGCCCTTTTTTGTGGGGCATTTCCCAGGGCAGCCCGTTATGCCTGGAGTCTTGGTGCTGGAAGCTATGGCGCAAACCGCAGCAATCTTGGCAAAGCGATCAATTGATGGGGTGGCGCCTGGTAAATCTGTGTTTCTTGTTGGCGCGACTGATTTTAAGTGGAAGAAAAAAATCGTGCCGGGCGATACACTTCGGATTGAAATGGTGTCTGTGAGAAAGCGTCGCCCTATTTGGGTAATGCAGGGTGAGGTTTTCGTTGAAGGAAAGCTTGTCGCCTCCGGAACTATCTCTGCGATGGAAAATTAAAGGTGCTTTGAGAGTGATGAGGTACCCGCAGTGACAGCCCATATTCATCCAACGGCAGTGATTGATCCGAATGCGAGCATCGGCGAGGGCTCTCATGTTGGCCCATATGCGGTCATAGGGCCGCATGTGGTGATGGGAAAAAACAACACTGTTGGCCCGCATGTCGTCCTAGAGGGGCACACTCGCTTAGGAGATTATAACCAAATTTATCAATTCGCGTCGGTAGGCGCTGCGCCTCAAGATTTAAAATACAAAGGCGAAGCGAGCACCTTAGAAATTGGTAGCCACAATATTATTCGTGAGTTCACCACCTTGCAGCCCGGTACCTCTGGCGGGGGAATGCGCACTGTCGTTGGAGACAAAAATCTTTTCATGGCAAATTCTCATGTGGGCCATGATTGTAAAGTTGGTAGCGGTAATATTGTAGCTAATTCCGTGGCCTTGGCAGGACATGTAACCGTGGGCAATTTTGTTACCCTAGGAGGCCTTTCGGCCGTGCATCAATTTGTTCGACTTGGTGACTATAGCTTTTTGGGGGGAGGTTCGATGGTCGCCCACGACGTGCCTCCCTACTGCATAGTTGAGGGAAATAGAGCGGTGCTCGCTGGCCTTAATATTGTTGGTCTTGAGAGACGTGGATTTTCGGCTGAGGACGTAGAACGTCTCAGACAGATTTATCGCAAATTGTTTTTTGAAGCCGGGGCCTATCGCACCCGTTTGGCGGAACTAAAGCCTGAGCTACAAAGTTTTGCGGCTGGCGCCGTGTTGCTCCAATTTTTAGAATCTTCTGAGCGTGGGCTCTGTGCACCTAGACGGAAGAAAAAATAAACAACCTAATACATGCTCGTTTTGGGCTCGCTATGACCCTTGAATTGCAATCCCCAATTGGACTCGTGGCTGGCGGGGGAAATTTTCCGATTGAATTTGTGCGTCGCGCGCGTGAGCGTGGTCTCGAAGTAGCAGTGGTTGCACATCATGGCGAAAGTGATGCGGCGCTCACGGCCTTAGTGCCAGATGCTTTGTGGATTAAAGTCGGGCAGCTTGGCAAATTGATTTCTTTTTTCAAAAAACGAAAAGTTCGCCAAGTAGCTTTTGCTGGCGGAATATCAAGGGTGCGGCTTTTTCAGAATACTTGGCTCGATTTTCGCGGGGCTGCGTTAATAGCGCGCCTTGGGAGTGTAAAAGACGACGTGGTGCTTCGAGGGGTTGCCGCTGAACTTGAATCTGAGGGCATGCACGTTTTTTCAGCTACGGCACTTTTGGATCGCAGCACACCAGGCATCGGTCGTCTGGGTCGCCGTGAGCTTAGCCGGGCGGAAGCCGCTGAGGCTGTACTGGGCTGGGAGGCCGCTGAGGCTATCGGCCGATTGGATATTGGACAGACTGTGGTAGTGGCAAAAGGCGTAATTGCGGCAGTGGAAGCGGTGGAAGGAACTGACGCTGCTATTGCGCGTGCTGGGCAGTTGGCTGGAGCGGGGGCCATCGTGGTTAAGTTGCCCAAACCTCAGCAAGATAGACGCCTCGATTTGCCAGCTCTCGGTCCACAGACCATAGAGACCATGAAAAAGGTTGGAGCCACCGCTCTGGTGCTTCGTGAGGCTGGTGCCGTATTGCTCGATCCGCTGACGCTCGTGCACGCTGCCGATGAGGCTAATATAGCGATAGAGGCCTTTCCTGACATCGATGCGCTTAAGCTCCGTTGCCTACCATAGAATTGTTCGTTGATACCTTTGGAATCCACGTGTTAGAACCTTTAAGAGGAGAAAGATGCGTCAAAGCAATTTATTCTCTTGTGATTCTTGGCCAACTAACAACCGTGCGGTGAGCAGTGAGAACATTTTTATACCCAGCACTTTTTTTGATTTCGGCAGCTCTTGGAGTTCTCTCGTTAGCTGAATGGGCAAGTTTGTCGCTGGACAGCGCGCGCCAGGATCAAGCGGTCGTAATCACCAAGCAAAGTGCTCTTGCTCAGACCGAAAAAGGTTTCCTTCCTGATGCTGATCGTTACGTGCAGTCGTACTCCGAACTTCGTCTGCTGGCTCAGAAGGAAAAGGATCCGGCGCAGAGAATTGAACTTCTCTGTCATGCACTTGAGCAGGTAGGGAACGCCATACGCCTCAGGCCTCAGCATTCAGTGTACCTTGTGAATTGGGCCAATGTGAGGCAGGTGCTCGGTGCTTCTCATGAGTGTGGCCGTCCTTATACCAGCGGAGATTTTAGAGAAGCAGTTGCCTTTGCACTAAGTTCTGATCCCACAAATCCGAGCGTGCTTTTTTCTGCTGGGCTCATTCGGCAATGGGCTGGAGATGAAGCCGGTGCCTGGCATCTTTTTCATCAAGTATTACTTTTGGGAGTTGATGTGCCTCAGGGCCAGCTTGATTATATACAGTCTCAAATTACTTCCCCCGCAGCACTCAAAGCGATCGTTCCGGCTCGGTTCCCTCAAATTAATCATTGGTCTCGTCAGTTGCAAAAGCAATCTTTTGTCCCCCTGCGTGAAATTAGTCCTGCTTTGGCTAGTTTGCAATTATCAGCACTTGCTCAGAGCAAAAGCGAATACGAGCAAGGCAGGATTCCAATTGAATTGCAAATTAAGCGTCTACAAGGCTTATTGGCTCTAGGGGTGACTAATGTGGTTCGCCAGACAATAGATGCTGAATTAGCCGAGCTATTGGAGCACAAAGGTGAGCAAGGACTCGCCCAGTACTTGCGAGCCCGGTCTAAGCTGGTCGAGATTCAGGTAAATAGGGCCTATGTTGATTCTGACACAAGACCGCTTAAGGGCGCTTTAGGCGCTTGGAATGATCAGCGACCAGTTTTGCTTGATCAGTTTTATTCCAGTATCGGGTTTTTTGTACCCATGGGCGCCTGGCCACGACTTATTGAACTACATGCCCAAACAGAAGTGTCTTCATTTTCAACGACTAATCTGAAATTCTTGGTCAGTGATGATAACCAGCGTTGGATGGATGTGCAGGGTGAGGTGAGAACAGAAAAATTTGTGTTGGCGAATCATACAGTGGTTGCTGCGCATTCTGATGTAGAGCCAAGTAAATATTGGAAAATTCACTTCGCTTCCTCAAGCCGGGATAAGCTATTTTACAACGGGCTTGAGCAGCTAGTGAAGGTATACGTAGCGCCGGGAGGTTTGTAAAATGAAGACCATGTGGGGCCTTTGTTTTTTGGCAGCAGTACTGCTCGTGCAGCCAGCCTTTGCCGCTGATGTGATTACCATAGGTGTGCCTGAATTTGAGGAGAATATTAATTTTCTAAAAGATAAAAGTCTGGCTGCTCAATATGTGCGCCGCGCGAGTATGGGGCGCTTAATTGAGTTTGCTCCTGAAGGGGGGCGCCTGGAACTTTTGCTTGCTGATCGTTTTAGTTCGACTGGAGACCATCGCACTTGGTCTTTTAGAATTTCGCGGTTGGCCCAATTTGCCAACGGCCAGCAGATAACATTCTCCGACGTGCAAACCTCACTGAGGCGTTGCCAAGAGAGTGGTAAATTAGAAACAGCACTAGTTGTGAAAGCAGCGGATGGAGCCAAAAGGCCGGGTGCCTATGCAGATGGCATCTGGTTCGAGGTCGTCATTCCAGAGCCATTGGTGATTGACTCGGTGCAGCGCCATTTAAGCGAATGTCCCATCTTGGAGGAGGCCTCTTCGGCGCTTTTTGGAAATCTTTTGGGTGAGGGAACTAACTTTGTTTCAGCTGGCGAGTATCGCTTAGTAGATTTTAAGGCTGGGCGTGAGCTAACCCTTATGCGAACATCATTGGTGCAGGGGAAGTCAAAATGGCAGGCCCCACAGTCGCTGGTTTTTAGAGGCTTTAAGGATGCTGACTCAGCTTTAACGGCATTACGGGTTGGTACCATCGATGCTTTTTTAATTCCAGGACCGGCTGCCCTAGATAGGATAAAAAGCGATGAGACCTTGGAGTCCGTGGCTTGTGGGGAGCAGGTGCAGATTCAGCGTAAGGGGCTGGCATTATCTTGTCCGGCCCAGTTTGTTGGGTCTTTGACTCAATACATTGGTTAGGTGTAGCCCATGCGATTTATTTTATTTATTCCGGCGCTTGTCTTCGTTTTAGCCAACTTCTGGGGCTGTAGCACCCGAGCTATGACCAAACCTCGCTCCGAAGTAATAGAAGAGGCGGCTCGCGACGGCCTGACCATGCCATCGATAGAGGAAGATCGCCAAGCCTTTTTTGAAGCCGATGCCGTACAGCAAGAGCAAATGATCGCCTTGGTTAAGCACCGTGCCAGCACCTCAGTCAGGGATGCAACCTACAGACTCGGCACGGGAGATGAAATTGAAATTAACGTATTCGATGTTCCTGAGTTGAATGTCACTGCGCGGGTTCGGGATTCTGGATTTGTGTCCCTTCCCTTGGTGGGAGCCGTTCGAGCCGCAGGACTCACCGAATCTGAATTCCATGAAGAACTTCGCTCTCGCCTCGCAAGTTATGTGAGGAACCCGGAAATTACAGTCTTTGTTTCTCTGTATGGCAGTCAGAAGGTGGCAGTCATGGGAGCAGTACAAAAGCCGGGCTCCTATCCCTTGAAAAAGGGCGCCAATAGCGTCTTAGAGCTATTGAGTGAGGCTGGGGGAGTGACTGACAAAGCTGGTAATGTGATTTCATTTATACCGGTTGAAGTATCGGGAGTTGGCGCAGCCACAGACGTCGAAACAAGAGCCCGCATGGCCCTGGCTTCAGACCGAGTGGTGAGCGGAGCTAGTTCGGGAGGTATTCAACTCTATTTGGATCAGGTGTTAGGAACAAACGGAACCATTCCCCTTGAATTGCCGGTTCGCGGTGGCGATATGATTGTCATTCCGGAAGCCGGACAGGTAAATGTTGACGGCGAGGTCCAGAAGCCGGGTAGTTATGAACTTGGGCAACGCATGACCCTACTTGGCGCGTTGGCGGCTGCCGGCGGCATTACGTATGGCGCAAAAATTGAGGAAATTGAGGTCGTGCGCGAAATTGGCCCCGATCGTAAGGCGCATCTCGTTGTAAATCTTGAAAAAGTGGCTCGAGGAGAGGAGCGCGACGTTCGTATTCGAACCGGAGATATTGTATTGGTCCCATCTGATTCTGGGCGTAGAATGCGCCAGGATACATTTGAGAGCATTTCCAAGGTATTTAACTTTGGAGTCGGGGGTAGTGTTAACTTAGCCTCGCCGTAAACTGTGCTTCGTAAATGAGGAGTTCCATAAGTCCATGAGTGATCAGCTTCCAAGCACCAGTGTGCGAGCCCTTCCCACGCATTTACCCGGTAAGGCGTTGACCCTTGATGCCGTGATTGATGAGCCCCAAGAAGAGGCCCGTCTTCGCGAGTATTGGAGAATTATTTATAAATTTAGACTCCTTACCCTTGGTGCTGTAGCTCTTTGTGTGTTGCTCGCTGGTTTGTATGCGTTCACTGCGACTCCTCGCTATACGGCTCTATCAAAAATAAGAATTAGTACCTATGAACCTGTACTTGCCACTACCAAGATTGAAGATTTGCTCCAAGCTAAAAGTAAAGAGTCTAATTATTTGGAAACCCAAATTGAGGAAATTCGAAGCTTCTCATTAGCCGATGAGGTGCTTCAAGACTCCACTATTCGTGCGGCGTTTGAAAAAAAATCTGGAGAGGGGATTTTTGCCCGACTTTTTGGCGCGAGTTCTGATGCTGGGACGGTTGAGCAGACTGAGCTCGACTCACTAACAGGGTACAAAAGCCCGATAGCAACCGTTCGAAACTACCTTGCAACCATTCAAGTGAAGCCGGTTCGACGAACCTCGCTTGTGGTCATCGAAGCCACCACTAAAAATCCTGGCCTTTCTGCTTTAGTCGCCAATAAACACGCACTGACCTATATCGATTGGATTCGTTCTAATCGCATCGAACAACAATCTCGTGGTCTTCAATTTTTACGTGGCCAAGCTGATGAACTGCGAGAGAAGGTAGCAGATCTTGAACGAGAAATGGCCGACTACGCGGAAGCAAATAGCATTATTGCTCTTAATAAAGACGAAAATATTACCGCTCAAAAAATGTCTCAGTTAAATAAATTGCTTACCGATGCGACTGCACGGCGAATAGAAGCTGAGAATATGTTTAAAGAGGCAGAAAATGCCTTGAAGTCGCCATCCGCTGGCTTTGACGACCAATCACTTCAGGTGATGCGTTCTGAACTGGTGAAGCTTGAAGGCGAATATCAACAGCTTAGCAGCAAATTTACGCCAAGTTATCCTCGCATGCAGCAGCTCAAATCGCAGATTGATTCTCTCAAACAATCAATCTCATCTCAAAGAAGCCAGGTGGTGCTTGGACTCAAAGCAAAAGCTGCGGCAGCTGCAGAAGAAGAGCGAAGCTTAAAGGATGAGCTTGAACAGCAAAAGAGTCGTGCCTTTGAGCTCTCAAAAAAGGAAGTTCAATATAATATCTTGAATCGAGAGCTCACAACTTCTCGAGAGTTACTGGAAAATATTCTCAAGCAAATCAAGGAAACGGCACTCGCGGTTGAAAGTAATGCCAGCAATGTGTCGGTAGTTGACTACGCCAGCGTCCCTAAGATTGCGTCCTACCCAAGAAAAGGGTTGGTTCTCTTTTTAGGACTTTTGTGTGGAGTCGGTATTGGCTTAGTGCTCTCATTTTTAATGAGTTATCTGGACAACACCATTAGAACCCCTGAAGAAGTTGCGAGTGTGTTGCGTCTGCCAAGTTTGGGGGTGGTGCCTTCGTTCGAGCTTGACTGGAGTGGCTCGGTGCCGCCGGCGACTGATGCGCCTCCGCGCAAAACTAAGTCATCCAAAGAAATTATTCCTGTCGACCCACTCAATTCCTTACCCGTGGTGTATGTCCAGGCGCCCAAGTCTCTTGCTTCTGAGGCGTATCGTACCATTCGTACGGGCCTATTGCTTTCGCGAGCGGGAGAGCCACCACGAACAATTCTTGTCTCCTCCGCGCAATCATCTGAAGGAAAAACTACCTCGTCTATTAATTTAGCGGCTAGCCTGGCGAGTGCCGGGGGCTCCGTGGTCCTGATAGATGCTGATTTGCGTAGACCAAGTGTCTATAAACACCTTAATTTGGAAGCAAACCTTCCGGGGCTCGTGGATGTTATTACGGGGCAGCGCACCATTGACGAAGTCTGCCTTAAGGACGTACTGAAGCGAATCACCATTATTCCAAGCGGTCGGATTCCGCCTAACCCGGCAGAGCTCCTAGGCTCATTAGAAATGGCATCGATAATTGACGAGTTGTCAGCCCGCTTTGATTACGTGGTAATAGATTCTCCGCCAGTATTGCCAGTCACCGATTCTGTTATTCTATCGCGCTACGTCGACGGGGTGGTTCTGGTCGTGAAGGGAGGCTCAACACCGAAACGAGTGGTCTCTGATGCACGCAATCGCTTGAGGGGAGTCGGGGCAACTTTGTTGGGAGTTATCCTCAATGATGTCGATATTTCCGGTGGCGATTACTACTATTACAATCGCTATTATCACTCATATTATCAGAGTGATAATAAGGACAATTCTAAATCAAAAGCAGTCGGCTCGCGGTAGGTGCTAGCTAACTGCTTATAAATTCTCATTTTTTTGTCCAGCTTCGAGTTAGATTCTGAGGTCTTTTTTGAAGCGGCTTGCCCCTATAAATCATCAAATATAAGGGGAGTAGCTCGTAGCGGCTGTGCCTACGCACTGAGAGACCATTTTTTAATGAGTATCGATCGTCATTAATCAAATGGATTCGAATAGAGCAGAGTCAATTAATGATTGTAATTGAACGGGTTTTTTGCATGACCAAGGTATTAGTAACTGGAGCAAGTGGTTTTTTAGGCCAACGCGTGGTCGGCGAGCTTAAAGCTCAAGGCAATTATTCTGATGTCCATACTTTTCGTTCCTCTCAGTATGATCTGAGGGACGTTGAAGCGATTAAACAACTGCTCAGCGACAAGCCCGCAGATGTCCTGGTGCATCTTGCAGCAAAAGTTGGTGGAATCGGCGCCAACATGAAGCGCCCTGGAGAGTTCTTCTACGATAATCTCGTCATGGGCGTGCAGCTTGTTGAGCAAGCCAGACTGTTTGGAATAAAGAAAGTTGTGGTGGTAGGCACTATTTGTGCGTATCCAAAATTTACTCCCGTCCCATTTAAGGAAGAAGATCTTTGGTGCGGGTATCCCGAAGAAACTAATGCTCCGTATGGATTGGCGAAAAAGATGCTGATTGTGCAGCTTGAGGCCTACCGTAAACAGTATCAGTTTAATGGAATTAACCTTTTGATGGTTAACCTCTACGGCCCCGGCGACAACTTTGACCTCGAAAGTAGCCACGTGATTCCGGCCATGCTTCGTAAATTTCACCATGCAAAGGAGGAGGTCGCCGACACGGTCACGCTGTGGGGAGATGGTAGCCCCAGTCGAGAGTTCTTATACGTAGATGATGCCGCGCGGGCAATTCGTCTTGCTACCGAGCGTTATGAAAAGCCCGAACCAATTAATGTCGGCTCAGGCATGGAAATAAGCATGAGGCAGCTTGCTGAGCAGGTGCGAAAGGTAGTTGGCTTTAAGGGAGAAGTGCAGTGGGACACCACTAAGCCTAATGGGCAGCCACGGCGTTGTCTTGATGTGTCAAAGGCCAAACAAGAATTTGGTTTTTCTGCCAACATGACTTTTCCGATGGGCCTTGAACTAACCTATAATTGGTTCCTCGAAAACCAGGGCAGCATATGCTCCGTTCCGGGGATGGCTGTTGGGGCTTCGACCCAAACGGGTCGCAACTAAGCCTCCTGGCCCCGGGCGATAGGTAACATACTGAAAATATTCATACTACAAGGTCTGAGAGACCTGGTATACGCAATATATGCGTTCTGGCGCCCCTAGAGGGCAATTCGCCTTGCGTTCCAACGGGCATTGCTTAGGATACAAAAGCTGAGCTAACCCCCATAACTCTTAAAGAGATTTCTGGATTGGGGCAGCCCTTCTGCAGTTGGAAGCTCAGTGGCTGGTTCTTTTGCAATTTTGGTTGGTTTTATGATTCCAAAGCGTAAACAGCTTGAAGATGAGGCGGACACTCAGCCAGCGCTTTCTGATGCCCCAACCCGACCCGCAGAGCAAACATATCAAAATCCACAATTCACAAAAAACGCAGATGTTGATAACCCAGGCTTTTCAAACTTGGGCAGTCCCTTTGAGCTTGCTCAAAAATTATCTGCGGTGGGTTATCAATGTTTGCCCTTTGTCGCGTTGCAGGTGTCGCTCCTGCTTTCATCTGAATCCAATCGAATAAAATCATTGTTGCTTGAAGGTCCATCGGGCTGCGGAAAGAGCTTCTTCGCCAAATGTCTTGCCAAAATTTCTGGCGCAGAACTAATGTGCTTGAGTTGTTACAAGGGCATGCCTACTCAAAATCTCATCGAAGCACCATCTACGTTAGCAATGGTAAATGCGATGGCGGGCAAGACTTCTGGAGATCCCACTGAACTTTTAAATTTAGGAATACTTTCTCGGGCATATCTCAAATCTCAACAAAAGCCCGTTATTTTGTTAATTGACGAACTTGATAAGCCAGACTCAGCTATTGATACATTCTTTTTAGGTCCCATTCAGGATGCGCGCATCTGGCTTGAAAGTCGTGAGCCGATTGATGCCAATCCTGCAAATTTGTTGCTCATCTTCACCAAAAACTTTAATCGAACATTGGATGATGCCTTACTGCGACGTGTGCATCCGATTACCATGACCTATCTTGATGCAACGCTTGAAAGTAAAATTTTGGCACAATATTGCCACCCGCGATTGGTGGCTAACTTGGTTTCGATTGCCGACCGCATGCGTAACAATAGCGGTTCGTACGCGTTTGAGCGTCCCCCAGCCCCAGAAGAGCTCCTTTCTGCAGGGCAGTATATAATTAAAATGTTAGAGTGGGGCATTAAAGACTTTGGAGTTATTGGTCAAAGTATTTGGGCAACCATGGCAAAATCTGAACACGATAGGGCAGTACTTGAGCACATGCTTAGATATCATCCTGATTTTATGGATCCACTGTTCCCAGACTCCCGCAATACTCCTAGTTCTGAAATTTTGGCCCGCCTGGGACGATTAGTTTTAGCCGACATTGTTGAAGATCCTGACCGTCAGCGCCGTGAAGCTGCCTGGAAGTCGATGAACGAGTACTAGAGTCATCTTTAGCCCCACCCAAAGGTGAGGCTTTGGGGACTGAGCTCATAATCTTGGGTGTTGCCTTTCAATTCACAATTCGCCAAGCTCTGCGAGCATGGAAATTCTTCCTCAACTTTTGGTCAACTCTCTTATCACCGGCAGTATCTACGCATTAGCGACCTCTGGCTTAGCTCTTACTTACGGATTGTTGCGTGTGCTTAATTTTGCGCACGGACATTTTATGATGGTAGGGGCCTATATCTTTTTTGCTTTGCACAATCAGCAGGGGGTGTCACTTGCCGCAAGCTTCCTCCTGACTGGAATCGCCATGCTATTTCTGAGTTTAATCACCATGCGGGTTTTTGTTTTGCCGTTTGCACATTCAGGGTTTGTGCTTACTTTTGTTTCTACGCTTACTCTATCAATAATGCTTGAATCTTTGGTGTCACTGTTTTTTGGCGTTAATGTGCGTGCGATACATATTGGCGCAGCAAATCAAAGCATAGAGTGGCAGGGAATTTATATTACCCCGATTCAGTTGGGAATTATCTTTCTGGCGATTGGGTACGTAGGATTCCTTTCTTTCCTTATGCACCGTACCCCGTTGGGGCGCAAAATTCGCGCGCTGCAGCAATACACTCCGGCTGCTTCGGCTTTGGGAATTCCAGTGCAGACTCTTCAATATCTAGTCTTTGGATTAGCTTCGATTTCCGCTGCTTTGGCAGGTATTCTTATCGGATTAGAAACTAATATTCAGCCCTTGATGGGGGACAGCTACACCATAAAAGCATTTGCGGCCATGATTCTTGGTGGGCTGGGCAACATGTGGGGTGCAATTCTGGGTAGCTACCTTCTTGGGATAGTCGAAAATTTGAGCATAGGATTGAGTTTTGGTGATTGGTATCTGCCCTCCGGATATAAAGATGCCATAGCTTTTTGTGTGGTACTTGGAGTCCTATTAGTTTCACCTGGGGGCCTTATGGGGCGAAAAGGGCGCCGAGTCTAGGATGGAATATCTTATTCACCTAGCAGTATTGGTGTGCCTCTATTTCATTCTCGCCCAAGCCTTTAATTTGAGTTTTGGAGTGGGTGGATTGTTTAATCTCGCGCATGTTGCCAGTTTCGCGCTTGGAGCCTATGTGACTGCGCTGGCATCTATTGAGTTAGAAACTAGTTTTTTTTCTTGCGTCATTCTGAGCATGGGAGCAGCCGCGCTGTTTTCGTTGCTTCTGGGCGCCATTTCATTGCGACTTGAACACGACTATTTTGCAATTGGCACTTTGGCCTTTGCGTCCTTAGTAAGTGCTATTCTCATTAACTGGAAAACGGTAACTCGTGGGGTGCTGGGGATACCTGGAATTCCGCGACCAGTCTTATGGGGGCATACTCTGCAGGACAATGGTAGCTTCCTGCTCTTGGTATTTATTGCAGCACTATTGAGTAATATCTTCTTTTGGATTTTATGGCAGGGCTCTTTTGGGCGAGTCCTTCGAGCCCAGGCAGAATTTCCGCAGGCATGCACCGTGCTTGGTCGCGAGGTGCGTCTTATAAAGATATCTGCGTTTGCACTGTCTTCTGCCTTTGCGGGATTGGCTGGGCTTTTTTATGCCTATTACATCAGTTATATTGATCCATCTTCATTCGCGCTCCGAGAAATGATTTTTGTACTGACGATTGTTCTTGTGGGGCGTCCCGGTTCTTTTTGGGGTTGTCTTTTTTCCGTAATATTTCTGGTGCTGCTTCCCGAAGGCCTTCGGTTTCTTGAAATCCCTTCGCACATCTTGGGCCCTTTACGGCAACTGCTGTATTCAATTGTCCTCTTTTCGGTATTGCTCCTTCGTAGGCATCACATTTTTCCTAAGCAAAGAGAGATATGAGCGAGATTTTAAGGGTTGAAAGGCTACAAGCGGGAGTTGGAGAACAACTCATTCTCAACGATGTCTCTTTTACACTTAAGGCCGGTGAGACACTTGGCATCATCGGGCCCAACGGGAGTGGTAAAACAACCCTGTTTAATTGTCTGAGCGGTTTTATGCCAGTGTCATCCGGGAAGATCGAATTTCGTCAGGGAGAAATAACACATTCTGCTGCGCACCTTAGAGCACGGAAAGGCCTTGCACGCGTATTTCAGAATTTTGGTATTTTTCGCGACTGTACACTTCGTGAAAATATGCTTATCGCCCTTGAGTCGTCGACTCCGCTTTGGCGCAGCGTATTCCCCTGGGGTAGTACCCTTAAAAAGAATATTGACGCTTCCGAGATATTTTTAAAGCAGATTGGGCTTGAGGCTCAGGCTGATAAGAAGGCATCTAGCCTCTCAGGCGGACAAATGCGCCTTTTAGAAATTGCCAGAGCTTTGGCATTTGGGGCGGAATTGCTGCTGCTTGATGAGCCGACTGCTGGAGTTTCTCCAAAAATGAAGGGGCAGGTGGCCGAGCTATTAAAGAAAGTTCAAGCTTCCGGTAAATCTATAGTAGTTATTGAGCATGATATTAATTTTATCCAATCTTTCTGTTCACGGATCTTAGTGCTCGATGGAGGGAAGGTGGTGCTCGACGATACGCCTGAAATTGTGAAAGCCAGTCCTTTGCTCGCTGAAATATATTTTGGTTCGGGGCCCATACACCAATAAGAGGTGGCCGGGTCCCTTCGACAAACTCAGGGCAAACAGCCCAAACCGCTGCCGTGAAAACCGTTCACCTAACTTCCAGATTCTGGAATCCGATCCGGAATCCAGTACCGGGACCAGAAAAATTTCACCACCAAGAGCTCGAAGGCCACCAAGCAAAAAAATCCAAATGCTTTGCCCCTCTGTGTTTAATTCGGAACTCAGACCTACATCCATTACACAAACACCCCAATTGAAACAGCAGCAAGGCTTGAATTGGCAAATGAAGTTCCTGCTGTGCAAAAATGGACTGTACGAGTATTGTTCGATGGGTGTAAAATATAATAAGTCCAGTAGGTTAGGCGCTGTGCACAAAATTGCAAATTGCTTTGGGTCTTAACTGTTCAATTTTGCATCCAAAAATATGCAGCAAGTGTGCGCTGCCTCAGTAGTGTTAGTTTCAGGGGGCAAACGGTGGTCATGAGTGAGTCAAGAAAGCGAGTATTAATTGTCGACGACGAAGCTGGAATCCGCGATTCGCTGAAGCTTCTTCTCAAAAATAGTTTTGACGTGCACACCGCCGAAGACGGGGCCCAAGCGCTTACATTGGTAGATGAAATTCACCCCGATCTTATTCTGCTTGATGTGATGATGCCCAATTTGGATGGGGTCGCTACCCTTAAACAGCTTAAAGAGCGGAGCACAGATATACCCGTAATAATGCTCACCGCGACCAACACTGTAAGAACAGCCGTGCAGGCCATGAAATTTGGTGCGGTGGATTATTTATCTAAACCCTTTGAGGTCGAAGAGCTTACCAATTTAATTGTAAACACGCTGGCCATTCAAGAATCGGCTGGGGCTGCGGCTCCAACGGTAATCGGTACCGGCCGTCGAGGGTTAGTGAGCCCTCCTGCTGATTTCGGCTCGATGGTTGGAAAATCGCCCACGATGACTGAGCTATTTCAAAAAGTAGCCCAAGTAGCTGAGCGTGACACTACTGTTCTTATCACCGGAGAGTCTGGCACAGGTAAAGAATTGATCGCGCGCCGAATTCACGAATTGAGTCCGCGTAAGGACGGTCCTTTTATAGCTATCAATTGTGCTGCAATTCCAGAAACATTAATTGAATCCGAGTTGTTTGGTCATGAAAGGGGAGCTTTTACGCATGCCATAGAGCGGCGAATTGGTCATTGCGAGCTTGCCGATGGCGGCACTTTGTTTCTTGATGAAATCGGTGAGTTGAGTTTGCCGGTTCAAGTAAAGATGCTTCGGTTTTTGCAGGAGCAAGAGTTTTATCGAGTTGGACGATCGAAACCAATTAAGGTAAATGTGCGCATCATCGCTGCCACTAATAAAAATTTGGAAGAACTTATCAAACAAAAGGCATTCCGCCAGGATTTATACTACCGCATTAACGTTATTGGCATCACACTTCCGCCTTTACGAGATCGATATGAAGATATTCCTGCGCTTGTAGGATATTTCTCCGAAAAATTTGCCCCCTTGTACGCAGGTAAAAAAATAACGGTGAGCGCCGAGGCGATGGCAGTTCTCATTCAGTATGATTGGCCAGGAAATGTTCGTGAACTTGAGAACGTGGTTGAGAGCCTCACCGCACTTTGCTCTGAGACCGAGATTAGCGAGCAGGACCTACCTCGTAAACTGAAACAGAAAGCCCAAATGGATTTATTGCGTCCCCACGCAGAGACTGCGCTCAATTTTGAAGAGGCAGAGCGAGTTTTTGAGACTGAGATGATTCTTAAAGCTCTTAAGAAAACTGGATATGTGCAAACCAGAGCTGCTGAGCTCTTAGGCATTAGTCGGCGAATTCTGAAATATAAAATGGATAAATTGGGCATCAGCGATGCACCGGCTTCCAGCTCCGTAGCTCCGGCCAGCGAAACAGAGCAGAAAATTGACGGCTAACTGAATACTACTTCTACAAACTTATTAATTTACTTTTTGAAGAGGGCGTCAAGTTGAGCCAAGGCGTTGTCTTTTTGCTTCGACACGCCTGCCGCTGAAGCGGTGCCTTGTCGGAAAGTGAAGTAATCGCAGAAATTTGAACGATCTTTCTCTAAAACCCGTTCTGCTTGGCTCTCGGTGCACCCATTGTAGGCATTGGCGTCAAAATGGGCGCAATTTTTACAGCAATGTAAATCGGCCTTGCAATGCGCACATTCATCCTTACGGCCGACGAAGCCAGCGGTTCCTAGTTGAAGGGCCTTCCCGCACTTAAAACAGTGGTAATCCATGTGCTGAGTCTAACCCAAATATTTGGATTCTAAAAGCATATGCAGATTTAAGAATATCCGGTCGATATCAATATCTGTACGACTTTTGCCTGAAAATCGGGTGCTTGAGTCCCTGAGCCTCCCAGGTCATAGTGGGGAAATGAATCCGCAATCTATGTCGAGCGAAACTTCTGAAATCCACTCAAGCGAGTTGCCGGCCACGGGCCTGCGCCGGGTCTTGACGCAAGCATTGGCTGAGGTCAAATTTTTTGCTCGGATTTTGATCTCGTCGGCAGATCGGTATTATTGGGATAATGGGTTTTCTCGCGCTGCTTCCTTGGCTTACACCAGCTTGCTGTCTGTGGTTCCGCTCTTGGCTCTCGCGTTTGGATTGCTGGCTTCTTTTGCGGTTGCCAAAGAACATGTGACGGATGTGCGCCGTTTTATGCTGAAGCAGTTCGTGCCAGATGTGGCGGCAGTTGATTCTGCATTGGCTTATCTTGCTCGGTTCAGTGAAAGCATTTCGTCGATGAATGTGCTGGTCATTTTTTTTCTTATTGTTACTTCGATTCTGCTTCTGAATTCGGTGGAGTATGCCTTAAATGAGGTTTGGCAGGTATATGAACCACGCAGCATTGCGCACCGAGTTGCCATTTTTTCGGCAATTTTGTTAATTGCGCCAGCCTTGGCGGTTTCGGGGTATTATTTTACTACCTTCCGTGTTCAGCCGTTATTCGCAGATTTTGGCATAAATTCGCATTGGCAATGGGTCTATAATGCAATTTTACCGTTTCTTATAGATTTACTCGCTTTTGTGAGTCTTTTCTATTTGGTTCCAAAAGCACCTGTGCGCTTGAGGTCGGCGTGCATCGGCGCTTTTGTCTCGGCGCTCTTTTTTGCATTTGCAAAAGAGATTTACGCATATTACATCGAAAAACTTTCCACGTACGGAACTATTTATACCACTTTAGCTGCTATCCCCATCTCCTTACTCTGGCTCTATATCGCCTGGACTATTATTCTGTACGGGGTGGAAGTGAGTTACCAGAGTCAGTATCTCCCCCGTCAGGGTAAACTGTGGAAGCGCTCGGTGCTGAGTGTTGGTGATGGACAGCTGGTTTTGGCTGTTCAAGCTTTGGCAGTGATTGGGCAGGCGTTTATGCGGGGACTGCGGCTTCCAAATGATTTAGAATTGGCTGAAAAGCTGGGGTGTAGCACGGTAGTATTAAAGCCAACACTCGATGCGCTTGAACGAGCTCAGATTCTCTGTCGTGGTGATTCAAGAGATATGCCCCTCACTTTAATGCGACATCCTGAGAGGGTCAGTCTTGGAGAAATTCGTCAGGCATTGTTTGGTGGGCGTGTTTCGGTGCGTTTCCCGACAGAACTCGAAAAAGTTTTTAGCGCTTATCGTGATTCTGCAACTGCAGAACGCACTTCGCTTGCTGACATTTTAAGAGGAAATGTGTGAGTACCTTACAAATTGAAAAACTACCGAATGGGTTAACACTTATTGTTGAGCACATAGGGCATGTTGCCTCGGTGGCTTACGAGCTTTTGGTTCCCGGCGGAATGTTGACTGATGCCGAGGGCCATGAGGGAACCTGCCTGTTAATGGCCGAAATGTGCAGCAGGGGCGCTGGTCCTTATGATGCGCGTCAGCTCTCTGATGCCTTTGATTTGCTTGGAGTCTCACACGGCGAAGGTGCTGGTCATGATTGCTTTTCCTTTCGTGGAAATTTATTGGCAGAACATCTGCCAGAGACGTTACGCCTGCTGTCGCTTATGGTGTTAGAGCCCAAGCTCCCCGATGAAGAGCTTGAGAGCGTCCGCAGTTTGTTTTTGCAAGATTTAGGAGCGTTGGTTGATCACCCTTCGCGGCGGGTCATGATTGAATTGTCTCAGCGTTATTTTCCGGCGCCCTGGTCTCGGTCTTCTATGGGAACCGAGCAAGGACTAAAAGCTGCAACTGCTCAGTATATTCGTAGCGAGTTTACTCGGCGCATTCGTCCCGAAGGTGCGGTGCTTTCCATTGCGGGTAATGTTCAAATATCTGACGTAAAAGAACTCGTACAGCGGCTCTTTGGCAAATGGACGGGTAAAGGGGATGTTATTCCTGCCTTGGGTGCTCTGCCTAAGCATCGCCAGGACCATATTGCGTTTGATTCTGCACAAATACAAATTGCGTTTGGGTACCCCTCAGCAGCGGTTGGTCACCCGCGATATTATACAGCGAAAGTAGCCACAGGAGTGTTGTCAGGCGGAATGTTTGGGCGTCTCTTTATGGAAGTGCGCGAGAAACGAGGCCTATGTTATTCGGTGCGCGCACGGCACTCGGCCACTAAATATTGCGGCGCAACCTGGGTATATGCAGGAACAACTACCGAGCGGGCCCACGAAACCTTTAAGGTTACGGTTGACGTGCTTAGAAGTGTACGTGGCACGGTAACTGCGGAAGAGTTGCACAGAGCAAAAATCGACCTCAAAACGGGTCGAATTATTGGTGAAGAATCTCCCGGCGCACGTGCCTCAGGTAATTCTTCAGATTGGTGGCAGCTTGGGCGAGTGCGTAGTAATCGAGAAATAATTGAAGGACTTGAATCTGTCAGCGTCAAAGATATTGATGCATACCTCGAAGAGTTTCCAGCTAATTCCTTTATGGCTCTTACTCTTGGGGCCAAACCCGTAGAACTTTAAGCGAGAGCATTGTATGGCAAAAACTGAGCATTATGTATTGGATAATGGACTAACACTTCTTTGTGAGCACCTACCGGAGGCTCAAAGTGCTGCTATTGGGTTTTTTGTGCGAACAGGGGCCCGTGATGAGACTCAAAAGGAGTCCGGAGTTTCTCACTTCCTTGAACATATGATGTTTAAAGGTACGCCCAAACGTTCCAGTGAAGATATTCAGTTTGAACTGGGCAATCTGGGCGCCCAGGCCAATGCCTTCACCTCTGAAGAGAATACCGTTTATTATTCGGCAGTCATTCCCGAAAATTTTGCGGCGATGCAAGAACTACTCTCAGATATGCTCAGACCTTCACTGGATCCCCGCGAGTTTGATACCGAGAAGAAAGTTATTCTCGAGGAAATTGCATTGTATCAAGACAAACCCCATTTTTTCTTGATGGAACAAGCAACGCTTGATTTTTTTGCTGGTCATAAAGCTGGCAATTCAGTTCTGGGAACCAGCGACTCTATTTCAGCGTTAACTCGCGACGAGATGGCAGCCTATTTTTCCAGGCGTTATGCTCCCAATAACATCGTGCTTGTCGCTAGTGGCCAATTTAAACCTGAACAATTTGTGTCCGATGCTCGCGAGCTCACTAAAAACTGGGTAAAAGACCTGGCTCCTCGAGAATTGCCCGCATTTAGTGCAAAGGCGATGCAAAAAGAGTATCGACGCAAAAACTTAACACAATCACACGTGCTGCTCATGACCGATGGTCCAAGTGCGCAATCCGAGCATCGTTACCCCATGGCGCTCTTATCTATGATACTCGGTGATAGCGGGGGCTCTCGACTGTATTGGGAGCTGGTACATACGGGACTAGTTGAGTCGGCTGGCGCGTTTGCTGATGAACGCGATGGTTGTGGCGTATTCGGTGCCTATGCAAGCACAGAACCGGAGCGGCTAGGGGAGGTTACCAAAAAAGTGCAGCAAATATTAGCGACCCCACTCGATTTTAGCGACGAGGACCTTGAGCGTGCCCGCAATAAATTGATAGCGAAATTGGTTCTTGGAGGAGAATTGCCTATGGGACGCCTTATGGCCTTAGGGTTAGAATGGAATTACCGCAAGTCTACCACTTCTTTAGCTCAGCTTTTGGCTGAGATTCGTTCGATTGATCGGGCAGCTATTGAAAAGGCGTTACGCGCCCATCCGCTAAAGGTTTGGGGGGAATTTAGATTGTTGCCTGCTGAAAATTGAGATGGGGCAGCGACCTTAGGAGAATATAAAAGGCAATAAAAAAGGGAAGCTTTGCTTCCCTTATCGATGACTACTTTTCGTCTTCGTCCTCGTCTTCATCATAATCGACATCATCGTCGTCATAATCGTCATCATCATTGTCGTCTTCCTCGTCTTCATCTTCATCCTTTTCCTCTTCGAAGACATCAGGATCAATTTCTTGGAGGGCATCCGTGAACGCTGAAATTACCGATGCTACCTCTTCGGCAGAGAAATCTTCATTCTCAATTACCGATTCAAGGGCCGAGCGCACCTCGGTAACTAAGGCTGCATCTAGTTCTGCACTGGTCTCATCCTCTTCTTCAGCACCACTGGCTCCAAAGTCTGCTTCTAGTGACTCTTGGAGCTCGGCATAACCTTCGAGGAGCTGGGTGAGAGCGTCGATAATTTTCTCAGCTGCTTTCATGGGTAAATCCTTCTACAACTTGTTTACGGCAAAGTTTTCTAAACAACACAGCACAGGGCGAACTTAAGGAAGAGCCTGCATTAACCAGCCGCGTGGAGAGGTTAAAGCTAACATAACATCTAAATCAAGGGGGCAGATGCCTAGTTTTGGCTAAATTTGTGTTGTGGTCACAGTCTGACCGAATTTGGAAACTTTATCTGTATGAATTGAGCTTTTGGATTGTGTCAATTTTCTACATCCACAATAATCGGGCGATAACTTTGCATATGGCGTTTAGCATGACTAACAAATCGAATTTAGGAATTATTTTATGTGGGCTGCTCATAAGCTCATATGTCGGCTGTGTTTCTACTCCAGCCTCAACCCGCGCAGGGCTCGTGAAGCCCAAATTTGAAAGTACCGTCCCCGATCCTCGGCGTCTATTAATGGTGCATGTGGTCGAGGCGCCCCCGGTCGAAATCGCAGAGCGATTAGGCTTAAATGAGGCCTCTCGAGGCCAAATACAGAGGAGTCTTGCTGAGGCATTGCAAGCAACTCTGTCTTTTGACGTAAAACCGTCCCAAGATAAAGCATTAAAGGGGCGACGCATTGATGCGCGACTCAATACCAAAGTATTTGAGTTTGTAGACCGTCTCGGCTCCTCAGTTGGCGTAGAGCGACCCGCTCGGGTTGGATTTGAAATGCAATTAGTTAATCCTCAAGGTGCGGTGCTCTGGTCATCGCGGTATTTTGTGAATGAAGAAGGTGTGTTCGATAACCTCCTCAAGCTTGGTGAGCGGGTAGAGAAGGGCCAGCCTCCTCGCTGGCACGCGAGCCAAGAGCTTATCGCAGAGGGCTTTGCTCTTGCCCTAGCCGATCTTGACGATAAACGGATGGCTCAATATCGCGCCAAGCCACTCGAGTGAGGATGGCCTACTTTTTATCTTTCCCGAATTAGGCTTTGCTTTTAGTATAAAACAGTGTTGCGAATGTCGGTTCTGCCTAGGGGTGCTTTACGGAGCCTGTCCTCCAAAAGTTACTAGGGCGGTCTGAGCAATCGAAAGGCTTTGGGTTCCAGAGGAGTATTTGTGTCTAAACGACGACCTGCGCCAAAAAAGAAATCTGTGGCGGTCAGTGAAGCAGCAAGTTCTGCTGCCATGCAGTGGGCGAATGAGGCCCTTTCCGTAATTTTTTATGCGCTGTCAGTTTTTATCCTGATTAGTTTCCTCTCACATCAGATGCAGCGTGGTCTGCTACCTTTTTTTGACATTGAAAACTTCCCCGCATTTCAGCACCCACTCGGCCCCGTAGGGAAAGTGGTTGGCGCAGTTTTAGCGGGAGCTATGGGCTGGTGTGCTCTGGTTCCCTCAGTGTGGTTTGCGCTCGTTGCAAATTATTTTTGGAATACTGAAGATTTATTCTCGGGAACAGGGAAGGGGCCTAAGTTTTTGTGGGCGCTGGGGTTTATAGGTATTTTAGTTTTTTCCTGCACCTTAGCGGCTGTTTTTTGGGGGAGCACCGGTGGCGGCACAGTGGGAACCTTATTGGCTTCTCCGCTACTGCGTTATTTTAGCGTTGGCGGCGCTAGTCTTATTGCCAGCGCACTATTTTTGCTTTCGTATGCCGTTGCGACTCGCCAAAGTATCGCCACAATTTTTGAGGGCGCTTGGGTGGTTTTGCGAGCAACTGCCTTCGCGCTTTGTATAGGAATACCACGACTTATTTTTGTCTCTTCAAGAGCTGGTGCTCATTTGTTTGTGAGTGCCCTTGGCCGTTTGATGACCTCAAAACCTGAACGTGAACGAGCATCAAAAGAGGAGCCTGAGGGGTTGCCCTTCCAGCTTCCACGCTTGCGTTCAAAACGCAGTGCCTTGGTGCCTGAAGTTGAGCGCACCGTTTCGAAGAAAGTGAGCAAACTCAAGCAAAGCGAGGACGAGGAGCTAGAGGAAGAACACGAGCAGGAAGAGGAGCCAGAGGACAGCCCTCAGCAGGAGCCCGAAGAGAGCCTTGATTTGACTGAAGCTGACGAAGAACAGGGCGAAGAAGATCGGGGCGCTTCAGAGGCCGATGATGATTCCCGAATAGTGGTGAAGCGGCGTAATGCTGAGGAGCTAGCCAAGTTAGCGCAACTTGCGCGTCGTCAGAAAAAGGAAACGCATGAAGATGATGCATTTGAGAGCCCTCAGTTTCCCGGGTATGTCCTACCTGATGTCGGATTATTAACTGCCGGCGAGCCTAGTGCTGGCGGTGAAAACGATGATGAGTTGCGAGAGAAGTCTCGGCAAATAGAGGCGAAATTAAAAGATTTTGGAATTTATGGAAAAGTCACTCATGTGCATCCTGGCCCAGTTATCACTCTTTTCGAATTCGAACCTGCTCCGGGCGTAAAAGTTGGAAAAATTGCCGCTCTGCAGGACGATTTGGCTATGAGTCTTAAGGCCAGCTCGTTACGTATTATTGCTCCTATTCCGCGCCGAGGCACGGTGGGCATCGAGGTGCCTAATAAAAACCGCGATATTGTCCGGCTTAGAGACGTACTAGAGAGTGAGGCTTTTGTTAATGCGGAGTCAATTCTGAGTATCGCGCTTGGTAAAGATACGTACGGAGACCCTGTTGTTGTTGATATTTCCACTATGCCTCATCTCTTGATGGCAGGAGCTACGGGAACAGGAAAATCGGTTTGTATCAATACTCTGATTGTCAGCATGTTGTATCGGGCCAGCCCTGCCGAACTTGGACTTATTCTTATAGATCCAAAAATCTTAGAGCTCAGTACCTACGAAGATATTCCGCACCTTCGCGTGCCTGTGGTAACTGAACCAAAACGCGCCAAGGGCGTCCTTCAATGGGCGGTAAACGAAATGAATCGGCGTTATCGCATGATGCAACGTTTTGGAGTTCGAAATATTGATGGCTACAATGCGCTCGTGAAAGGTGAGGCGCCTCCGCTGAACATGGCTAAGCCTGTTTTGGCTGACGACGTCATTTCATTGCCAGAAGAAACAATTGTGGAAGCTGGCATAATTGAGGCAGCAGAAAAGGCTCCTGAGCCAGAAGCTCCGGTTGAGTCAATTGCGCCTGAGAAACTTGAGGCACTACCAAAAATTGTAATAGTGATCGACGAATTGGCTGATTTAATGTTGACAGTTGGGCGCGATATTGAAGAGCTCATTACCCGATTGGCACAAAAAGCGCGCGCAGCTGGAATCCATCTTATTTTGGCAACTCAGCGTCCTTCGGTTGACGTTATTACCGGACTCATCAAGGCAAATTTTCCGGCTCGTCTCTCTTTTCGAGTTACTGCTCGTGTAGATTCGCGAACCATTCTTGATCAAATGGGGGCTGATAAACTGCTGGGCCGAGGCGATATGCTCTTTGTGCAACCGGGGGCTGAGTCCTTACGAAGAATTCACGGTGCGTTTATCTCAGATGCAGAAGTAAAGCGTGTTGTAGACGCGGTGAAGCAAACTGCTAAACCCCAATATGACGAACGCATTATGGATCTTTGTAATAAAGCCATGCAGGAGGGCGAAGAGGGGGAGACTAAAGATCTGTTGGGCGACGATGCCGAGTACGACGCCATTTACGACAAGGCAGTTGAGCTTGTTCTCCAAAAGGGGCAAGCCTCAACCTCCATGCTGCAGCGCGCTTTTCGCATCGGTTACAACCGAGCCGCCCGCGTCATTGATATGATGGAAAAAGAGGGTTTGGTTGGGCCTATGGATGGCGCAAAACCAAGAGAAGTTATTGCAAGGCACCCAGACTCTGCCGAATAAACACCATGGCCGAATAAACACCATGAAAACAGCCGTGCCTCTGTTGGAGCCTGCGGCAGGGCAGCTACTCGCTGGCGCTAGTTACCTCTATGAATTTATTCGATTTCTTTAGAGCACGGCTTGGCCTTTCTTTTGGTCCTGCCGCGGACTCGGGTTGTTTGCCTAACCTACTTAATTTATTTATGATTGCTACTTAGTTCGCCGGAAAAACCGAAAAACGCCTTAAATAGTCAAGCGTTTTTCGTTGCGTTCATACTTTGTTCCGAGGCTCGGGGCCTCCCTGGGAGCTGCATTGAGCACCCCTCAGTCGACCCACGAGCCTCGCGCCTCGTCTGAACGCATTTTGCCGACGAACAGAAACATGAGAAAGTCGAGTTCATCTCCTCATTTTGCCAAAACTGACTTCTTCACAGTGAACTACTTATGCTGAGATTAGCCTTGCTTATTATTTTCCTATTTCCCCTGACGGCCTTCGCGCTGGATGCGGCGTTTGAGTGCCAGGGGGCCAAGCTCAAGTCTGAGCTCGCGAGCGCAGAGCTGGCCAAGGTTCAGTCCCGTTACGCCACAGTTGAGTCTCTCAAGGCCGACTTTGCCCAGCATTCGTATATGTCGGCGCTTGATATCTCTGAGAATAGCAAGGGAACAGTCCTATTTAAGCGTCCAGGTCTGATGCGCTGGGAGTATGCTGCTCCACATCCCCAAACATTTTTGGTGCGTAAAAAAACTATGTGGTTTTTTCAGCCTCGGGAAAAACAGGTACTTATTGATACGCTCTCTGATGTTCTTATTTCAGAACTGCCGGTAGCTTTTTTATTGGGACTTGGCAATTTAACCCAAGATTTTAAGTTAGTATCGGCTTGCACCACTGCTCAAGGACTGAAATTCGAATTACAAGAAAAACCGAACCAATCCAAGAGCGCCGGCAATTTAGCTGGATTTCAGCTTGCAGTAGATGCTCAGCATCTGCCGAGTGGGGCAACCATTACCGATGTAGGCGGAAATGTGACTCGTATTGTACTAACTAAAACTGCTGTAAACGCCGCGATTGCCGCCACAGAATTTGCCGCAACATTCCCTGGGGGAATTGATATAATTGATAGAAGAAATGCCGCAAGTGGCACGGAGCATAAAGAAGGATAAAAGAATATGAGTAAGCGATTACAAGTGCTCGCCGAGCCAGCGGCTCCAGCTTGCAGTACTGGTGTCAGCATGAATGTGGGGCCAGACAAATTGGTGCAGGCCCCCGAACATTTTCGCGGTCGTGCGGCCGTTGTGACCTTAGGCTGCGCCAAAAACCAGGTCGATTCTGAAGTAATGCTAGGCGTTTTTAAGAATGCTGGATATGAAATCGTCAGTGAGTTGCCACTTGCGGATGTCGTCGTTGTTAACACCTGCGGATTTCTAGAGAGTGCAATTAAAGAAAGCATAGATTGTATTCTCGAAGTGGGAGAGCTTAAAAAGAACGCGCGTTTGCGTAAGTTGCTGGTGGCTGGCTGTTTGGTTGAGCGTTACCAGGGGGATTTACGAAGCGCTTTGCCGGAAGTTGATGCGTTTATCTCGATTGACGATATTTTGAAGGTGGGTGAAGTTGCCGCAGGCGAATTGCACGATCTTTTGCATCAGGGCTCACGTCCATACTTTTTATATGACGATACCATGCCACGTTTTTTGGCCACAAAACGTCATATGGCGTACGTGAAAATCTCTGAAGGCTGCGATAGGCCTTGCACCTTTTGTATCATTCCAAGATTACGCGGGGCGCATCGAAGCCGCAGCATTGATTCGGTTGTGCGTGAGGTGCGCGAACTTGGCGCACAGGGCGTGCGTGAAGTGAATTTAGTAGCTCAAGACCTAACCTCTTTTGGTCGTGACCATGGACAGGCCGCATTGCCGCAGCTTTTAAAAGCGCTTGATGAATCTGCTGCCGTAGATTGGATTCGGTTATTGTATGCGTATCCAATTGGTATAGATGAAGAATTGCTGCGTACTATCCAGCAAGGGAAACACATAGCTAAGTATTTAGACTTGCCGTTACAGCATGCAAGCGAGTCGGTCTTAAAGGAAATGAAAAGACCACTGGGCCGCTTTTCACCCAAAAATATTGTTGAATTTATTCGCACCACGGCTCCAGAGATCGCACTGCGGACGACCTTTATCGTTGGCTTCCCTGGTGAGACTGAAGCAGATGTCGCCGAGCTAGAGGCTTTTGTGGCGGCCGGGCATTTCTCAAGTGTCGGAGTTTTTACTTATTCCCAAGAGTCTGGAACGCCGGCCGCAGAACTTAGTGGGCAAGTAGCCGAAAAAGAAAAAGTGAAACGCCGCGAACGAATTATGCTCGCGCAGCAAAAGGTGCATGAGAATCGAATGCGTGCGCTTGAGGGCAAGACCGTACGGGTGCTTTTAGAAGGAAGCCATGAAGAAACCGATTTGCTTGTGGTGGGAAGAAGTGAGTTTCAGGCTCCCGACGTTGATGGTACTATATTGATAAATGATTTTGCTCCTGAGGTAGATTTGGCGAATCTTGAAGTTGGAGATTTTGGGCTTGTGCAGATAACCGAGACTGCCGGGTACGATTTAGTTGGTACGTTATTATCGGTGGAGAAAAAGGCTGAAGCTCGCCAAACAGGTGAAAGTTTTTTAGCTAGAGACTAGCGGCATGCAGAAACCAAGAATCGGCATTTTTATTATCGCATATAATGCCGTTAATCATTTAATTCGTACGATTTCGCGTATCCCGCCCGATGTGTACGCAGCAGTAGACGAAATATTTGTTATTGATGACTGTAGCACTGATAATTCCTACTACGCTGCCTTAGGCTACAAACACGACCAGAAAATAGATAAACTCACCGTTCATCGTAATGAAAAGAATCAAGGTTACGGCGGTAATCAAAAAGTTGGCTATTGTTACGCAATTGACCGCGGGTTGGATATTGTAGCCTTGGTTCATGGCGACGGGCAGTACGCGCCAGAGGCTTTGCCCATTTTGCTTGAGCCTTTAGTCAAAGGCGAGGCCGATATGGTGTTCGGTTCAAGAATGTCTACGCCAGGCGATGCCCTGCGCGGGGGGATGCCTCTTTACAAGTTTTTTGGTAACCGAATTCTTACCACTGTGCAGAACCGATTTTCCGGCTTGCGGCTCTCAGAGTATCATTCTGGTTATCGTCTATATTCGACCGCAGCCTTGCGTAAAGTTCCGTTCGAGTCGTTCACCAATACCTGGCATTTTGACACTCAGATAATTTTGGCGATGGCCGAGCGAAATATGCGCATTCTGGAGCGGCCGATTCCGACCTACTATGGGGACGAAATTTGCCACGTTAATGGAATTCCATACGCACTTAATTGCATTTGGACCTCTTATCGATATTTCAGAAATAAGCAGCGAGGGGTGTTGTCTTATCCTGGCCCTCAAGACATTCCGAGGGCGGGAGACGCTTGTTTGAAGATGCCCTAAATTGAGCGGCTTCTTTCCAGCGCGAGGTACGCCATATCGCTTGCATTTGGCTGGCCTAAATACAATTAAATCCAATATATAGGCCATTATCCCTAAAAAATAAGACGTTTTATGCCACCTGTCTCATTGGCCGGTTCATAACATCCTTGGTTTTAGTGAACGGGCTGGCATTTTTTGAGCCCCTCGTTCATGCGTTCTTGGGCTAGGTTTGCTTAGAACGTAGTTTTTGGCCCGAGTTGGCCCTTTTTTGGTCGGTAGTTCAGACCCACAGGTTTTCAACTTGAACCTTTTTGTGTGGTTCAGCTTTGGAGCAAGTGTATGAGCTTTCGACGACAAGCAGACAGAAACCAAACAGAAAGACTTGAGGGTCGATTATCACCCAAAATAGATTTTGCTCAAATTCATGCGGAACTTGAGATTCAAGCCCCCCGCGAACCCGCACAAGTATTTACGTTTCCGCTTCTGCGCCGTAGTGGGCGAGGACTTCAGATTACTAGTGCTCGCGAGATTGACGCAGGGACGCAAAGCCGCGGTGTTGCTTAAGCAGCTGCTGGTCTTGTTACTATTCTGGGCTGGCACCGAGCTACCCTCGGTGCACCTACCTCTGAGGCAATTAACGCCCGGATTTGCTCTTATTAATTGGCCTTTATAAACCAATCCAACATGCCGATGTTTAAGGCATAATTGAGGGTTCTCCAACTCCTCAATTCGCGCTACCGTTAAGGGCAAAGACTTTAGTTTTTGACCAACGAAAGTCTCAGTAACGCCCTACGCAAAGGATACATCATGACTGCTGGTACTATGAACAAGAACCTTGTTGCACTCCACACTTTGGGACAATCTATTTGGTACGACAACTTGTCGCGTGACGTGCTCCAGTCGGGAGAATTGGCAGGTATTATAGGCGCCGGAGTGAGAGGACTCACGAGTAATCCCACAATCTTTAAAAATGCTATCGCTGGCAGCGACAAGTATGACAGCGATATGAAGCCTTTGGCTCAGAAGGGGCTTTCAGCGGCTGACATCTGTGAAGATTTGATGATCGCCGATGTGGGAGCTGCCGCTGATCTGCTTTTGCCCATCTTTAAGTCCAGCAATGGGCACGACGGATATGCAAGCATAGAAGTTTCTCCATTTTTATCCGGAGATACCAAAGGGACCATCGAAGCTGCCAAGCGTATTTGGGAGCGCCTCAACCGACCAAATATAATGATTAAAATTCCCGCGACGCCTGAAAGTATGCCGGCGATTAAAGCCACCCTTGAGGCGGGCATAAATGTAAATGTGACCCTCATTTTTTCAGTCGCGGTGTATGCGCAAGTTGCAGAGGCTTATATTTCGGCCCTAGAATCTCGCTCGGCGCGTGGGTTGCCAGTCTCTGGAATTGCCTCGGTGGCCTCATTTTTTGTGTCTCGCGTTGATGCCATCTGTGAAAAAACTTTTGATGAGCTTGTAAAAAAGGGGACTCAAAAGGCAGAAACAAAAGCTGCCTTTCGCGCACTTGTTGGGGTCGCAAATTCGAAGCTTGCGTATGCCCATTATAATCAAATCTTCAAAGACAGCCGTTTCGCCAAATTGAAAGCCGCCGGTGCTATGGTGCAAAGACCACTCTGGGCAAGCACGGGCACCAAAAGTCCCGACCTAAAGCCAGTGCTCTATGTCGAAGAGCTTGCGGGGCAGGACACCGTAAACACCGTGCCGCCACAAACACTCAAGGCTTTGATGGAGCAAATGGAGGTGGCGCCGCGTTTGCATTCAGGTCTTGCAGACGCTCAAGGGGTAATCGCCAAGCTTTCAACGTACGGACTTCAGTTCGATTTATTAATGCAGCAATTGCAGGTTGAAGGTGTGAAGTTATTTGCAGACGCATTTAAAGAGCTGCTCGATTCTATCGAGAAAAAGCGGATTGCATTCAGCGGCAAATAGGCGTGTCAAAAACTGTTTAAAGTGTAGATCTATGGAAAATCCATTCGCAGAAGGTGAAAATAGAGTCATTCGTCCGCCCGCAACGGCATTGGTTATATTCGGTGCGACAGGAGATTTGACGCATCGAAAGCTTATTCCTGCATTGTATAACCTCGCGCATGACGAATATTTGCCCTCTAGTTTTGTGGTAGTTGGCGCTGCTCGCTCTGCACTTAGTGACCAAGAGTTTCGGCGAAATTTATTTGATGCGGTTAAGAAACATTCAAGAAGAAAGGTTAATGAAGAGCTTTGGGCGAAATTCGCTGAGCATGTATTTTACCAGCAGCTGGATGGAACTTCTCCAGAGAGTTTTGTCGCACTGCGTCAGCGCCTTGAAGAATTAGGCAAAAAAAAGGGAGAAACGCTTAATTATTTATATTACCTGGCAACTTCGCCCAGCCATTTTGGTCCCATCGCTACCAATTTGAAGTCTACAGGCCTAGTTGAGGAAGTGCGCGGGGGCAGTCGAAGCACCTCGCTCATAATTGAAAAACCGTTTGGCCATGATTTGCAGTCTGCGAGAGAGCTTAATGTAGTCCTACGCAAGAGCTTTGCCGAAGAGCAAATTTATCGAATTGATCATTATCTGGGGAAAGAGACAGTACAAAACATCCTCGTCTTCCGCTTTGCGAATGGCATGTTTGAACCACTTTGGAACAAGAATTTTATTGATCACATTCAGATTTCTTTTTGCGAAGATATCGGTGTGGGGAGTCGCGCGGGCTATTTCGATCAGAGCGGCATTTTACGTGATATTATACAAAATCACTTGCTTCAAATCTTAGCTCTTTTGTGTATCGAACCTCCGTATTCACTGAGCGATGCCGATGCCATACGCGATGAGAAAGTAAAAGTGCTTCAAGCGATGCGCCGCATTAAACCCGAGCAGGTGGCCACTCAAGCAGTGCGCGCTCAGTATACCTCCGGTTTTGTAAACGGTGATAAAGCCATTCCGTATCTAGACGAAAAGGGAATCGCGCCTGGTTCCATGACGGAGACCTTTGCTGCCCTGAAGCTCGAAATAGATAACTGGCGCTGGGCTGGTGTGCCGATTTACGTGCGTGCAGGAAAGCGTTTGGCAAAACGGGTGACCGAAATTTCTATTGCCTTTAAGCGCGCGCCTGAATCACTTTTTAGGGGACGCCAAATTGGTGAACTTGACCAAAATATTTTGGCCATTCAGGTGCAGCCCAATGAAGGAATTTCTCTGAAGATAAATTCGAAACCCCCTGGACCGCGTATGCGCGTCCGCCCCGTCGTTATGGATTTTACGTATGGACATTCCTTTGGGGTTCCCTCACCGGATGCCTATGAGCGCCTTCTGCTTGACGCGATGAAGGGGGATGCTTCACTCTTTACGCGTGACGATGAAATTGAAGAGGCCTGGGATCTTTTGGCGCCAGTCCTCGAACAGTGGTCGGTGGCTCGCGGTGGACGGGATGCTGCGGCAAAAGGTTTGGTGCCTCCGCTCTACGAATATACGGCCGGTACCTGGGGCCCTTCGGCTGCGGCTCAATTACTTCGTGAACAAAAGCATCAATGGCGAAGGTTGTAGGCAATGGCACAGTCAGCATATATTCCGACCGAGCCTCATCAGATCGGCGCAACTCTTGCTCGTTTATTTGCAGATCTTCAAGAAGAAGGGAGTAATTACTCCCAGTCTGCAACGGCCAATCTCATCGTGCCCGTTTCGCGGGCAACGCAGCTTGACGAGTTAGAGCCCTTGCTCGATTCGTTTGCGCTAATGCATCCTGCCAGAATTTTTGTAGTCGTTATTGATGAGTCTCAGAGTACATTGCAAGCCGAGGTTTCTGCGCGTTGTCACGGGCTGACAAAACAAGAGCACGTCTGCTCAGAGATCATTCGAATCAGAGGTTCTGCGGCCGCGCTTGAGTCCGCGCCCAGTGTGTTGCGAGCCAACCTGCTTACGGGGGCGACTACTGAAATATTGGTCTGGGATGCCTCAGTTCCAAGGCAAGAGTTAACTCGTTTTTCGCAGCTCGCTGACAGCATGCTGCTTGATTCTGCTGCATTTGCGGGCAGATTTTCTGAGATGGCGGAGCTTGCTCAGTGTACGAAGCAACTAATTGACTTTACGTGGGTCGGGCTCGGAGGGTGGCGCGACGAATGTAAGCAGATGTTTGCTCGTAGTGGGGCTCTGTCATGTATGCTTCAGCTTAAATCGCTCCAGATAGAGGCTGCCCCAATGGACTCTGGCACCAGTGCCACCGCGTTGTTATTTGCCGGTTGGGTAATCGATAGGTTACATCTTGTTCTTGAAAAAGAAAAAACTGGCCGCATTTTTGGCCGGGGACCAGGCGGAATTTTATGTGAATTTACCTTTGCCTCAGCGTCTCCTGAAGATGTTGATATGCTAAGGTGTGTGACTTTTAACTTCGGATTTGGCTCAGAGATTAAGAAGGCGGTGCTGCGTCGTACTTCGCGCCTCGAGGTGTCTGCTGATTTGGGTGTTGGATATGCGGCTTCGCGTCCTCTCGAAGATCCAAGTTTGCAAGGACGCATGCGCAGGCAGTTTTTAATTGGCGAGTCGTTTGCTAACTATGCAGCCGCACTGCGTAATGCTTTGAGACTACAGCAATTAGGATTCTGTGAATAAGACTTCTTTCTTATTCACTCTAGACAAGGTGAGACCCTCTTTTCTATGAGTAACATATTATGAGTAAAATTGAGATCGTTGAGCCCATGCTTTTTGCCGGAGTTGTTGCCGATGAAATTATCTCAACTATCGAAGAGGCTATTTCAGAAAGAGGTTCATGCAGCATTTCGCTTGCTGGCGGGAGTACGCCCGGAGCTATTTACCGCATGCTTGCAAAACCGCCTCGAGTTGAAAATGTAGATTGGGGGAAGGTTAAACTGTTTTGGGGGGATGAACGTTGGGTATCCCAAGATGATGTGCAAAGCAATTTCAAAATGGTGCATGAAACGCTCTTAAGCCAGTTGGGAACGAGTCAACCGCAGGTTTTTGCAGTTGATACCTCCCTTGAAACTCCGATGCAGGCGGCGAAACACTATGCCGAGGTGATTCAAAAAGAATTACCCAATGATCCGCGTTTTGATTTAATGCTTCTTGGTATTGGTGAAGATGGGCACACAGCTTCGCTTTTTCCTGGTGCTCAAGTCTTGCGTGATAAAAATCCAGCTCTTTGTGTCGCAACGGAGCAGCCCGAAGAGAAAAAACCCCGTATTTCGCTTTCTCCCCGTGCAATTTTGTCTTCGCGGCGCATACTTTTCTTGGTGAAAGGTGAGGCCAAGGCTGATATGGTCCAGCGAATTATAGAGGGAAATGAGTCGGTTGAAACCTTGCCTGCTTGTTTATACAGAGACGCACAAGATCACGTATATTTTTTCCTCGATTCTGCTGCGGCCTTGAAGCTTAAACGCTAAAAAAGCGAGATAATCTTTATGTTGCAACTTCGGCTCGATGCCCAACGTGAGAAATTTCGGTCTGAGTTTCGTTCCTGGCTCTCAGCTCACCAGCCTCCCCGATATGCAGATAGCACACTTGATACCTTCGTACAGGTTGGTCGAGCTTGGCAAAAGGAGCTGGCATCGGGCGGCTGGGTTGGTACTCATTGGCCAGCACAGTTTGGCGGCCGTTCTCTCTCTCTAGTCGAAGAGTCTATTATTCAAGAGGAACTGGTACGAGCTCAATCGCCGCAGCTTTTGGGGCTTTTTGGACTTACCATGGTGGGTCCCGTTTTAATTCGGCATGGCTCCGAAGTGCAGAAACAAAAATATTTGGCTCGAATTTTAAGCGCCGATGATATTTGGTGTCAGGGATTTTCTGAGCCCGGCGCTGGAAGTGATTTAGCGGCCATAAAGACAAAAGCCGTCGTCACCCCGGAGGGCTTTCGTGTCACTGGACAAAAAGTGTGGACGAGCTTTGCGCATATCGCCCAGTATTGTTTTCTTCTTGCGCGCACGTCTGAAGAAGCAGTCAAACATCAAGGTTTATCGTATCTACTTGTGGATATGAAAACCCCCGGCATTACCGTACGACCACTTAAACAGATTTCCGGGGATGAAGAGTTTAATGAGGTATTTTTTGATGACGTATTGGTGCCACGCGAAAATGTGGTTGGACAAATAGGGGAAGGCTGGAAAATTGCTATTTCTACTTTAATGTATGAGCGAGTGGTGCTTACCTTTGCGCGTCAGCTTCAATCTGAGGTGGCGTTACGTGGATTACTTGAAAAATGTACAGCCGAGACCTCTGCCGATTTGAGAACAGAGCTTGCTCAGCAGGTGGCACACTCCTGTGCAGTGCGGGCGCTTGCCTATGAGCATTTACTCTCCTACGCCGAGGGCAAAGCTCCGGGTCCAGAAGGATCACTCGATAAACTTCTTTGGTCTGAGTCTTTTCAAGATATTGCGGCGCTGGCCTTGCGATGGGAAGGCCTTTCAGGTTTGACCGAAGGGAGCGAATCAGCTCATCGCTATTTATATTCACGTGGCCGTACGATTGCTGCCGGTACTTCCGAAATTCAGCGTAACATTATTGCTGAGCGTTTGTTGGGGTTGCCACGGGGCTGAGCCTTGGCTTATTTCGGGGAGTCAGTTGTTTTAGGTAACTGGTTTTCCCGTCGACGGCTTACTGAATCCTGTTGCTGTTTGGCTGAATCTAATCTAGCTACTGGTACCCGAGCCTGCTCCTGATTTCCTGCCCCAGAGAAATTTCTTTTGCACTCATTTTTGTTCCAAAAAACTTTTGAGCTCTAGCCAAGTACGCTCAATTTCTGGCGCCTCAATTTTATGAGCCAAGGCTATCGCGCGCACCTTTCCTAGCAAATAATCAGTTTCTGTAAGCCGTCCAGTTCGCCAAGCTATGAGCGTCGAATTTTCATTTTCGGCATGATTGCGAATTCCGTTCAGAAAAGTGTCGAAATTGAGTTCGGGCATGCCTATGCCGTCACTTTTTGCGACCTCTATAATCTCATAAAATAACTTCTCTGCGCGGAGTGTCAGTTGTTTGTTGTTTAATAACGCAGAGTTCTTTTCTTGGACTAAGGTGCAAAGAGAATTTACGATTGCATTAACTAACACTTTTTTCCATTCAAGGAGTATCGGAGAGGGGAGTTCATTAAAATCACCCGCCCATTGCTGCCTGAAGGCGTGAAGGCATTGCTTAGCTCGATGTCCGGCAAATTCAATTTGAAGTGAGCCCGTCTGCTTAATGTGATTGTCGGTTTGTCGCAAAAATCCTGTGCGCACCGATGCGCGTACAAGCTGTTGCGGCGAAATTATTGCCGTTGCCTCTTCGCATATACCAAGCCCATTTGAAAGGATAGCAAGCGTTTGTGGCTCGGTGAGTACGGGCTTAATTGAACCGAGAACTGCTGCGACCTCAAAAGCTTGGGTGCAAACCAGCACCAGATCGCAGCCTAAAAACCTCGTTTGCTCTGTGCGAGAGGCGCTGATTTGTCTGAGGGCTTTTCGAGAAACTGTATAGATGCGCTCTGGGTATGAGGCCGACTGGGCTAGCCCCAAGCCCACTGCACCAAGTCCAATAATGCATATGTCTCTCATATGCACGTACTATGGCATATTTGGCACTCTTATTCTTCCTTCCTTTCAGGATTAAACAAAGCAAGGCCAACGCTCAGTTTGTAAGTAACTTTGCTCATCATCAATCTGGTTTGCATATTCGAAAGTTCCAACCTCTCTGCAATCTCGCCTCGTTTGAACCCAAGCCGCATCAATTCAGCAACTGATTTGAGCGTAGTATCATAGAAGTCTGAGGCTCTATCCACTGCTTGTTCAAGTTCCCTTTGTAGCACCAAATCAAGAGTGCCAGCAGATTTCTTATCGTGGGCAGCCGACAAATAATTATCTTCTTCGGAATTGCCTCTACTCACATCAGTATCTAACTTTGCCTTAAGCTGTGGTTTTCTCGTTTCACTTATCGCGGTGGTGCGAATAACGTTGGCAGCAAAGCCCCTAAGCCCGCCGGGCCCTAGTTTGTCTGCATCAAAATATTGTCCAATTTTGAGAAAGGCGTCGCTGGTTACGCTGCAACAAAAATCTCGATCTCTCTTCCCGAGATGATCTCTGATAAGAACAGCAGCGAAACGTTCAAATTCTAATAGCTGGGCCCCACTCGAACCAAGCCACTCTTCTCTATTTTTTGCCTCAAAAATACTCGTCCTGAGAGCAGGCGGGGTAATTGATTCTGGCATTTGGGAACTACCTTGGGGTAATGCAGCTTCAAGGCTTGCGCTTGGTACGCCGGATATACCTTTTGCGATTATTGATGTCATACAACTCCATCCACCACGCTTTAAGACTTTTAGGAGCAGTCTCGCCTGCTCACCTTAGGGGGAACCTTGTTTGTTCTATGCAGGATTAATGCCGACCTAAGCTTCTATGTTTATGCGAGTCTGGGACCCTTTGGTGACTTAAAAAAGTTAAGTAAAGTTAATAATTTGCGTGCAATATATATTGTCTCTCAAGCTGGGCAGCAGTAGTCTCAAAAAAAAGTCCTAAGGATAGACATGAGATTTTCAGTCCTCTCGAGCGGCAGTAAAGCCAATTGTGTGCTGCTACAAACCTCCAAAACGAGCATATTGATTGATTGTGGCCTTAGCGCCAAAGAATGCGAGCGGCGCCTCGGGGAACTGGGCGTGGCCTCATCCTCTATTAACGCCATCCTTATTACCCACGAACATAGGGACCATGTTTTTGGCGTCCCCGTACTCAGCCGTCGCTTGCGGGTTCCGGTGTTTGCCAGCGCAAAAACTGCTTCGAGAATGCCGCCAGTACATGGCGTGGAGCACTTTGACCCCGGTTCGATATTCGAGCTTGGGGACATGCGTGTGCATCCTTTTCGCATTACCCATGACGCTATCGACCCTGTTGGCTTTCGCATCACCGCCGAAGGTCAGGTATATGCCCAAGCTACTGATTTAGGGCAGGTGACCGAGGGAGTGCGGCTTGCACTTCGTGGAGCAAATTCATTATTGCTTGAGTCGAATCATGATGCCGATATGCTCTGGGCCTGTGATTATCCTTGGGACCTGAAGCAGCGTATCTCCTCGACACACGGGCACCTTAGTAATGAGGTTGCCAGCACTTTATTATACGAAACCTGTCACTCAGAGCTTCAGCACGTTATTCTTGGGCATATCTCCGAAAATAGTAATAAGCCTGAACTGGCCTTAAAGTCTGCTGAAAAAGTGTCCTGTCACGTGGCGCTTAAAACCCTTGTCTGTGCGAATCCCTATAGGCAGACGCCATTTTACGAAGTTGCGGCTTGAGCGCGGCGATGCTCATTGATTTTTGTGCTCTGGACCTCTAATCTCCCAATAGTTCATTGAGAAGAAGTTGTATTTGGTTTGTAGTGTTCCCGCAAATTAATGCCAACCCGCATTCATTTTTCCCTTAAGAGGCAGCATGATACCTCGCTATTCGAGACCAGAGATGGAGGCCATTTGGAGCGATCAAAGTCGTTTTCAAATTTGGCTGCAAATTGAAACTCTCGCCCTTGAGCAGATGGTCAAGGAGGGGCTTGCACCTGCTGAGGCCTATACGGATCTGGCTTCAAAAGGGGCTTTTGATGCAGCGCGAGTGCTGGAAATTGAAGCAGAAGTGAAACATGACGTTATTGCCTTTCTCACAAATGTTGCTGAGTACGTAGGCCCCAATGCTCGATTTGTTCATCGTGGAATGACTTCTAGCGATGTGCTTGATACTACTTTGGCAGTGCAGCTTGCTCGTTCGGGTCAACTTATTCTGAAGGGAATTGATACTGTATGCGCGACACTCAAACGCCGCGCAGCAGAATATAAAATGACCCCCTGTATAGGTCGGAGCCATGGCATTCACGCGGAACCGACCACATTTGGGCTTAAACTGGCAGGGGCTTTTGCAGAAATGCGCCGTCAGCGACGCAGATTTGAGCAGGCCTTAGTTGAGGTTTCGGTCGGAAAAATTGCGGGTGCTGTGGGCACCTATGCTTCGGTGTCCCCAGAGGTGGAAGCTCATGTGTTTAAAGCTTTAGGATTGCGGCCTGAGGCGGTCCCTACGCAAATTGTCTCTCGAGATAGGCATGCCGCCTTTTTTCTTGCACTCGCTCAGTTGGCCACATCAATTGAACGTTTTGCGGTGGAAGTACGTCATTTGCAGCGCACTGAAGTGCGCGAGGCCGAGGAAAAATTTACCAAAGGCCAGAAGGGCTCGTCGGCCATGCCGCACAAGCGTAACCCTATTTTGTCCGAGAATTTGTCGGGGCTAGCGCGTCTAGTACGGGGCTACGCCCAGTCGGCGCAGGAGAATGTGGTGCTTTGGCATGAACGCGACATTAGCCATTCCTCTGTTGAGCGCGTCATTGCACCCGATGCCTGTCTCGTTGTTGACTTTATGTTGGCTCGGTTTAATTCCCTGATTGATGGATTAGTGGTCTATCCTGAGCGTATGAAGCAAAATCTCGAGTCTACGAGAGGGCTTGTTTTTTCAGGTACACTTCTTATTGCTCTCGTTGATAACGGCATTTCACGTGAGGATGCCTATCGCATGGTGCAGCGTCATGCTCTGGCAGCATGGGAGGGAGGGGCGGATTTGCGCGAGCGGGTATTCGCCGATTCTGAGATTACAAGTAGAGTAAGTGTTGCCAAGTTGGAGGCAGTCTTCGACTTGAAAAGGCACTTAACTCATGTTGAGATGATTTTTAATAGGGCCATGGCAGCGTAAAGGCCAGAAAAAAAGAGAACAGAAAGGAGAACATGAAAGCTCGAGTCTTTGTCAGGTTGAAGCCAGGGGTTCTAGATGTGCAAGGCAAAGCCGTGGAGCGGGGGCTGCACGATAATCAATATACAGATATTAATAATATCAGAGTGGGTAAGTTAATTGAGCTTGATGTTGAAGCGAATTCTGAGGCTCAGGCCCGGCAACGTGTTGAAGAGATCTGCCAAAAAGTACTTGCCAATACGATAATTGAAAATTACGAAATTACTTTCGGATAAACATGCGAATTTCAGTCGTTGTATTCCCTGGCTCTAATTGCGATCACGATGTTCTCTACTTGTACTCGTTACTCGGCCAACAAGTAGAGTCAATTTGGCATCGAGAAACAGACCTGAAGAGGCCTGATATAGTGGTTTTGCCTGGTGGATTCTCGCACGGAGACTATTTAAGAACTGGTGCACTAGCAAAACTTTCGCCGATTATGACCGAGGTTCGTGCCTTTGCGGCTAAGGGGGGACCGGTCATTGGAATCTGTAACGGATTTCAAATTTTATGTGAAGCAGGCCTTTTACCTGGTGTCTTGCTACAGAACATTCGACGTCGCTTTTTATCCCAATTTGTACACTTTAAAATTGAATCTACTCTCACACCTTGGACCCGTGGTTTGTCGCAGGGAGAAGTTCTCTGCGCGCCGGTGGCCCATTTTGAGGGAAATTATTTCGCGCACGAGGAGACACTGAAAGGTCTCGAGGGTGAGGGACAAGTGGTGTTTCGCTACTGCAATTCAGAGGGCAAGGTTGATCACGGCGATTTTGTATGTAATCCGAATGGGGCAGCTCATTCAATTGCGGGCATATGTAGCGCCCAGCGTAATGTAGTTGGACTGATGCCGCACCCTGAGAGGGCCGCTGAAAAGTTAGTAGGCGCATTTGGAATGGACTCTGGTCGCCGACTTTTTGAAGCATCTCTCTCGTCTCTCTAGGCTCTTTTTAGGCAAGCTGTTGGAGTAGTTATTGTCTAACTCCTTAAAATTGCTTTAAAAAAGAGCCTTTTCGGGGAGTCCCGTCAATTGCCTTTTTATTTCCAGCATGTTAGCGTCGCTGCCTAACGCCACACCTACGGCACATTGTCTTGGTGGGAGAGAGTTTTTGGAGCCCAACTAAAAATTGGGAAACCAAGCTCATCCTGTCTCTCAGGCCGTAGGGAGGATTAACTAAGACGGAGAATATATGGAAAAAAATAAAGAGTCCTACGAGGCTCCAGAGTACCCTGTTCAAGTAAGTATCAAGACCATGCTCGACGCTGGTGCACATTTCGGGCATCAGACTCACCGCTGGAACCCCAAAATGCTCCCCTACATTTACGGAGCTCGTAATGGGGTGCACATCATTAATCTCGATTTAACTATCAAGCTCTGGGACCGTGCGCGTAAGTACATTGTCGACACCATGAGTCGCGGCGGAAATATTTTGTTCGTCGGTACCAAAACTTCAGCTCGAGAAATTGTGAGACATGAGGCAGCCCGATGTGGAGCGCTGCACGTTACCACCCGTTGGCTCGGCGGTACGCTCAGCAACTTCCAAACTATCAAAGCTTCAATCGAACGCATGCGTAAGATGGAAGATCTTCTCGCCAAGGCTGAGGAGCCAGACACAAAAGTAAAACTGCATAAGCGCGAAAGACTCGAGATTTCTAAGGAACTTGAGAAGCTTAATGAGTCGCTTGGCGGTATCCGCAACATGAAAAAAGTTCCTGATGTTCTTTTTGTGGTCGATATTAACAAGGAAGCAAACGCAATTGCGGAAGCTCGCAGACTGCGTATTCCGGTGATAGCGCTTGTTGATTCAAACGTTGATCCTACGATTGTCGATTTCCCAATTCCTTCAAATGATGATGCGGCTCGCACCATCAGTCTTTTTGTTGCTGCGGTTGCTGATGCAGTTGCTGCTGGAAAGGCGGAATACGATGCTCGACGTCCAAAAGATAATTCGTCTGAAATGGGCTCAAGCAAGAAGAATATTGAAGCAGCAGCCCAAAGCGCAGCTGTCTAGTTCTGTTGTTTCTGAGTCTCCTGGGGGCTCTGTACGCCCCCAGGTTTGTAATAATGCCCCAAATGCCAAGGGCGCTTGGGGCTCTTAGATAATTTTAAGAGGTGATGTATGGCAGAAGTTTCAAGTGAAATGGTGAAGCAACTTCGTGAAATGACCGGCGCCGGCATGATGGATTGCAAGGCTGCTTTGAAAGAAGCAAATGGTTCGATGGATGTTGCGGTTGAAGTTTTGCGTAAGAAAGGAATGAAAGACATCTCGAAGCGCGCCGGTAAGGTGGCAGCAGAGGGGGTGCTTGGAGTGTATGCACACCCTGGCGATCAGGTAGTGTCTGTTGTTGAGCTAAATTGCGAAACCGACTTTGTTGCTCGTGGAGAGGATTTCAAGAGTACCGCTCGCGATATCGCGATGCATGTCGCAGCTATGAAGCCTCGTTTTTTGAATGTCGAAGATGTGCCTGCGGCAGTACTCGATAAAGAAAAAGAAATATTGATGGAGCAGTTGAACGAAGCACAGCGAGCCAAGGCTGATAAAATTTTGCCTGGCAAGTTAGAGAAGTTCTATGAAGAAAACGTGCTTGTGCGCCAGCTCTTTATTAAAGATGAATCTGGAAAAAAGACAGTCAAGGAAGTCATTGATGAATTGAGCATGAAAGTTGGTGAAAAAGTACAAATTCGCCGATTTGAGCGCATGGAAGTTGGCGAAGGAATTGTGCGCCAAACAACTAATTACGTTGATGAAGTAATGTCCATGACCAGTGCGCAGTAGAAGTTGCCTTGTGATGACTTCCCGGTGCTCGCCGGGGAGTATTGACTGTACGGCAGTAATTTTAGCTTTGTAGGTTTCGCCCATGACTCAGCCGCTTGCCTTTCGTCGAATCTTGTTAAAACTCAGCGGGGAAATACTCGCAGGTAATAGAGGTTTTGGCATAGATTCTGAGGTTATCTCGCGGCTTGTGGGCGAAATCTACGATGTGTACCAGCTCGGAGTAGAGATTGGGATTGTTATTGGTGGTGGAAATATCTTCCGTGGCATTCAAGCTGGAGCTCAGGGCCTCGACCGCGCTTCGGGCGACTTCATGGGAATGTTAGGCACGGCCATTAACGCGCTGGCCTTACAAGACGTACTTGAACAACGTGGCATTGATACTCGGGTGATGTCGGCTATTGAGATGCGTCAAATCGCTGAGCCATATATTCGTCGACGGGCTACGCGCCATTTAGAAAAGAATAGAGTCGTTATTTTTGCTTGTGGAACCGGAAATCCTTATTTTACTACGGATACCGCAGCAAGTTTGCGGGCGATGGAGATAGGGGCGGAAGTGCTCTTAAAAGGCACCAAGGTTGATGCCGTGTATGACAAAGATCCGCATAAGTGCAGTGATGCGCAGCCGTACGAGAAATTGAGTTTTATGGATGTACTCAAAGGCGGCTTCAAAGTTATGGACGCCGCTGCTATTTCGCTGTGCATGGATAACAATCTTCCGATCGTGGTATTTAATATTGGTGAGCCGGGTAATTTGCGTCGGGTAGTTACTGGCGAAAAAGTGGGCACTCAGGTGCGCGCAGAAGCCTAAAGATTTCAATAGGAGAGCGTTATGGCAGGTAAATTTGCTGACCTTGAATCTAAATGCAAAAAGTCTGTAGAACATTTCAAAAAAGATTTGCAGCGTTTGCGTACGGGGCGAGCTACCACAAGTTTGCTCGAGGGAATTACCGCTGAATACTACGGCGCGCAGACCCCACTTATCCAACTTGGAATGGTTAATGCCCCAGAGCCACGGTTGCTCACGGTGCAAGTTTATGATGGCAGTGCCGTGGAGGCAGTTGAAAAAGCGATTCAGCAGGCCGAGCTCGGCTTGAACCCAATGCGAGAAGGCACGCTGATTCGAATTCCGGTGCCTGCTTTAACCGAAGATCGCCGTAAGGAGCTTGTAAAAAAAGCCCACAAAATGGCTGAAGAAATGAAGGTTGTTATCCGTAATCATCGCCGAGAAGCGATTGATGCCCTCAAAAAACAAGAAAAAGATAAAGCCATATCCAGTGATGATGTGCGCCGGGGAACCGATGAAATTCAAAAGATAACCGATAAATCTACAGCCGATGTAGATCAGGCAGTAGGCGCTAAAGAAAAAGAAATTATGGAGGTCTGATTCTAGAAGTCGTTTATTAATATAAATTGACTTCTAGCCGCGCCACGGATGGCGCGGACGGGCGCGAGCAAAAGCGAAGAAAGCCCGGCATGACACGAACTTGGAGCGCTTTTTAACTGACCATGCTGGTCATTTAAAAAATGGGCTTTAGACTGAGCCGGTTAGTCTTGAACAACTGCACGCTCTTTTGTCTGTTTGTTTGTTTCGGGAAGGTATGACCAACTCCTTAGAATCGGATAAGAGCTCCAAGGTGCTGCTCGGATTAGAACCTGACCAAATGCCGAAACATGTTGCTATTGTTATGGACGGCAATGGTCGCTGGGCAAAAAAAAGGTTTCTACCTCGGGTTGAGGGGCATCGCGCTGGCGCAAAAAGCGTGCGCATGGCCGTTGAGGAATCAAGACGTCTTGGCATTAGATATTTGACGCTTTTTGCTTTCTCCACAGAAAATTGGCAGAGACCAGGTGACGAGGTTTCGGCCCTGATGAAGCTCTTCGCCCAATACCTCGAAAGTGAACTTGAATTGATGCTGAGGAATGACGTGCGCTTGCGCGCTATTGGCGATTTGTCCCGATTGCCAGCACCGGTACAAGATTCGCTGCGTCGAAACATGGAACGTACTTCAAAGGCCCAAAGCCTCGATCTGACCCTCGCTATTTCATATGGTGGACGAGAAGAGCTCGTGCATGCATGCAGGAAAATTGCCGAGAAAGTTGCAAAAGGTGAGATTTTGCCTGAGGACGTGTCTCAGGCTCACCTGGTTCAGGGACTATATGCTCCGGATCTTCCAGATCCAGATTTGCTCATTCGTACCAGTGAGGAATATCGTATTTCCAATTTTTTATTGTGGCAGCTCGCCTATTCTGAAATTGTAGTTACTCCCACCTTGTGGCCAGATTTTGGCAAAGAAGAGTTTTATCGTTGTATCGCTGAGTATGCAAAGCGGGAACGTCGCTTTGGGCTTACGGGTGAACAAATGCGGGATTCATCAGGGACGGGCTTGTGAGTTTTGGTGATTTAAAAACAAGAAGTATCACCGCTCTTATGTTGATAGGCTCGCTTAGCGCTATTTTGTTAAGCGCGAAAACCTGCTTCGGTAGTTTTTTACTTATAGCAGTCGCGCTTCTCGTGGCGCTGATTGGGGCGGCTGAGTTCGCGCGATTTGAAAAATCGCGCGGTATGTACTGGTACTTCGCGGTTTTGCTCATTCTTCCAGCCGTGGCGCTTACTTTTTGGTCTACCGCTCAATTTGGCATTTGCTCTCTTGAGTGGAGGCCTGCTCGAGGGTTCGGCATTCTCATGGCTTCGGCTTTATGCACACTTTTGGGCGGATTACTTGCTTGTTGTGTAGCTGCGCGCAGCGATTTGGATGCGGTGGGCATTTTTTTCAAAAACTACGTAGTTGCCTGGCTGCTTATAGGAGTGGGGGCTGGCGCGCTCGTCGGCATCGCGGGAGCAGCTCAAGCGCAAAGTATTGTTACCTGGCTGATTCTGGTTGTGGCTGTTAATGATATTAGTGCCTACTTTGTGGGGCGCCTTTTCGGCGGGGCAAAGTTGGCGCCGGCTATTTCTCCTGGTAAGACAGTGTCTGGCACAGTGGGCGGGCTTATTTGTGGCACCCTCTGCGGAGCTTTGCTTTCTAGTTTGGTACCGCATGTCACTAGCCTCTGGGTGCTCATTTTACCACTGGTGATAACCATTGCTGCCCAACTCGGTGATTTGCTTGAGTCATATTTAAAAAGAATTCATGGGCTTAAGGATAGCGGCAGTTTGTTGCCTGGGCATGGAGGAATTCTTGATAGAGTCGATGCAATATTAGGAGCCGCTCCGCTTATGTATGCATGGCTCTTTTTTAATAGCTGGTTATAACTCATGCTGGTGCCTCGGGTACGCCTTCAAAAGTTTCGCTCGCTTGGCTGCCCAATTCGAATTTCCCTTTTTGGGGCAACTGGCTCGATAGGAACTTCAACTCTAGAGCTGGTTCGCCATAATCCTGAGCTCTTTACCATACATTCACTTGTCGTGAATCGTTCGGTCGAGGCACTGGTGCGTCTTGCTCACGAATTTAAGCCCCGCTTTATTGCTGCTGCCGATTTTGAAGCCGCAAAAATTCTGTCTACGGCCGCGCTTCCCCCTGGCGTCTCAATTGTCAGTGCCTCAGAAATTGAGGCCTTGGCGGCAGATCCCGATGCTGATGTCGTGCTGGCCGCCATTGTAGGTGCTGTGGGTATACGAAGTGTGATGTCGGCCCTTAGGGCAGGCAAAAAAGTGGCGTTGGCGAACAAAGAAAGTTTGGTGGTTGCCGGCTCATTTGTGGGGAAGGTGCTTGAAGGGTCTGGGGCAACCATTATTCCCGTCGATTCTGAACATTCGGCTATATTTCAGGCACTTCAGGGGCAACACCCAGAGTTAATTTCTAAACTCGTATTAACGGCATCGGGTGGCCCATTTTTAAAAAGATCCCTCGGCAGCTTTGACTCCATCACTCCAGAGGAAGCAGTTAAACACCCCAAATGGAATATGGGTAAGAAAATTTCCGTCGACTCAGCCAGCATGATGAATAAAGCCCTAGAGCTGATAGAGGCATATTGGTTATTTGGAGTTCCTGCCGAACAGATTGAGGTGGTTGTGCACCCTCAAAGTATAGTGCATTCCGCCGTTTCATTTAATGACGGTAGTACTATCGCACAGATGTCGCATCCTGACATGAAAGGGCCCATTAGCTACGCCCTCTTGTATCCAGAGGGGAGGGTTGCGGGGGCGGTGCCCAGCTTACAGCTAGCGCAGGTAGGACAACTTGATTTTTTTGAGCTCGATTCCGGCAAGTTTCCTGCTGTTGCTTTGGCTAGGCAAAGCTTAAAACTGGGTGTTCTCGGCCCCGCGCTTTTTAATCTTGCCAATGAAATTGCGGTCGAAGCATTCTTGTCCCGTTTAATACGATTTACCGATATATCAGTCTTGGTTTCCGAGGTGCTTTCGAAGGTTCCAGCGGTTCAGCCTCAAAGTTTAGAGGAGCTGCTTCTAAACCTTATGGATACTGAAAACTGGATACGCCAAGACCTTCTCGCGCCTTTAATAAAGAAGTGTTAGCTTGTACGAATCTCTTCGGTCATAGGTAGCAAGGGAAAAACTATGTTAGAGTTCTTGGTTGCGGTTATCATTCTTGGGGTACTCATTTTTGTTCACGAGCTTGGGCATTTTTTGCTCGCAAAGTGGAACGGTGTCGGCGTCCTCGAGTTTTCCATAGGATTTGGGCGCAAAATTTGGAAAAAACAAGTTGGTGAAACTTCCTATTCAATTGGGCTTATTCCGCTTGGTGGGTATGTGCGCATGTTGGGCGATGACCCTCGTGAGGTGCACTCGGCGGCCTCCCAGAATCATCCAGAGCGATCTCGCTGGTTCCTGAGCAAGGGATATTTGCCGAAAGCGTCCATTGTGCTTGCAGGTCCGATGTTTAATCTCATTTTTGCCGTTTTTGCATCAGTTGCCTCCTACTCGCTCTATGGGCAATTAAAAAGTGTCGATCTACCCGTTATTGGTGACGTTATTCCTGGGTATCCAGCGGAAAAAGCCGGGATACAAGCGAAAGATAAAGTTATTTCGGTTGACGGTGTAGAAGTTTCTACTTGGAGGGAACTTGCAGATATCGTTGCTAAGTCCGCCGGCAGAGAAATGCAGTTGGAAATTGACCGCACGGCCTCAGGTGGAGAAATTGAGCGGCGCTCTATTAAGCTCTCCGGTACCGATGACACAGCGGATCTTGCAGTTGTTGAGGGCACTTTAGGGAAGAAGTCTGTTAAAGTTGGAATTGTGCCCGATGCTGAAAGGGTCCCTGTTGCCTTTAGCGATGCAGTGTTATTAGGGGCGACCCATGTGTATGTACTCTCGCGTGTTACCATAACGGGGCTATGGGGCATGGTGCAGGGACTCATTTCGCCTAAGCACATCTCTGGGCCCATTTTTATTTTTAAAGAGGCGGCCAAAAGCGCTAATCGTGGATTTGAGCATGTGCTTGAGTTTATGATTTTCTTAAGCGTGAGTTTGGCTATTTTAAATTTACTGCCCATTCCAATCCTTGATGGTGGGCATTTAGTATTTTTTACCTTAGAAGCTTTGCGCGGGGCACCTTTAAGCTTGCGTGTTCAAGAGTGGGCGAACCAAGTAGGAATGCTCATCTTGTTGGCATTAATGATTTTTGCTTTTGGCAACGATCTCTTAAAGCTCTAAGCCTGGGGCGGCATGGAAGTTTTGGCATTTGATTCTAGCTCGCCGTACTTAAGCATCGCGGTTACGAGAGGAAATGCGGAGCCGCTGAGTTGGGAATCTACGGCGCCCGGAAAAAGTAGTGAAGAACTAGCCTCTGCAATTGAGGCCCTTTTACGAAAGGCGGAGGTTTTGCCTCGACAGCTCTCCGCCGTGGTTCTCGGGTCTGGACCAGGTTCCTTTACTGGGTTACGCATCGGGTTTGCCTATGCCAAGGGGTTGGCCTTTGCGCTTGGCATTCCGCTCATAACCTATACCACCGCAGCCGCCTGGTCACACGGACGAGAAGGCATAAGCATTTGTCTAGGAGATGCGCGCCGTGATGAGTACTTTGTGTCCGTCTGGTCTGCGGGCCAGGCTTTGGTCCCCCCATGTATTCTTCCCGAGTCTGATGTTTTGGCTCTTTATGCAACGTACGCCCAATCAAAATTAGTGACGGTCTTATCCCCAGACGTTCCTCGGTTACGAGACCTCGTGACCGAGCGACCTATGCAGGTAGGCCTACAGTTGCTACGCCTCTTCAAGGGCGATGAAAGAGGCAACAAGCTCGTGCAGAGCAATGCTGAGCTCTCTGGGCTTGAACCACTCTACCTGCGCGCAGTGGCTGCCAAAACCATAGCCGAACGTTTGGCAGGGCAATAAACTCCTCAACTTGCTGCAATTCCAAGCATTTTTAGGTCGCTGACGGCGGAGAGGTTGGTGTGCTGGTTTCAATTTGTTCGCCGTCAGAATGCGTTCAGACGCGGCGCGAGGTGAGGACCCGATGAGGGTGTACTTAAGTACCCCGCAAGAGTGGTCCGAACCTCGGAACAAAGTCTGAGCGCACTCGAAATAGAAACTTAAGTCTGCGCGAAGCGCAGATTAAAGAAGTAGAGACCAAAAATGCGCTCAGAATTGCAAGGGATAGAGCTCTCCGGCACAGGGCCGGTAGAGAGAGGGAGTCAGGAGGAGAGCTCAAATCCCTGCAATTCCAAGCATTTTTAGGTTTCTGACGGCGAACAAGAGGATGTATTGACGCACATTGAAATCTAAGACTAATATCATCCAAGAAGTCATTATTACCCAACTTCAAAAAACTCCCGCTCAAAACTCTTTTTTTCCCCTCGCATTCGTGATTACGCAATTCGTTGTTGGGTGACGTGAAGGGAAAAACTCGGTTAAGAACGTTATTGTTCGACCAATTGACGGGGATATGTCACATAATTGATTAACGAGAACAAAATGGCAGAGAAATCAGAGGCAGTAAGAGCCGAACGTGAAACACGAAGTGCAAAAGACATTAATTTGAGCGAACTCAAAAGGCTGAAGCCAGATGAGCTAATTAAATTATCCCAGCAGTTCAACATTGAAAGCGCCAACACCATGCGGCGCCAAGAACTTATCTTCGCTATTCTCACAGCGCAGTCAGATTCGAACGGAACGATATATGGCTCCGGAGTGCTTGAATGTTTGCCTGATGGTTTCGGATTTTTAAGAGCACCTGACTATAATTATCTCCCTGGTTCGGATGATATTTATGTCTCTCCTGCACAAATCCGTCGCTTCGGTCTCAAAACCGGTGACACAATTGAGGGGCAAATTCGTCCTCCGCGCGAAAAGGAAGGCGAACGATATTTTGCCTTGCTTAAGGTAAATTCAGTAAATCAAGATACTCCCGAAGCACTCAAAAACAAAATCCACTTTGATAATCTTACTGCGTTGTATCCGCAGGAGCGCTTAAAGCTTGAGAGCAAAAAAGGCGGGATTTCAACCCGTATTATGGATTTGTTCGCGCCTATTGGAAAAGGTCAGCGCGGATTGATTGTAGCGCCTCCGCGAACCGGTAAAACCGTTTTGCTTCAGAATATTGCTAACGCGATAACTGAGAACCACAAAGAAGTGGTTTTAATTGTGCTCCTAATTGATGAACGCCCAGAAGAGGTTACTGACATGCAGCGCTCCGTCGCTGGTGAAGTGGTCAGCTCTACCTTTGATGAGCCAGCTCAGCGGCACGTTCAAATTGCTGAGATGGTAATCGAGAAAGCTAAGCGCCTTGTTGAACACAAGAAAGATGTGGTCATTTTGCTCGACTCCATTACTCGCCTAGCTCGCGCCTACAATACGGTTGTTCCTCCAAGCGGCAAAATATTGTCAGGTGGTGTTGATTCCAACGCTCTGCATAAGCCAAAACGCTTCTTCGGCGCTGCCCGAAATGTTGAAGAAGGCGGCAGCTTGACCATTATTGGAACAGCGCTCATTGAGACTGGGTCTCGAATGGATGAAGTTATCTTCGAAGAGTTCAAAGGCACGGGTAACATGGAGCTTGTGCTCGACCGTAAGTTGTCTGAGAAGCGTGTCTATCCAGCCATTGACATTAATAAGTCGGGCACAAGAAAGGAAGATTTGCTTCTTAAGAATGATGTGCTTCAAAAAGTATGGCTACTGCGCAAGGTTTTAAATCCACTCAATGGAGTGGAAGCCATGGAGTGGTTGCTCAGCAAGATGGATGGCACTAAGTCAAATAAAGACTTCCTTGACATGATGAAGGGCTAACTTCCTTTAGTGATGCCACAATTAAATGAAGAGGGAGCTTCGCGTTCGTGACGGCCAAAATTCTTGCGGTTGATGATAACGAAGAAGGGTTATACGCCCTGGAGCAGCTGCTGCAGGCTCATGGTTTTGACACAGCCACGGCTTCTTCGGGGGAATCTGCATTAAAGGCAGTAAGCACCGAAGCTCCCGATTTAATTCTTTTAGATGTGCAGATGCCAGGTCTGAGTGGCCTCGAAGTGGTGAAGCGCCTCAAGCGCGACCCGTGGTTCCGTTATATCCCCGTTCTTTTGCTTACAGCTAATGATGACCAGAATGCTTTGGTTGCGGGACTCGAGCATGGAGCCGACGACTATATCCGTAAACCGTATGTGAGTGATGAGCTGATTGCGCGTGTTCGCGCCGCTATGCGAACGAGGCGTTTGTATCAAGAACTTGAGCAAAGCCGTAAAGAGAATGCACAACTGCTCCAGCGTATTGGGTCTGAGTGTTCGTTTGGTGAACTCATTGGGACCAGTACGGCCATGCGCGAAGTCTATAGTTTACTCGAAAAAATTAAGGAGTCGGAAGTTTCTGTCTTGATTCAAGGAGAGTCGGGCACGGGAAAAGAGTTAGTGGCTTCTGCTTTACACTTTGCCAGCCCACGGCGCGAGAAGCCGTTTATTGTCCAAAATTGTTCCGCATTTAGTGACGCGCTTTTAGAGTCTGAGCTTTTTGGCCATGTTCGCGGGGCATTTTCGGGAGCGGTGCGAGATAAAATTGGACTTTTTGAAGCCGCTGATGGGGGAACCTTTTTCTTGGATGAAGTTGGAG
>JBIKUD010000063.1:0-12708 GCA_044347745.1 Bdellovibrionota bacterium
CTACCGCGCTGCCCTTTTTTGTATGAGCGGTATATTTGTTGATGGCTACGGCTTCGCCTGCGCAATATACTTCGCGATGGAGAGTTAGTGGTAAAGGCGGAAATTCATTCTGCGCTCAGTATATACTTAGCGAGCTAGCCAGCTTCTGGCCGAGTCAGCAAGCATTAAGGGTGTCATTTTACGGAGCGTCCTATGCAGGTCTCTTGTTTACCTAAGCTGTTTTCATCTGCGGCGCTGCTTGCTTTGCCTCCAGCCTTGGTTTTCGGTTTTGACATACCTCATCCAGCGGTACTCTCAATTTTTTTAAGTATAGTTGGGCTTTGGGTTTTTGAGCCGATTCCATTGGCAGCAACAGGACTGCTGGTGCCCGTGCTGGCTGTGCTTTATGGGGTGACCAGCGCGAACGTAGCATTTGATGCTTTTGGCGGCGACATTCTGTTTCTTTTTCTGGGATGTTTTCTCTTGGGTTTGGCGCTAGAGAAACATGGACTGGACAAGCGCTTAGCTTATTTTTTGTTAAGCCGATGTATGCCCGGAACATCTTTTTTAAATATAAACGTGATGATTGCTGCAACCACCTTCGTGCTAAGCATGTGGATATCCAACACCTCCGCTACCGCTATCATGACTGCCATTACACTGGGAGTGCTCCGTTGCTTAGAGCGGGAAGTCCCAGAAGCGGCCGTCCGGCATGCTATGTCTTTAAGACTACTTTTAGGTTGTGCGTTTGCAGCCAGCATCGGCGGTTTGGCAACTCCGGTTGGATCACCACCAAATTTAATCGCTTTGAAACTTTTAGCGCAGCACGGAATAGTGATCTCGTTTGGACAATGGATGGCAGCCGCTTTGCCGGTTTCGTTGCTTATGTTGGCTATGATGCTGTTTATTTTTCATTTGTATTATCCCTTGCCAAATCTAAACTTTCCGCGAGTCAAAGAGGAATTCGCTAGGGAACTTACAAAACTTGGTCCTTTAAAAATTGCGGAAAAACAGGTGGCCGTGGTTTTTATCCTGGTTATTCTGCTCTGGATCTTTGCTCCGCTTCTCCCCGTGTTGTTCCCAAACTCAAGTGCGCTTACCGCGCTCAGTGAAAGGCTTTCGATGAGTGTTGTTGCGTTGTCCGGGGCGTTGATTCTGTTCTTTTTGCCAATTTCAGGTCATGGTTCCAGCAATTGTAACCTTCACTGGTCGGAGACGGCTAAGGTTGACTGGGGTACTTTGTTGCTATTTGGAGGAGGGCTAACGTTGGGTGCTTTGCTTGAACAGAGTGGCGCAGCCAAAGACGTGAGCGCTTTTATTTTCGCTGGCCCAATTTCGAGCCCTTTGCTTGTTGGCTCGATCGTTGTAGGCGCCAGCATCTTGCTGTCGGAATTTTCCTCTAATACTGCTGCCGCATCTATCCTTATTCCGCTCATCCTCGGTGCAACCCTGGCTCAGGGAATGAGCACAGATATTACAACGGCTTTGGTCCTAGCGGCCACATTTGGCGCCAGTTTTGGCTTCATGTTTCCGGTGTCCACACCCCCGAATGCTATTGTGTATGGTACTGGCAAGGTCCCGGCTTTGGAGATGAGAAAAGTGGGGTTCTTATTTGATCTGGCGGGAGCCAGTATAATTATTGTCTATGTGCTGATATTTTGAACGGGCTACGGTAAGCGAAACAAATGGAACAGGCGCTCTTGGAATAGTTTTCTAAGGGTTTTATGCGCTTAAATCAACAATTGAAGATAAACTTGATAGTCTCCGCGCTTGTCAGCGTTGGCTTTTATCTTGCTTGTTCCGGCTGGTATGCCCTGGAGACAGCGCGTCTCCTTAAAGAGAATTCGGCAACTACAGAGGGGCGCCTAATCTCAAGTTCCTCAAGGGCGCTCTCTGCTAAGGGCGGACAATCATCGCAGCTTGTGTTGGAGTATAAGCCGGAAAACTTTCCTGCTCTCACCAAGGAGTTTGATGTTGATGGCGACGACTACCGTAAGGCTCTAAGCACCCGCAAAGCAACAGTGACCTATCTACGGCAAAACCCACAGGTGAGCAGGGTTACTGAATTTGCAAGTATGCCCTATCAGATTCTGACGGCCTTGGGTGCCTGTATGATCCTTGCGGGGCTGTTTTGTTTTTGGCATTCGAAAAAACGAAAGTCTTGACGCTCTCCGCGTTGGTTTTCAGTCAAAGGTGGTAAGCTTACCGGCTGGGCAACTTAAGTTAGCGCCTGGCTCATCTGAAGCCGGGCAGATTCTAGCTGCTTCGATACAAGCAGAGATTAATACTCCTAAGCCCTTTCAATCACCGTCGCTATACCCATGCCCAAACCAATACACATGGTAATTAAGGCATAGCGTTTCTTAGTTCTTTCAAGTTCATCCAAGGCTGTGCCAATAAGCATGGCTCCCGTTGCGCCGAGTGGATGACCTAAGGAAATTCCTCCGCCGTTCACGTTTACTTTTTGCGGGTCAACTCCTAGCTGCTGCATCGTTACCAAGGGCACAGGCGCGAAGGCTTCGTTTATTTCCCATAGATCAATATCGTTTGCGTTTAGCCCCGCCTTTTTAAGTGCCATCTGTGACGCCATTATTGGGCCAGTAAGCATGATGCGCGGAGGGGAGCCAACAGCTACCGTGGAAACTATGCGGGCTCTGGCTTTTAGGTGATGCTTTTTGAGGGCGTCTTCGCTTGCCAATAAAATTGCAGCAGCACCGTCAACAATAGCGGAAGCATTGCCTGCGGTAATAACACCGTCGGGCTTAAAAACTGTTTTTAAGCCCGCCAAAGTTTCAATCGTTGTTTCAGGTCGGATATTATCATCGGTGTCGCACAGAAGCTGATTTTTTTGTTCGTCAAAGTAGGGAACTGCCACGAGGCTATTTTTAAAATAACCAGCTGCCCGAGCTTTGGTGGCCTTGTGGTGAGAATGAAATGCGTATTCATCAAGTTGCGCGCGAGTGAGTTTATATTCAGAAGATAAAATTTCTGCGGCCATTCCTTGCTGCACAAGATCTGGATGGAACTTTTTAAGCAGTGTGCTTTCTTCGCCGCCGATGTCACTAAACATTTGACAGCGGGTCATGTGCTCAAGACCACCGCTCACTGCGAGTTCATAGGTGCCACCTTGAATGCTGGAGGCTACAAAATTGGTGGCCTGTTGTCCCGAGCCGCACAAACGATTTACGGTGGTGGCGGGAACCGAAATTGGCCAGCCGGCCGCCAAAACAGAACTGCGAGCAGCACACCAGCCTTGTTCTCCGGTTTGGGTAACGCAGCCCATGACTACATCTTCAATAACTTCAGGGTTTAGTTTGTTGCGAGCAACTAAAGCATTTAAAGGGTAGGTAAGAAGGTCGACTGGATGTACACCCAAAAATTTGCCCTTGCGACGGGCTCGTGGGGTGCGAACAGCATCAACGATAAATGCATTTTTCATAATGAAGCTCCAGATATATAGCGGGTTTAAGTCTACTTAAGTTGGAGTGAAATCAAAAGGCCATGGATCTCAATTTTATTGATGGCTTAGCAAGATTCCGCTAGCATAGCGCAGTAACGGTTCTATCTCTTACACATGGAAACAAATGGGCGTTGTTCATTCTGCTGGCTCTCGCGCCGGATATGCTGATGTGTTGATTGGGCTACAATTTGGTGATGAAGGCAAGGCCAAGGTGGTTGACTACTTGGCGCCAGCCTACGATGTTATTTGCCGTTTCAACGGCGGGGCAAACGCAGGGCATACTATTGAAACCGATAAAGGGCGCATTGCCTTTAACCAAATCCCATCGGGCGTAATGTATCCTGACAAAATGCTAGTCATCGGCTCAGGATGTGTAGTTAACCTGGAAAAGATGGTTGATGAGATTCATAAGCTTGAAGTCGCTGGTTACTCTCTTCGAGGGCGGCTGCATATTTCGGATCAGTGCTCAGTGATTCAGCCACATCACAGCATTATTGATGCCCTGACTGGCTCGCATATTGGCACTACTAAAAATGGAATTGGACCCGCCTATGCAGATAAGGCGCTCCGCACAGATAGGTCACGTATTGTAAATATTCGTTTAGGAGATCTAATTGATGAGCCCCAGTTCTTTTTTGCCGAGATGCGGCGTAACTTTGAGTTTCAAGCCCAGGCCTATCAATTTGACGCTGCAAATCTTGATGAGTTAATCGAAAAAATGGAGCAGGCACTGGGCCAGCTTCTTAGTTTTATTCAGCGGGATACCAATTTTCTTCTCAAGCAAGTGGAGCAAGGCGCAAAGGTTTTATTTGAAGGCGCGCAGTCTTATATGTTGGATGTGACTAAGGGAATGGTGCCCTATGTTACTTCAAGCAGCACCGTGGCGGCCGCCGCTTATGTGGGTGGCGACTTGCCTCCAACATTTCACCGAAAAACTATTGGCGTGGCCAAAGCCATAATGTCTCGTGTGGGCTTCGGTCCGTTTCCTTCGGAGTTTGGCGGAAAAGCATCTGAAGAATATTGCATGAAAAATGGCGGTGCTGCACACACCAAATCTATTGAAGCAACGTTATACGAGGCTAAGGCGATGCTCGCCTCGGCTTCCCCATTTGAGATGGGAATAGGGCTGCGAATGTTGGGGAATGAGTACGGCTCGGTGACTGGGAGACCTCGCCGCATAGGAGCGCTTGATTTGGTGCAGCTTGCCTCGGTGGTGCGAGCTAATGGTGTTGATGAAATATTTCTTAATAAATGCGATTTGCTGCAAGATTTTAGTGGTACCGCATTAGGTGGAATACCTGTAGTAGAAGAATACTACGCCGAAGGAGAAAAAATTGATTATGTGCCGGCCTCTAATCGGCGCTGTTATCAGCTTGAAGTTAAACATCAGCTGTGGCCAGCTTACACGTTAGCTGCGGAGAGCGCGAAGACGTATGCAGCATTACCTCAGGCGCTACAAAATTTGCTTCGTCATATTGAGCGATACACCGGTTCGAGAGTGTTGGGAGTAGGGACCGGGGCCCATCGCAACCATTGTGTTTTTCAGGACACATAATCCTAGCGCCTTTAGTTCCAGTCACTGACTCCATAACGCGCAAGGATAGTAGCGAGTCTGCCATCCGCGCGTAATTTTAAAACTCCATCTGCAAGCAGTTTTGCATAAGCGTCGCTCGACTTTCGCTTCGGAGAAAACGCAATAAAAATATCATCTACCTCGGGCAGCATACCGGCTTGCCGAAAATCTTGCTTAGCCATGCCCATCGCACCCACAGTCCAGTTGAATACATCAGGGGAGGAGATAAGCACATCGATTCGCCCTCGTTGAAGCTTTTTAATGTTTTGCTCTAACGCGGTATCGCCGTTGGTTGTTTGAAGTTGTTTTGTTTGTGTACGTGCTTTTGCCCACGCGTCGAAGGTTGGACCGTAACTATAGTCAGAGATCATGCCCACTACCACAGATTGTAAATCGGTTGGATCTTTGTAATTCCAAGTTGAGTTGGCTAACGTAAAAAAGGCGTAACGGGTTTGCCCTTGAGGCGTATTTGGAAAAACAAAATTTGGGGCATCGCCCCTAGCTGCACCCACTACTCCATCGATATTTCCCAGTTCGGCATCTTTGAGCGCGCGGGTCCAAGGAATAACCTGATAGTCAACCGTGTGACCAGCAGCCTCAAATACTGCACGCGCAATTTCGATCATAAACCCGGGTTTTTCTGCCTGAGGATCCCCGTTGTAGGGGTACCACCTATCCGCGCGCAAGGCGATTATCTCTGACCAGGCGGCGGTGGCGAAGCTAGAAAAGAGAACGATAGTTAAAAAGAGAGCTCTACAAATTTTCATTTATTTCTAAATCAATCTCTAGTTGTAAGTTGTTGAAAACCCTTAAGTAACTGTGCTTTTTGGTAGCACTTAGGTTCACACCAACAGTATCCGATAAATCGTATGAAACCCGCAACTTATGATTTTTAATCTGAATTTCATGTTCCATCGGAAGTTAAGCAAAGTTTTATCAATGATTCTGCCAGCTTTGCTTTTTGGCTTATTCGGACTTTTTTTGGCAAGACATGAATTTAACTCTCGACATACGGAACTTCAATCGGAGGGTCAGAGAGCATCCAAGCGGCTGAGCATAATCTTAGGAGCACCACTTTGGGGGGTAGACGAAAAACAAGTCTATGAGATTCTGACGGCCGAGCTTGCAAACCCCGATTTCCTTTCCCTTAAAGTTTTTGAAGGCGAGGCTACGAAGAATACTATCTTTGCTCAAAAAGACTCCCCGCTTCTTGCCCTTGGCCGGGGCTCTGCAGATTACACCTTCAATTCAGAGATTTTGCACCAAGCTCAAGTTGTAGGCAGCGTGGAGGTTTCGCTTACCGCGAGCCGGATTAATAAGCTGCTGTATCTCACCTACCTGCAAATTATCGGTGCAGTTTCCCTGCTTAGTTTGGCTGCTGCTGGGCTCATATATCTCATGCAGAAACTAGTGAATGCCACTGAGCAGGCGTTGAACTTAAGTAAGATAAAGAGTAATTTTCTGGCGAATATGAGTCACGAAATTCGCACGCCTATGAATGGCATTATGGGGCTTACCTCATTGGTACTAGATTCCGATCTCACCCCCGAGCAGCGCGAGCAACTACTGATGGTTGATCAGTCTGCACGATCATTGCTGACTGTATTGAATGATATTCTCGATGTGTCCAAGCTAGAAGCTGGCAAAATGATTCTTGAAGAACGGAGCTTCACTTTGGAGGCAAGCATTAAAGCCGTAACGGCAATTATGATGCCAGCCTGTTTGAGCAAGCAAATTACTTTGGTGCAAAAAATTCATCCGCTTGTTCCTGCAGTGGTAATTGGCGACATTACGCGCTTGGGCCAAGTTTTAACAAATTTGCTAGGAAATGCCGTAAAATTTACCCCAAAAGAAGGTGCGATTACTTTGCAGGTTTGGCCCGAAGAGTTGTCCCCTAATAAGGCCGCGTTACATTATGTCATTAGTGATACGGGAATTGGGATTCCCGCCGACAAACAAGCAGCGATTTTTGAATCATTTAACCAGGCCGATGCCTCGACTACTCGTAAATATGGAGGAACGGGTTTGGGCCTCTCCATTTCCGCCAAGCTTGTTCAGCTTATGGGAGGGCAAATCTGGGTGGAAAGTAGAGAAGGAATTGGCAGCACCTTTCATTTTACAACTACCTTTAAACTGCCAGAGCTCAGTGCGCCGCAGGAAACTCAGAATACAGGCGCGACTGAGGTCGCTTCGCAAGATGCGATAGCAGTTCCGGTTCCTTCAGCTGGGACAGGAGTTGGTCCGCAGCTAAAAATTCTGGTAGCCGAAGACAATATCGTTAATCAAAAATTGATTGTGACACTACTTAAAAAGCGGGGACATCAGGTAGAGCTGGTGTCAGATGGACAACAGGCTGTGGAGGCCTTTGAGCGTGAGGGCTTTGATCTGGTTCTAATGGATTGGCATATGCCGCTTCTTAATGGCTTGGAAGCGACAAAAAAAATTCGCGAAATTGAGGCCAGTAAAGGAGGCCACATCCCGATAGTGGCACTTACCGCTAACGCACTTGAGGGCGATAATAAAACTTGTTTGGATGCTGGTATGGATGGATACGTGTCAAAGCCAGTAAAGCCTCAGATGCTATTTGATGCAATTGCGGCAGGTATTAAGAAAGCAGGGAGCTATCACTAGAACTCATCTCATAAATGCCCTCCTTGGCATTTATGAGAGTGCTCCAAGCTCGGACGGGGACCCCAAAAAGCCCCGTCCTTGCGTAGCACCGGCTTCCTCGCAAGCTCGGTCGCCGAGCACGCCATCCTTGGCGTGCCTAGAAGCCATCTCAAATTTACGAATTATGAGATGGCTTCTAGTTTAAAGCGTGCTGAAAGATACGGAAGTTGCTCTACGGCTAGAGTTTTGATGCAAGTTTCTTACAGCTACTTGTAAACTCTTCCGGGCGGAACTCATGCGGAGATTTAAGTGACGCATACACGGCGTCCACGAACGGCTGCAATTCTTTAAGCTCTACTTTTGCGGAAGCCAGAACTGCGCTGAGTCCCATTGCAATTTGTTCTGCCGACTCATAGGGAAGGTGGGGTACAGTTGCTCCCAAGTGGGTGAGCACGCGAAGTAGAGACTTCAGTTTTGGAGCATCGAAGCTAGCCTGAGAGAGATCTTGTAAGGTTTTTTCTAACGTTCCTTGTAACTCTTTAACAGCGGCTGCTACTTGAAGGGTTGCATAGTCCGCTTCGAGCTGCGTAATTCCCTCTACTATCTTGTTTCGTGAGGGCAATTCTAGTGCGCTGGCAATATGCTGCACCATCAATAGCGAAGCCGTGTTTAGGCGAAGTTCTCCAGGTTTGCCTTTATACTCTCTCACTTTCCATTGAGCATCTGTCAGAGAATGATGGCAAGAATAACAAGTGAGCAAACTAAGTTCTGGGAAGGGTCCCTGCATTAAACGCTTTGGAAAATTAAGCGCCTGAAGCATGGCGTTGCTCAACTCAATTTGTCCTATTATCCAAGCCTGCACGTTTGAGTATGCTGCTTTCCGTTCTACATAGTCTGCGTCTACGACCCAATGATACGGCTGAAGCATAGAGTAGGTGTCGAGCTCAAATGAGAGTCTCGGGTGACCCGCTCCAATAAGCCGGTGATTCACTGCCGCGTTTTCGGAACCATAGTGACAGGTAAGGCAAAACTGAGCCCGTGTAGACAACGGAACTAAATCTTTTAATCCGTCTTTTAAAAGTGTCTCTCGGGTTACACCCTTTTGGGTGTGAGACTTTACATAGTGCTCGGCAGCCCCGTGGCAGGTTTCGCAGGTTACGCCGTCCTCGATTTTAAATCCTTCAGTAAAGTGACTCGCGTCAGTCGCATGGGTGCCATGGCAACTTACGCACCCCGGGTCGCTGCTGACATCGGATATACCTAAATGATCTCCAATTCGTTTTGCCGCTGCATCTTTTAATATGAGCCAAGCCTTGGCGTGTTTATCGTGTGCGCTCCAGGTGCGGTATTCATTTTGCAGGACATTTGAGGAATTTCGGGGAGTCGCACTTCCGTGGCAATTGGACGAGGCGCAGGAACCGGTGCCAAGATATCGAGGTGCCTCCCTCTTAATGAGGTCAATTTCCTCTTTCGCATCTGGCGTTGCCGCCACAACTGATGGAATGAGGAGCAAACATACGAAGAATAGAATTCTGCTCACGATAGCTTGCAAAGTATCCCAGGTTGCGTCTGATCTGAAATAGGAATTTTCGCAGAACTTTCTTTTATAACGATGTTTCTTTGCTCTCCATCTCTTGGAGCTTTCGCATGTTCATTCTTGCTATTAGCTCAAAGCCGGTTCATCTTTAGCCCACGAATTGCATGTCCGATCATTTTTCAATCGCTATAATTGGCGCCGGTCCAGCCGGTTTGGGTGCTGCTACCAATGCTGCACACCACGGAATGTCGCATATCCTTATCGAAAAGCGGGAAATAGGTAACACAGTCTTCGATTACCAACTTAGAAAGCTTGTTATGGCAGAGCCTGGCAGGCTACCGCTGCGTGGTTTTGTTCCCTTTGAGGCGGGCTCGCGTGAGCAGGTGCTGGCTGGATGGGGTGAGGCTGTCAATCGTAAAGAGGTAAATGTTCGGAAGGCCGAGATCCTGGCAATCCAACGTGTTGGGCCTGTATTTGAACTAACGACGGGCGGCGGCAAGATAACAGCCGATAAAGTGATTCTCAGCATTGGCGTGCAGGGAACGCCGCGTAAGCTTGGGGTATCGGGTGAAGACCCAAGTTTAGTCGCTTATACGTTGGCAGATCCCGATGCTTTTGAAAAAAAGAGCATCCTGGTTGTGGGTGCCGGAGATGCTGCCATAGAAAACGCCTTGGCGCTTTGTGAACACAATAAAGTGTTTCTGCTTAACAGAACCGATGATTTCCCGCGAGCAAAAGATGCTAATGCCTCTAAAATATTCGACGCTATACGGGTGGGGAAAGTGCGCATGTTCGCAAACTCGGAAGTGCTACGCATAGAGGGCCGCACGGTTGTTATCTCTGGCCAAGAGGGGGAAATTGCGGTTGATGTTGACCATGTCATTGCGCGACTGGGCTGCATTATGCCGCGAAAGTTTCTGGAGTCTTGCGGTATCCAGTTCCCCAGCGCAGATCCCGCTGCAGTGCCACAAGTGGACGAAACGTATCAATCTAATGTGCCAGGGTTGTATATTTTGGGTGCGCTCATAGGCTACCCGCTTATTAAGCAGGCCATTAACCAGGGGTATGAGGTAATTGAACACCTGCTTGGTAATAACGTTGAGCCGGCTGACCAGGGTTTAATTGACGAAAAGCTCGCCGAGTTGCCTGGTTCGAGCGCAGAAAAATTAAGCAAATTTTTTGCCGCATTACCTCTCTTTAAAGACCTTAGTTCTGCCCAGTTTCGTGAACTCATTATTGAATCAAAAGTACATCAACCCCAAGCCGGCGATCTTATTTTTGAACGTAATGATTATACCGATACTTTTTTTAGTGTGGTTGAAGGGTCTGTCGACGTTCTTATTCCCTCAAAGTCCAAGAGCCTCACGCTTGAGTCCGGAACTTTTTTTGGGGAGATGGGGCTGTTGTCTGGCCGTCGACGTACTGCCACGGTGAAGGCCGCGGCTTCCAGCATTCTGCTTGAAACTCCACGAAAACAGATGCTGAAATTAATGAATTCAGTCCCGTCGGTAAAGCGCCAATTAGATGAAGCATTTATGCTGCGCGCGTTGCAAACGTCGGCGTTTCCTGACGCTGAAGCAGAATTTCTAAAAGAGGTAGTGGGTCGAGCGCAACTGAAAGCATTTAAAAAAGGAGAGACGCTCTTTAAAGAGGGCGATATTGGTGACTGTTTATATGTGATTCGCAAAGGATCTGTAAAAATTGCGAGGCGAAACTCCGCTGGGCAAGAAATAACACAAACCTACCTTGCAGCTGGAAATTTGGTGGGCGAAATGGCGCTGATGGCGTTAGAGCCGCGCCCCCGCAGTGCTACGGTATCGGCGGTAGTGCCTTGCGACACTATTGTTATAAGTAAGGCCGATTTTAGCGCTATTTTAGAGCGCAATCAGGCCCTTCGCATGCGTCTTGCCGAGCAAACACGAGCTCGGGAAATCGAGAATGCGGGCGCCAGCCTCGATTCTGGGGTTGGCAATGTGCTTGATTTTATGATGGCACAGGGGGTGACCGATGCCGATAATTTTTTGTTGATTGATTCAGACAAATGTATTGGCTGTGATAATTGCGAGTCAGCCTGCGCAGCAACCCATGGAGGGTATAGCCGCCTTGACCGTAAGGGCGGGAAAAGTTTTGCCTCTATCCAAATACCTATTTCCTGCCGTCACTGTGAAAACCCCTTGTGTATGCTCGATTGTCCCCCAGATGCCCTCGTGCGTCAGCCCAACGGCGAAGTGGTCATTCGCGACAACTGTATTGGCTGCGGGAACTGCGTGCGTAATTGCCCCTATGGGGTGATACGCATGGTGTACCCAGAAAATGGAAGTGGTTTTTCGCTGCTTACATTATTTGGTTTTGGCAAAAAAAAGGAAAAGGGCGCTGCGAAGGCGGGCAAATGTGATTTGTGTAGCGGGCTTGTTGGTGGTCCTGCCTGCGTAAGAGCCTGCCCAACTGGAGCTGCTCTTCGAGTAAACCCTTCAAAAATGCTGCATATCTTGAACGAGAAGCGGGCGGTGTAGAATGGAGAATTTCTTAACCTACAAGCGCTGGCGCTGGATGCGGGTACATGTGTTGCTTATGCTCGTGTGTATAAGCCTCTATGTGCTTGATGAACCGCTTGGAGGACGCAGCGGTAGTTCTTGGTTAGGCTGGACATATGGGGTGTTTTCGGCCCTGGGCATTCTGTATTTAATGTGGTTTGGGGCGCGCAAACGTTCGTACCATTCAGCCTCAGGAACGCTGCAAGGGTGGTTATCGGCGCATGTGTGGCTTGGTGTTTCGTTAGCGCTACTTGTGCCCCTGCATTCTGGCTTTCAGTTTGGATTGAACGTGCATACGCTAGCGTACGGGCTTATGCTTATTGTGATAATCAGCGGCGTTTATGGAGCGATTCGCTATGTAACTCTTGCTCCAAAAATTCAAGCTCATCGAGGTGGTGGAGGAACAAAAAAGCTACTCGAAGCAATTCAGCAGCAAACCGCTGATGTAGAAAAGATGCTCCAAGGTAAAAGCGATCTTTTTGTTAAGCTACGAGAGGCGGCGGACTTTAATTTTGCGCCGAGTATTTGGGTGGCACGCAAACGATCACTGGTGCCTGCGCGCCAGACCAGTCTTGAGGCCGAATATATGAGTAAGCTTAGTGACGCCGAGCAAAGTGATGCGCATAGTATGCTGGCGCTGATTGCAAAAAAACGGCAACTAGCGTTGCAGCTTCAGGAAGATGTGCGCACGGTGTCGCTTTTACAGGTATGGCTTTATGTGCATGTGCCGCTCTCCTTCGCGCTGCTTGTCGCGGTGCTTCTACATATTTTTGTTGTGTATTGGTATCGGTAGGTAGACATGATCCGCTATATCCGAGTGACACAGCAAAACGGGCAAGAAGAAAGGCTACATCAAGAATTTTCAGGCCCAATCTTAATTGGCCGTGGTGGCAGCTCTAACTTAGTGCTTTTGAGCACTACGCTCTCCCTAGAGCATCTTAGTGTGCAAGAACGCGCCCAAGGCTTGTTTGTTGAGAACGCAAAATCACTGAGTGGTATTCGAGTAAACGGTAAG
>JBIKUD010000064.1:0-12565 GCA_044347745.1 Bdellovibrionota bacterium
CTGACGCCACTAAAACCTTGGGCTAAAGAATGAGCCCTCAGAAGCATGGCGGTTCTAACTATCTGAGTGGGAATTTCGGGGCCTACTCCGGAGGCGTGAGAGCGAACAAGATTTAGTTGGAGTAGTTCAAGATCTTTCTCTGCAACTGATTTTTCAACATTGTGTCCAAACCCGCGATTAAAACCATAGGCTGGTTCTTTTGATTGTCGTAACTGCGCCACAAGCTTCTGGCGCTGGATGCTTAATCGTCTCTTGGTAGCAGGGCTGAGGGAAACTTTTGCTCCACCTGCGACAGCTAAAATTTGAGATAGGGAAAGTTTTTGATTTTCTTTAATTGTGAGTGCCATGCATGGTTCATATCCTCTTAGGATACGTCATGCACGAGCAAAATGCAGACCTGGGTTATCTCTGACTCGGAACGATGAGGGAGTCAAAAGGAGAGGAAGGATTCGCTTCTGTTTCGGCCGGCCTTTGACAGCCTCGAAGCGCATGACCGAACTGATGCCCAACTTCGTGAGCAATTGGTGAGCTTGGTAAAAATTCCGCGGCCGCTGCTGTTGCTACAACTAACCCATAGGCGAGATATAGATGCCAGGTGCTCTCTTGCTCTGGACGAATTGAGGGGTCCACGGAATGATTCATAATTGTGGTTTTATTGTGTGCGATAGTGTTTTAGCTGCTAAAACATACTCCATTTTTTCAATAGATTCAAGTAGAAAGGATTATTATTTTAGGTTCTCAACTTTCCTTTTTCGATTAAAAATTGTGCATGCATTACACCCCCAAAACTCCCTTAGGAGCTAAGCTTAATTGTCTTGGTTGGCAGCAGGAAGCGGCTCTACGCATGCTTTGCAACAATCTTGATCCGGCTGTGGCTGAGCGCCCAGAGGAGTTGATTGTGTATGGAGGCACAGGCAAAGCAGCGCGAAATCAGGAGTGTTTGTCAGTTATCATTCAGACTCTGAAGCGCCTAAAAAATGATGAAACTCTTCTGGTCCAATCTGGGAAACCGGTTGGGGTATTTCGCACATTTGAACATGCGCCTAGGGTTCTCATTGCTAATTCGCATTTGGTCCCGCGTTGGGCGACTGCTGACGAGTTTCGCCGTTTAGAAGCTTTGGGGCTCACGATGTATGGGCAGATGACTGCCGGGTCTTGGATTTATATTGGTTCTCAGGGAATTGTGCAGGGAACTTATGAGACCTTTGCTGAGTGTGCCCGTCAGCATTTTGCGGGGACTCTTGCTGGCCGCCTGGTTGTGAGTGGAGGATTAGGCGGTATGGGTGGGGCGCAGCCGTTGGCAGCGACCATGAATGGCGCAGCCTTTTTGGGGGTAGATATTGATAAAACCCGGATAGAGCGCAGAGTTAAATCAGGCTACTGCGATCTCATGAGTGAAAGTCTAGATGAGGCTCTAACTCTTCTCGCAAAGGCAAAATCGGAGAAGCGCCCATTATCGGTTGGGCTTGTGGCGAATATCGCTTGGGTGCTGCCAGAACTTGTGCGCCGAGGAATTGTGCCAGATGTGGTAACCGATCAAACATCGGCACATGATCTAATGCGCGGATATATTCCTCTTGGGCATACTCTTGAGGAAGCCGAGCAGGCTCGCCAAAAGGACCCTGCGAGTTATCAAGAAAAAGTTTTAGATTCAATGCTCGCGCACGTAGAGGCAATGCGGATGCTCCAAAGCCAGGGAGCTGTTGTATTTGATTACGGCAACAATCTCCGGGGGCAGGTCAGCGATCGGCGCGGCTACACTCAGGCCTTCGAAATACCCGGTTTTGTTCCCCAGTATATTAGGCCTTTATTTTGCCGTGGTTCTGGCCCATTTCGCTGGGCTGCACTCTCGGGCGAAGCTGAAGACATAGCTGTAACTGATGCGATGGTGCTTGAAACATTTCCTAAGCACCAGCAACTCGCAAATTGGATTGATCTTGCACGTAAGAAAATACAATTTCAGGGAATACCAGCGCGCATTTGCTGGCTGGCCTATGGTGAACGGTCTGAATTGGGGGCCAAGTTTAATTGGCTTGTGGCGAAGGGCAAAGTAAAAGCCCCGTTAGTTATTGGGCGAGATCATCTTGATACCGGATCAGTTGCTTCCCCAAATCGAGAAACTGAAGCAATGCGAGATGGATCGGATGCAATAGCAGATTGGCCAATACTGAACGCGTTGCTCAATACGGCTTGTGGGGCCAGCTGGGTTTCACTCCATCACGGCGGTGGGGTGGGGATTGGGTACTCTATTCATTCAGGCATGGTTGCTGTGGCAGACGGCACCGAGCTTGCTGCTGAACGTTTGACAAGAGTCCTCACTGCAGATCCCGGGACTGGGGTGATGAGGCACGCTGATGCTGGTTATGCCCTTGCAATAGAAACTGCACAATCAAAGGGAATTGATTTGCCAATGAGGAAACACTCATGAATGTGCAGGTAGTGCGGAATATTAGTAAACTGTATTCCTGTGCAGAGAATAGAGCTAAGGCTCAATCTGAATATGTAGAAACAGCAGCCTTAGTTATTCAGAATGACGCTTTTTCTTGGCTTGGCGCAGAAAAAGATCTTCCACCTGAATATCAACAGACGCCAAGCCTCAACGCGAATCAAAAAATTTTAGTACCGGGCCTCATAGATTGTCACACTCATTTGGCGTTTGGTGGCTGGCGCGCTGATGAATTTAAAGAACGGTGCTTGGGAACCACGTACCTTGAGATTGCGCAAAGAGGTGGTGGCATCCTTAATACCATGCAGCAGACTCGCAAGGTAAATGAAGACGCGCTTTTCGAGCGAACGAAGATCTTTTTGCGGCAAATGAGCGCTCGTGGAGTTACTACCGTAGAAGCTAAATCGGGATATGGGCTTTCTGTCGAAGCTGAGCTTAAACAGCTACGAGTGTATAAGCGACTACAGCAAGAAGCTGTGACGCGAGTTGTTCCGACGTTCTTAGGTGCACATACTATTCCTCCAGAGTTCAAACAGAAACGCACCGAGTATATTGATATTCTTTGTGAACAGCTTTTGCCCCAGGTGGCCGAGCAAAACCTTGCTAAATTTTGTGATGTCTTTTGTGAAGTCTCGGCATTTTCTATTGAGGAGTCTCGACGTATTTTAACTCGGGCCACCAACCTGGGTTTAAAACTCAAATTACATGCCGACCAGCTTTCATCTTTTGGAGCCGCTGAACTGGCCGCAGATGTAGGCGCTATTTCAGCTGACCATCTTGAATATGCGAGTGATGCGGGATTGCACGCTATGGCAGCTCATGGAGTGATGCCGGTGCTATTGCCCATTGCTACATTATACACCCGAGAAAAATGGGCGCGCATGGAAAGATTTCGAAAAGCGGGTTTGCCTGTCGCGTTCGCCTCAGATTTTAATCCGGGCTCCGCGCCCAGTTTTTCACTTGAACTCGTTATGCTTTTGGCTTGCACGCAAAATGGTGCGAGCCCCTATGAAGCGTTGCAGGGAGTTACCATTAATGCCGCACGGGCGCTGCAATTACAAGAAAGTATTGGTTCAATTGAGGTTGGCAAATTAGCCGATTTTGCACTTATTGACGCGCTTTCAGTTGAGGAATGGATCTCGCATTTTAACCCTTCGCGGGAAATTTCAGTATTTAAGTCTGGGAAGCTGTTATGATTGACGTGCAAAACCTCCTGTCCGCATACATTCCAAATGAACAACGAGTTGCCGGTTCAGACCATAGGTTTGGCTCTTTACTGGGACAAAATACAAACTCAGAGCAGGTAGTATTTGCGCTACTCGGTTTTCCTTGTGATATCGGTGTAGCCCGAAATGGCGGGAGAGTTGGTGCCAGCGCTGCACCAGATGTTATCCGGTCTTGGTTATATAAATTGACCCCAGACGCCCAAATGTTCGAACGACAAAATGCTCTTTTCCGGCGTGGAATTGATTTAGGAAATATCATTTGCGGCGACTCTCTTGAGGAGAACCAAGAACATTTGAGTAAGGTAATTGCGTCACTGCTTGCCCGAAAAATTATACCAATAATCCTTGGTGGCGGGCATGAAACAAGTTATGGACATTACTTAGGATACGCACAATCAGGCCAGTCGGTGTGGGCCCTCAACATTGATGCTCATCCAGATGTGCGAGAGTTGAAAGAAGGATTAGGTCATTCTGGTTCGCCTTTCCGGCAAGCACTTGAGAGTCCTCTATGCCCACTTGCAGAATACACCGTTTTTGGGCTCGCGCCGCATGGATGTGCTGCAGCACACCTTGCGTATTTGGACGAACGACAAGCTCGTTATCGCTGGTCTCACCAAATGAGTGAGGGTGAAATAGAGCGATTCTTTTTACATCGCACAAATAGTGGATTCGTTTCGTTCGATTTAGATGCGCTCGATCAGGCGATTGCCCCAGGGGTCAGTAGACCTAATGAAAACGGGATGGATAAATCGATCTGGTTTGAAGCTGCTTTTCTTGCAGGCAAAACCCCTTTTGTACGTTCTATTGATATTGTCGAGCATAACCCCAGTTACGATCATGACGCGGCAACAGCTCGAATTGCCGCCTTTACGATATGGCAATTTTTAAGAGGCCTAAGTCTTCGCAATTGAGCATATGATCGATTCAAGTGAGCAAACGAGAATACGAGATTGGCATTGGGGCAAAATTTCAGTCCAGTCTGTGGAACAACGCTTCCTCGAAGGCCCACAATCCCGCTCCTTTGAACTATCTTTAATCTTTCGAATAGCGTGGGAGCTTTTTAAGGGCATGCGCGCCCTGCATTTTGTGGGGCCATGCATCACGGTGTTCGGGTCGGCTCGCTTCTCAGAATCGAATATCTATTATGAACAAGCCAAGAATGTAGGGGCAGAATTGGCCAAAGCTGGATTTAACGTCATAACCGGTGGCGGTCCCGGAATAATGGAGGCGGCTAACAGAGGTGCTAAGGAAGCAGGGGGCTACTCTATTGGCTGCAATATTGTGCTACCGAAAGAACAAAAGCCGAATTCGTACTTAGATCGCTGGATAGACTTTCGTTACTTCTTTGTTCGTAAAACCATGCTCATCAAATATTCGTACGCTTTTATTTCCTTTCCAGGGGGCTTTGGTACCCTCGACGAAATATTTGAAACGGCAACCCTGATTCAAACCGCAAAAATCAAGCATTTCCCCATCATTTTGGTTGGCCGTGAATATTGGGCGCCGCTTATGGATTTTTTGAAGGATAGGCTGTTAAGAGATCACGCGATTGATGAAAAAGATTTAAGCATCATCAACCTTACCGATTCGGTAGAAGAAGCCATGACTATAGTTCGCCAGCGCCTTATTACTGCTAAAGAAGTGCGTTACTCTTATAGACCAAAGCGCTGGCGAATTTTCTGGGAGCCGCGTGGCCGGTAGAGGTGTATTCCGAGGTGGCCAAGAAGGGTAAATCTTTTATACTGAGCGCAGAATGAATTTCCGCCTTTACCACTAACTCTCCATCGCGAAGTATATTGCGCAGGCGAAGCCGTAGCCATCAACAAATATACCGCTCACCTCAAGTTTACAGTGGCTAAAGGCGGAAATTCATTTCGTGAGCGGTATATACAGACGAAACTTTAGACCCCAGTTTGCGAATAGAGAGAAAGGTCTCTATTTCGTGAGAGGTGTTATGCGTTCTGGGTTTATTTTTCTGTTCATCCTGGTTCTTTTGCCCTTGCAGGCTAGTAATTCGGAATCCTTCACTATTTTTGAGTGTCAGGGCATTTACCAAAACTTCCCTTGTGCTGAGCAGCGAAAGCCTGACAGCAATTTAGCGGGCGATAGGGGTTCTCTAGACAAGGCAGGTTTGATTTCGAGATTTAATCGGTTTAGCGCGCAGCTCTCAAAACAGAGTGAGCTCGCGCTACTTGAAGCAGATGCTGTGCAGATTTTCTGTGAAAAGCCAGAAGTTAAACTAACTGAGTGCCAAACACGTATCAGTCGTTCGGCGAAGGAAACACTTAAGTTGGTGCAGCAACAGCAAAAAGCGATGCAGCGCGCTCAGGAGCTTCAATTAAAAGAGCGTGATTTTGATTTACGAAAAGAACGTTTTTTGAGTGAGCAGCGAAATCGAGGAAAGAGAAAAGAACCTAAGCGCAGATGAAAAAACAGTCTTAAACCTGCAGGCTCAAAAATACTGTTGAGATGGGAGCCTTAAATCTTCAAATGACATGCGCTCTTGGCGATGGGGGCATGGGCCAGTGCCAGGACATCGGTCAGGATCGGGGGAAGGGGGTTCCATGGGAACCGGTGCCGGAGCAGTTGGAGTTGCGGGTGTGGGACGAGAAGGCGCTGGTTTTGTTTCAGGCTTGGTTGTTGGGGTCTCAGTACCTGGGCACATGTCAATTCCTCGCTTAGTTAATTAAGTAGCTTCTTGGCAAAAGTCTTATATCTTTATTTGGTTTAAATAGGGGAACCACATAATTTTTCCAAATTTCCAGCTCGGCAGTTTGAGTGCCGTCGCTATTGACGGGGAGCTGAACGGTGCTGTCGTGCAGAGTAAGCTGCATAGTGCTGGTGTCTAAAACAAAAGAGGATGGCGACGGCCAGTCGTCTAAAGTTGGGCAGCTTAATAAAAGAGGGGCTTCCGCTTCGCTAATTTTGCCAGTCCTGCAAGCTCGATTCCAGGCATAACATTCTTTAAGCATTCGGGCTGAATCTGCATTTAATTCCATTTGCTGCTCTTCAGGTAAGTAAATTCCTTCAAAGGTGCCTGCTCGGGGAAACTGAATCAGAATCTGAGGCGAGTTTTGTTCATCAGGCGGAAACAGAAATGACTCACCTGTAAACCCAGCGACAGTTTCGCCTTTATGAAATGCCGCTAAGCCACAGCGGAAGAGGCTATAATAGTTTAGAAGTGTACGGCTGGTTGCATATACTTCATCATGCAGCCCTCTAAATGGCGTAAGTGCGGCCTCACGTTGCGGCGGGGTTCTCCCTTGACTGGTATTAAGCAGTGCGGCTTTATGGGCGTGGCCAGCTTTATCGAAAAATATAGGAGAGCCTACCTTTTCTTCCCAGCTAAAATGGGGGGCAAATTTAGGAGGAAAAGAGTTACATAGGCCGGCTAAGTTTGAGGCCCACAACAAATTCAGCACAGGTTTGCCAATACGAATGCCGGATTGTTGTAGTTCTGCCGCCGTAAGGGCTGCGCAATCAATACCGCGTGCCAATTGGTTTTGATTTATTGAGCGAAGAGCCTCTTCAAAGATTTCAGTCGGGACGAGGAAGGCTCCATCACCCCTAAAGTTTTTATAATGGTCGTTATACACGACCAGTGTATAACGATGCCCCTGAACTTTCGTATCTTCCTGAGGTCCAGAAATGGCAATAAGTCCGCGGCAGAATGTAAAATCGGCGCTGGCTAGTTTTGGCAATTCCTTGCGGGCAAATGACCAAGCCGCTCGGTACAGATGAAATGGGTCTTCAGGGCGCTCTGGATCTTGCGCGAAAAGTTTACGAGCATCAAGGCCGGTAAAGCGAACACCAGGGCCAGGAAATACTCCGGCAGGAACCTTTAATCGCCAGGCGTGTTGAGCTGTTTCACGCGCAAATTGGGCTAAGAGGCTTGGAACATTGGAACCTGGAACTTGGCGAGCCTCGTATTGATAGGCTGTAAAACCAGCATGAATGGTACGAGCTCGTTGTACGATTTCTCGAAGTTCGGAAAACATTTTGAGGGCTCTTGGGTCGTGGGCTTCTTTTCTGTGCATTTGATCAGGGGCGGGCATGGCGAATGGGAGCTGATCAAAACGGAAATGCTCCCTCAGTTTCGCCTCTTTGAGCGCATCCTCTTCTGGCCGCAGGCCCTCGAGGTAACTCCAGGCTAACTCGGTATCCTGAAGTTCAGAGAGCCTTGCCATAATGTTTTGTATCGCTTTGTCTCCCGTAAGTGTTTTGGCTTGGATGGCTAGTTGATGGAGTGCTTCGCTGCGAATATTAAATCTTACAAACTGCCCTAATACTTCATTTGGAAGCTGGAAAATTTGTAGGGTGTCAATATTTGGCTGGCTGCCTAAATCGTATAAACGTTCAGAAATTGTTAAATAATCTTGCATCGTTTGAATTGCTGCTTCAGGTCTTAGTTTTGCTTGTGCTGCAAAGATAGCTGCATCAGCTACCCTGTTGGTAATCATACCGAGCGTTGGCTCATACATAAGCAGGTCAAATTGTTTTATCGGGTGGGTCAAAAAAGCCCCTGTATAAAGTGCTAGTGGGGCATCCGAGCTAGAGGAGCGAGCAAGACGTGCATAAGCCCGTGATACAAATGGTTCGCAGGGGCTGCCTTGGGCGCAGGCTTGTTTTACGGTTTGTATTTGTCGCTCAACTTGACCATCCGAGGCAGCGACGGGAGTGAAATCTGATAAGAGGAAAGTAAGGTTATAATTAAAATACCGATAGTGCGGAAGGACTATGTCCGCAAGCACGGCCAGAGATTCGGCTGTGGTATCTGGATGCGCCAGTAGTTTTAGTACTGGCTGCACCAGTGGAGTAAAACTTTGATTTTGCGCCATCGCATGTTCAATGAGTTCCTTCACTATTGCTATCACTTTTATCGTAGTGTCCGGCGATTTGTCGGGAACTTTATCTCGAGTGGCATCTGCCCGAGCAGCAGAAATAGTCCTGTGAAGGTGAGTTAATGAAAGCCCGCTGGTTTCAATATCCTCAAGCATAAGCTGTGCTGCGTCAAAGCATGAAAAACAGCTATGCTCTTTATGCGAGGGGCTTTCAGCTCGAATACGAAATTTTTCTGCTGCCTCATGTTTTTGGGAGGCAGTAAAGTGCTGGCAATATTCAAGGTAGTTCGTAAACGCTAAGATAAGCTGCTCTGCACTTTGCCCTCGGCGTAATGCAAAAGCTGCACAGGATCCAAGCATTTCTCGATCTGCAACGCTAAAATCTTCAAGTTGAAGTTTTTGCAATTTCGGAATTAATTGAGGAAGTGTATCCCAAGAAAATTGGCAATCAGCTTGGAGCGCATGCACGAGGCAGTGAGCCAGAGCTCCCCAACGTTCAACTGGAGCCGTCACGGAATTTTTGAGGGCTGCTACCATTCCATCAGTAAGATAGTTTACAAGACGTACAGAGGCTCTATCGGTGCCCGCAAGAGTGGTTACTAATGCATCAAAAACCGATTGAGGAGCTCTTGCCTCTACTAGTTTCTGGACAGTTCGGAAAAGGAAGTTGTGTTCCAGAACCGGATTTTGTTTGTGAAGTCTCGGAGCCATTGCTCGATAAAGCTGCTCTACATGTGCATGGCTAAAGTTTAGCGCTTGGTTGGTAAAGCGGGTGGCCGGTATATTTGGCGAGTCGCCACCTGTAGGACCAGAGGGAGGATGAGATCTATCGTCGGGAGAGGGCTCTGAAGGAACTGCCATACTACGAAATTCTATTTTCCCAAGCATCATTATCTGAGGCTCAGGTATAGGCAGCAATTAGGGAGTTTTGCTTCTGCCTGACAGGAAAAATATCACCGCTTGCTTGCCTATTCAAACAATTTCATCGGGAGTAGAGTGACCCTATGCCAAGCGAATCGCCATCTTATCGTTATGCTGCTGTGGAGCAGGGGCTTAAATCGACCCTACTGGGTATCTGTTTAAATGTACTTTTAGTGCTGGTTAAGGCTATTGCTGGGGTCTTGGGAAATTCGTACGCGCTTGTAGCGGACGCAATTGAATCGGCGGCTGATGTTGTAACTTCGCTGGTCGTCTTTGTAGGACTCAAGTTAGCCCAAAAACCACCGGATGAGACTCACCCGTATGGGCACGGAAAGTTTGAGCCACTTGCTGCGCTTGCTGTTGGTTTTGCGCTTATAGGTGCCGCCATAGTTGTGGCCGTTGAAAGTGTGCAAGAGATTTTGACCCCACATCATGCACCAGCACCTTTTACGCTGTTTGTGTTGGTGGCCGTAATTTTGGTTAAAGAATATTTATTTCGCTTCACCCATAAAATTGGCACTTCCGTTGAAAGCACAGCAGTTAAAGCTGATGCCTGGCATCATCGTAGTGATGCTTTAACGTCGGTTGCAGCTTTTGTTGGAATTAGCATCGCGCTTATTGGTGGACCGGGGTATGAATCGGCCGATGATTTTGCAGCTTTGGTAGCAGCCGGTGTTATCGTGGTAAATGCTTTGCTTCTTTTACGTCCTGCAATTTATGAACTTATTGATACAGCACCAAATAATGAGCTTAAAGATAAGATACGCCGCATTGCCTCTCAGGTGCCTGGTGCGCTCGGGACCCATAAATGCCAAGTCAGAAAAATTGGATTCGATCATTATGTAGATTTGGATGTGTTATGCGATCCAGAGGCCTCCGTGCGATTTGCGCATGAAGTTGCGCATAACGTTGGAGAAGCCATCCAGAGGGAATTGCCCATGATCACCAAGGTTCTCGTTCATATAGAACCAAGTGACGATTATGGGAGAAGATCGCGTGATACTATTGGCGTTCGCTAGCTTGTTCTCCGTGAAAATCCGAAAAATGCTTTAAATTGCCGGAAGTTGAGCTCGTAGGGAGCTCAAAATAATTGCAAGGGAAAAAGCGATTTCAAGCTCGATTCCTTGCAATTCTGAACGCATTTTGACTGAGAACAGAATAGCGGCAGAGTAAAGTGCGATTCACAATTTTTGCAGAACTACCTTTTTCACAGTGCACTAGCCTGTTGGGCGGTCATTGCCATGGCCTGCTCGTGCGGCCCCAAATAACTCCACTCGCCGGGTGCTAAATCGCCCAAAGTTAAAGTGCCAATCTGCGATCTGTGTAATTGAGCCACATGGTTGTCAGTTGCAGCGAACATACGTTTTACTTGGTGAAAACGGCCTTCGTACAAAGTAAGGCGGCAACTTCTAGGGCTAATCACCTCTAGGTGTGCTGGTAAAAGCGGCTCCTCCTCTCCGGCAAGCAAGAGGCTGCCAGAGGCAAATAATTCTTTCTCATCACCCCGAAGGTCACGTGCGAGTGTAACCTCATAAATTTTTCCCACTTGTTTTTTGGGTGAGGTAAGCTGATGCAGGTAGTCGCCATCATCGGTTAATAAGAGTAGTCCCGTAGTGTCTTTGTCTAATCGCCCCACACAGGACACTTTTGGTTTTCGATTCGCAAAACGTGGTGGAAGCAAAGCAAAAACAGATTGGTCTCCTGCCGCGTGTGAGCATTCGTAACCAGCTGGCTTATGAAGCATAACCACTATTCCCTGAACGGGATCTAGCTCTTCTCCCTCCACTCTGACACGCTCGGGTTCCACTTTGAGGTCGGGACTGAGCGAGTCGTAACCTTCAACTACGATAACCCCAAGTCTAATAAGCTCGGCTACTTCGCGGCGAGAGCAATAGCCAAGATTTGAGAGTAGCTTATCTAAACGTACAACTTCAGATGATGGCATGAAGCACTTTAAAAGTTTTTGTTTGTTGCATGAGCTTGCATGTACCAAAAAAGCTCAAAATAGTTGGCTCATAGGATAGCTGTTTATTGGCTACGAGGTAAAGCTCTCCACCGGGGCGAAGTGACTGCGCGGCTTCTTTAATGAAATGTTTGGCGATTGAGGTTTTGACCGCTTTACCGGCGTGAAATGGTGGGTTCATGATTATAAAATCAAGGCCTTCAAGGCCGGTACCTGCTTCTATGTTGCTCCAATGAAATGTACAGCGCTTATCGTGGCCCAAAGATTTCTGACTCAGATCCAAGCCAAGTTTTTCATCCTCAAAAAGATGCAGCTCCTGAACGCCGGGGCATTTTTCGAGGACCTGCCAACTAAGATACCCGTATCCAGAGCCAAAATCTGCGCCTTTGCCTTGTATAGAAGTAGGGAGGCATTGAGAGAGAAGAGCTGAGCCCTCATCTACTTTATCTGCACCATACATGCCTGGCCCAGACCACAATGGGGTGGAGGGTACCAAGCGGGGTTCTCCGAGTCGCAGCCACTCGTTACATATCTCAGGAAGTTCTATCGGCCGCCTGCAACCAAAAATTCTGCAATGACCCTTACTCCATGAGAAACAATCAAGTCCTGTGGCCTTTAAATACTTTTCATAGCGTGAAGCTCCAAGTTCATTAGGAAAGGCACAAATGAAGAGTCCATTTGGAGGTAGTGACGTAAGTGATCGTGAAAAGTTCCAAAGGTTCTCTTCTTTATCTTGAGTGCCAAAACTCACCACCGCTTCAAATTCAGAGTTGAAGTCAGCGCTTACATTGCAACCAGCGGCCAAAAGATAATCAAATTTCTGTTTGCTGGTTTGAATATAAAATAATTCAGTATGAGCTAGTCTGAGCATTTTTAGTGGGCAATCCGCCCTGAGCAGGGCCATTTTGCTTACGTCTTTAAGTCGCTCGGGCTGAGCCTCAAAAAATTGTTCAAGAACTGTTGCGACACTCATTGCAGGCTCTATGGTTAGCTAGGGGTTCCCCCACAGTGTTTCGTTTCCTGAATACTACACAGAATTTCGGTTCACTCAAAATTACTGAATTTTCGTAGTCATATGCCTAGGAAACAAGGAGAGAACTTACAAAATGCTTGGATTCTTTAGTTAAAAAGTTTAGCTGCCTTTACCTTTCGAACTATCAGTCGATGA
>JBIKUD010000107.1:0-3634 GCA_044347745.1 Bdellovibrionota bacterium
CTGTCCGAACTCCATATTTTTTGCTGGCTACGGATTTGCCTACGCTATATGCTTGGAGGCCAAAGGTTAGTGGTAAAAGTGTAAATTCAAACTCAGCTTGTAATATATGCCAGCACCGGTAAATGACCCCTCCCGCGCATTCTTAAATCTCATTCCATCCGTAAGCTCCGGTAAGGACGTTGAAGCTTTTGTGCTAGCGGCAAAAGACGATGCCGAGCAGACCCAACGAATTCAAATTCAGCGCGATTCTGATGGACAAGTAACTTTCTCAGTGTTGCTAGGCGCAAGTAATAGAATTGTGAAGTGCGCCGTTCGCGAAAGCAATTTTGAAATTATTGAAGGCCAGGCCGCTGATAAACCAAGTGTCCTTGGCGTTTTGATGGCAATAGTTCGAGGATACGGAAGTAACACTCTTGAAAAACTTGGGTTTTATCATGTAACTCACGACGGATTAATGTTGTATCCGTTGGATAAGATTATCGATCCACGTCTTACAAACGATTTAAGAGGCTTGTTATTAGGTCAAATGTTTCAAAAATTTCAGGGACTCACTATTCTTAGGATGAACGGCGGAGCAGGAATAGTAGCAAAAGTTACGGTGAACCAAGGCGAGCCCTTTTTAGGTTATGAAGTAGTTTTAGAAGGTATAAATCCCAAGCCTCTTGAAACAACCAATTTACGAATAACTGCAATAATACAGGCCGATGGAACTCTTAAGAGCCTTACGCATACGGGCAAGCTCCCAAAAGAATATGATGAATCAAAACTTCCAGCATATTTAGACAAGCAGATTATTCGGGGCCCCTATTACAAACAATCTTAGGTTGATAATTTATTTTTGTGATCCCGCTAAGCGCCTATTCATGAGCACCTATATTGGCTCACTCTATCTCATCTACCTCAAGTAGCGAGGCTACTGTGTTTTGGTTTGGGCAAGCTTTGCCTTGAACTGAATTGGGCAGAAAGGCTCGTCGTGAGTCTTAAGATCTTGAAAAGCTTGATTTTCTCTCATTCGTACTAAAGGTCGACGTTTAATTAACGGGAATCGAGTCAGGAATGCCTCTATTTGGAATGAAACCTGCAATCTAAGTTCCATATGTTTTGCTGGTTGCTCTGTAAGACGTCTCAAGCTCTGGCGAAATTTGTCCGTCTCATAGCTGAGAGACCGCAACTATTTGTTTCTTTGCTGAGTGTTAGGGGACGTAGGGCTGCCATAGGTTTGCAGACCTCGTTCTGAAGGTGTGTTCCTTCCTCTTTGTCGGGTGGATCTAGTGCTATTTCATCTCTGTGCTCGGGGGTTTGCTGCTCTCTTCGTAGCTTCTATCCTTTTGTTGCTCCCTTCGGCAGTAATAGCCGACAGTAGCTTTTATGAAATCGCTAATCCCCGAGGTCCTGAAAGACGGCTTATATCGAAAGCTCTCAATGCTTCTGCAAGAAAATTTAAAGTAGGGTGTTTCGGCGCAACTCGACGTCCAGCCTTAGCGGTTCAGCGGTCTGCCAGCGCGATTAAAGTAGTAGGTATGGCGTCATTGTTGAAGGCTGAGCCAGCGCTTAAAAATTTTGCGCAATCGGTTAGGCGAGAATGTACTAATCTCCCGAATATTGAATCGTCAGAGCCTGAGTATGTTGCCCTCTTCCCCCTTGGTGACAACTTTGTTCCCACGAAAAAAACAGCAAATGTAGCCCAGTCACTAAAGCCTGCTATTTGCACTCAGGGAACATGCCCAAGTTCAGCTTCTGCCCCGCTACCCTTGGTAAACGTTGCTGAATTTGACGGTATTGATGATAGGTTTATCGCACCGCCGGTTGATGTGGATGTGGGGCGCGGCATAACCCTAGGGGCGTTTTTTCAATTTCTGGAGAATTCTAAAGGCACTATTATTAGTAAAGTTGCCCCCCGCCTAAAGGTAGAATATTGGTCTCTCGGAATTGATCAAAAAGATGGAGAAAGTTTTTATCGATTTTCGCTTCGCACAGGCAATGCTCTTAAGGTAATTCGTGCGCCAATCACCGCTGCTATTGGCGATTGGGTTTTAATTAACGGTGTGTACGATCCCAAAGAGGATCAAATGAGTATCTATCAGAATGGAGAAGTACTGAGTTCGAGGCAAATAACCGGGCTGATTCCAGAAGGTGCCCGTGCACCCTTGGTGATGGGCTCACATGCTTTACGAAGTTCAAGCTACTATGCGGGAAGTCTCGGTTTGGTAGGCGTCATTACCCAGGCACTTTCCCCAGCATATCTAGCGAATGTTTACTCGGCCTTTTTGGCCGGGGGCAAATTTCAAGCCCAGTTACAGTCACTCCCACAGTTGGGCCAATACAAACGCCGGGAGTTCCTCCGACTTCTGTGAGTAGCCCAACGCCTACCCGTACAAGTACGCCGACAGCCTCCCCATCAGCCACTATGACGGCAACCAGAACCCCAACGCCTTCCGCTACTCCTTCTCGGACACCGACACGAACCGCGACGCCGACGGTAACCAGAACTCCTACGGCATCGCCATTCGCTACATTCACCGCAACGAGAACACCAACGGCTTCTGCTACGCCATCGCCTACACCAACGCGAACCGCTACGCCAACTGCAACCCGAACTCCAACCGTTACGCCTGGTGTAACTTCGACTCCTTCGACTAACCCTCCCTTATTGATAGCACTTGGGCCGCAGTGCCAAGACCAAGAAGATAATGATTTAGACGGATATGTAGACCTTGCTGATCCTGGCTGTGTAAATGGTGCTGACGGATATGAGGATGATACAGTTGGGCCCGATGGCTTTACCCAATTCACACCAAGTGCGAACACCCGCATTATTTATGTAAGCAGTTCTTTGGGGAACGATGCCTGGGATGGCCTAAGCGAGAGTCAGCCTAAGAGAACTATTCAAGCCGGTCTTGCTGAAGCTCGAATTGGCTATCCTGATTGGGTTCTCCTGAAAGCTGGAGATGTTTGGAACACTACCTCCACTATCGGAATCTATGCCGGTGGAGTTTCCATGGCTGAGCCGTTCCGTCTCGGTCGCTATGGATCTGGGCCACGCCCAAAAATTTCCCCTGGGGTTGGTTCTCATGGATTTCCAGTCGGTGGACTTCATTTCTGGGGTGGGCTTGGAACGAATCGGCGCTACATCGCCGTTAACGGACTAGAAATAACCAGTGCAGTATGGAATGGGGCTAACGGTGACCCAACTGGAAACATTGCTTCCGATCCAGCGGGCATTGCGGCCATCGATGTTAGCCATATGCTGATTGAAGATGTTGCATGTCACAATTTTGTGACGGGCTTGGTTTTTCAGGGAAACCAGCCAGAAAACAGCATGCCCCTTGAGAATTTTAAGCTTCGCCGAAGTCACTTTTACAATAATTATAAGGTAGGTCCGGCATCAAGGGCAGCTGGCGCGTATATTGCCCATACGAATGGCGTGCTACTTGAAGAGAACTACTTTGATCAAAACGGGTACAATTTCGCCGTAGGCTCTTTCTCAAGCACCTTTCAACGAAACTTGTATATCCAGAGTAATACGCAAAATGTGCGTCAAATTGCAAATGTACATTCCCGTTCAGGCTCTGAAATTCAGCAACGATCCGGTGGAATCGCCCATAACAACCTTTTGTTGAATAACATGGGTTAT
>JBIKUD010000065.1:0-12116 GCA_044347745.1 Bdellovibrionota bacterium
CACCAATTTGAAGCAAAAAACTTGGAGCGAGGGCAGCAGTTTTATGAGTTAGCCCAGTTTTTTGAGGGTGCGCTTAGGGACATGAATTTGCAGATAAGAGAGCGCTTAGGCGTTTATTTTTACCACTGAGCGCAAGCATCACTTGCTGATTCGACCAAAAGCTGTTCAATTTTTTTTGCTTTTAGCTCTAAGGCTTGCTGATTTGTTTCGACCACCGTCACGTGTCCAATTTTTCGTCCGGGCCTCGGTGCCTTTCCATACAAATGAATATGGACTCCCTCGACGCTACAAAGTGCTGAAAGTTTTGGTGCCCTTCCCAGCAGGTTAAACATTTTTGACGGGCCACGTAATTCGGTGGATCCAAGTGGAAGACCAGCCACTGCGCGCACATGGTTTTCAAATTGACTAGTGACAGCCCCTTCAATAGACCAATGGCCAGAGTTATGAACTCTCGGAGCCATTTCATTAAACAAAAGTTCGTTGCCCCGCACAAAAAATTCGATGGCAAGCACTCCTACATATTGCAGCTCTTCGGCTATGGTGCTGGCATGCTGCTGCGCTAATTTACTGAGACTATTTGAGTCATGGGCGGGCAGGGTGGTGGAGTACAAGACGCCATTCTTATGCACGTTTTCGCAGAGCGGATAGAATTGGAGCAGCCCTTGTTGATCGCGAACAAGTATCTGGGAAACTTCACGCTCAAACGAAACAAATTCTTCTAGAATTAAAGGAGAGCTACCAAGCTGCTCCCACGCCGAATCAATGTCATTCGCAGAGCGAACCACAAATTGCCCTTTGCCGTCATACCCAAGGCGGGTTGTCTTTAATACGGCTGGTAAACCTAGTTCAGTAACTGCTGTTTGTAGTTCTTGCTTAGATTTGACTGCGCGAAATTTTGGAGTTGGAATCTTCAGGGCCTCGGCCAAGGATTTTTCTTGAATTCTATCTTGAGCGGTTTGTACTGCTCTTACGTTTGGAAATACTGATTTGTATTTGGACACTAAATTAATTGCAGCAGTTGGCACATTTTCAAACTCAAGCGTGACTACATCAACGCTAGCGGCGAAATGCTTTAATGCGCCTTCGTCGCTGTAATCTGCAATAGTAAGTGGAGCAAGGTGTCCTGCCGGTGAATCGGGGTTGGGATCAAAAAAGGCAAACTGGAAGCCAAGGGGATAACCCGCAAGTGCCAGCATTCGTCCAAGCTGGCCGCCGCCAAGTATGCCAATTTTATTTGGGAGCACAGTCATTTTGATCCGCGCCTTGGATCTGGATTTATAAGCACTTTTTTAGTTTGTGCGTTTCTAAACTTTTTCACGGCTTTTGCATATACAGCTTTCTCCGTTCCAAGAATGGAGGCAGCAAGTAAAGCGGCATTAATTGCCCCCGCTTTTCCTATGGCCAAAGTGCCTACCGGTATTCCCGCAGGCATTTGGGCAATTGAAAGCAGCGAATCGAGACCTTTGAGGGCTTTTGATTCGACCGGAACTCCAAGCACTGGTAGATGCGTTTTGGCTGCGGTCATTCCTGGTAAATGGGCAGCTCCGCCTGCTCCGGCAATTATCACCTTGATACCGCGTGTTTCTGCTTTTTCAGCAAAAGAAAAAAGTAAATCTGGTGTGCGATGCGCCGAGACAACTTTTACTTCATGCGGCACACCAAGCTGGGTAAGCATTGAGGAGGCATGCTGCATAGTATCCCAATCTGATTGGGAGCCCATGATTATAGCGACTACTGGCTTGGTTTGAGTGCGTTTAGTCATAGAGCACCCGTTTATAACATAGCCCTTGGCATCTGTCACAAACACAATATGTAAGGTGCGTCTTAGGCTTATGAGCCTATGCCTTCGAGAAAAGCCTATCTATGGAAAGACGCCCACTTCCATTCACCATAATGGCTAACGATAATCCAATGACCAAGAGGTGATACTCATAGCCTTCGCCTGTTTGGTTGCCAAACCAATTCATAAAAAACCCGTGTGGCAGATGCACCATAGCAATTGCACCAATCATAATCATGGCCATGCCAAAGGCCATAAATCGGCTACAGAATCCAAACATAAGGGCAATAGCACCCAATGACTCGCCTAAAATAACCAAAGTGGCAACAGGCGCTGGAAGTCCGAGTTTCTCGCCCATAAATCCAATTGTTGAACTAAAGCCGTATCCGCCAAACCAGCCAAATAGCTTTTGGGCCCCATGAGGAAACATAACAAGGCCTAGGGTGACTCGCATAATAAAGCCAGTCCAATCGGAGCCCGCGGCGAATAAATTTTTCATGAGTTTCTCCATGAGTTAATCTTGTAGGTAAAGCTAAGGTGCATTTTGCGGTGCGTCAATTGGCAATCTGGCTTGGTAATAAGATGGGGCGGATTGGGCATTGAGCCTACTGTGTTCGGGGCAGCGCGAGTTCAGCTTTCATGTCGGGTGGGGGAATGTAAATTTGTCTATTTAAAAACTCAGAAATAAACAATTTGAGGTCGTATGCCGTTTTTCGAGCAAGGCCTTCGAAACTGACAAACTTTTTGGTTGGATCTAAGGCTGTAAGGAGGTGCAAGTGGTAAACTCCACACAGCTTATCACCTAAATCTTGCTGCACATAAATCTCGGCGAAGGGCACAATAGGAAGGGAACCGACGCGCTTAAAAATTACCCCACGCGAGATAAAAAAACGAAAGCCCTCGATGCGAAAAACAAGAGTGCGGCGGTACAATTCAAAGTAAATTATTCTTAAGAGTACAACCGAGCCAAAAATGGCAAATAAAAGCACCTTGGCATCTCGAAGTGCCCAGGCACTTGAAACGATCTGATTTACTTCAACTAGCCAATAAAATAGACCGGCGACGCTAAAAAAAGAAAGTAACCAAAAGATGTTTACTCGAATGGCATAGCGCCACGACATGGGAAAGAGGCGCAGTAAGTCTACTGCTTGCCCTGGAGCCAGTTCTAATTTGTTCTTTTCTACGCGCACTCCGGTTCCTCAACATGTGTCTTTTGGACTCCAAGAGTCTCATAGCCGGTGTGCGTTTGGCAACTTAATGTGGGTGTGAGCAGACCGCATAAGTCCCCCCAAAACATTATAGTTTATTGGGTGCGGCATTTAAGGGTGATTAGCGCAGCTGTGACTTGCCGAAAACAAAAATGAGGAAAACGCCAGCCACAAATCCGCCTATATGTGCCATATAGGCAATTCCGCCTCCAGCGCCGCTACCCATTTGCCCGAACACCTGCAGGGCAAACCACGCACCAAGCACAATAATAGCCGGAAAAATAGCCACATACCGAAATACGAGAACGCGCACCCGATTGCGCGGATAACACCAAAGATATGCACCGAGCACTCCGGCTATGGCACCAGATGCGCCGAGACTTGGAATTACTGAATGAGGAGCTGCGGCAATGTGTGCAAGCGAGGCTAGTACTCCGCAAAGGAGATAAAAAAGTAAAAACTTAACGTGTCCGAGTCGATCTTCAATTTGATCTCCAAAAATTCCTAAGTAAACCATATTTCCAATGATGTGCATCCAAGAGCCATGCATAAACATAGAAGTGAACATCGTTAGAGATATAGGATCGGGACCACGGAAATGCCGAATGGGCACTATTTGTCCGTTAAACTGAGCGCGCACCGTTGAGGCTAAATCGACACCGTGGGTTATTTCATATGGAACGGCGCTGAGTGCATTGGTGAAGGGTTCGCCCCCCTTTAGTTGTAACCACCACATATAAGCGTTTGCAGCGATAAGTGCATAAACGACGAATGGGGTTCTCCTGCGCCAAGAGTTGTCGTCTCCGATCGGAATAAACATGGAAAATCTGCACCTTTATGCTTCGATACTATCAGCGTGGGTTCGTGAATGAAACGCTCAAATTTGCGGTTTGAGCCCATTTATTCGGCTTTTTGACTGTGAGGTGCAGCCGAGCGATAGTATTGGGCTATACAGTTTTTTAGGACAATCTATGAGCGATTCTTTTGGCAGTATCTTCTTAAAGGAAGGACGAGACTCTTCCATTCGGCACCGCCACCCATGGATTTTTTCTGGCGCAATTGAACGTGCAAGCAAAGAATTTGAAGAGGGTGATATTGCACGCATCTGTGATAGCAAAGGAGAAGTGCTGGGGTTTGGGCATGTGGCACCGGGCACCATAGCGCTTAAAGTTTTGCAATTTGGTGGCCAAGAATTTGATGTTGGCGTTTTTTGTCGTCAGAAAATTCAAGAGGCGCTTTGGCTTCGCGCAGGGCTTGGGCTTTTAAATTCGAAAACTACAACTGCATTTAGATTGCTTCATGCCGAAGGTGATGGCATGCCAGGTTTAGTGGCCGATTATTATGCCGGCACCGTTGTGCTGCAGTTCCATTCAATGGGCATGCTGCTTTTGAAGGAGCAAATTGTGGCTGCGTTGCAAGAGTGTTTGGGCCAAAAGCTTCACTGTGTCTATCAGCAAGAAACCACTATTGAAGGTGCCGAGTCTGGGCCTGAGTGTGCGGCGAGCTATCTTTTCGGTGAAGCACCGACGCATCAGTTTCTTGAGAATGGCTTGCACTTTCAAGCTGACTGGGAGCAGGGCCAGAAAACAGGGTTTTTCCTAGACCAGCGAGAGAATAGAGAACTTCTCCGAAAACTTGCTCCTGGACGTACTGTTTTGAACTGCTTTTCATATACCGGTGGATTTTCTTGTGCTGCTTTAGCTGGTGGGGCTTCAAAAGTTGTGTCAGTAGACTCGTCGGCTTTAGCGCTTGCTAAGGCTAAGGAAGTAGTTGAAAAAAACTTTCCTGAGGCTAAGCACGAGTGTATCGAAGCCGATTGTCTGCAGTTTTTAAGAGAAATTGGCCCAGGTTATGACTGTATAGTGTTAGATCCCCCGGCATTTATTAAACACAGAGGTGCTTATAAGGGCGGCATTAAGGGTTATGAAACTATTAACACTCATGCTTTAAAACAAATTGAAAGCGGTGGTTTGCTTTTTACCTTTAGCTGCTCGCAGTTATTACAGCGCAGCGATTTTCTCGAACTTATGCAGCGCTCGGCTTTGCGAGCTAACCGCAATGTGCGCATTGTAGCCGAAATGCAGCAGGCTCCATGTCATCCAGTGGCGTTGGGACATCCAGAAGGACGATATTTGAAGGGGCTCGTGCTCGAGGTGCGGTGAATCCAAAACTTCTCAGGAAGGACTTCGCCTAATTAAGCTTTTCGAGCCCAGTATTCTTCGTAGCCCCTGCACCGAATATTTCTTAGTCGATTCTGTACCCGTTAATGAGGCGGTTTCGTTTTTTTAAGGCATAACTCTTGCTGAAGGTTGCTCTGCGCCAATTCAGGCTTGTGGGGCGCGTGGTTTGTTTGGGTTTAGGTGATGTATGCCGGTATTGAGAAAGATAACGGGCTCCGTTGCTCTTAGTTGGAGTTTAATCGCTTTATTTTGCGCCTTAACAGTGAGTTCTAGTTCCTTTGCGCAGGAACCAAGACCCGTTAAACTAGAGTGGGAGTCAGATTTTTACATTCCCTGGCCACTCCCAAAGCAGAGTATGCCCGGAGCCACTGGTGCTGCTCGCATGCGTAAACTTTGTGAGGATAAAAGTGATGATTCCCAGTCGATGGTAGAAGATATCATTCGCGAATATCGCTGGGCTGCTGAGGACTTTTGTAGTCAGTTTGATAGAACCTACCTAGAAACAGATATTTTTGGGCAGCTTTGCCAAATCACAGAAATTAACTATCCATTGATGCCTCCTGGATTTGATGATCCAAGTACACCTGATGATGAGGAAAAGCCTATAGATTGTGAGGCGCTCGAAAATTTTATTTCCTGGCATATAGCCCAAGCCAGCATGAGCGGGAACAAAGTCGTGCTGGAATTTAAGCCTGGTCACGTTCCATGTATTACAACTACTGCAAGTGTGTGTGCCCCTAATATGCAAGCACTGGCAAATAGAGTAAAAGACCTGGATGAGTGAACAAAGCCAAGGTTTACGATTAAAATTTGAAGTTGCCATCGCCCTACGACAGGAGCTTCTCCGCGCGAATACTATTTGCCGAATCTTAGACGGATCTGCTGAGCAGGTACCTAATATCCGAATTGATAAGCTTGGCACGTGTCTATTAATTCACATTCGCGCCGATTCTTTGATAGAAGCTGAAAACCAAATTCGTCTTTTGGTAACTGAAGCAGAGTGGCTTTGTCTCGCTCTTCAGTGCCAGGTATGCGTCGCCCGCATTCATTTACCGAGTGCACGAGACAGCGCCGAATTGTCGGCTCATGTGCTTTGGGGGGAATGTCCTGAAGTTATCGAATTAAGCGAAGGTACAATGAGATTCTTCATTAAGCCGCTTGAGGCGGTGAATGCTGGAATTTTTGTTGATACCAGAGATATTCGTGAATACTTGCGGACACACAGTTTTGGAAAAAGGGTGCTTAATCTCTTCTGTTATACGGGGCTTTTGGGGCTGGCCGCTTCCGTAGGGAAAGCCGCTGAGGTGGTGCAGGTCGACGTGAGTAAGCGAGTATTAGCTTGGGCAAAAGAAAATTGGCAACTTAATGCCGAGACTGGAGCTGGGCCTACTCGATTTATTTGTGAAGATAGTTCGGCTTTTTTGGACAAGGAAGCAAGGCGAGTTGCTCGCGGAAAACAGGGCTATGATATTGTAATTATTGATCCTCCTGCCTACGGAGCGGCTGGAAAGGGTGGCTTTAGCCTCCTCAGAGATCTGCCGACCTTAGTAGCTGGGATCATGAAGGTTTTAGGCCCGAATGGCGAATTGCTCCTGATGTGTAACTTGCGCGAGCTAAGCTCCGCGCGGTTAGCGGACATAGTGAGCGACGCCGCTTCTAAGTCGGGTAGAGATCTAGTGAGTTGCGTTGAGCTGATGGCTCCTGCAACCGACTTTCGTGCTTCCAGTCTGCAGGCGTCATCGATGCGAGGAGTTCAAGCGAAACTTGCTTAGATTCTTCAGCTCGACGTCGCACTGCGAACGTTAGGGTTGGATTTAAGCAAAATGCAGGGCTTCAACAAAATTAAAAAGCCAAAGGCTCCCATAGGGGAAAGACTGCGTGCTTGTGCGCTGCTGCTTTGTTTGGCGTTGGTCGCACTGCTTGGCAAGCCCGTGTACACGGCGATTATTGGCCCCGACCTTCCTCCCATTCCAAGCAGCGAGCCTGTGAGTGCTTGGGTGACTGAACTTAAAGTATTACCTGATGGCCGAACTCAAATCTCTGAGAATTTAGCTGTAGTCAGTGAAGGTAAAGCGCTGAAGCACGGCATTATTCGGGCATTTGATTTAGGAAGGGTAGATGAATTTGGCACGCGAAAACTAAGTTATCAGGTAGATGCCGTTCGGCGTAATGGCGTTGTTATTCCTTGGAAAGCCACTACACCAGCCGAACATGTGCAGCTTGTGTATTTAGGCGACGAAAAGCAACCGCTTGTTCCTGGTCCTTATGAATTTGACTTCCAGTATACCGTATCAAATCTTGTTGCGCGTAGCGGAGCTTTAGCGGTTCTGTCTCAAGAGCTTACCCCACTGTGGCCGGTAGCGATGCAGCAAGTGGTGGCGTCAATCAAACTTCCAAAGTTTGTGGCACAAGAATCTGTTTCAATAGCGGCGCACATTGTGGGTAATACCGAAGGGCCATACGCCAGCAGGTTAAGCCCCGGGAAGCTAGACGCCCATGTAAAAGCAAGCTTTTATGACGCTGGTCGTCTTAACTTAAGTGAGCGTGATGTACTTGGGGTGCGCTTTGAGCTTCAAAGGCCGCTAGAGCCTTATGAGCGGCTGCATGTGGCTGTCTGGTGGCCAGAGGGTTTTATTAAGTGGCCAGCTGCTGAGCCTGTTTCCAAATAGCGCTCGTCTTACCTTTTCTTAATAACCAAAAAAATTGACACCGAATTTCGGCTGCCCTTTTTAGGAGCGGGTTGCTAAGCTTCTGGCACAACGACCAGTCGATAGCCGTTATTCTTGTTAATGTGGCATTTATGGATGAAAAAAATATTTCCCTTATTGAGGGGCAAATTACAGAGCTTGTGTTGCAAAGGGCATCGCGCCGAAATGCGTTGCATCTGCCACTTCTTAGGGAACTTAAAGACACCCTAGCCAAACTGGAAACTTCGACTACCAGGGGATTGGTAGTAAGGTCAGAAGGGCATGTTTTTTGCGCTGGACATGATTTTGCTGAACTCGCAGCTCGTAATCGAAATGAGATGCATGAGCTGCTCTGCCTGTGTGCTGATGTCATGCAGAAGCTACATTATTTGCCTTTCCCCAGTATTGCTGCGGTACAAGGTGGCGCTTTGGGTGCGGGCTGCCAGCTTGCACTAAGCTGCGATTTTGTCGTTGCCGCCGATGATGCCTACTTTCAAACCCCCGGTGGAGCAGGGGGCTGGTTTTGTACCACCCCAGGCGTTGCAGTTGCGCGGCATCTTGCTCCGCGACGCGCCTTAGAGCTTTTAGTGTTAGGGCAGCCTCTTTCTGCGCCAAAAGCCTTAGAATGGGGCATGATTAATAGAGTAGTGCCAGCCTCAGAGCTGCTACAACAGGCACGCGATTTTGCTGAACAGGCCTCCCGCGGCAGTATGGTATCCAAATCTTTGGGAAAAGCGGCATTTTATCGCCAGGCCCAACTTGAGGAAGCTGAAGCCTACCGCTATGCTTCTGAAGTGATGACTGAAGCTGCCTTTTTAGATGATGCTCAAGAAACCTTTCGAGCGTTTCTTGAGAAGCGGAAGCCACAGTTTCGCAACTAATCACGGCAGTATTTATAATTTGAGGTAACAAATGACCGAGTCGTTTCAGGATCAAGGGGCTGTGCAGCATTGTTACGGTTGTGGTCCCAATAATCCGCATGGTTTTCAAATAAAAAGTGTTTGGGATGGCGAGGAGGCTGTGGCCACCTATCGCGTGCAGCCCCATCATTGCGCCGGAAGTACTGATATAGTGAACGGGGGGGTAATCTCCACGCTTATAGATTGTCATTCCGTAAATCTAGCGATTGCCCGCTCGTATCAAGACGAGGGACGCAAAATTGGTTCTGAACCCAAAATTTTTTGCGTCACCGGAAGTCTTAAAGTTACCTTTTTGGCACCGACACCACTAAAGGAACAATTAGAGTTACGAGCCAAAATAATAAAACAGGAAGGGCGTAAATTCTGGGTGGAGTGCGCTTTGAATGCCGGCGGGAAACTCTGTGCCAAGGGAGAAGTTTTGGCTGTGCGATTAGCTGAGGGCATTAAACTGTAGTTGTTTAGGGCAATAGGTTGGCGCTCAATGAAAAAATACCTAAATATGTGTAGTTTGCAGTTCTTAAACGTAACACGGGTCCTGGTGGCTGGCATGCTGATAGCCAGCTGGAACCTGCAAAAGGTGAGTGCTGAAGAGCTACAAGTGGAGAAGGCAAAGATGGAAAGTTTGGTTGTGGGAGGGGGCTGCTTTTGGTGCCTTGATGCCGTATTTCGCGCTTTTAAGGGAGTAGCTGATGTTGAGTCTGGATATGCCGGTGGCCATGTAGCTAATCCTACGTATGAACAAGTTGGAGTAGGCACCACGGGGCATGCAGAAGTAGTTCGTATCGACTTTGATCCCCAAGTGATAAACGAAGTGCAATTATTGACCATATTTTTCCACGCACATGATCCAACTACGAAAGATCGCCAAGGAAACGATGTGGGGCCCCAATATCGTTCGATTATTTTGTTTAAGAGTGAGCAACAGAAAAAGAATGCAGCCGCAGTAATGCGCGAAATCACGGATAAAAAGCTATGGGGTGATAAACCATTGGTGACCGAAGTTGAGCCCTTACAGAATTTTTATCCCGCAGAGAAATACCACCAGAACTATTATGCCCAAAATTCCAATCAACCGTATTGCGCAATTGTTATTGGTCCAAAATTAAAGAAAGTAAAAGAGCAGTTTTCAACGTTGTTGCGTTAAGCCACAGTCGCGTATCGATTCTGATTAGAGGTGTTATGAGTATTGCAGATATTGGTGTTAATCCGCCTAAAGGTTTTCGGGATATCCTGCCTCAGGAGACAGAGCTGCGAGATTCCATTTTGAATACCATTTTAGCAGTCTATCGCTCTTATGGATTCGAGCGAGTCGAAACCCCCATTGTTGAGGATCTGCGACGACTTCAGCACAGTGAGGGCGGAGAAAATTTAGGCCTACTCTTTAAAATATTAAAGCGTGGCGAAAAGTTAGATCTTACTACCGCTGCGGGTAATCCAGACACATTGGCCGATTTGGCACTACGCTATGACCTTACCGTGCCTCTTTCTCGCTATTATGCTGCCCATCGTGGAAAACTTCCCCCAGTATTCAAGGCGGTACAAATAGGTCCAGTATTTCGGGCTGAAAGGCCGCAGCAGGGGCGTTTTAGGCAGTTTGTGCAATGCGACATTGATGTAATTGGTGGCACTGCGCCATTGGTTGAAACAGAACTCATTCTGGTGACAACTGAAGCTTTGTCTAAGGTAGGCATTTCTGGTGCAAAAGTAAGGCTTAATGATCGTCGTGTTTTGACTGGAATGGTGGCTCATGCCGGTATTCCTTCCGAGCGAACTGGCCTTGCTTTGGTAATATTAGATAAGCTCGATAAGCTTGGGCAGGATGGTGTGCGCCAAGCGTATTATGATGAAGGATTTGAAGTTGAGCAGGTAGAAGCTTTACTTGAATTGACGAGCCATATAAGCGCATTACCTGAAGCTGAACGCCTGAGCGCTACTATGAAGCTTTTAGGCGAGAAAGTTCCTGCCGAGGTTGGAACCGAACTTGAGGCGATTGTGAAGGGGGTTCTAGCATCAATTGCTTCAGGGTGTTCGCTGTCGTTTGATCCATTTTTGGTCCGTGGAATGGGATATTACACCGGGGCCGTATTCGAGATTAGCCATCCAGATTTTTCAGGCTCGGTGGCGGGTGGTGGTAGATACGACAAACTGGTAGGCAAGTTATCTGGTACGGATGCGCCCGCTTGTGGTTTTTCTATCGGATTTGAGCGTATCGCCTCTTTGCTTTTAGATCAGTCGGCAAAAGCTGAAAGCGAGCGGAAAAATAAAGTAGCCGTATTTGTGCCGCAAGATCTCCAAGTTGCTGCTGATCTAATGCTGCACGTACGTCAATTGCAGCAGGCTGGTTCTGTTGTGTCATTGTTTGAGTTGCCTAAGAACCTAAAACATTCTTTAGAGCGGCTTAAGCTTGCTGGCTATACCTCGTTTGGACGCTATCAAACAGAGCAGCCTTTGGCATTAAAACAAATTGAGTAGGGAACTAAAGATGCTTAAAAAAGTATTATTGCTCGTCGCTGTGCTACTTTCGAGTACGCTACTTGGATGTACTAAAAATGAAACACCCAAAACAGCTGAAAAATTTGTCCTACCTGAAACCGATAATGTGGTCTTTTTGGTAATAGACACGCTTAGAGCCGATCATCTTTCGTTTTATGGGTACCCAAAGGAGACAGCGCCATTTCTTGCTTCTTTAGCCAATCGCAGTGTTATTTTTGAACAGGCAATCGCCGGCTGCTCATCGACCGCTCCTTCCATGGCATCGGTGTTTACCTCGTTGTTGCCGTCCGAACATGGAGTGAATACCGGTCTTATTACGACCCAAAATATGTCTAAAAAACTCGGTGGTGCAATAACTACAAATAGAATCCCTGAGGAACTTTTAACTATCCCTGAGCTCATGGTTGAGAAGGGCTTCCAAACATTCGGCGTGGCCGACAATTTAAATATTTCTCAAGAGATGGGATTTACTCAGGGCTTTTCGAAGTTTCGAGTATTTCGTTACGACGGTGCACCGCAAGTAAATCGAGTCATGCAGGAGTGGGAGGGGGAACTAAAGGCAACAGGCAAAAAGTTTATATATCTTCATTACATGGATCCACATGCGCCTTATCATCGCCGCGCACCCTGGTTTCAAAAATCTGATAATCCTAAACAGAATGTGATTAACGCCTACGATAGCGAAATCGCCTACGCTGACAAACATATTGAAGAACTTTTTAAAAAATTTGGATGGCTTGAGAATTCGCTCGTGGTATTTCTTTCTGACCATGGAGAAGAGTTCTGGGAACATGGCGATAAAGGTCATGATAAAACTCTTTACCGGGAAGTTATTCATGTGCCCCTTA
>JBIKUD010000067.1:0-12099 GCA_044347745.1 Bdellovibrionota bacterium
CCGGCCGCCTCTGTTTTCTCATTCCTAATGCCTGGACAGGGGTTGAAGCAGCCGAGCGCTCTCGCAGAACTCTTTTAGAAGAATCTGCACTGGAAGAAATAGAAGAACTAGCGCCAAACCTATTCCCCGAAGCCGGTGTTGAAACAATTTGCATAACTGTGCAAAAAGGCAGTAATCACAAATCTGTTTGCTTAAAGCCGATTGGCAAACCCGCACAATACATGCCCTATGCAGTCGCCCTTACTCGAAGCCACGCTGACCTACCAATCTCATGGACCCCCACTACTGAAGCGCTGCACACAAACTTGAGAGCCAATTGCCTGCCTTTGTCCTCTGGGCGTTTTAACCTGCGTCCTTATATTGCACTGCAAGCCTATGCGAGAGGCAAAGGCAAACCACCCCAAAGCGCCGAAACTGTAAAAACACACGCGTTCCATGCCTTTCATAAAGACAAGGCCCCCGATTGGTATCCTTATTTGGAGGGTAAAGATGTTACCCGCTATGAGTTTAATTGGTCCGGGCTTTTTGTGCACTACGGCCCTTGGTTGGCTGAGCATCAACCACTGCAAAGGTACCTCGGACCACGAGTAGTCATTCGTGAAATTCTGGCCAAACCGCCCTACGCGCTACGCGCGGCTTATCTCGACAAACCTTACGTCTACAATCGCTCACTGCTTCATATACTGCCCGCCGCACCTGGCCAAGAGCTCAGCTTAAAAGCGCTCGTGGCTATTCTTAATTCTAAACTTGGCAACCAAATATTTGCACTTGTTGGTAGAAAAAGTCATCGCCGACTCTTTCCGAAGGTGCTCAATCGCGATTTGATGCAGTTTCCGCTGCCTCAAGATTTTGCTTCCAAATGCCAAAGACTGGCAGAGCTTCATGATGCCCTGGTTCAAAGTCAGAACAGAAGAGATGAGCTTGAGGAACAAATTGAAGTGGCAGTGAATGAAATATATCGGCTTGGTTAAATTATAAAAGCACAGTGGGGTGGTGACTTTTTCCGTCAACCGCATTCTGAAGCCCGATCCTGCTTGGCCTGAGCCAGTCGAAGGCAGCTCATCGAAGGAAGCTTGTAGAAGGGTTCCCACGCCTAAAGAATATTTTCACTACTAAGAACTCGAAGACCACAAAGTGGGGAGGCCTTGTGAATTCTCCCTTAGTGGTCTTAGTGGTCTTAGCGGTCTTAGTGGTAAAATTGGAACTCAGACATACATCGTTTAAGCATGCCTATTCCTACCCTGTCTACGAGAGGCGCAGAGGGAGAGTTCCGCTCGGGCACACCAAAAAAACCAATCACAGAAATTTATAATCAAAACTGCTCACCCAAAATGACCAGCACTCCGGCCAGCACCACTGCCCCACCAAAAAGCCGCTGCCCCAATTGTTTTTCATGAAAAATAAAATGACCGGAGAATATTGAAAAAAGAATGGCTAATCTTTGAATAGCCACCACATAAGGCGCTTGCATGTATTGCAACGCACAAAGCTTTGAAACCATAAAGATAAGCTCTAAAAAACCTCGAGTCCAAAACAACTTGGATTCGCGGCGCAGATTCACAAAACGACTTTCGCCGCGAAACATATGCGGCAATACGGCAAGACCTGCCAAAAAGGTCATCACAAATCCAGACAAAGTTGGGGAGGCAGTTTGCACCGCCATTCGATCAAAGCAAGAATTAAGACTAAAAAAAGCAGCTGATGCTAAACCAAAAAAAATAGCACGGCGGTCAATTATTCCTGCGCCCCGGGGTTTATGAACAACAATTAATGTCCCAAGCACCGTAATCAAAACGCCGACTACACCTTGCACAGTGGGAATATCACCAGTAATCAGTGGAGACGTGACCAGCAAAAAGGCTGGTGACAACGCAAACAGAGAAGACACCACCGAGAGGTCGCCAAGTTGCATGCCATGCATTTTGCACCATTCAGCACCTAGATCACTTAAGGCTCGCAATATCACCCAGGACCAAAAGCCAGCACTCACATAAAAGGTTTCGAGTCCAAGGGACCACAAAATACCTAAGGCCAAGGCGTAAAACGGAACAGCATAGGCAAAAGAAGCAAATGTTGAAACGGTACTATCAACTTTTGCGGAAAGCTTTTTACTAATGATATCTTTTGCTGTTTGAAAAGTAGCTGCACTAAGTGCGAAGCTTAAGCCTATGAACATAAAATTACGCAAATCAAAATTGAAACTGAGTCATCTCTTAAGTCTCGCTTTTTTGTGCTTTCTTGGCTACCTGCCGCTTACAGAATCGACCGTTGCCAGCCCCCGGCAGAGCAGTAAGCAAACAGAAAATAAGGCTCATAATCAAATTGCGTCAGCGCCTGTCACCTATATTCGCTCCATTGATGGCGATACGATTGTCGTAAAACTGAACGGAAAAACGGAGCATGTCAGACTTATTGGTATTGATGCGCCAGAAAAAGAGGATAATAAAAAGGCGAGACGAGATGTTGAAAGAACCGGCCAAGATCTAAAAACTATCTTAGCTATGGGAGCAAAAGCTAAAGATCAGTTGTCTACTTTCTTGCGTAATGCACAAACACTTACTCTTGAGTTCGACATTGAAAAGCGTGATCGCTACGGCCGTTTGTTAGCCTATGTGTATCTAAACGATAAAACTTTTATAAATAAAATGATGCTAACTGAAGGTTTTGCCCAGCCACTAAGTATTCCGCCTAATCTGCGCTACAAAGATGAGTTTCTGACAGCAGCCCGCAAAGCCCGACAAGAAAAGAAAGGGCTTTCGCAGGAACAATAAAAGCGGCATTTGAGGTTACCCCTTAAGCCGTTCGTCCAGCGTCCTCTCCCTATGGAGCGCCAAACTTCCGGACAACGGCGCGGCCCAACCCGTCGCGACGATAGTTATCGCCGTAGCCGTAGATGTCTAGCCCGCCAGCATGAAAGTCGCCAGCGGCGACCCGGGCGCCAGAGGCCGACCGTTCTTCACAGCGGCCGTTAATGGCAGAATACATGCGTTCGCCATTTTCTAGATCTTGCAAAACAAGAGTGCCCACGTGCTCAAGCACACTTGCTGTTTTATAGTTTGTCAGTTTGTCCACTACTGCAACCTGCTCAGAATCGGTTTTATCGAACGTACCTGGGGCAACACCTTCATATTCAAGCACCCACTCACTCTTTTTTAATGGTCTGTTGGCAAATGCTAGGTTGTTGTACCATTCTTGATCGCTGAAACTTGGGTCCCGACGTTTTCCAGCCTCAGAAGCTAACTCGCGAAGCAATTTTAGAGTTAAAGGCTCACCGTAAATTGTAGCTGGAAGAAGTACTAACCTGTGGGTTTCTGCGACAATTCTGCCGTCATTTGCAAGCTCACATCTAGATTTAAGAGCTTCTATAATATTGGCTGGCGGTGCAGGAACTTCGCCTATATCTCTACCTTTATAAATACGGGCATCCGGGCCTACTAGTCTACCAGGCATTAATTTTTTACTGCCTCTAAATCAACACTTCCGCCTCTTTCAACAAGAGTTCTCAATTCCTTCACTGCGGCAAGCGCCTTGGTAAGAGAATCTTCTGTACTCTGTTCAATTAAGCTCTCAATATACCAGCCCGCTACAACGCTTAGCCTATCCACTAAAGTTTCGTAACTGCCTGTGGCGAGAGCTCTATGGGTAATTCCTGGCATCACTGGCTCCAAGACAGCGATTGCAGATTCAGTTTTACCTGAATATTCAGCCATAAGTTGTCCTACAATCTCGCTGGCTGCCCTGTGTATTGGTTTCTGGGAGGTCATTTCAGCGCCCATATATTATTCCTTTCCTTCAAAGACCTTTTTAAATTCATTTGGTACAAGCGGATGAGCCAGCAATGCTGTAAGTTCCTTTTGAACAGCTGCTTTGAGCTCTAGAATACGAGCACGTTCGTCTTGCTCGCGAATCTCTCTGTTTTTAATCGAGCCTTGCTCATCTGCCATGGGCTGAATCCTATAAGGAGCAAAGACGCTAGTCAAAGGACCTGGGAAATGTTCCCTTTAGCCTAGAAAAAGCTAAAGGGTGCGTCGAAGTGGCTCATTTGGTAAATCTTAACCAGCTTAAGTTACTAAGTTTCTAGGCTGGTCAGAATTATAAGCTGATTTTCTAATATCCTTTGTTTAGTTCAATGCGATTTAATGGAGCGCGACCGGTACTTTTAAAAACCAAGTCTAAAAAGACGGGGCGTAGTTTGAATGATTAATTTGGAGGATTAAATTGTTCGAGAAGTACGCTAAATAAAGATACAACCGTGCTCCCGTACTCTTGCTGTTTGATAATTTGGTAATTTATCTGTCATTACAACCTGTTTAGAGCAAAAAAGTAGACCGCTACACTTATTACGCTGGCAATGATAGGATAGCTTGATGAGGCTGATTCTTAATTTTGCAAGAAGTTTATTAAGCATTTCTCACTTGCTTCCGCCCCCATGTAGGTCTGGCATAGCGAAACTTGTACAAAAACTTGAACTTTTATTCGTTGCACGTCGTGCAGCGAAGTGGAAACTTGATGCCCCTGGCCGACTTCAATGGATCGATGATATGGGCGCCATGATTCAGAAAGCAAAAAGCAGTTATAATGAGAATATTCGATTGCCTTAAGCTTTTAGTAAGCCAGTTAAACAGCGAGCCTATTGAGTGGGCTATTGCTGGTGGCGTTGCGGCTTGTATTTATCGAAGCGAGCCTCGCTATACTGGCGATATAGATATTATTATTTCCCCGCGTCGAGTTGAGAGTGATGCAGCACTCATTGCCGAAGGGGTACTAAAGCGACTTGGATATAAGCCTATTCTTGGGTTTATAGCCGGAGAAAAAATTAAAACTATTGGCAAACCTTCACTCATTGCGGCTCGCGAGGACACAAAGGGGTCCTTTGTGGGCATTGATCTCATTCTGCCAGTATTGCCTTGGGTTGCTCCGGCAATAGTCCGGGCTCAAGCCAATAAAATTGACTATGGCTTTGGCTACCTGCCGACCATAACTCCAGAAGATTTGGTAATTGCAAAACTTAGCGCAATTCAAGATAGTCCGGACCGGCCCTACGATCGCGATGATATAATTTCAGTGTGTAAAAATTCACCGAACTTAGATCGCGTTTACATCGTAACTCAAGTGAGCCTATTCCAAATAGAAGTTCCTACCGATTTGAGGTCGGTTATTAAATTATAGGGCGCCGAATAGACGCTAGTTTCTTGGGCATCGGGGTATCGCAAAGACGAAAGATGAGTCGCAAAACAACCGTCTTTTTTGTCCAATATAGACCTAAATTAACCGGCACACTTAGCAGGTATTAAGACCTCTCAGCCCTGGTTGAAAACACGAGCATACTCGTGTTTTCAATTGTTCTGTCGTCGTTTGCAAGTTTACATCTCGATTTTACAAATTCCAAAGTTCTGGCCAAAAGTAGTACCATTCACTTATACCATTGAATTTATTAGGCATTACGTCGCTCTTTCCTTTCTATCAGCCACAATTTTTGAATCTTGTAGGTTGCATGCGCGCGATTTTCGGAATACACTCCGTAAATATGTCTATTTTTCGGAGTAGAAGCATAAAATGCGAAATAGGCAAATTAAGCTATTAGAAACTGGAAGTTATCTGCTTTTTGGCGCGCGAGGTACAGGTAAAAGCACACTTATTCGGCATCACTTAAGAGATAGGAAGGTTCTCTGGATAGACCTTCTAAAAGCCTCAGAGGAGCAACGCTACTTCGATAAGCCAGATCTACTTAGCGCTCAACTTGAGAGGAGAGAGACTCGGCCTGACTGGGTTGTAATAGACGAGGTGCAAAAGGTTCCCAAGTTATTGGATGTTGTCCATTCCGAGATCGAGAAAGCGCGCGCCACTGGGGTCACGCTGCACTTTGCGCTCAGTGGATCGAGCGCTCGCAAACTTAAACGTGAGGGGGCGAATCTACTTGCCGGTCGTGCTTTTGTTCATCACCTATTCCCGTTTACCCACATTGAACTAGGGGCTGATTTCGATCTTTCAAGTGCACTATATTTTGGAACGCTTCCTGGGATTCTGTATTTTACTGACTCAGACTCAAAACATGCAGCGCTTGAAGCTTATGTGGAGACATATTTAAAGGAGGAAATAGTAGCCGAGCAGTTAATAAGAAATGTGCAACCATTTCGAAAATTCTTAAATCTGAGCGCTCAAGCAAACGGTACAATCGTAAATTTTCATGCCCTGGCTAAAGATCTGCGTATTGATGATAAAACTGTTAAAACGTATTTTGATATTTTAGAAGATACGTTACTTGGCTTTTATCTACCAGCTTACGAAAAATCACTCCGCAAACAACAGATCAAATCACCGAAGTTTTACCTCTTTGACCCAGGAGTGAAGCGAGTATTGGACCAAAATCTTCCCGCGTTCGCCCCACTCTCCTCGCAAGAGTTTGGTTTTGCATTCGAGCACTTCATCCTTTGTGAATTTGTGCGACTCAAAAGCTACCTTCATCGTAAGATGACTCTCTCCCACTACAATACCGGTAGCGCAGAGATTGACTTGGTAATTGAAGCACCCGGAGAGCCAGATACTTTTGTTGAAATTAAAGCAACCGAAAGGGTAAGCGACTCCCACTTAGCAACTCTTAAAGCATTAAGAAAAGACTATCCGAAATTTCGTTTTATCTGTCTCTCTCGTGACCAAATTCGGAGAGTCGAAGATGGGATTGAAATACTACCATGGGCTGAAGCAATTCAAGAATTGACCGGTGCGTAGGCAATCTAAAAATCGGGATGGGCCGACCCCTGATCGTGGGGCAGCTGAGGAAGAAGAATTCACGAAGAGAAGTCATGCTGCAACAATTCAGCATAAATTAATGAGTATAGCTGCAACATAAGCGGCTTACTCTTTCAGTTCCATATTATGATAAACATGCTGCACGTCATCGTCTTCTTCAAGTTCGGCAATTAATTCTTCTATCTCTTTTTCTTGCGCCGCGCTTACCTTTACACAGGAGTGTGGGTAACGTTGTAGTCCAGCGCTTTTTACCTCAACCTTGTGTTCTTCTAGAGCCTTTTGCATGGCACCAAAGCTTGCAAACGTACAATAGAGCAAATATCCCTGCTCTGCTTCAAAGACTTCTTCAAGCCCAAAGTCAATCATGGCGAGCTCAAACTCATCAAAATCTCCGGGGGGAGTTCCTATAGCAAACACCCCTCTTCGACCAAATACATAATCAAGAGAGCCTGTGGTACCAAGCGAGCCGCTGTGATGGTTTAAAATTCCGCGTACATTTGCGACCGTGCGAGTGGCATTATTAGTGGCTGATTCAATAAACAGTGCCACACCATGTGGGCCATAGCCTTCATAGGTTACTTCCTGAAGAGAGGCCTCATCTTTACTTGATGCTCTTTTTACCGCGGCCTCAATTCGGTCCTTAGGCATATTCAGAGAACGGGCCACCTGAATTGCCATGCGTAATCGAGGATTCGTAGCTGGATCTGGGCCACCTAACTTGGTGGCAATTGAAATTTCTTTACCAACTTTAGTAAATGCTTTTGCTGTCTTAGCCCAACGCGCAAACATTCTGTCTTTGCGCTTTTCAAATATACGGCCCATATTTCCGCTACCTCAGATAACCAATGAAGTGCAAATAATAGCCCAGTTGGGTTTTGGGGTAAACGACGTATGTCTGAGTTCCTGAATCACCACGAAGACCGCAAAGAACACTAAGGGCATGGGGGAAAGAGGTTCTTAAAATCTTAGTGATCTTAGAGGTCTTCGTGGTGAAATGTTTTCTGTTCTAAGTTGCGGAACCGGCAAATCAGTAGCGCCGATTGCCGGGCCTAATGGCCCTAATTACAGCTTGATCTAAACCGATTTAAGTAAGCCGTAATATTTGCCAAGACAGAATCGGGCACATCTTGATTAGTGTAGAACATAGGGTCTGCCGCAATTGCTGAACGCAAATTAGAGAATGTTCTTCCAAGTTCATCAGCATGGCAACCGCTGCACATAGATTGTACCGCATAACGCCCCGAAGTAATATTTGCTCCTAAACTAGAAGGAATTCCAAATTTAGCTTTTCCAGCACTCGTAGCGGAACCCGACGAGTCAAAACAATTTGTGCCAGAGCTTGGAGGAGTTGGGGTTGGAGTTGGCGTACTCCCTCCCCCACCAGACCCGCCGCCCGATGTTGGTTTACCCTTCTTACAATGCGGCTTACCAAGAGTTAATTTGCTTTGAACGGTGTTTAATTGAAGCTGCATCGACTCGTGCTGACTTGGATCAGCTTTAGCCATTTGTTTTTGAATCTGTTTAATTTTGGCCGAAAGCGGCTGAAAAAGCTTTGCCTTTTTATTAACGTAAGCTCCTGGCACCCATTTATTCGAAATTTTACCGCACACGAACTTGCCATCTTCGGTGCTTACTTGAAACAACTTAGTTGAAGTCAACTTTACAGTGCCGGGGGGCAATGCCCAAGCCGAACTCGCAAACAAAAGCTGGATAGAAAAAACCGCTAACAATTTTTTCATAAAACCTAGATAAACAATTGTAAATACCTTGATAAATAAGGCGGAAAAAATTGATTTGGGTTTGCGCCAATCCATTGCACACCCGCCGCAAGAACTTCACGAAAATCAACATTAAAGGCACGAAGATAACTTAACCCCAAACCTGTTTGGAGTTCTGCCGTCGTTGGGGCTGGCGATTTAATTCCTCCGGCCACACGTCCGCCCATCACAAACATTGGGCTTGCATGCCCATGGTCTGAGCCAGCGCTGCCGTTTTCTTTGATTGTGCGACCAAACTCAGACATGGTCATAATGGCGACATCATTCCAGCGCCCGCGAGACACCATTTCTGTCTTAAAGGCAGCAAGAGCAGCGTTTAACTGAGTCATTAAGTTAGTCAGTGACTGCCGCTCACCAGAGTGAGTATCAAACCCGCCCATCCCGCAGTAAATAATTTTTACTGGAATTCCCGGAGCAGCAACAAGTTTTGCAGCGTTGGCAAGTTGCTGCCCGATACCAGTGTTCGGGAATGTAGTATTCAAATTAAAGTTAGTAGCTCCTGCAACGGAAGACACAACTTGGTCGTAATTATTACTTTGTTCAGCTACAAACTGCGCTTTTGGTCCAGGCAGTGGGCCCGCATCGGCAGCTACCAAGTTTTGCACGTCGCTCATAAACAAATTGCCGCGCGAGCTTTCATACCAGAAACTACTTTGAGAGTTGCTTAAGGAATTAAGTGAAGTAAAGCCGCCGCCTGTTAAACAGGTGCCCTCTGTTAGGGTATTAGATCCCGTCAATGAGATACCGGAAAAAAGGGTTCCCATAGAGCAAGCTACTTTGGCGCCCCAACCACCTGCAGCTGCGTAGCCAGTGGTGTAGCCCGTCTGCCAAATTTTAGTGCTTTCATCATGTGAGCGATTACCATTTGGATAGCCAACCATGTTTACAACAGCAAGTTCACCAAGGTCGAACATGGCTTTCATGGCAGTAAGCGAAGGATGCAAAACTTGTTCGTTGCTTATAGCTTGTCCAAATCCAGCACCAACTCCAGGGGCGTAGGCAATAGTTGGATTATTGTCCAAATAAAGACCATTTGTGGGGTTGGCAATATTGTAAGAACAGCCACCACCAAAAAATATTAAAATGAGCGTGCGAGTGCCTAACGTATTGGCTGCAGCCCCTGGGTCGGCGAAAGCCATAAAATTGCCAACTGGAGACAGCATATTGTGAATGGCAGCGCCGCAGGTGCCCGCACAGGCTGCATTCAAAAATTTTCTTCGAGAAATTGCCATACGAGAGTACTCCAACAAAATTTATTTCATTCCGAACAGAGGATGCCGGGTCATCATGAGTATGAGTCCGCGAATTTTCTTGTCGAAGTTCTCGAACTCAGAATCGGCTACAAATCCTTTAAGCTGTAGGTAATAAGGCTGAGAAGTGCTGCTACATTTACCTTGCTGCACGGCAGAACTCGTACATTGCTGCGCATCGTAGGTAAGGTACTGCACATACTGCTGTTTCTGGTTTTCGTTGAGCGGAATACCCAACAAGAAGCCTAGGTGGGAAACTACATCATACGCGTCTCCAGAGGCGCTGCGCGGCATGTCAGAAATTATGTCAGCAAATCTAAAGTTTTTGCTCTCAAGATCTGATTCGCTTTGAAGCATCAGCTGGTTAAACACATTTCTTCGGCTTGGAACCTCAGATGCTCCTGCTTGGGCCTCTGGGTAAAAGCCGAAGATAGTTTGAGGCTGAAGCAAGCGCTGGTCTAAGTCACCCATTAAATAGTCCAGCCACTCGTAGTCGTATTTGGCTGGATAATTTGGATCGGCCAGCGGAATGCCCGTTGCCCTAAAGAAGCCCAGCAGCAACTCATTTGAATCTTTGATGAGTGTGCGCCGCGATTCAGGGGCGAACATAGCTCTAGACTTCATTACGGTTTTGATTGCCGGCATTAGATTGTAGTTTGAGGCTCTTATTTGTTTCGCAAGCTGCTTAATGATAAGCGGGGTGCCATAAGGGTTTACAAACTCCCTTAAAATTTTTCTCGCAATATTTTCGGCTGTGGCAGGGTGAGCAAGTGTTGCAGCCAATACATCGGCAGCGTTATAAACAGTGGCCTGATACGGCTGGCCATTAAAGATTGTTTTGGGCCCTTGAGAAGCTAAGCCTTCAAAGAATCCTTTAAGACATACACCGTAACTATTTCCGCCAAGTTCTAAAGTCTTGTACTGAACTTGCCAGCCAGCGTGGGCGCGTGCCGATTCAGCTATATCCAAGTCGTTATAGGTTGGATTGCCGTTGGCATCAGACACTCCAAGGGTACCAAGCTCCCATTTTTCGCGAGCATAGTTTTCGTTTGGACTAAAACCAACGTTATCGGCACCATCAAGCCACTTTAAGTTGCCAAGTTGATCGCTGTCCCAGCTCGCCATAAAGGCTCTAAAATCACCGCTAAAAGACATGTTACGCAGAAGATTAAAGTGGTCTACCGCGGCAAAACGTTCGCAGCCATCTAGCGCGCTAGTGGAACCGGCCATAAACTCGTCATGATAAAACATGAAAAGTTTCCAAAAGAGCGGGCGGGAAGAAACGAGCGCATAGCGAGTGTAGGCATAGCGAAGGCCTGGAATGTACAGATCATTTGGATCAAATGGATCGCAAGCCTCATTATTGGATTGGGCCGCCAAGCGCCCATCACACTTCATCTCTTCAAAATCTGCATCCAATCCTGGTTCAGCTACAGGTGTGGTAATTTGATCTACAAAGGCATCAAGCCCAATTGAGGCGGCATATTGTAATTCCGCATTAGTGCAACCAAACAAAAATCGATTACAAAGTACCTGCGCCTCTGCGGTGCCAAAGTTTCCTTTATATTTAGCTAACGACAAGTAGCCAGGCGCATTACAGGCCGCACTTGCTTCCGCTTGCAAAGCTGCAAGGTCCTGATATTTAAGATTTGCTTTGTTAAATTTAGCGACAGCTTTTTTATAAAGTTTTTTGCCAACTTTATCTTTGCGTTTTTTATATTTTTTAACTTCAGCTTTTAGTTTGGCAAGCGGGGCCTTGGCTTTATCGAGGCCTTCCGAAAGTTTTTTAATTACGTCGCCCTTTTTGGTCTTTTTGAAGACACCAGGGGTGCCTGCATAACAATCGATAGTTTTGTTGTAGACGGCACCGGATGGACCAGTTACTTCAATATCAATATCTCGAATAAGTTGGTTAGAATCTTTAATTTTTACTTCGTATTTTGAAGTGCTTGGCTTTGGGGGCGCTGCAAGGGCAGCAATCGGCAAAGCGAAAATAGAAATAGGAACAACTATCGAATATAATGACTTCATCATTGCACACACCTGGAAATCGATTCCCTTAAGAGACGGCGCCAAAAGCAGAGAGAGCGCTATCTCTTACATCCCACTCGCTTACAGCAATGTATGTGCCAACCAAATCCAATAAATAAACTGAGATACGGGACCAAATTCTTATTAGTGCTAAGCCCCAGAACTTACTAAACTTGTCCCCTACAGTTTTATCCAATCGGCGCTTAAGCGCTCAGCGCTGAGGCGACCGAAGGCCGAAACTACGGCCACCGCATTTCCATACGCGGTTCTCGCCTATTCATAGGAAACAG
>JBIKUD010000068.1:0-12057 GCA_044347745.1 Bdellovibrionota bacterium
ACGAGTTGTCAGGAGATAATGCGCTCGGCGAGGCAGTTTCTGGAGTCGTGCTCGGAAATGTAACGCGGGTTATTATTATTAAAGGGTAAAGGATGGCATCGAGTGAAGGTGCGGTTCCTGAGCTGCTGCTGTTACCGGTTTGCCCGTACCCCGTTTATCCGTTTCCGGCCTCTCCGCAAACTGCTCCGTTACCAGAGGAAACAAGAACCCAATAGCACCGATTTATGCATGTACGGCGCTACACGGTGGTAAACCTATTCAACTCTCACCATAACAAACTTTAGGTACCGCAGTTCCTCACAAGCCAAGGGGTAGGGGTGATCTTCAGGCTGACCGAAGCTGCCAATTACCGTACCTCGTCGTCTGGCTTTTGAGATGGCAGTTTTGCAAATTTCAGTAAACATGCTGTCAGGAATATGACTGGAGCAGGAAGAGAAGGCGATAACTCCTGATGGAGCCAATACCTTAAGACTAGCAATAAAAAGATTCTGATAACTTTCTTTAGCGCGCTCTACATGACGCTCTGCGGGGGCGAACGAGGGTGGGTCGACTACAATTAAATCCCACAAGTTCTTTTGCTCGGCAGCTTTCTCGAGAAATATAAACGCATCCTCCGCGATGCCCACATGTGCATTCTCACTAAGACCGTTTAGTTTCCAGTTGTTTTCTGCCCAGGCAATCGCAGGTTTGGCCAAATCTACTGTAGTGACTGATTTAGCTCCGTTGGCTCCGGCATACACGGAGAATCCGCCGGTATAACCAAACATGTTCAGCACTGTTTTATCGCGCGCCATTTTGCCAAAACGCTGACGGTTGTCGCGCTGATCAAAAAAGAAACCAGACTTTTGGCCTTGCACAATATCGGCTTCAAACATCAAGCCATGTTCTTTAAAACGAATACGGGAATCGGTGAGGCCACCAATAATTACTTTTCCTGCTTCTCCAGAATCGGAGCGTGGCTTTTGGTAAACCGTTTTGATGTCCAGTTCTTTGTGCAGCCAATTGGCAATTTCATTTACGTTCCAAAAACCGCTTGGGCCCTTTCCATCAAGTTTAAAAACCGCGTGGTCTGCATACACGTCGCAGACAAGGCCGGGTAGTCCATCGCCTTCGCCATTAAACAGGCGATAGCCGGTAGTTTCTTTGTCTAAAATTGCTTGCCGAAGTTCTTTAGCTTTGTTTAATCGACTTAAGATAAGCTTGTCGTCAAGCTGGGCGTTTTCAAGCGCGCAGATACGCACGGCGATTGGGCTTTCAGGATCGTACATGCCAAAAGCGAAAAGTTTACCTTCTTTATCGCGAACCAACGCTCGGGTGCCAGCTGGTGCTTGAGGCAGTTCTGCGAGCCAATCGCGGTAAATCCAAGGAAAGCCTTGTTTGAGGTGGCGGACATGATCCCGTGCAAGCTTAAGTTTAACGGCATCTTTGACGTCGGAAAGAATAAATCCCATAGACTGCTAGTCTATCGAGCTATAGGGCTATTTGGAAGTTCGTTGGGATTGTTCTTCGCTGGATCTTGAGCAAAGTGACTCTGTAAAAGCTCTGTAATAGCCCTGATGAGCGAAAAGCTGCCATTTCGGAAGTCTTTTTTAGCAAAGCTCTGTTTCGTCTTTTCGCATAGGAGGTCCCACGCGACTTGAGGAACTTTGGCTATAATTCCTCGGTCAGCAACAATCTCAAGTGCATGGTCAGCAAGCAGTATGTACACGAGCACTCCGCAGTTTGCTTCCGTGTCCCAGACTCTCAGTTCCGAGAATACTTCAATAGCGCGGTCTCGAGCACTTTGTGAGCGCCAAATATTAGTGACTGGCAATGCGGCTTCAACAACAAATCTAATTTCGCCCTGATGGCTGTTTTCGCTTTGAGTAATTTCAGTCTCGAGCGCGTTTAGAAGGGATTTAGGAAATGTTTTCCGTAGTTGAAGCGGGCCATGCAAAACGTGAGCAAGCATTCGTCGTATTACCATCTTCCGGATGCGCCTCCTCCGCCAAAGCTACCACCACCACCGCCGCCGAAACCGCCGCTAAATCCACCGCCTGAAAATCCGCCTCTCCCGGCGTAGCCACCTATGCTGCCACTGCGCCCCGCCAGTGCGAGTGAGGCGATAAAAACAGCAAAAGCAAGCATAAGGGCAAATGAAAAGGAGACAAAAAGCCCACCTAAAAATGCGAGACCCGTTGATACGCCTAAAGCCACAGGTAAGCTAAATAGTGTTCGTAGTATCAAGGTAAGCATGGCGCCCGCCATCAGCAGAAGCGGATGAAAGGCCTGATCTTCTGGCGCTCCGCGTTTTGAAGCTTTGGGCAGTTCTTCGCCCTTAATAAGAAGCGCGAGATTTTCGACTCCGGCTTGGATTCCGCCTGCAAGATCGCCACTTCGAAATTTTGGCACTATAAAATCTTCAATAATGCGTTTGGCTTTTGCATCGGGGATCGCTCCTTCAAGCCCATAACCAACTTCAATGCGCACACGACGGTCCTCGGTGGCAACAAGCAGTAGGACTCCATCGTCTATTTTATGGCGACCTACTTTCCACTGTTCAACCACGCGGATGCTAAATTGTTCTATTTCCTCTGGTGCTGTTGATTTGACCAAAAGCACAAAAATTTGACTGCCTTGTGCGCGAGAAAAAGTTTCAAGGAAGCTGTCTATTTCAAGGCGCGCCTGAGCTGGAAGGGCTGAAGCTGCGTCGGTGATCCAAGACGTGGGCGGAGGAATCGGTGATTGAGCAAAAACATAGCTCGTGTTGAGGACCAGCCAGATTGCGCAAGCTAGCATAATGGCCCCAGAACGTAGGACGTGGGTCCAGGTATGTGTAGCTACAGTAATCAGGCTAGTTTTTTTGCTCATCAACAAAAATCAGAATGCTAAAATTGTACGCTTGGTGCTTTCTGAATCTCCTTTTCATTTTCAACAGTGAAATTTGGTTTGGTGGTGAACCCAAAAATTTTCGCCGTCAAATTGGAAGGGAAGCTGCGCACAGTGGTGTTGTAGGCTTGAACTGCGCTGATATAGCGACCACGGGCTACTGTAATTCTATTTTCAGTTCCCTCAAGCTGCGCCTGTAAATCTCTAAAGTTGGCATCAGCTTTTAATTGAGGATAATTCTCAGAGAGCGCAAGCAGCCTTGAGAGAGCACCACCGAGGCCAGCCTGCACTTCTTGAAATTTCTTAAATTGCTCTGGGTTTCCAAGCACCTCAGGGCTTATTTGGAGCGCGCCAATTCGAGAGCGGGCTTCAGTTACCTCTGTCAGCACCTTTTCCTCATGCGCTGCAAAACCCTTTACGGTATTAACCAAATTGGGAACTAAATCAGCTCGGCGCTGGTATTGATTGAGCACTTCTGACCAGGAAGCTAAAATTTGCTCATCCTGAGACTGCATGCTGTTGTAGCCGCAGCCAGAAAGGGAAAGTGCTACGACGAGAAAGAGTACATAAATAAAATTTTTCATAATAAGCCTCAAAGAGCTGAATTGCAGCTCGCAATATAGGCTATATAAGCATTAAATCAAAAAATTAAAGTAGCGAGAGCCTCTGTTGCCTTTTGGCTAGAAGCGATCTCACAATTCGTACGTTTGAGATGAGTTCTAGCGGCCTTTGACTTCAAACACTGGGCTTGGTGCTGACAATTTAGTGCCGTTATAGGCCACGAGCGAGACAAACAAATTTTGCTGTGGCGCTTCATCAATGGTGGTTCGATACACATAGCCAAACTGTGGGTCCTCAAAACGTTCGAGCTTGGCAACTTCAATCCTCTTTTCTTGGCTCAGCGAGTCACGACTCAGACCGTATCGAATTACGTAGCCTTCAACGGGTTCGCTGGGAATTGCCCAAATGATCTCAATTCCCTTTGGCGTAATGGTCTCAGCGGTTGGGGTGGCAACGGTACTGGACGGGCTGTTAACGGAATTTTGCGCCGGGGCCTCAGATTCAAAAGAGCTTGGTTGGGGGTCTGAAAAAAGACCGAGGGTGTTCCTTTCAACAAAGCTGCAAGCCGTAAGAGCGGAGATTGCTAAAGTGAGGACAAGACGTGAATACATATTAATAAGTAATTTCAGTATGTTGATGGTTTATTTGGTTTTGCCGATTTACTTTGGGCTTTAAAAAACAAGGACTACAGCCCCAGCCAATTTAAGTCGAAATATTTGAGAGGGTTATATCCTAACTCCAAGGTCTCGCGCACGGAAAATGTAGTGCCGTGTGTAGTCTTAGGGAGTGGGTACACAAAAATTCTAAGAGGCTGAAATCATACTAGAATTTTGGAGTGCCCATTTGGAATGGACTCGATTTTTGGTTGGGCCTCATTTTTGCAATGCGTTGTTTGGCCCAAATGTATTACAATACGGTCATGGTCCGTTTTGGATCATTTTGGGTCGGTTTTGAAACTTATGGGCTTTCCATAAGAGGACTCTCGGAGGGGATAGGTTTTATGAGTACCAAGTTTGGACGTTATTACCCAGCACTTGGGAAGAAGAATAATGATCGCGAGCGCCTGCTTTTTGTGGCCGCCGCCGGCTTAGCTTTTTCTCTTCTCGTTGTACTCTTTATTGTGTTCAGCTTCGGATCGAGCTCAGAATCCAAAGAAGCTTCTGTTCCAGTCAACAATTCTATTACGTCAGCTATCGGCACCGTAACTCTTCTTACCCCCGACAGAATTATCCGCGCTGGCACCAAGCTTTCTGAAATAAGTTTTAAAGAAGTTTATTGGCCCCGCAATCAAGTTCCCGATGGAGCAGTGCGTGACATTGATGAGATGAAGGAGCTTTTTGCGAAGGTTGATTTGCAGCCTGGCGTGCCCGTTCAACGTAGCCAGCTTGCTACCGAGGCAGTTCAGACCACATTGCCTGTTACTCCAGGGAACAGGGCAGTTGCATTTGAAGTTGATGCGACTGCCGGAATTGAAGGCCATGTGTTGCCCGGCACTCGCGTGGATGTAGTGCTTACCTATTATGAACAAGGCAATCTCATTTCTAAGGTAATTGTACAGAATGCTCGCGTGCTCTCGTACGGTGGCGATTTTACTCCTGTAGAAAAACGATCAGTGGTTGCCAACTCCGTTCGTCAGACGAGCCGCACAATTACGCTTGATGTTGCACCAAAAGATGCCTTGCAAATTACAACAGCTCGTCAGCTTGGGCGTTTAAGTCTAATCATGCGTTCTGCTGAGGACCAAAAAGGTATTGATAAAACTGATTTCAGCCAGGATGAAATTGATAAATCTGGCCGTGCTCGTGAGCAGCGCACCACAGGAAACTGTATGAAAGGCACCGCGCGCATGGGAGATAGAGAATATCTTGTTGGCTGCGATGGGTCGCTGAGCGAAGTGCTTAATCCGAACGAGCCGTAGTAAGCTCTTTAATTTTGCCAAGATCGGGATCTGACGGCGGGAAGACTGGCAGGCTGGGACAGAGACGAACAACTTTTTAGCTGACAAACTGTTCAACAGAATGCGGTTGACCGCAAAACTGTTTGCGGCTGGACTGACTTCCAGCACCAGCACCAGCACCAGCACCAGCACTTTCCTGGCTCTGTCGGCCCTGGTCCGATCTGCCCCTAAATTAAAACCGGTGACCCTTGTGCCGCTACTAATTCTTGCGATAATAATGCTCTAACGGCTGGTCACTCTACGGTAACTTCACCTGAAGGCTGTGAGGTTCTTTTGCCGTTTCAAGCCAGCCCAAAAACAGGGTGCCACGCGGCGCCCACAACTACACAAGCAACTACCATGATTGAAGTTCGTAAACTTGCAAAACGCTACGGAGACTATGTCGCTGTGCATGAGGTGAGCTTTTCTGCACAGAAGGGGGAGATTGTCGGATTTCTTGGGCCCAATGGTGCAGGAAAAACAACGACCATTCGTATGCTTTCAACATTTATGCCTCCCAGTTCAGGGACTGCGAAAATTGCAGATTTTGATATTTTGACCCAAGCAGATGAGGTGCGTAAGCATATAGGCTATCTCCCCGAAAATCCTCCGCTCTACGGTGAGATGAAGATCTCAGAGTACTTGGCTTTTGTCGCCAAAATTAAAGGTGTTCCGTCTGCCGTTCAGAAGCAACGTGTGGACGAAGTGCTTGAGAAATGTTTTTTGACAGATGTTCGAGGCAAGCTTTGTCAACAACTCTCACGCGGATATAGACAACGAGTTGGAATTGCGCAGGCAATTATTCATAACCCCAAGGTTATCATATTAGATGAGCCAACCAGTGGTCTTGATCCGCGTCAGATTATCGATATTCGTCGCACTATTTCAGAGCTTGCTCAGAATCACACCGTGATCTTGAGTACTCATATTCTGCCTGAAGTGCAGAGTGTGTGCTCGAAGGTTGTGATTATTAATCGAGGAAGAATAGTAGTCGAAAGTAATCTCGAAGATTTGACCAGAGGAAGCAGTTTAGAGCAGGTATTTATTGAAGCAGTGAGCTCTGAGCTGTCCAATCCCGAACATCAATTGTCAGCAGTTGAGGCGTAACTCTTATGCGTAATGTGCTTGCCATTTGCCGGCGCGAGATTTTTTCCTTTTTCGTTTCGCCCGTTGCCTATCTTGTTATTTCAGGGTTTGTGCTCCTGTCTGCGTACTTCTTCTTTAATTTGCTGGGGATGTACAATCTAATGTTGGCGCAGTACTCAATGATGCCTTCCGGCGCGGCCTCGGCTCCAAATCTTAACCAGTGGGTGGTTGAGGGGTACTATCACACCCTCCTTATTATCTTAGTTTTTCTTATTCCGATGCTGACCATGCGAGTGGTTGCAGAGGAGCGTAGGTTAGGAACTTTTGAGTTACTTGCGACCTCACCTTTAAAGGTGAGTGAAATTGTTTTGGGGAAATTTTTAGGCGTCGGTTTTGTGGTGCTGCTTATGGTGTTGGCAGCTGGAATATTCCCTTTGCTCCTCTGCGTATTCGGCAACCCAGAAGTGAAGCCAATTTTATGCGGCTTGGCGGCAGTTGCGCTGTGTGCGCTCGGCTTTACCAGTCTTGGAGTTGCAATTTCAGCATTCACCGAAAATCAGATCGTAGCGGCCGTAAGTGGGATGGTTGTACTGCTTCTTTTATATGTGATTCAGCAACCGGCCGAGTCTGTTGGTGGTAATGTCGCCGCTGTCTTAAACTATCTGTCTCCAGTAATGCAGGCCAAAGACATGATTCGCGGCGTCGTAAGTCTACAAAACTTGGTCTACTTTGCGAGCTTAATGGGGTTGGGCATCTTTGTATGTCAACGTGCCCTTGAAGCTCAGCGTTGGCGTTAAGCAGGAGTTACTATGAATCGTTGGCTTCGGTTTGCTGGAATTCTCGGAATTGTACTCTTCCTGTTCGGAGTGAGTGGCGGGCTCGTGCTTGGATCTTTCACGCAGCCCTTAATGCTCGCGCACCTGCTTTTAGGCGGAGTTCTCTTACTTGTGTGGTTTTTCGCCGTTGGTGTGAGAAGCGCAAGTCAAGCTGGAGCAGTTATTCGTGGCAGGCAGGTGCGTTTTGGAGCTAATGCACTTTTTTATGGCCTCGTTTTTGTCGGTGTATTAGCAGTGCTTAATTGGTACGCGCACCGCCACGACAGGCGCTGGGACCTTACCGAAGAGGGCGTATATAGTTTGGCCCCTCAGACTGAATCTGTGCTGAAAAATCTTAAAAAGCCACTACGCTTGGTTGCGGTGGGAGATAACCCCAACGTAAGCAATTTGCAAATTCAAGAACTCCTTGATTTGTATAAGTTTCATAATCCAAGTTTTGTGCGTACAGAGGTGTTTAGCCCCCGCACAAAGCCCCAAATGATTGAGGCTTTAGAGATAAAGCCTGGCAATGTGTTGTATCTTGAATATGGTGAGGGCGCCGATAAGGGAGTGAGTCGCCTTAATGAACTCACCGAAGAGGCTATTACAAACGCTATAATTAAGCTGACAAGAGGAGAGGCGCGTCGAATTTATTATGTAACTGGCCATGCAGAGCCTGGTCTAGATGATGGCAGCGCTTTAGGAGCTAAGGCTTTTGCCGAGGCAATTGGCGACGAGCATCTTCGGGTTGATACTTTATTACTCTCTAAGTTTTCAAAAATTCCGGAAGATGCTGCCGCTGTGGTGCTGGTTGCTCCACAAAAGCCTCTGTTGCCTGAAGAAAAAAGTATGCTCATCACCTACGCAGAGAACGGTGGACGTTTGCTGCTTTTTACCGACCCTCGAGGATCTCAGGAAATTAAAGAGATTGCTGCCCACTTTGGTATCACCGTGGTTGATGCGGTAGTTATCGATCAAGTACAGAGATTATTCTCAGCACCGGCCTGGGGTGCCCAACCAATTGTTTCAGATTACGAATATCACCCAGTAACAAATGGTTTTGGTAAAGAGTCTTTTACTCTCTATAATATTGCTGCTCCGGTCAAAATAAGCGGTAAAAATGATGAGGTAACGACCTATACTGAGCTTACTCGAACTGGCCCTGCGGCGTGGGGCGAAACAAATTTAAGTTCGGTATTTGACTCAGAAGAAGCGACCGTGTCGCTTGATAAAGAGGATCTAACCGGTCCAATTCCTTTAGCTGTGGCGTTGGACAAAAACATGTCAAAGCCGGCGACCGACTCTCAGGAGAACTCAGGAGTTAACTTCGAAAAACGCACCCGGGTTGTCGTGTTTGGAGATTCTGATTTCATTCGTAATGCAACCATTAGCAAATTCTATAATAGAGACTTGGCCTTAAATGCCGTTAATTGGGTGGTCGGGGAAGAGGGGGGCGTGTCTATTCGAGCTCGCAGCATGAGAGCCTCCGTGGCCCCCATAGCTCAGGAGACCTTTCTGGTTATTCTCACCTCTAGTTTTGTAATTCCCGAGTTAATTCTCATTTTTGGTTTACTTGTGTGGTGGCGCAGAAGAACGTCTCACGCATAAACGAGTAACTCTCGATATATTTTGAGGAACTATGAGTTTACGTAAAACTCTTGCATTGGCCCTGTTGCTTGTGGCCATGCTGCTATACATCTTAAAAGTTGAACTGCCGTCGTCTGCGAAGAAAGATACAGAGCTTCAGCCTTTTGCAGAGGTCGCGAAAGAAACTATTCGATCCATCACGGTGAACTCCGATGGACAACTCGTCTACTCATTGCAAAATACGGGGGCAGTTCCTCAGCAAGAAATTAAGGGGAAGGAGCTAGCGGTAAGTCCCACATTTTGGAAGAAATGGACCATACAGAACACTCCAGGAACCCAGGTCGATAGGGGAAATCTCAATACACTAATCTCAGCTCTTGCGGCGTTCAAACTTGATTCTCCTCTCAGTAAGGAAGATATCGGGAACGACCTTTCGGTATTTGGCTTGGCAACCCCTGAACTGAGCATTCAAGTTGAATTACCCGAACGCACCGTAGAAGTGCAGTTTGGGAAAGAGAATGCCTATGTACAAAAGCGCTATGTGCGCATGGCTGAAAGTGGAGAAGTCTACCTGCTATCACCAGGACTTTTTTCTGCTGCAAATAAAAAGGAAATGGAGTTTCGAAATAAAAACCCCATAGAGTTTATTGATGGTGATTTAAAAGAACTGAGTATCATAGATGCCGATGGGGTTCGCACTCGTTTTCAATCGGGAGCCGATTTCGTCTGGAAAATTGTTGAGCCTCAGCCTTTGGCTGCTAGTTCTGAAGTTCTTTCTGCAATTGGGCGCGCGTTGCGGGGGCTACATGTGACTGAATTTTTAGATTCTTCGGATCTTGCCCGCTTTGGTCTTGATAAACCCCAGGCCCGGGTGCAGCTTGTATTTCGAGAGGGAATAGAGGCTGAACCTTTGGAAATAACGTTAGCAACCTCTAAAGATGCTTCATCAACCTATGCAAAGGTTAGTGGGCTGTCTCACGTGTTCAAAGTAGCCCAGAACCCAATTCCAGAGCTTGTGAGGCCCTTACAAGAATATCGAGAGAAAAAGCTCTTCACGTTTGCAGTGGATCAAGTTGTGCAAGTTGATTTTGCGCCTTACCAGGCGGATGCAGTGACGTTAATGCGGCAGCCAGGCAAGTGGCTGGTGAATGGAAAAGAGGCTGATGGAGCTTTTGTCGCACAAATACTTAAAGACCTCGCTAGTCTTGAAGCCGCCAGTTTCCCGAACGACAACCGAGATTATGGATTTTCAAACCCACGTCTCAAAATTATTGTGCGCCTGAAGCCTATCGCAAGCGAAGAAGCTGTAGAAGAAAAGGTACTACTTGTTGGCGATAGCGCAGGCGGAACAGGAAGCGGGGGAACGCAGTATTATACTGTAGTAGATGGGCGACGTAATGAACCTTTTATTATCTCAAAGGAAAGCTTTAAGGCCATTTTCCCAAGACTTGACGTGTTAACAAAGGCAGAAGCGGCAGAGGAAGCTCCTAAGCCCCAAGCAGAGTAGCTATTCAGCACTTAAGCGGTTAGAGTATGTCTGAAGGTCGGCCGCCCATACCTTTTTCACACCTATTGCTTAGTACTAGCCATGTTTCGTCGATTCGTTTGGATTTTGCTCTCAGTACTTGTGCTTGTTTCGGTTGCAGGCGCCGCATTTCTGGTATGGGGCTACCACTATATTACGAGAGACTTGCCTCAACTTGCCACAGTACACGATTACCGGCCCGATGCTGTTTCTCAGCTTTTTTCTGATGACGGAGTTCTGCTGGGGGAGTTTTTTGAGCAGCGTCGTTATCCAATCAAATTAAAAGACGTTCCGGTGATGGTTAGAAACTGCTTTCTCGCAGCCGAGGATGCAAGTTTTTACAGCCACCCTGGGATAGATCCCATGAGCATTTTGCGGGCGGTAGTTAAGAATGTGCAGACCGGGGCTTCAAGCCAAGGTGGTTCCACGATTACACAGCAGGTGGTTAAAAATTTGTTGTTGACCCCAGAAAAGAAGATTCAACGAAAAATTAAGGAGGCAATTCTTTCGTATCAATTAGAAAAGAGCCTCAGTAAAGATGACATTCTTGAGATTTATTTAAATCAGATATTTTTTGGAAACACAGCCTACGGGTTACGTGCAGCAACTCTCATTTATTTTCACAAAGAGCCTGCGCAGCTTACTTTGGGTGAAGCGGCTATGCTTGCGGCCTTGCCAAAAGCTCCCTCGCGATATTCGCCAACTTCCAACTTGGCCCGTGCGAAACGCCGGCAGCGTTACGTGCTCGACCAGATGGTGAAAGCAGGGTTTACCACTGAGGATGCAGCAAAAGCAGCGGCCGATGAGGAATTTCCTATTTATCCGGCGACAAGTAACAATATTTTTAAAGCTCCTTATTATGTGGCAGAGGTAAGGCGCATTTTAAATGAGGACCCACGTTTTAAGGATCTACGAATAGACACAGACGGCTTGCGTATTGAAACAGCCCTTAATCTCACTGCTGATGTAAGTGCGGCAAAAGCGCTGCGTAAGGGCCTTCGTGATGTGGACAAACGTAGAGGTTGGCGTGGCCCATTAGCGTATCTGCCTCCCAACGAGCGGGGTGGGTTTGCGCAGAAGTATAAAACCTCTATTCGAGAGCTCTCGGATACCGATCAGACCTCTCTTGCACTTGTGCTTGAAGTTCAGGCGAACTCTGGTATCGCTCGAGTAGATCTAGGTTCTGAAATTGCTCTTATTGAATTAAAGAAAGAGACTTGGGCGAAAAGACGTCTGGGGCCTGTGGACCAGGTATCTTGGATACAACCTGAGCAGGTGCTCAAGCCTGGGGATGTCATTGAGGTTTCTTTAGCGACTGAATCTGGAAAAAAGTCTGAAAAGGAATCTTTGCGTCGTGTGGTGCTTGATCAAACCCCAGAGGTTGAGGGGGCGGCTGTGGTGCTCGATCCACTCACCGGAAAAGTGGTCGCATTGTCTGGTGGATACTCGTATCAACGCAGCGTTTTTAATAGAGCAACTCAATCTTTGCGTCAGCCAGGTTCAACTTTTAAGCCTGTAATTTATCTGGCAGCGATCGACGGATTTCAATACACGCCTTCGACAATCGTTTACGATCAGCCACGCGCGTTTCGAGTGGGAGATGAGTTTTGGGAGCCAGGTAATTTCGACGAAAAATTCATGGGGCCAATTACACTTCGAACCGCTCTAGAAAAATCGCG
>JBIKUD010000024.1:0-42966 GCA_044347745.1 Bdellovibrionota bacterium
GCACGTAGTACCTACTGATCATGCTGAGAATTCGCTGGCATTTGAAGGTGCCATCGAAAAATCTCGTGAGCTTGCAAAGCACTATCGCTATTTCGCTACACTGTTAGGTTGCCATTTCTTTGATGCGGCTAGTGTAGCAAAGAGCAGCGAATTAGACGGGATCCATTTGGATGAGAAGAATCACAAGCTCTTGGCACATGGTATCGCTAATGAAGTGAAGGAAATTTTTAAGAGGCAGACATAACAATATACTTGTGTGGGACCTCAAACCGCTATCGTGGTTTTCGGCCCCACAGTTTTACCGTTCTGCGCCATAAGAGAGGAGAATAAAATGATAAAAAGACAATTATCGGCTGCTGCAATTGAGAAGGAACCGTATATTGTTTGGAATGCTTTTGTTGATCTTTTAGCAATTGAAGATGAATCAAAATTATCAGAAAAACAAAAGATTGCACAAGATGCATTTTGGTACGATTCCGAAATACAAAATGGCGGACATCTTCAATATTTTGAAAACAAAAGGAAAAAGGATTATTCTGGTGTGATAAAATCGCTGAAAACGATTGGAGCAAATAAACATGCAAAAATACTTGTAAATGCAGAAAAAGAATTTAAAAAGAAAAACAGAAAAATAATTGAATCTAAAGAAGAGTATATTCAAATTGCGCTTGAAGGTGAATACGATAAATATGATGAAGAATATGGAAATCTTCAACCAGAAATGAATGAATATCTTGAAAAGTATTTAGAAGAAAATAAGAATGAATTTATTGAAATCACAGAATAAAATGGCGCAGAACAAGCGGGTGGATCAGACGTTGAACCTCCAGTGAAAAGTTGTACCCTATGAATCTGTCTAAAGCTTCTAAAATTATCATTGGTTTCTTTGCCCTGGTTATCGTCCTCAGTTTGCTTCTCGATACACAGCCCTTGATTGGAGCTACTTCTCCATTGCGATTTGCGTACCTTCCGCTCATTCTGCTCTTCTATTTTGCGTCATTGGCCGTTTGCCCTGTCAGTATTTTCATGTTTTTGTGGATTCCTTGGACTCTTACAAAGTCTAAAGGATTCCTTTGGGGCTTCTTAGGGTCGACATTAGCTTATCTACCTATGTTGTTTCCTGAGGCTTTGATTACGGTATTGCTTGAGCCAGAGGAAGGCGATTGGCACATAGAAATCATTACCACTGCACTTGCTATGTCGAGTTGGATAATCTTTGCACCGGTTCTGTATCTTTTTCAGGAAGTTAAACCCCTGGATCCTTACTTTGCAGGAGCGTGTTTGTTGTGGTGCCTCGTGCTGGTTGTAGTCTGTTCTTCTATCAATAAGCTGTGCATGGCTAATTCTGGTTCAAAGAAGGCAGGAGAAGAGGTACAACAACCAAAGGCACGTTAGTCGATTCGCTAACGTTCATCGCCCAGTTGCTTGTAAGCGTTATGTGTCCTCAGAATTCATCATTCCAATAACTTTTGAGAACCTGAGAGGGAGGCAATTTGAGCGGTCAAGAACAATCACAGGACAAATTACTGCAAGAACGAGCCAAGTTATTCGGGTTAGTCGTTGCTGGCGTTCGTGAAGCTCTCCAGCCCCTCGTAGATCAAGTGGAAGAAAGAAGCCCAGGACATAATTTTGGACAGAGAGTTATGAATCATATGGAGGGCCTTCAGGCTGAAGCTGAGTCTCTGGGACGAGAGGAGTTCCTTCGCCCTGAAGAGGTGCAGCTTTTAGGTCTCTGCCTGGGTATTCATGATATCGGCCGTGTCGTCTGTGAAGCTGAGAGGCCAGGCGATAGGGCCTATCAGCATGCTCATGGTGCCGTGGGAGCTGAGTTTCTCAGAAGCCAAGGTCTGTTGAGAAAACTGAGTCCCGATGACAAACAAGTTATACTTGATGCTGTTGAGCAGCACAGCGTTAAGGACGTGACTCTTCCTGAAGGCACACTGTCTCATACCGTATGCTACCTATTGCGGGATCTAGACAAGGCGGAGTTACTCGGTAGAAACGAGGCCTTTCTCTCACCTGAAGGAGCCCTCAAACAAATTAACATGTGGATGCTTTCAGACGGTGCAAGGGAATCATTGGGCAACGCAGATGATGCGGAGGTCGAAGCACTTCACGAACTCATCCGTCCGATACTGCTGGGAGAACGCGTCCCTGAATCTCTCGATGGCTTATCTGAACTTGCGCGAGAGGTTGTGGAGCATCTGGTCAGGGATATCCCGAATGACTTTTCCGAAAAAGTTAGGGGAGGTGCTCTCCTCTCAAAAGAAGAAATGATATCCGGTTATCCCGCCTACATGCTTGCTCAAGTTGCGAATGCGAACGATATTTATACTCGTGGTGTTCGAGGAAGGATTCAACGACAGGATTTACTAGGACCTAGAGTCCGTTATCTTCAGTTGGTAACTCCTGAAGTCGCTCCGGCGGTAGATGCGACCTTGAACCGTCTCTCAGAGGACAGATAACAAAACGTTTTAACAGATTTTCTCACCTTCGGCTCAAAAACTCTTAAACTCTCCCTTAAATTGCCTTTGAAATGAATACGATAAATTTGTATTTGGTATATCTAGGTGGTCGAACTCCAAAGTCTAATATTGAGTTACATGATATTCAGTTCGTGGCCGGATCTAAAATTGAAGATACATATCAGACCCTTTGTGAGCGGTGGTTTGGCACCGTCAGAGGATTGCACCTTGATAGTTATTTAGCTTTGAAGTTCGTTGATGGACATAGAGTCGAACTTAAAAAGGAACGATTCAATGGTTCCCATAATCTCTATTTTGGTAACTTTGGTGGCTACGATCCAAGAAGCATAGCTGAGCTGCATGAGTTTGGGCTTTTTGTGGCAATTTCACCCGAGGAGGCTAAGAAGAACACCCACAGGGCTCAATTGCGGACACCCGGGATCTGATGCTTCTTTCGATGCCGCGGCGCTAAGTCATTTAGGCTTCATTCAAAGTGCTTAAAGTAAATATTGACAATTTACGGGGTAATAACTGCTACCTAGGTGTGTTGATTGCTGGCGGGCAAATGAGTTGGCACGGACCAGAGGGTGGCTGTAAATAGGTATTCCACATGGTGATTGTGCATGATGCGTAAATGTCGTACATTTACGCATCATGTACGCAAGGCAAGTTAACATAACGAAAGAACACAGTTTTTTCCTGTTTGGCCCCCGTGGAACTGGTAAGTCAACTTTGCTTGCCGAACTTTTCTCGGCAGCCGAGGCTTTTAGTATCGACCTTCTTAAGACCGCAAATGTGGCTATGCTGCAGGCCCGGCCAGATGAGCTTGAACGTCTAGCGCTTGGTTCTGGGAAACGCTGGATTGTAATTGACGAGGTGCAAAAAGTACCTGAGCTTCTTGATGTCGTGCACCGATTGATAGAGCGACAGGGGCTTCTTTTTGCACTTACCGGCTCTTCGGCGCGCAAATTAAGAAGGGGAGCTGCAAATTTGTTGGCAGGCAGAGCCTTTACCTATCGACTTTTCCCTTTAACCTATAATGAGCTTGGGCCCGCATTTAGTCTTGATGTTGCACTACAATGGGGAACTCTCCCAAATGTAATTAAGCTTGGATCTGAGAGTTTACGATCTCGCTTCTTGCAAGCCTATGCGGAAACCTATTTGCAGGAAGAAATTGTAGCAGAGCAGATTGTTCGTTCCTTGCCTCCATTTCGTCGATTTCTTCAAGTCGCGGCGCAGGCAAATGCTGCGATAGTAAACTTTAAGAAAATTGCTGATGATTGTCAGACATCAGCCAGTAATGTTCGGAACTATTACCAAATTCTTGAAGACACCCTGGTGGGAACATTTCTTGATCCATTTCACCAATCACTTCGCAAAAGACAGAGGCAATCGCCAAAATTCTATTGGTTTGACACTGGGGTAGTGCGTGCCTTGCGATTATCATTAGACGCAACAATGGAGCGCTCTACTTATGACTATGGGAAACTGTTTGAGACCTTTGTGGTCAACCAGATTAGAGCTGCGCTTGACTATCGTGGTAAGCAATATCAGTTGTCATACCTTCTCACAAAAGATGGCGCTGAAGTTGATCTGATAGTAGAGAGGGCTGGGGAGCCAACTCTACTTTTGGAGATTAAATCTGGTTCTCTTGTGCGCGATTTGGAGCTGCACAATTTGAGGGCATTCCAATCAGATATAAAGAATTCGCAAGCGGCCTGTTTGTATACCGGAACCGAACGGCTTTTGTCGCAGGGAATTCCGGTCCTTCCCTGGCTTGAGGGCCTAAAAGAGTTTGGACTCTAGTGGTCATTTTTAGAATAAAGATTGATTTCTAGCCACGCCGGGATAGCGCGGACGGGCCCGAGAGCAAAGCAAAGAAAGCCTGGCGCGACGTGCGCTTGGTTGCATCACCCCTAATAAATGATGAGGATGCCACTTCCTCTGGCGCCTTTGACTTGTTGCCACTATCTGACATAGTGCCGCATATGGTTCTTTCTGCCAAATCACAGGCTATTTTATTTGTTGCGCTCAGCAGCGCATGCTCAAGTATTGCGACTGTTTTTAAGGTCGCTGCAGTCCGCGATATAGATCCGTTTCACGCAGCACTTTGGGGCGTTCTTTTTGCAAGTGTAGTTTTGTTTTGCATAGTCCGAATTCGAGGTGAGGCGCTTTCCTTCGCTCGCCTTCGAACAGTTTGGAAACCATTGCTTGGATTAGTTATCACCCGGCCGGTTATTGGCAATATTCTCTTTACGCTGGGCATGGCGCATTCAACGGGCATCAAAGCAATGATGCTTACGAAGATGGAGCCCTATGTAGTGCTGCTTTGGGTGTGGCTGATTGATAGAAAAAACCCGAAGTCTTCGGATTTGGGGCTACTTGCTCTTCATGTTTGCGGCGCTATTTTGTTGTCAGTTGGGACTCAGTTTGAACTCGGCGCGGCGCAATGGGGAGATATACTCATTGGCGGCGCGGTGCTTTCGGCTGCTTTGTCTTATCGGTTTGTCCCGAAGGTGACCGCAGAACTTGGCTCGCTTCAAACCAATGCGTGGGTAGAGCTCTTGGGCGGATTAGTAATTTTGCCATTTGTGCTTTACTTTGTCCCGTTTACCCTAGATGAGAGTCAGTATCAAGGCTGGCTGTTTATGGTCATTCACGTGCTGCTATTTAATGTGGTTGCCTTAAGCTTATGGTACGCCTCTCTTAAAAATTTGGAGCATTGGCTCTCGTCTGCCCTACGAGCTTTGGGCCCCTTAGTCGCTGCACCTTTTGCTTGGTATTTCTTTAACGAACGTGTGGACATCGTTCAGGGGCTGGGTGCTGTTTTAGTTTTGGGCACTTCCGTTTTATTGGTGCGGGCTAAGCGCAGCTAAAGTGCGCGCATGCTAACCACTTAATATTACAGCATTATTGTTTCTTTCTTGGTCCTTAAAACTGCCTCGGACCAAAGATTCAGCTAAACGCATCATAAGTCTACGGATTTTTGTGTGCGCCCGTTTTTGGGCTGGACGCTTGTGAAGGCAAACTAGCTGAAGTCATGAACGATTTAGAAAAATTATCGCGCTTGATGAAGGACGATTGGAATCGTCGTGTGAATCACGATTATCGCTTTTGGATGAGCGATGGTTTGCAGTCTGATGAAGCAATGTGGCAAGCAGGCGAGCGTGATTTTGCAATTGTCACTGCGGGAATTCAAAACACCGCACAAAAGAAGATACTCGAAGTTGGTTGTGGAGTGGGGCGCCTTTTAAAGCCTGCGCTCCAGAAATTCGGGCATGTGATTGGCGTTGATGTTTCCGAAAAGGCAATTTCAAAAGCTCGAGAATTTCTTGGTGCTGACCCTAAGCTTACTTTGCAGGTCGGAAATGGGTTTGATTTGCAACCAATTCCCAACCAATGTGTGGATGTGGTGTTTAGCTTTGCTGCACTTACCAGTATGCCGACAGATGTTATTTCGCATTATTTGCTCGAGATGCATCGCGTATTAATACAAGGCGGTACGGCAAGATTACAGGTCTATGTGGGTGAAGAGTACCGAGTGTGCCGAGAAGACACCCTGCATGTGCGTTGTTATAGCGAAAAAAATCTTCGCGCTGGATTTTATGCCGCCGGTTTTGACCTTGAACAAATGGAGGAGTTACGGCTGCCTCTGCAAGTATCATTTGAAGATATTGGAATTCGCGCGATGATGGTGTCTCTTACACGCGCAGATCGCCAGCCTCTTGGTTTGGGTGAGGTATCTCAGACCCTTTTGCCTGGCGGAGAGGTGGAAGTAAGTGTAGTGACGAATCCTCAGGACCTCGAAAAGTGGACGGCGCTGAATTATGCTGAAAAGTTGGCCGAAGAGGGGAAACACGAAAAAGCAAAACAGACTTTGGCGTATGCAGTAACCCATTGTCAGAACGCAACCCTCGATACAACCGATATTCTCTCACGCATTTCAGAGCGCCTTTCAAAAGCGACTTTAATATCCGAACTTCATAACACGTCTTCATCGGCAAATGTGTATGAAGCCAATATGGAAGTTCTTCGCCAAAGGTTCCCACAAGCGTTTGAGGCGGTGAGATCTGTTCCAGCGCATGCGGCATTGGCTGAGGTGAGAGATACAGCGGAAGGTGCGGTTTTGTGGTTTGGCGGACAATGCCTTGATCATCCAACAAAGCCAAAAGCTGCGGCTGAGACTTGGCTTAAGAGGGAAATAGCAGAAAAAAATAACAAAGAAGCGCAGTCATTGCTGATTGGCGGATTTGGGAATGGCTACCATGTAGAGAAAGCCCTTGAAAGCAAATGGGCGGTTTCGGTATATGAGCCCTATGCACAGGTTTTAAAACGATCGCTCGAGCTACGTGATCTTCGTCAGTGTTTAAGCCGAATGAAGCACTTGATTGTAGGCGGGAGTGATTTTCAAAGTCTTTTTGATCAGCAAACTGAGCTGAGCATTCGTCCCCAATATCAAGCTATAGACCCAGAGCGCTGGGTTGGCATTAGATCAGCATTTTATGGAAAACGTGGGCTCCTGGCGCTTTCTCCAAAAATTGCGGTGTTGGGTCCAATCCAAGGTGGCACTTTGCCGATGGTGCCCAATTGTATGCGCGCGCTCTATGAATTAAACCAGCGCCCTCGCGAAATTGATATGAGCGGGTTTGCCTCAGCGTTTCACTTAGCTGAGAAATTTGTCACAGGTAAAACACGGCAGCAAACGCTTCAGGGTGTGTATATCGAAATGATGTCCCAGTTTATTCTGGAATCACTCGATGAAAAGCCTATAGATATTCTCATTTGTATGGCACAAGCCCCGGCCTCTGGGCGCATATTAACAGAACTGCGTAAGCGCGGTGTGATTACTGTATTATGGTTTGTTGAAGACTACCTACGCTTTGGCTACTGGAAAGATATTGCCCAGTATTATGATTTTGTCTTTACGATCCAAAAAGGTGAGTGTTTAGAAAAGATTCGTGCAGCAGGTGCGGGAGAGGTTCATTTCATTCCTACGGCCTGTGACCCACATATTCATAGGCCTTTGGTGTTGTCAGCCGAAGAAAAAGCAAAATGGGGTTCTCCTGTTTCATTTGTCGGTGCTGGTTATCATAATCGCCAGCAAGTGTTTGCCTCTATGGCTGACTTTCCTCTGAAACTTTGGGGTACCGAGTGGCCAACGTGTAAGCCTTTTGATCGACTGGTTCAAGAAGCTGGACGTCGCATTACTCCCGAAGAGTACGTCAAAATTTTTAATGCTTCAGATATTAATATTAATCTTCATTCTTCCACTGAACGTGACGGAGTTGATCCGTTTGGTGATTTTATAAATCCGAGAACCTTTGAGCTTGCCGCTTGCGGTGCGTTTCAGCTGGTTGACGAGCGCAGCTTGATGCCTGAGTGTTTTGAAGATGGTAAAGAAATTGTTACTTTTAAAAATCCCCAAGATCTTAAAGATAAAATTCGTTACTATTTAGAACGCCCTGAAGAGCGCGCTCGAATTGCTGCTGCTGGCCGGGAACGAGCTCTTAAACAGCATACGTATGCACAGCGAATTCAGGACATGCTGTCGATAATTTACAGCAGTCGCTTTGAGACACTTAAGCGCCGTGAGGACACAAGCCCATGGAAGAAAATGTTAGAGCGTTCAAAAATAAATGAGGAGCTCCATCAGCGCTGCCAGCTTGCATTCAAACGCGGAGAAGAGCCAATTCTTGATGGGCTTGTTTCCGACGTGGTCATGGGTAAAGGCAAGTTAACAGAAACCGAACAGAAACTTCTATTCCTTTACCACGTGCGCAAACAAATTATTCGCATGAAGTCAGAGGAGCTTGGCCAAAAAGCTAAATAACTATGAAACGCCGCTTCCCCCATAAAGACAAAGTGTTGCTGGTTAATATTACGAGACTTGGCGACATGCTTCAGGCTACGCCCACCATTGCCGGAATGAAGGCTGAGAACCCGAATTGCAAAGTGACTGTGGTGGTTGAGAAGCAGTTTGAAGATGTGTGCCATCATCTGCCCTACATTGATGAAGTAAAAAGCCTCGATTTAGGAATGACTGTGCGATCTCTTGCTCGAGAGGGAGACGGCATTATTGATGCATTCGAGTATTTGACAGAAATTGTCGATGACTTGCGCGCGGAGCAATTTGACTATTGCTTAAACATGTCGTCGTCAGCATACACGGCTCTTTTACTTAAAATGGTTGGCATTCAAAGGAATGGCGGTTGGACTTCTGATGATGAAGGATATCGAGTAATTGAATCTGATTGGGCAAGGCTTTTTGCCACTTCGGTGTTTCATCAGAATCGGCAGTTTAATTCATTGAATCTCGTCGATGTATTCCGATGTTCAGCTGATGTTGAGCAGCATCCTAAACATCTTCTTATGAAAGTGGCACCAGAGGCGGAAGCACATTGTGATATGTTGCTACGTGAAGCTGCATTTACTAATTCTGGGCCGCTCATTGCAATTCAAGCGGGCGCCAGCCAAGAAAAGCGTCAATGGGCCCCCGAGCATTTTATTACGCTCATTCAAAAGCTTCTTCGCGAAGCCAAAGCACGCATAGTGTTGGTTGGGTCCAAAAAGGAATTGCCTATTATTGAGCGTATTGCTGATGGCGTGCAGTCGCCAAATGTCTTTATAGCTGCAGGCAAAACGTCAATTCCTCAGCTTGCTGCGGTGCTGAAGCGCTCTGAACTCTTGGTGACAGGGGACACTGGTCCCATGCATATGGCGGTGGCCGTCGGGCGACCGGTTGTTTCCATGTTTTTGGCCTCTGCATATGGGTATGAAACAGGTCCATATAGCGAGGGCAATTTGGTGCTTCAGCCTGTTATTGGTTGTGGGCCGTGTAATCCCAATAAGCCCTGCGCTGGCTTAGAGTGTCACGACACCATTGAGCCGGAATTGGTAGCTGAATTGGTCAAGCTAAGGGTGCAAGGCGATGTTACCAGTTTGCCCCCAATGCTTGCGGACCCACGCAAGGTCATTGTGTACCGTTCATATTTTGATGAATTTGGTTTCTGTGACCTCCAACCGTTAAATTCAGCCGATTTCGACCCGTACTACAAATATCGAGTGGCCTATCGCAAATTATGGTTGAACGATTTGGCTGAGTTATCTCCGGATGCACCGAGGCCCGTGTCTAGGTTGCGCATAGCTGAGACCGGCATTGAGGGCCTCCCGGAGGTTGTAGGCATGGCGGAAGAGGGTGTGAAGCTGATTAACGAACTGAGTTATCTCATTAAGGACGTGAAATCCCCGCTTCAAAAACTTGCCCAAGTGAACTCGCAATTGACTGAGTTAGACAGACGCATAGAACAAGTTGGTTTTCATCATTCGCCACTCGGGCCAGCCACTCGCATGTTCTGTTTTGCCAAGGAAAACATTTCTGGATCCGATGCCCTTACGCTTGCATCACAAATGAAGACGGTCTACGAAGATCTTGCTCGTCGTGGGATGAAGCTAAGTGCCTATTATCACTCAATATAATGAGATGAGGCCCAATTTATGGTAGCAGTCAGAATTAATGGCGAAGATGCGCCCTTTAGCTCAGATAAGGCATTTAGAATTGCCGACATTGTTGAGTTAATTAAAGCGAATATCGATCCTGATCATATGATTACGGGTATCACCCTCGATGGGCGCGACCTTACCGATGAGGACTGGTCTGCAAATACGAGCAAATACGGCACTGCGATTCTTGAGGTTGAGACCGGAACTCCTCATGAGTTTGTAAACGAGCGTATGTCTCAGTGTTCAGAAATTGTGCGTACCTGCTACATGCAGTTTCGTGATTCCCGCAAGGCGTTTCAAGATGGGGACATGAACACGGGCAACCGCATGTTAATTGAGGCCGTTAATACTGCGCGCGCATTTTTTGAATGGTACGGCACCTTGCTTGAACTAGTACCAGAAGAAGAGCGTGGTCATTACGATATCTCAAAGTATGTCGCTGAAATTTCGTCAATTTGTAAGACTATTTGCCAACAGCAGCTCTACCAGTCATGGTGGGCGCTTGGAGAAACAATCGAGAAAGAGCTTGAACCGAAGCTCGATAAACTCGAAGATCATATGCGGAAGTTTAATAAGGCAGTATAAGATACTTCTAAGCTTGCCATAAAAAACTGGACTCGCGCTTCTTCATAACGCACACTCGCTGCATAGAAATATGAGCGATACTCCAAAGTTCTCAAGAACAATAGAACATTTTACGTGTGCCCAATGCGGCTCCGCGGTGCAAGGCAATGGCTACACAAACCACTGCCCTGCGTGCCTCTGGAGTCGCCATGTCGATATTAATCCGGGTGACCGCGCGGCTGAGTGTAAGGGCATGATGCAGCCGATAGGGATAGAACAAAAAGCAGGCAAATACATAATTTTACATCGCTGTGTCGTGTGTGGTTTTGAACGACGCAATAAGAGCCAGGCTGAGGATGATTTTGAGATGTTACTAAAATTAAGCGCGCAGGGTAGGCCGTAAATAGGTATTTGTTGTCCGTGCTAGGAGATACAAAGCACTCTCATTTCTTTGACGTTTTCGACGATGCGGCCAACCCCGCGTACCACGCAGCTGAGTGGGTCGGTAGCGCGATGAAAGTTTATGCTTGTTTCGCGCTGTAGGCGTTCTCCAATGCCGCGAAGCAATGCCCCGCCGCCAGCTAGGTAAATTCCCTGTGAAACGATATCTTGGGCCAGTTCGGGAGTCGCTTGCTCAAGTGCAGTCACTACTGAGGAAATAATGGCGCTTAGTGGCTCGTGCAGGGCTTGGCGAACAAAGTCGTCATTAATTTCAACTTGGCGGGGAACCCCGTTGCTTGAATCGCGACCGAACACTGAAAGAGTGCGCGCATTGCCCAATGGCAGGGCCGAACCCAATAAAAGCTTAATTCGCTCAGCTTCGAAGATGCCAATATGTAGCCCAAAGTGCCGGCGCAACGCTCGCTGCACAGCCTCGTCCATTTCGTCGCCGGCGACGCGGATGGAATGAGAATAGACTGTGGCGTTCATGGCCAAAATAGCTACTTCAGTTGTTCCGCCGCCGATGTCAACTATCATGCTGCCTACTGGTTTTTCAACCGGCAAACCAGCTCCCAAAGCGGCAGCCATGGGTTCTTCGCATAACATGACGCTTGAAGCGCCAGAGTGCAAAGCCGCATCAATAACGGCTTTTTTTTCAACTTGGGTAATGCCTGAGGGTACGCCAATGACCATACGTGGACGCCTAAGGCTCCAGCGGTTTTTTACCTGAGCAAACATGTGGTGAATCATCACCGTGGTCATTTCAAAATCGGCAATTACTCCGTCTTTCATCGGTCGAATGCAGCGAATAGCGCGGGAAGTTTTGCCAAACATATCTTTGGCGGCGTGGCCGATGGCAACTGGCTTTCCATTTTCTTCGTCTATGGCTACGACTGAAGGCTCATTGAGTATAATTCCCTTACCTTTGGCGTAGATAAGCGTGTTGGCCGTGCCAAGGTCCATGGCCAAATCTGGGGCCCAAAGGGAGCGGAAAAAATCAACCTTAGAGTTGATTGCCAGCGGATCAAGAAATGGGACGCTAAGCCCTGCGGTGTTCATTCACCATGCCTCGTTGCAGATCTAGAGATTCGGGTATCAGGCCGCTCTGTGCAATCAACTCGGAAATTCCTAGGCCGCGTGAGCCGCGGTCTTTCCAAGAGGCACGTGAGAACTCTACGAATATCTCGGTTGAGCCAGCTGATACATGCTTACATATAGCAGCAATCTTCGCCTCGTAGAAACTGGTCATCATATTGTCGAGTATGAGAATAAGTTCTCCGTTTGGCAGCCGGGTGAGCGGAAAATGGGGAGGTAAGGCCTGCTGTATGAGGCGCTGCACCTGCTCATATTTTTCGATCATAGCCAAAGTGCCGAGGCGCTTTTCTACTTCGGGAAGGCTAGGAAGGCGCATTCTGAGCACTTCAATTGAATTCATAGAGAGGGCATCGGCAAGCTGCTGCGCTCTCGCAATAAAACCTCCCCAGGAAGTTTCACTCTCATTTGATTGTCGTTGTCCGAGGCAGAGGGAAACAAATTCGGCTACCTCAAGAGCAAACTCCTCCAATAACTTGCCTTGAAGCTTTGAGAAGGCAAAGGCCTTTTTGCTATCACAGGCAATCACTCCCGTATGGACTTCGGCAGTGCTATCGGGCGAGTGGAACGGAACGGGAATGCCTAGGAAACTTTTGAGTTGCTGATCTTTTGCGTAAACGCCCAAGGTACGACTATCGTGTTCGAAGGGCGAGACATGAATAGGGCGATTATGTTTTGCAACCCAGCCAATTAAACCTGTTTCACGGGGAATGACGCAGCCCGGTAAGATTTCATTACTCAGCGAGTGAAATCCGCCTAATTCAAGCACGTCGGCACGGTAGGATTGCTGCATATGCGGAGTGCCGAGGCGCAAGGCGGCAGCAAACATGTCAAACACAGCTGAGGGCATGAGGATAAAGCAACTGTGGGCGTCAACTATGTTGGCACCAAAGCGGGCAAGTCGTGCCAATTCTCGCTTGATGTTGACAGATTCTCGCAGGGAGGAAGTCACAAAGAACCTCAATTACTGAGTGGGCGACAGCATGATTCACAACTGCGCGCTGTTACTCTAACCAAGTTAAAGTAACAGAGGACTAGCACTCTCACAATTGGGAAAGAGTGAATTGGCGCTCGAGTTGCCAGCCTTTTTTATCCGGATATGCTCTTGCTTATTCAGCTAGTCGTCGCAGGTGCAGGTATCAGTATCACGCTTGTTTTGTGTGTTCCTGATCTGCATTCTCAGAATCGCTAGATTTTTCAGAGGCTCCGGTTTCATCGTTGTCTACTTTGCTACTCATTCGGCGAGCTGCTAAAGCCGCTTCTTCCTCTTCCTCGTCTACAAGTCTTTGAGGCTCTCTGTCTTCTGGTTCTGCCTGCACTGGAGCTTTGGCTTTGGGAGCTTCACTTATGGAGGTGCCAGCACGACCCGAGTCCATTTCAAACTCGTATTCGTCAGCTTTAAGGCGACCATCTGCCAAAATGAAGATGCGCACACCATATTTTTCTTCAAGCCTCGAAAGTTCCCTTTTCTTGTTGTTTAGCAAGAAAAGACAAGGGGCTGGAGAGAGTCGGCATTTCACCATGGTGACGTGGCCAACAATTACGGCGGATTGTATTTTGCGTAGAGCTTCTAGGGCTACGAGTTCTGAGTTCTTGAGTTTTCCAATCCCATGACAATGTGGGCAGGAAACATGGCTTTGGCTTGTCAGTGAAGCACGTAGTCTTTGGCGAGACATCTCAAGCAAGCCAAATTGTGAAAGATGCCCAACTTCTATGCGCGCTTTGTCTGTTTTTAGGGCATCTTGAAGCCTACGCTCAACCGCGGCGCGATGGCGTTTTTCAAGCATATCGATGAAGTCAATTACAATCAGGCCGCCAAGGTCGCGCAGGCGTAATTGTTTTGAAATCATTTCGGCGGCTTCCAAATTGGTTCGGTAAGCAGTCTCCTCAATGTTTTCACCAGCGGTGGCTTTGCCTGAGTTGACGTCGATAGCCACAAGCGCTTCAAGTGAGTCAATTACTATCGCACCACCTGAAGGGAGCTTCACTTCCCGCTTCAAAGTCTCTTCAACTTGCTCGGCGATACTAAAATTGGTGAACATTGGCTGTTCATTTTCGTAGTAATGAACGCGGGAACGATAGCGGGGCATTACTTCGCCAACAAATTCTTTCACTCGCTGGAAGGTTTCTTGGTCATCAATCAGGATTTCGCGAATTTCGGGCGTAAAATAGTCTCGAATTACGCGAGTTGCCAGGTCACTTTCTTTATAGAGTATTTGCGGGCAGCGGGCCGTTTGCGCGGCAGTGACTATTTTCTCCCAAAGTTTGAGTTGCAGGGCCAGGTCACGAGAAAGCTCACTTTGCGAGCGATCGAGGCCAGCAGTACGTATGATCATGCCGATTCCAGCTGGTATTTCGAGCTCTTTACTAAGCTTACGAAGTCGCTGGCGCTGTTCTCCATCGCTAATTTTGCGCGAAATGCCTCCACGGTCGCTTCCGGGCATAACAACGAGGTAACGTCCTGGTAGTGAAAGATAGGTGGTGAGCGTTGCTCCTTTTGCTTCGCGCTCTTCTTTTACAACCTGGACCACAAGCTCTTGGCCTGGCTCCAGTACGTCTTGAATTCGTGCGCGGCCTGAATTGCGCTCTGAATGTCGAGTTGTACGGAAGTAGGCTGGGTGAATGTCGTTAATTTGCAAAAACCCATTGCGTTGGGTGCCAATATCCAAGAAAGCTGCCTGCAAGCTTGGTTCGATACGAGAAATTTTGGCTTTGTAAATATTGCCTTTTAACTTACCGCCAACATTTGATTCAACTTCTAGTTCGGTAAGGGCCCCGTCATCAACAATCGCAATGCGACATTCTTCCGGGTCTATGGCATTGATAAGCATTCGCCGATCCATAAATTTTCCTAATTAAAGGAACCAGGCGCACATGCTTTTGCAAAAAGAGAAACTGGAGATTAAGTCCGAGAATGGGACTGCTCGTCTGGAGTGACGATCTGTAGGGTTTCTTGCGAAAGCTGTTAACGCTCACCGGCTCCACTGTGGATCCGGTAGGGTTGAGGTGTAAGACCTGGTTCGGGTTAAAGTGATTCACGTAACCTAAAACACTGCTAAGTTAAAATTTTGTTGAGAGTTGTTTTGCGCACTGAGCTGGCCATACTTCGGAGGGCGACAGTTCTAAGCGCAAGATAACTCATTGAATCAGTTAGGGTAATTAGTACCCTCGCCTGAAAACGAAAATCCTGCTCTCATTATCATAGAATGCCGATGAATGTTCAAGGTGAACCTTTAACGTGAGGCGATTATTCGCGTCTAAGAGGCGTTTAAAACAAACGTTGGTATACATTTTGAGAAGCTCCTAAAAAGATTTGTAATATTTGCTGTTGGTTACATCATGAAACTTATAATTACGCGTGGCGAATTCCAGGGGAAAGAATTTGTCCTAGAAGAAGGCAGTAACCTGATCGGGCGTTGGGACCCCGATTCAAGCTCATTTCCCGAAATTGACCTTGAAAAAGAGGATGTTGATGCCAAGGTGTCGCGAAAGCACGCTGTGCTTGAAGTTCGCGGTGAACAGGCGACGGTTGAAGATATTGGTAGCATGAATGGAACCTTTATTAATCGTGGGCCCCGCTTGGAGCGTGGCGTTAAGTACGATTTAAAATCAGGTGATGAGCTTATTGTGGGGAAAGTATTCTTTCGCCTCGAATAGCTATGAGTTGGTCACCTGATTTTCTGGTCTAGGCCTGGCTTTGTCCGAGAAAACCCTCGATGTGCCGTACCAGAGTTGCAGGTTTGCAGGGTTTTGTAAGCACAAGGTTGCAGCCAGCTGTGACAGCTTCCTGATGAATGTCTGGATCGTCAACCGCCGTAAAGGCCACGATTGGTAAACTAAGACCCTTTTCGCGTATTTTCCGAATACATTCCTGACCATTCATCTTCGGCATCATCAGGTCGATCAAGATTATATCTGGCTTGACGTCGTCCACGCAGGCGAGGGCAGAGATGCCATCGGCACGGCGGACTACTTCAAAGCCCTTGTCTTCAAATAGAAAATCCACGATATCGAGAGCGGTCATGTCGTCGTCAATTATCAAAATCTTTTTCATAGACAGCCTAAACACCCAAATGAATTAGAAGGGTTGTAATGCTCTTTCTAGGAGGACGCTTGCGCCGACGGCGCACACAGAGCTCCTTATATAGTTGATGCAGGCAAGCGGGAAAAGGATACGGGAACCTCTGAGGGGACTACCCAAACATCGGTTTACAATTAGTTGTGTATTGAATAGGGGGCTTTATGCGAAACCTGGGCCCACACCTTTGAATTTATGGAACTTATTGGCGTACAGTGTTCTCATAATAAGGTTAGCTTGCGCATCGGGGATGGGCCCGAGGCCGCATGGGCTTTAAAATGGGTTCGAGGATTGGGGCATGTTTGCTCTCGAAATTAGTTTTAAAGATGGAGTCTCAAAGCCAGTTGTGGTTTTTGAGCGTCGTCCTCAGGCCATTGTCGGTGGTACTGAGTATGCCCATGTCTTTGTCGAGGACATGAAGTCCTTAAATTTTCAGCTAAGACTGTTGCGTGAGCTTGGACGTCGATTCCGTTGCAAAGCAATTGGTGGCCGTGAAGATGGGCAGGGTCCTAAAAAGTTTGAGGGTGTGTACGAAGGCTCGGCCATTATCGACTTGGGCCCGGTGAAATTACACATTACTGCGCTTGATTCTGATTTGTTGCTTCGTGATGGGGAACCCCCGGACCGAGCGGGCGTTCGCGTTTTGCGCCAATCTTGTGCAGGTGCCTCCCCGCTGTTTCCGGCAGTTGTGGTGCGCGGGAGTACTCCCTTGGTCATGTCGTTCGTTCCCGATCAGCCGTTATATGTGGGGCGCTCAAAGCAGTGTCAGCTGCGACTTGATTCGGCTGACATCTCCGCAAAACACGCTCGTATGGGTTACGAGAATGGTGAGTTTTGGATCGAAGACTTAGGCTCGACTAACGGTACTTTTGTGCAAAATCAGCAGATTTCAGGACGGGTAAATGTGCCGGCCAGCATGCCTATTGTATTGGGACGTGAAGTTTCGATATTTGGCGTGACTTCTGAGGATCAGATTTCCCAGGCCATGACTGTAGCAAGCGAAGCGTACAAGGTTGCGCCTGTTGTTGCCGGAAATTTCCCGTCCTTGCTTGCTGTTTCTGAGGTAGCGAGACCGGCACGCTTGTTGTTGCAGCCAGGGGCCACGGTGAAAGTGGGAAGAGACCCCGGGAATGAAATGTGGCTTGGGGCCCCTCACGTATCCCGTCATCATTGCTCCGTGTCGATGTCTAGAGATGGCAGTGTGAGCGTTGCTGATTTTTCAACTAATGGAACAGGACACGCTGGAGGGGTGCTTAAGCGAGGCGACTTGTTGGACGTGGGCGGGCAACCGATGGTGCTCGATTTTGGCGGTGGTCTGACTGTTGCAATTTGTTTTAGCGCTGAAGATGAGGCGGCGTTTACGGCGGCTCGTGGTGCGCCCGGAGCATTTACCAAAGCGAATACTTCGTCCCGTGCTGACCCGGCGCGCGAAATTGCTGAAGTAGTAGGCACGTTGACCGGGATACGCGTGAGTGATGTGCGAAATGCTGAAATGCAGTCCGCTGGGTTTGTAAGTCGTCTGATTCAGCTATTTGGAAATCTGAGTATTTTTGGCAAGGTGATGCTGGTGTTCATTTTAGTGGCGGTGCCACTATTGTTTTTAATGGTTTTAGGATTGTTGATACCACTGTTTAGATAGGTTTTATAAGGATCTGCTATGGCTACCGATAGCGCAGAATTAACTTTTGTTCGCTGCCCCTCCTGTAGAAGTTTGGTGCCGGCGGTATCCACGCGTTGCCGTATGTGCGGTGCGGGCATGGACCCCAATGCGCAGGCAGCAGGTGGAGATGCCGATGCGAAAGCCGCTCGTGTGCGGCAAAGAACCATGTCGCAGCCTTCCAGTGAATTGAATGAGGCAGTGGCACGTATCCGTGCTGAAGAAACCTCTGAGGATACAACCTTAGTGGAGCCAGTTGTCCCTGCAATCGCAAGCTCGATTGCAAGCGAGGCACCGGTTGCTGCTGAAGAGCTTGACCCCTTGTCTGCTTACATCGAAGAGGTAGAGGAGGCTCCGCCAGTCGCGGCGTCTATTGAAGAAGCCCCAAAAACAGAAAGACCCGCCGTGGAAGCCATGGTTGCAGCTCCGGTCCAAGAGGTTCGTGCGGCGCAACCGAGTGCCTCAATGACCAGTATCCCTGCTGCTCATATTATTGTGCAAAAGCCGGCCAAAGTTTTGCCTCCGCAAAATCCTGCAGCGACTCAAAATGGCAGCGCGCATTCGCCAGTTGCTTCAGCTGCATCGGCTTCGGCTACACCGTCTCAGAAGGTGATTGTAGAATCAGGGATGCGTAAGCCAGGAAAGGGGTCGAACCTTTCGTTTGGAAAGAATAGGCCGGGAAACACAGAATCAGCGGCAGCTACGCCAAGCACGCCTCCGCGCGCAGAAAGTAGAGCCCCGGTAGAAACAATCGATTCCAACAAAACTGAGAAAAAAAGTATGCGTGAATCTGATAATCAAGAAGTAGAGGCTCGTCAGACCAATGAGAGGCCGGCATCAACACAGAAGGCGCAGTCAAAGCCATCGAAGGCACCAGCATCTTCAGGCAGGCTATTCGGTTGGTTGGTTAATTATGCTCTTGATGCTGACGGGGCAGCAACTGAGCTACGCGAAGGAAAGTTTTTTGTGACGGCCAGTAGCTTGAAGCCCACTGATCTTATTATTGACGACTCAAGTATTTCAACTCCGCACGCTTTGGTGGTGGTGGGCACAGATACGGGCTTACAGGTCCAAGATCTCATGAGCGACCGAGGTGTATTTGTGCGACGCCGGGGCGCTGATAGTTACCAACGCGAGTATGAAGTGGTGCATGTTGAACATGGAGACTGGGTTCGATTTGGTGATGTTGAGTATTTGGTTTCGCTGATCGCCCATGTGGGAATGAAGTAGAGGAGCCAAAAAATAAGGGAGTGGCGAGTGAGAGAGAAAACGTATCTTACGCGAAGTGTTCAGGCCGGTCGCTGCCTTGGGCGCTTGTGTGCTGCTCGCAGACGTCTTGCGCTTCTTATGGGCATTTTAGGCCTGGTACTGTCTGTAAGTGGATGCTCTGGATCGCCGATTGCGCAAGACCTTACGCAAAACCAAGCGAATGAAATTGTGGCTGTGCTGAATAACAGCGGAATCTCTGCTGTTGCTCAGAGGGAAAGCGGCAGCAAAGGGAAATTCAGCGTAGAAGTTCGCAGAGCTGATTATTCACAATCAGTTACCATTCTGCATGAGAGACGTTTGCCAAGTGAGGCGCGTGCAACTTTTTCAGAGTTGGTCAGTCCCTCTGGCCTTTTGCCAAATTCGAGGGAGATGGATGCGCTTAGGGTTGATAGAGCGTTGGCAACTGAGATTGAAGATTTGCTCAGCGTGCATCCCAATGTTTTCCGCGCTCGGGTAATCGTGCGCTCGCATTTTTTGAAAGAGGCTATAGAGCCTGGTGTTTCGATTGTAATTCAGGAACGAATTGGAAGGGGAATTCCTGAAAAAGAGGTGCGTGACGTTGTAGCTAAGGTGCTTCCAGGTGTGAAGGATACCGACATTGTCTTATCGATATACCCTGCCCTGGCCGAACAACACACTTCCTTTAGTGCAGAAGGTGCGGTGCAGGCTGGAGGGGCTGTGGTGCGCGTGCCATTGACGCCGTTCCTATTCTTCTGGCGTGTGCCTGAGGACGAATATGTACAAATTGTTGCCGTAATTGCCGGCTTTTTGGTGCTTGTCGCCGTTGTGGCCGCAATCGTGGGATATTGGTACAGCTTGTATCAGCATTCACGTGAATATTTTGAGTCGAGCCTCCCGGACCTCATGTCGCCGCGTGCACAGGGCAGATTGCCGAGACCAAAAACCGAGAGTAATCAGGATTTAGAGGAGCCTTAAATGGATGCCCAGAAATTCCGAAGTTTATCACCACAGCTTAGGGCTTTGGTTGCCGTAGCTGTCTTACTTGATGGTCGAGAGGCTGGGATGTACCTTGCAAGTGATGTGCATGGTGGACCAGGATTACAGAAGGCAGCGATTGATTTAGCTGAAATGGATCCTGAGTTGCGCATGCCCTTTCTTGGATCTGCTCTGCGGGTGGCTCTAAAAGAGATGAAATCGTAAGAGGGAATTTAGGAGTGGGTGAAAAGCGACCAGGTATTTTGCGAAGCGACTTCGCCCATGACAAGGAGCAAGCTGAAGGCGAAGAGGGACAATATAGGACCTTGGTTGTCGATGAAATTCAGCGGCGCGAGCAAAGGGTGAAGGAGCTTTTGGTGGGTATTGAGTTGTTGATGGCTGAGAAGCGAAAGGCGTCTTTTGGAAAATTAGCGCGTGCAGGGGATGTGGTTGTTTTAAAGGCGTTTGAAGCTACACGGCGTGAAATTGAGAAGAAGCTTGAACACAGTCGCAAGGCATTAGAGGAAGCAGTTGCCGATGTTGAAAGTGCCAAGCAAAGATTGGCAGAGCTTACGAATTGATGAATGTACGTTTTAGAAGTTCTTGGGGTTACGTTTCATGGTGAACGAGACATCAGAAAATGAGGGAGTCGTGTTGACGCCATGGGAACCTGAACGTGTGTTACGGCAGGTAACTTCAGATGAAGTGCGTTATTCTCGAGGGTTCCTTCGTTCTAAACCAGAAAAATGGTTTCCTGCACTGACTGCACATTGGTTGCCGCTGGCGCACTCTTTGGGAGTAGAATTGCAGGTGACTGAGGTGCGCCCCTTATTGGGTATTAGCGGCACACCAGAGGTGCAATTTGCTGGGACAGTTGATGGCCAGCCTGTGGCCCTTCTTTGTGATTTAGCAACCAAAGGAGTGGTATTGTCGGCAATTGCTCCGACGGTTATTTCAGGCGCAGGAGAGGTAGTTTTTGAGTACATGGCTCGGCGGTTGTTGGCGAGCCTTGGAGACTCTTGGAGCGGGGCAGAAGCATCGATGGTGCTTTTTGATGCTGAGGCGCAGCCATTGCTGAATGATTTAGGCGGCTACGTGCGAATAGCCGGTAAGATCAATAATAATCAGTTTCAATGCTGGGTCGCCCTAAGTCGTGCGCTAATTGATAGGCTTGATGGCTTATGGCGTCGCCAATGGCAATCGACTTCCAAGGGGAATGACGCCGGTGGAGTGCTGCGCTTTGAAATTGCCCAGCTCGCCGTGCCTCCGACGATGTTAGGAGATTATTTACGGGCGGGTACGGTCATAGATCTTGAAGTACCCTCGTCTGACGGAGTGGTCGTGCGCCTTGGTCAAAAGGTGTGGGCGTCGGGGAGAATGCTGGCTGGAGTGAACAATAGTCTGGCAATTGAGATGAACGGCCCAAGCTTGCAAACGCCAGTGTTGCCAGAAGGAACCACTCGTTTAGCGATAGAAGTTGGAAGTCAGCAAGTTGATGCGGCATCTATCAGTGAATTGAATCAAGTAGGAGCGATTCTGGGAACCTCGATTGCGCTGAGTGATGCGGTGCAGCTCGTAATCAATGGAGAGGTTGTAGGCAATGCGCAGCTTTGCAGTTACCAAGGTCGCTTTGCCATGACGGTGGGCTAGGCTCCCTCCCCTTGGTCCGTCCCATCTTGTGCTCCATCCCTCGCTACTTACCATCTCCTCATTAGCGTTGAGATGTTTTTTTGTTATTCACCCACTATTTTTTCGTTAGATGCTCTTTTAACGGTACCATGGTAGCAGGAATAGCTTCTCCGTCGCGCAAAACTTGAATTCACTTCACTATGGTAGACCTCGCGCATTTTGCGTGTATTGAGACCTCGTCGATGGAATTAATTTTAAACCAAAGATACCCGACTAGCTCTTGTAGTTTAAGCTAGTACCTCAACCTTCAAACCAATTAGCGCGTGGAGGAATTGGCGGCTGAAATGCTCCGGGTGGCCAGTCAACCGAGTAGTCGCCTATTTTCCATTGTTCGTAACAATAATTACAGCGCTCGCAAAAATATTTATATTCGGCGATGAGTCGTTTGCGCTCTTCTGCTTTAGAAACATGAATAAATATTTTGCAAGAATCTTTGGCTGGACAATAGGTTAAATTAACGGGCTCTAATGCCAAACGGGTTGCACCCTTTAGCTTCCAGCCGTTTTGGGCCCTGAGGAGCCGAGAGACATTTTCATATGAACGTAGAGTCGAGACGATGCTGTTATTTATTTCGCTCACCTCGGTCTCGCCCACACCATATGCTGACATCCATGCATTTGGTTCCAATATCAGTTCGTGGCTCATAGTTGCCCTTGCGCGAATCGCGTCATTTAGTGCCTTATCTTGGCGAGTTGTTACTGAGCGGTTGGGTAATTTTGGAATTGAGGGGGAACGAATCCATGGGTGCCAGGAGGTATGGGATACGCTAAGGTTCTGCGCGCAAGAGGTGAAGGATTTAAACGAATTTATTCCGGGATAGTGGTCAATTGAGTCAACAAGATTTGCTCGAACGGGATTTGCATATAGGTATGCAATGCGCTCTTTAGCCGCATCAAGATCTGCGATACGCACAACAGATGTGCCATTTTCGCTCCAAAAGCTGAGGTAGTCTATGTCAAGTAATCGTTTATAAGCATCGGTTATTTGTTTTTTAACTTCACCATGAAATGCTGAGCATTGTGTTGCATCTTTTGTGACAACAATGATGTGCGCATGGTTTCCCATGAATAGGAAGTGACAAAGCTTAATCTTTAAGTCGCGTTGAACTCTTGCCAAAATACCCTGAAGAATGGTCGCGGTGTAGTTTGTGGTGACGAAGGGTAATCCCCTGCGAGTACGAAATGTAATTTCGTATACTGAACCTGAGAGAATGAATCTTCGATGACGTGCCATATACTCTCTATTCGCCAAAACTCGGGAATAGTTGCCTGTTGGATTACTTTTTTTGGTAAAGCGCTCCTACCTGGTCCGTCCCAACACCATAAGAGGGGGCTATGGCTTGGCGGAGGAGGCACTTTATGGGGGGCTAAAGTTGGGACGGACCAGGGTGGGGGGGCGATTGGGGGCCGGCTGCAAGTAGGTAATAGCGCCAGACCCCACCATCTTTTATGCTAGCGACATGGAAACATTTACCCCATTTTTAGCGACCTTGTTGTCAGTTCTACTGCTTTCGGCCTTTGTTAAAATCTTCACTACCCTAAGTATTTTACGCCTTGGCCTTGGCCTTGATGGCGCATCTTTTGGCGTTGTGTTTGCTGCACTTGCATTTGTGTTAGCCATGGTGGTGGTAGAGCCCCAAATGGCTCCTGTAGGAGGGTTAAGTGGAATTTTATCGGGAACTTCGAAATCGACGAGTGAACTAGAAAAATCATTTCGTCCATTTATGGAGAAACATACTGAGGCTGCTTCAATTAATAGGATTCAGAGGATTCAGTCATCCCTTAAGGCTGCTGGTTCGGCTGAGGCGGCATCGAATGAGGAATCAAAAAAGGAAACTATTAGTTTCGCTGGATTAACAGCAGCGTTTCTGACCTCACAAATTTCGCAAGCATTTTATTTGGGGCTGCTTTTTATAATTCCTTTTTTAGTGCTCGATTTGTTAGTCACTAACGTACTGATGGTCCTGGGAATCACTCAAATTTCTCAGCGAGCCATTAGTTTACCGCTTAAATTACTTCTATTCTATGTCGTTGATGGCTGGGCTTTATTGACGGAGAAAATTTTGGGAGCATATCTCTGATGGAAGCAGCAATCTTAGAGAGGGTGGCGCTGGAATCAGTCCGAGCCCTTTTCGTGTTGGGTCTGCCAATTGTGGCTGCCGTTGCTTTGGGGGGACTACTTGTTGCGGCTCTTCAGGGTGCTACGTCAATTAGAGATAATGCAAGTGCGTATGCAATTCGGCTCTTAGCCTTTGTTATCGCTTTTTATTTTGTTTTTCCTCTTTACAGTCGCACTCTCACCGACCTTCTTCGTGCGGTTATGGGTTAATATGACACCAGCTGTGCTATTGGTTTCATTGCGGTGGCCACTTGTACTTCCAATGGTACTGGTTGTCTATGCGATAACACTGGTCGCAGACGAGGCAGGAACCCGACTAAGTATAGTTCAGTCCCTCCTCATAGGTGCACCTCTCCTTGCCTGGGTAGGTACGGGGCTTTGCGTCGGGCATGAGCTAGATCGCTTTCAGCTGAAGCATTCCCCTCAATACCGCACCCCTTTTGTGGTTTTATCACTTCTGCTTGTACTCGAGAGCGGAGCTATCTTTGATTCTGCTGAGCTGGTACTCACTTTTTCGCAGCTGAACAGTGTTCAGGTAATGACGCTTATTTTGAATGTTTTCTCAAAAATTATTCTGGTGAGCACTATTCTGCTCATCAGCTTCTCTACCCTTTTAGGTTTATTTGAGCTTATTTTTGCTTGGGTGCGAGGGCAGCCCGATGTGGTATTTCTGCCAGTGTCATTTTTTAGACCCTGGCTTATCGCATTGGCACTTGCAGCTAGCTCGCAGATTCTGATCTCGCTTTTTGAATCCCAGCTTGGAGTGCGTAGTCTCTTTTCGACAATTTTAACCTAAAGGAATTGTGGATCGAACTGAACCAGCGACAGAGAGTAAGCTTGAGCGCGCACGGGAGCTTGGCGACTTGCCTGTCAGTCGATGGAGCCTTAAAGCTGCAAGTTGTGTTGCTGTTGGAGCGGCCGTCGTCTGGGCCGTTCCACAGCTAATTACCCACGTGAGTCAATTATTACGGCAGAGCTCCATGAGCAGTGCATATTGGTCTGAATTGGGACAACTCGGCGCTCTTGGCGTTGGACTATGTTTGATTGTTAGCGTAGTTACCTCCCTTATTGGGCTGTTGCAAACCCGCTTTTACATTAATTTTGACCTCCTGAGCCCTAGACTTTCGCGATTGTGGCGTTGGGATTCAGGAACTGTAGCACAAAGTACAGAGGAGCAATCTGGTCTTGGGACCCATTTAGCTGCTTTGCTATTGGCCGTGATTGCCACGGGATTCCTTTTTCGAGATATACTTTCTCTCCTAAATACCAATAGGTTAAGCTTGTTAGCCGACTTCAAGCTTGTGGCTGGCCATATGGTCTTGATGATTGTTTGCCTTGCAGCGACTATTGGCTTGATTGGTTTTTTTATTGAGCGAGCACTCTACTTTCGTCGACAAAGAATGAGTAGGGCCGAGCTCGAGAGAGACTTACGTTCGCAGACCTAACCTATTAAAAACTTATGAAAAAATCGCTCATTGCACCACCAGACAGCTTTGCTCTTTCGCCCCTTTTGAGCTTGCTGCCCCGATTTTCGGGGGCTGCGCGCCTTGAACAGCTCACTTCTTCGCTGTTTGCTCGGTATGAAAAGGTAGCGCTCCTAAGGCGAGAACTTACTGGTTCTTCTGATGGGCTGGCGGGTTTGAAGCGCTGCCAGGCTGAGGAGCAGATGCTTAAAACGATCCTTGAGTGGCTTGAGGTTGATACAACTGCTGGAACGAGCGGGCAGGAGGGCAAGTAAGATGAATGTTCCACGGACGCGAGTGCCCTCTGAGGTACTAAAAAGAGGGTACTCGGATGAAGAGCTTACAAGTATGTACGAGTTGGGACGGACCATGGCCGAACATGGCGAAATGAAGCGGGCGGAGACCATTTTTCAGGGACTTACAGAAGTAGCCCCACAATTTGCTCCGGCTTTTATAGGAATGGCTTTGGTCCAATTTCAGGCAGGACAGCAAGAACTTGCCTCCCAATCCATAAAACAAGCGCTAAAGATTGCCCCCCAGTCAACTGAGGCGCTATTGTTCTTAATAGCGTGCCTGCTTACCTCAGGAGACTTTAGTTCAGCTGGGACGTACCTCGGGGAAGTAGGTGAGATGATTGAAGAAGGTGAAGTTGAGGACCCCTCACATATTCGCTTCTTCAAATTACAACTCGCTCGATATCAGAATCGGGCATAGGGAGAGTGTGGCTTATGAGCGCCAGCACATGTGCGAAAGATATTATGACCAAAAAAGTCTTCATTCTGAAAGATGAGGAACGCCTACGTTCGGCATGGTCTCTATTTAAAACACATAATATTAGTGGAGCTCCCGTGGTAAACGCTCAGGGAGATCTTGTCGGTGTGCTCTCTCAGCATGATGTGCTGTGTGCAGTGACGGCTTTGCCTAACTCGGTGGCCGAAAGCCAATCGTTTTATTTTGCTCCTTCAACTTTTGGTGCTGGAATTATTGCAGAAGGTGACGGACTATCCCCAAAGTTCGACGAGCTGGTTGGCCAATGCATGAATCCAGATGTAATCACAGTGCAAGAGTCTACTCCTGTTGCTGATGTGGCGAGCCTTATGTGCCGTAATCATATCCATCGAGTTATTGTTGCCAATGGCAAGAAAGTTCAAGGACTCATTTCAGTTTTTGACCTGTTAAAACTAGTTGGATAGCTCACTTTTGGGCCTAATTCCCTCAGAATTCAAGGTTCAGCTTTTAGTAGCTTCTGTCGATATTAACCTATGGAAGAGTGTGTTCTTTGCCTCTAGGGCGAAAAGGAACACGTGCAAAACATTTTACTCATTGACGACGATCTCGATTACCGTGAGACCATCGGAGCTTGGTTAAGCGACGCAGGTTATGAAGTTCAGATTGCTGAATCAACTGACGAAGCATTTCAAGCGCTACTCAAAGATCCATTTGATTTAATTATATGCGATCTGCACTTGCCGTTTGCGCTAGACAAACGCGTGTTTCAATATGCCTACAGCTACACAGTTGGCGTTCGCACCATTCAGGAACTAAAACTTGCTTTGCCCGAGACGCCTATTTTGGCCATTAGCGCCACCATGCCGTGGGATATGCCGAAGGTACTCAAAGAAATTCCAAGTGTCCCTTGGCTCAGTAAGCCGTTCTCGCATGCAGAACTGCTTGCTACCGTGAGGCGACTTTTGAATGCTGAAGCACGCTTGCCTTTCGTTTCGCAATAAACCTGGAGTACAGACTCACAGATCCCAAATTCGCCTCGTACCGGCTTCCTCGCAATCTCGGTCGCCGAGCACGCCATCCTAGGCTCTAAGAGTTTTGATCTGGCGGCGTGAAGGTATTATGCGGAGGGAATCTATTCCCCTCGTTATTGCGGTGACGGTGCCGATTATTTCTATGGCCTCCACGATGTCCGCCGCGTTGGAACGGTCGGCCTTGTCCTTGGGGTTTCGGCTGCTCAGTTTGTTGGTGGGAAGTCAGCGGGGTATATTGACGTTCTTCTTCAGGCAATCGAATGTGCTTGGGCTGAGGCTCCTTCCACAAGTCATCTTCGTACTGAAACTCAACAATCGAAGCCACATGCTCAAATTGAATGAGTGTGCGCTTGCGTTCCATGCGGTGCCATTCTTTACCAGTTACTTGAGTTCCTCGGATGAAAGTTATTCCTTCGATGGTAACGAGTTCGCAATCGATAAGCGCGCAGCCGTGATGTCCTGATTTGGTATACACCATTACAATGGGTGCAATGGTGGGAGTCTCCTTTTTGGAGCTTACTTTCTTTGGCATATTATCCTTTTTAAGCTTTCCCGAAACTGACAAGAGTTCCCAGACAGTAACACTTTTCGACTTTCAAAACTACTGGGCTACCCATGTCATCATCAGAGTAAAATTCTCTCTGTCTTGGGCTTAATGTCGGCTTTTTTTTAGAGTAAGAATTCAAGTGCAAGCGCGAGTTCAATTGCTCCCTTTAAGGCCTCGGGGGCGAGTAAACTTAATAATCCAGCACTTGCAAACAGCGCTAAATAAAAGGGAAGCGATGACAAGAGTGTGAGGGCTACCGCATAGGGGTCTTGAAGGTTGCCTTCCTCGCTGAGCCCAGAGAAAAAGATGTAGAGAAAGAATAGTTTGGCCAAAAGATGTAATGCCGGAAAATAGAAAAGAAGCCGGTCCTCTGCATCTGGTATGCCGGTGATTAGAAAAGTGGTTAAAGTAAGTCGCCCTCCCGAATATGCAAAATCGAGTAGATAGTAGCAAAGCGCCAGGATCGCCAATGGCACACAGGCATAAACATAAATGTGTACAAGTTGGCTGGGGCGCATACGCACCTTTAAGAATTGAAGTAGTAGATACTCGAGCACAATAAAAATGCTCGCGGTCATGCTTACCAGAAGGATTAAGGCAAATATCGATGACGCTCTTGTTTCGAGGAAATCCCACATTAACAGTTGACCAATTATTGGGCCAATCAAAATGAGGAGCGTGCAGAGTGCCAGTTTACTGCTGAGGGCCGCAGAAGGATTCTGACAAAGTTCTTGCGTAGTTCGTCTCGGGTTTAATACGAGACCCAAGAATGTTTCCCAAAAAGAGAGTTCAGATTTTTCAGTCATATGTTTGAATGCTATGCGATAAGCGATTTTGTTCCGAGGTCGTTGAACCATGAGGGAGTCACTTTTTTAATCTGGCCGGCTTTAATATTGGTTTGGACTTTTGTGTATCCTAGGGTAGTAAAAATATCACCCAGCTTTTTAAATTGACTGTTTAAATAGGTTGCGGCTGCTTCATTTTCCACCGTGATATGGAGAAGAATTTCATGAGTGCGGTGGGCAATATGCACCTCAGACGGCCCAATAGAGGGTAATTGCAAATGCAACGACACTTTTTGATATCCCTCAGCGGCTCCTTTTTTCTGCTCTTCTTTCTCGTTTTTAACAAGTTCTTTATGGGTCACTAGTTCCCATTTGCTTACCACGCTTCCCGTGAGTACCGGAAGAAAAAATAAGAGAGGCTCGCCAAGAGCCTGCATCACAGGATTTAGTTGGTTTAGCGTCTGTTGCCCCTGCATGACGCGCTCAAGCGACTTTAAAGCCTCCTGGGTGGTTTGAAGCAAGGGAGTTTGTGCAGCTTGATCCTTATGTGACTCCAATAATCCTCGAGCACTCGCGGCGAATTTTTTTGCAATTTGCCGCAAGTCTTGGTCGGGGGTAGATTTTTGTTCAGCATCTTTTAATGCATGCAGTAGCTGCTGCACAAATTCAGTTGCTTTGCCCCCAAATGAAGTTGGCTCACCAGTGCCAATATCCCACATGCCGAGGACTCGAGCCAAAAGCACCAGAGGATTTTCAAGGCGCTTAAGTGCGCCTAAATCTTGATTAATTTTATTCAGGGTCGCCGTGTCTTGAGTTTGAAGAGCTGAGTGTGATGCAAGCAGATATAATCTCAGTTGATGGGCCAATATTTCTGGGTTGGACTCTGACTTAAATGAAAGAGGCTCAGTCTGGTTACTAATAGCGGTAAGTGTCGCCTCAATAACCTGTAACATACGCACTTGCTGGGCCGCAGGACTAGATTGCTCAAGTCGTTTCAAAGCATCAATACTTTCTTGAATATTCCTAAAAGTAATACTGCCTACATTTTTACTGAGAAATTGTTCGAGGACTTTTGAATTTTGTAGTTGTGAGTCATGCAAGAGAGTGCCGCTTTGAATCGCATCTTCTATCACGTTTAAAAGTTGAGGCGAGATTGGTGAATTATGCGCTGCCTGTGTCGCGCCTGGTTTTCCAAATAATCTAGCTATGAGGGCCTCTGGAATTTTTGCATCTTGGGTGCCAAATGCGTTGCGCAATTGGGTAAGATTTATTTCTGGTAATAATTGCGAGATTAAATCTTTAATACTTTGACTAAGAAGTCGCTCTCCTTGTGGAGCTTGGTGCAAAATTTTCAGCACCAATGCGTCTGAGCTACTTTGCACCTGGACCTGGAGTTTTTGTCCATCAAGAGCAGCCGTTGGAATGCGGGCTGGAATAAAACGCCCTTGGATTACTATGCCACTTTGATCGCCCAGCCGAGCCACTTCCACATTCAACACTCTTCCAGGTGCCAGAAGCGCAGGCGGGGCGTCACTTATGCCCACGCGAATCTCACTGCGTATGAGGCTTAGGTTATTGGCCTTATGGTTAATTGTGGTGTGGGCACCCATACAGAATATATCGGCATTCTTCTTGCGTCAGTAAACTACTATATTTCAGCTAACATGCTGATAATATTAGTGATAATGCTGCCTTTCCGCACGCCCTGCCCCTTTGGTTTAAGGTAGGTTATAGTCCCTCGACTTCAAATGTATCACCGGTTTTTTTTGGGGAGTTGCCATGGATATTTCGCTCGCATTTCACCTTATTGGCATTGTTTTTTGGGTTGGGGGTTTGCTCGTCGTTACCCGTTTTGCCCGATTGTGTGTGGTAAAACCTGCCGATGCGGAATTTGCCGGAACTATCAAAAAGACCTGGCTACTCTATGTTATTCACGGGCTCGCATTTACCTTCATCAGTGGATTCTATCAGCTTTTTAGTGGCGGAATCGGCACGTACATGAAACAAGGTTGGTTTCACTCTAAATTAACTTTTGTATTGGTGCTTTTTGTTGCCACTGTCATGCTTGGGCTTCAAATGCGCCGTATTGGATCAGGGGAGGTAGTGAGTGCAAAAGCTCTGCGCTGGGTGCAAATACTCACCGCCTTTAGCTTCGTAATCATTGTCTTCATGACCAAGGCTTTTCGATTTTAATTTTTATGTTTGAATTTATGAAACAGTACTTCCTTTGGCTCTTTAAGGTGCTTTCGTTAGTCATAATCTTTTTTGTGCTCATTCCTGTACTTGTCGGCGCTGCCTTTTTAGGCGGAGATGCTGAGCTTGCCAAGCTCAATTCCGGTTCCAAACGAGTTGCTGTGGTTGAGGTCACTGGTGTCATTGAATCGGCAAAAGAAATAGTCGAGCAACTTCACGAGCAAATAGAAGACTCGAGAATTGAGGGCATAGTGCTGCGAGTAAATTCGCCCGGCGGCGCAGTTGCGCCATCGCAAGAAATTCATGCAGCAGTTGAGCGCCTTAAGGCGAAGAAGCCAATTGTGGCCAGCATGGGCTCAGTTGCAGCCTCTGGTGGACTATATGCTGCGGTCGCCGCGTCCAAAGTATATTGCCAGCCTGGCACCATGACTGGCTCCATAGGCGTCGTGATGAATATACCAAACTTCCGAAAAATTGCCGAAAATATTGGCTTTGAAATGGTTACGGTGAAGAGCGGCAAATTTAAAGATGTGGGTAATTCATTCCGCGAAATGAGCAGCGAAGAAAAAGTGTTTTTAGAGCAAATGATAGATAGAGTGCAGGACGATTTTGTCGGTGCGGTTGTGAAGGGCAGAGGACTTGATGAAGCCAAGGTTAGAGAATTTGCCGATGGTCGAATTATTGTGGGCTCTCAAGCAAAAGAACTAAAGCTTGTTGATGGATTTGGAGATGTGTATGACGCCGCTCGAGCAGTATTTGAGCTAAAGGGCACCCCTCTTGCAGAAAATGAACAACCCACGCTTATTTATGCCCTAGATCCTTTGAATCATGTGAGAAAGTTTTTTGATAGCATCATGCGCCTGCCTAATCTTCTGAATAATTCAGTTGAGCTGCGTTATTTGATGCAATAGGAAAAAGGGCGAAAGAACAGAGAAAGAGAAACCTCCTTATAGTAATGGGAAAAGTCTTTTGCCCTTTGCTTAAGACAAATGCTCCAGTGAGGGAGCGGGTAAAAGAGCGATCAGCTTTTTACCCTGTTGTTACAGATCTCTAACGAGCAGATCCGTTTTACTGGTTGCTGGCCTCTATCCTGCTTCTATCCAGGGGGCATAGCGGCATCCTCGCTGAGACGGCTTCCGAGCACCTGAAGTTCGTTGCTTCCAACCACCAGACTACCTCCTGCTACGGGAAGCAGGAACTTATTGTCTGGGTTGAAAGCTCCAGCCAGCCACGCACGAGCAGCGATGGACGGTATTGAATCGCCAGCCGGTGACCTCACATCTCGGCTCTGAGGAAACTGGTCGAAGACCCGAGCTGCGGCATCGAAGAACTGAGTGTCCGCTCCTCCCAGTCGAGGAATCGCGCGGAGACCAGTCTTCAGCCTTTGTACCAGCGAGAGGCCGAGGGCTTCGATACGCTTGGGGTCTCCGACGAGGAAGTGCCTGCCTCCGTAGCTCAGCACCATCTGTCCCTTGTCGTGTCCCCAGGACCAGGCAGCGGCAGCGGTGGCGACTAGCGCGACGAAGTTTTCTCTCGCATCGAACTCGAGCTCGAGGCGAATAGGCTGCCCAGCTGGAAGCTTGACGTTATAGAGACTCCGTTGCAGTCCCATCGAAGCTTGTTTGACGAGCATCTCTTGCTGGGTGCACGTACGCACCGTCATGCGAACGGCAGTAGGCTCGGACGGATAGGTAAGCGGAATGAGGGAAAAGGAAACGCTCAAATGACTCCTCCGAAAAAAACACAACACACCAAGTGTGTGCTGCGGTCCTGACGGACGCTCAAGGCATAAAAGTATGCATTCAGCGTCCATCAGAACTTAAAAAACCTTTTCTTTCTCTGTCTTTCGCTGGAGTGGGTGACTAAGGGACAAACCGTGCCCAGTCCAACGAAAGACGGAGATTAATTTTCTACCCAGAAAAATGTGATGAAAATGAACAAAGAAAAATGAGCGCGTTTGAAGAGCTTATAGGTACTGGCAGAGCTCACAAAAAGCTTTGTAGAGAATTAACTTAGAGTGCCTATATTTGGCCGTTGCCCACAAACCCATGTAGACGCGACAGACTAGTATTATAACATTCTTAGAGCGCTAATCAAAACGGCGCCCAGCGGCTAACTAGTCTATTTGCCAAGACTTACGGGCCGTTATGACAAGATTGGCCCTGTTCAGCCTATTTCCCGCACTATGCGCCCGCTAGACGGCCTTTTACTGTATCTAGTGCTGCCGCTACGCTTATTCGCTCTTGTTTGGTGGTATCTCGGTCACGAATAGTCACCGTTTCATCTTGCAACGTTTGGTGATCCACTGTGATGCAATAAGGCGTACCAACTTCATCGTGCCGCGCATAACGCTTGCCGATTGATTGTTGTTCATCATAGCTGGCACTTACTCCGCCTTTGAAGAATTGCTGCACAATTTTTCGTGCAACATCCGGTAACCCATCTTTTTTCATCAAAGGCAAAATTGCGGCTTTAATAGGCGCAAGGCGAGGATGAAGTTTGAGGAGGACTCTTATCTTTTCAGCCCCGTCAGCATCAACACCCTTCTCTTCCGCGTAGGCATCGCACAAGTAGGCCAGCACAGCGCGCGTCAGTCCCGCAGCAGGCTCGATAACATAGGGCACATAACGCCAACCCGGCTTCCCAGTGCTTGGGTCATTCTTTTGCTGGTCAAAATAGCTGAGCTTCACTCCTGACAGATTTGCATGCTGCGTTAAGTCAAAGTCCGTGCGCGAAGCAATTCCTTCAAGCTCATCCCAACCCCAGGGGTACTGAAAATCAATGTCGTAGGTGTTGTCGGCGTAATGCGCAAGTTCGGCTTTTTCATGCTGGCGAATGCGAAAGCGTGTTTTGTCATTGGCAAATTGTTTCCACCAATTCATGCGTGCTTCTAGCCAAAATTGATGCCACTCTTTCTGCGAACCTGGTTCGCAGAAAAACTCCATTTCCATTTGCTCAAATTCGCAGGTACGGAAAATAAATTTCTCGGTAGTTACTTCATTGCGGAACGACTTGCCGATTTGGGCAATGCCGAACGGCACTTTCATGGACATAGTTTGTTGAACGTTCAAAAACTGAACAAACATGGCTTGCGCTGTTTCTGGACGCAAATAAATTGCGCTGCTGCGAACGGCCTCATCAAGTTTTTCGCGCAGTTCTTTACGGCTGAGTTGTTTGCCCTGAACTTGTTCTACAAAAGCGTCGAGCGGATCGACGGGGCCAATAGATGTTCTAAACATCAAGTTAAACTGACGTTCATCTGAAAGTTGAGGGCAGGAACAGTTTGGGCACACATAGCCGCGGGCAGCGACAGGGGCTTTTATCTGTTCACCACCTTTTTTGCCACCTTTAAAGAAGCTTATTTCCTCTCCCGGACTGCGCTTTGGAGCTTTATCGGCACGGAAGCGTTCTTTGCAATTGAGGCAATCAACCAGCGGGTCAGAAAAAGTAGCAAGGTGGCCGCTGGCTTTCCAAACATCGGGGTGCATCATGATGGAGGCATCTAGGCCCACCACATCTTCGCGCTCAGTCACCATAAAGCGCCACCATTCATTGGCAATGTTGCGTTTGAGCTCAACGCCCAAAGGACCGTAATCATAGGCACTCTTAAGGCCGCCATAAATCTCGCTACTTTGAAATACGAAACCGCGGCGTTTACAAAGGGAAACTAATTTTTCAACCACTGACTGCTCTGACATATCATGCTCACCATTAGACAATAGAATTTTGTGCGCCCGATTCACCCGGCAATTTAATTTGGGTTAAAGTATCGCTGCGCGGCTGTAATGGGCGTTCAACCGTCGAATAAGTTGTGGTGCGTTCAACAGGAGTACGCCCAGCTTGACGAATGACGCGGCGCAGTTCATCTAGACTTAAAGATTGTGGAGAGTCTGAGCCAGCCATGTGATAAATTTTTTCTTCCGTCACCGTGCCGTCAATATCATTCGCACCAAAAAGCTGAGCAGTTTGGGCAATCTTGACTCCAAGCATTACCCAATAGGCCTTAATATGAGGAATATTGTGCAGCATCAGCCGACTGACGGCGATGACGCGAAGGTCATCTACCCCAGTTGGCCTTGGCAAGTTTTTCATGCGGTTGCCATCAGGATGAAACGCGAGTGGAATGAAAACTTGGAAGCCGCCTGTCTCCGATTGTAATTGGCGAAGCCTCATAAGGTGGTCCACCCGTTCTTCAAGGGTTTCGATGGTACCATAAAGCATGGTGCAATTTGATTTTAGGCCCAACTCGTGGGCGCTACGATGAACGGCTAGCCAACCATCAGCGTCTACTTTGTCACGACAAATTTTATTGCGGGCACGAGGCGCAAAAATTTCAGCGCCGCCTCCCGGAAGTGAGCCAAGTCCAGCTGCCATAAGCCGCTGCAGAACTTGGCGAGAGCTCATTCCATACTTTTCAGCAAAATAATGAATTTCAACCGCAGTAAAGGCTTTGATATGCAGGGCTGGGAACTCCTGCCGAATCATCGCCAGCAATTCCTCGTAATACTCAAAGCTCAGGTCGGGATTGAGGCCATTCACAATATGAATTTCGGTCATGCCAGGATGCGCGCGTTTTTGAATCCAGTTACGCGCGTCTTCTACAGTCATGGTGTAGGCCTGGGGCATGCCAGTTTTTAATCGCGCAAATGAGCAAAATAGACAGTTCGCTTCGCAGACGTTGGTAGAGTTAAGATGCAGATTCCAATTATAATAGGTCACGTCTTTATGCAGTTTTTCCCGCACTTCATTTGCGAGAGCTCCGACTTCGAGCAAATTAGGATGCGCAAAAAGTAGACATCCATCCTCGAAGCTTAATGCTTCTCCCGAGTGTACCTTTTCGCGGATGGAGGCAATGGAGTGGGTCATGACACGTTAGGACTGCACTTTTTTAAGCGCCTCAATTTTTTCTTGAAGCTCTGGACGTTTGTCCCCCAAATCAAGCGCCCTTTCAAAGGCAATAAGAGAGTTTTTGAAATCTCTTTTGTTTTCATAGGCGTTACCCAGCGTCACATAAAGCTCACTGGAAGGAGAAATTTGCAAGGCAAGTTTAGCGGTGCTGATTGCTTTTTCAGCGTCGCCGTTTACAAGAAAAATATTGCTCAAATTTTGAAGAAGCTGCGCATTTTTGGGGTCTTGCTCTACAGCCATGAGCAATACGCGTTCAGCATCTTTGGTGCGATTGGTTAATGCATACACGGTGCTTAGTTTGGCTGGGAGACCTTCATATTTGGGTTCAAGTTGTAGGGCTTTTTCGTAATCTGATAACGCTGCTTTTACATCTTTTAGGGAGAAAAATGCGTCGCCACGGCGAACAAAGAGACCTGCGTCGTCTTTAAATTTTGCAATATAGCCGGTCAACAATTCGATAGCATCAGTTTGGCGCTTGTTGTTAATGAGCATGCCGGAATAGTTGAATGCTGCCGTCAGGTTACCAGAATCTGCCTCAAGCGACTTTTTAAAGAGCTGTTCGGCGCGAACAAAATCTTTCTGTCGAATGGCCTCAACACCTTGTTCATTCAAATCAAACGATGGACCGCTTGCAATATTTTTTGATGCCGACTGCTTCTCGCTGGGTTTTGGAGCCGCATAAGCTTGTGAACCCGGTGTAGCAGTTGTGGTTACGGCCAAGGCGCAAACTACTACAATCGTAGCGGCGCGAGATAGGAGGGCGCTAGATAGGAGGGCGCTAGAGAAATAGGTACTAGATAAGAACATGTGTTTTGTCTCCGACTCTCGGGATAGTTACTGAAAGGGGCCACGCACCGGCGTAGAGTATAGCAATAAAAGTCCTAAAATTACTAGAAGTCGCTTGTGTCAAAAAACCTTAAAATTTTAGCAAATGCGCCAGGTTGCGGCAGGGAACGCTGGCGTAACGACGAGCCTTCGCTAAGGGTTTATTTAGGAAAGGCTTCTAATTGAGGCCAAAATGGCAATAAAAATAAGGGTAGCTAGAAAGCTTAAGTACTGGGCTTTTTGGTAGAGCTGGGACTTTCCTAGAAAATCGATAATTCGAAGTCCCAGCGGCCAGACAATAAAGACGAGAAGGAAACGGGCACTTAAATACTGGGAATAGACTAACAAGCCAACAAGACTAGGTGCTCCAAAGTAAAAAATTTGAAGTAGCCTTAGAGTGGCACGCTCGGCAGATAATTTCGAGGTAATCGGTACCCACAAACCCGTCAGCCGCTGGGCGCTTAGCATGCAAGCAAGGCTCACCGAGAGGACAAGATAGATCCAGCGGAATTCTTCTGCAAATAGCATTATAGAAAGAAGCCCTGCACCGCAGACCGAGACAAAATGTACACTAAGACTGAGGAGCCATTTTTCTAGATGGTTCCAAGAGTCTGAGAGCGCTAAGGCACCTAATAAAATTAAGACGAAAAAGTGAAAGTTATTTCCCGTTTGTAAACTTGAAAGGTGAAAGGCTGCTACGGTGGATAAGGCACTACAGGCCAGCGCCAGCAGAAGTAGATATCCACTAATTTTTTCTGAAGGTGCTTTTACCGCGCCAGGTTTTTTCTTTTGCAATAAGATTTTGAAGGCAAGCGAGCGAGTGATACGCCAAAAAAGGAAAATACACCAAAAGTAGAGAAGAGCAGTGCTGAAGTGCACAGTTTGCGCCGCGTCTTTTGGTAAATGAAAAAGCGCTAAGCCTAATACATATGGGCTCGCTTCAGCGAGTGCCTGCACTGCGTATAGTGAAAGTATGCGGACTTTCGGATTCTGCATTAGGCTTTCCTCAGTTCTATGATGCTTACTTCAGGGGGGCAATTGAGGCGAAAGGGCACCTCAACCATTCCGAGCCCGCGAGATACATACGAAATAAGTTCCCCAGATTGCACGCTGCCGGCTGAAAAACGCAGATCTTCAATGTTGTAATAGAGCGCTCCGAGAAGGGGAAATCTTACTTGCCCGCCATGGGTGTGCCCGTGAATCGAAACATCGAAATGAGCTTTATTATGTTTGAGTAGCTCCGAGATATAATCGGGGTTATGAGCCAAAAGAATACGAGCTTCGTAACCAAATTTTTGATCTCCGACTTCCGATATTTTGGGAGTGTCAGTCCAGTAGTCGGCTGCGCCGAATATTCGAATAAACTGATTGTCTCGCCAAATAGTGGTCACATCGTTGTCTAGAATTTTTATGTTTTTCAGAGAAAAACTCTTTTTACATAAGTGCGGACCGGTCCAGTTGTCATGATTTCCCAGAACCGCTGACTTGCCGTCTGGGGGGTCGATAACACTTAATAAATCAGCTAAACGCTCGAAAATATGCTCAGCCCCGCTATAGCCATATGCATTTGTAAACTCAGGGTTGCGAACCGGGTATAGCGAGTCAACGGAGCTCTTATCGGGGAGCCAAATATAATCCCCGCCAAGCAGGAGTATGTCTACTTTTTCGTCTTTGAGGGTTTTGACGGCTGCTTCTACGACCTCTGACGGTAGAAACCTTCCTAAATGAATGTCTGCCAATAGTCCTATGCGATAGCCCTCAAACAAAGGTGGCAAGTTGGGCACCCTCAGAATGGGTTTTTCGACTATATAGTTCGCGAAATTGGTGTCGGCCGTAGCAAAGCCTGTTGCTAATCCGAGGGCTCCCAGCCCAAGACCAGATAAAGTGAGGAATTTTCGGCGACTTAGCCCCATACGTACCGTGAAGCAGAGTTTGCTGTAACCCCTAGGCAAGCGCAAGCATCCAAAGGGCTGAGCGTTGAAGTGGCTTTAAAGGCCTTCCTCGACAGGCAGCCTATACTATTGTGGCGCATATTTTGGAGATGATTCATGGAGCAAAGCAAGGCGCTAAACCGCTTATTAGAAGCTGCAGATTATCTATCGATGCTTGAAGAGCTCGCCAATCCAGGAGTGGCCTCTAAGCTAAACGCAGCCTCACTATCGGGAATGCGTCTGACAATTAAGAACGTAAGGGAGGCTGTGCTTGCTAGTCACGATGCACTGGCTGCTGGTCTTGTGGCAAAGTCCCGATTGGCGCAAAGCACTCAGAGTATAGAGTCTGGAAGAGAGCAACCTGAGCAGGTTGAGCAATACCAAAGACTAAAGCCCGAGCAGATGATGCAGGCGACGCCAAAAAGGCATGACTTGCGGGCGTCGTTAGAACGAATTGTCGAGAAATAGAGGCGCTACGGTTTATTTAGACTTACTATAGAGTCCATCAATAAACTTTTTCATCCAACCGCTGCTTTCCTCCTGGGAGCCATTAGCGCTCGCAGCTTTGAGGAGCTGTTCAAGCTCGCCGTTGTCCAGCCATACGCCACCTGAAGTTTTGCAGCGATCAATTACCACGCCCATCATGGTGATTTGTTCCATGGGTTGCCCGTCGATGGGGCTCTTACGCACTGCTTCGTTGCGGGCTTTTAGACGAGCTAAAGCTTCTTTCTCTTGCGCCTCAAAGAACTGATTCTCTTTGGCTTTACGCATATCTCCCCAGCTATCCGACATAGAACCTCCAGATGTGCAAATGTTTCACTGTTACTAGACTAATAAAAAAGCAAAAAATTGACAAATAAGACCCTACGCTACAGTAAGGAAGGTTGCGGGCGATTTATCGAATTTTACTCAGGTAAAGTGGGCTTAAATATGGCAAAAAAAGGATCTTCTTTTAGAAGGGCAAAATTTGGAGTGTGCAGCAGTTCGGGATACAGCGGCGACTTTTTTGAGGTCAAAATTGCATCAGGCTGCCACTGAGCTAAAGTTTTTTGCCAATTAGTAGCGCTAGACGTTGAGGCGCTATACAGCGCAAACGAGGCATCATAATGTGAGGGCGGCACATACTGGGTGCGCCCGTCAGTGCTTACGCGTACATCAAAATGTGGCGCCTCCTGAGCAACAGCCCAGCGGCACCATCCGCCCTGATTAAAGTTTGTGGCAAGTAATACATGAGATCGCCCAGCGCTTGGTACAAGCCCAAGCTGGGGCAGCGACCCACAAATGCTGGCAGCATATTTTGATGAAAGCACTGGCTCAGAATTGATGGTTGATGCTTTTGGAAATCGAGAGAACGCAACAAATCCGGTTAAGAGGCAGGCGGCCGACAGGAAGTGCTTTTGCCAGCGTGCTTGCGAGGTTAAGGAAGGAAAACTAGAGAGCCTCTGGTGCAGTACAAAACTTAAATAGGGAAGGCAAAAAAGACCAGTAAAAGCTGAAAATTTTACGCTTAGAGCGCCAAAAATTATGCCAGTGAGGCCAGCAAAATAGGATCCGGGTTGCTCCTGAATAGATTTGCGAGAGGAATGCGCAGCAAAGATCAGCGCTGTGGTTAACCAAAGAAGAAAAAATCCCCAACTATACGTAAGCCCGAGCTGAAACTCGCCTATTTGCTCTCGTAGAATAGGCGCGATGTGAAGATATTCAAATAGAAGGGCGTAGGTCTTTAAAAAATAGGGGGTACAGAGGCCTGCGCCTAAAAGGACAAGCACAGCAACTAAGTGGAATTGAATCTGGATCTTTGTTTGAAACAATAACGGTATGATTCTGTGGAACACCCAAAGCGCAGGAATGAAGATCCAGTAGACATGAAAGTTGGCAATTAAAACGGTGAGGGCAAAAAGTGAGAGGAGCTCAAAAGGGTTTTTTTTTCTGAGCAGCAATAATTGGGCGATTCCAATTAACGCAAGTGCCCACATTTGCGGCCGAATGGAGCTAATTGAGTTTAAATAAAAAAAGGAACCGAGCGACAACAGTAGGATTACGGGCATAACTGGCCGCTTGGGCGCCGACGCGTAGGCTGTAAGGACCACCAAGAGCCCAAGGACGGCCATACTGACGCCAAAAGCAATTTTGAGTCCTAGAAACCCAGAAAACCCATAAATGCTGCTGAGTAAAATCTGAGCTAACCAGTGATAGTTGTGCCAGTTAAAGTTAAAGCTATTGATAAAATCGAAGGGGGGAAGGCTTCCATGGGCTAGAATCCAATCGCCCCCCAGAAGCTGCCAGCCGAGGTCCGGATCCGTTATGGGCCGCCCCCACTGTGAGAGGCCCAGAAGCATAAGGGTTAGTACGAGCAGTGGTTTCATAGTTCGCCGAAATAGGCATAAGGGCGGGCATACTTTTGAGACTAGATTAAATAGGTTAGCATATTGTGTGCAACCCGTTGACTTCTCCTGAATATTTGCCTAATTTTAGCCCCTTAGTGGAGCCTATGCGGGCGTAGCTCAGTTGGCTAGAGCGCTTCCTTGCCAAGGAAGAGGCCGAGGGTTCAAGTCCCTTCGCCCGCTCCATTATTCCGCTCGGCGCTGTGCCCGGGACACCGTTCGGCACTATGCCCGAGATCGCCTTACCCCTAGCGCAACTTGGTTCCACCAAGATTGCGCTGACGGCCAGAAGATCCTGGACCCAACTGAGCGAAGGGAATTGAACCCAAGCAATTGCGAAGCAATGTAAGAGAGAGGGGAAGTCCCTTCGCCCGCTCCATTATTCCGTTCGGCACTATGCCCGGAACGTATTCCGCTCGGCGCTGTGCCCGGGACAATTTATTTCTTGAGCAATTTGGTTTTAACAAGATTGCGCTGACGGCCAGGAGATCCTGGACCCGACTGAGCGAAGGGAATTGAACCCAAGCAATTGCGAAGCAATGTAAGAGAGAGGGGAAGTCCCTTCGCCCGCTCCATTATTCCGTTCGGCACTATGCCCGGGACAATATAATTTTCCTAGTGCCACTTGGTTCCACCAAGATTGCGCTGATGGACAGGAGCACCTGGACCCGAAATGCGAATGGGCTTGAATCCAACCTATTGAGTAGTAATGTAAGAGAGAGTGGAAGTCCAGCACGATGGTTGTTTAGGAGGCACTAACTAATGTCCTATTCTAAATTTTGCGTAACAATTTCTGCCGCCCTCCAATTTTTTGTATTTTTGGTTTTTGGCCCGGTTTATGCTGAAACTAAAACCCAACCACTGCGGATAGGTTTCATTGCTCCGCTTTCTGGTGCTGCGCAAGTTTACGGGGTCGCCGCAAAAAATGGATTTGAACTGGGCTTGGAGGACTTTGGCAGGGAGTGGGCCGAAGTGCTCTATGAAGACGATCAATTTTCTCCTCAAAAGACGGTAGCTGCATTCCATAAATTGGTTCATTCCGATCGCGTCGATGCGTTGATTTGCATTGGTTCAACTCCGTGCAATTCAATTGCGGCTATCTCGCAGAAGAACGGAGTTCCTCTTTTTGCTTGGGCTAGTGATTCTAAAGTGGCGAGCGGCCGCCCTATGGTGGTGCGGACGTATCCTGACGGTAGAAGCGAGGGAACGCGTGTGGCGGAAGAGGCTAGTAGGCTTGGTATTCATCAAGGCGCGCTAATTACTGCCACAAACGATTACAGCGCATCATGGCGGGACGGGTTCGCTACCGCTTTTGCAACTGGAAAGATTCTTTTGGATGAAGAAGTTCCTAGTGATTTGCTTGATTTTCGCAGTTTGGCCTTGAAAGCAAGCCGATTAAATACCAAGCACTTTGCCATCTGCCTTAATCCAGGACAGAGCGCGGCTTTTGCTAAACAGATGCGAATCTTTGCTTCAGAAGCGGTTTTTTTCGGCTGTGAATCCCTAGCTGATGCAGGGGAAGTTGCTATGGCAAGTGGGGCGCTTGATGAGGCATGGTTTGCGACCATTCCCGTGAACGGCGAATTTAGAGCCAGATATATTACAAAGTTTGGCAATGATAGTGTTATTTCTGGAGCAGCTATCCACTATGAGCTTGCCCGAATATTTAAAAAACTTTCAGGTAATACACCGGAGAAATTAATCTCTCAGATGCAATCAATGACCTGGCCGCAGGAAAGCGTTATGGGTAAGTACTCGGTGGCTGCCTTAGCTGGTGATACCTACTTTGACATTCAACTCCGAATTGAGCGGGCAAAGCGCTGACATTAAAGTAAATAGTAAGCATCCCTTGAAAGTTCGCCAAATACCTAGGGTTAGTCCTTGGCGTCTCATACCAGATGTGTAGTGATGCAGATTCAAAACATTTTTTAACCTCGCAAGGGAGCTGGGGTGCTAGCAACCTAATAACATTTGTTTTTTAACGTGTTGTTGCCTCTCAGCCCCGGAAGATTTATGCTCCAGCGCTACTTTGCCTTTTTGCGGGTGTAACTCAGTTGGTAGAGTGCCAGCTTCCCAAGCTGGATGCCGCGGGTTCGAACCCCGTCGCCCGCTTTGACCGCCCCTCTCGTAACTTGATATCACCGAGATTCCAGCAGATTTACAAAAAATCGTCTACCAGATGTAGCGACGGGGCTTCGAACCCACGCAATTGCGAAGCAATGGATTTGGCAGGGCGAACCCCGTCGCCCGCTTTGACCGCCCCTCTCGTAACTTGATATCACCGAGATTCCAGCAGATTTACAAAAAATCGTCTACCAGATGTAGCGACGGGGCTTCGAACCCACGCAATTGCGAAGCAAT
>JBIKUD010000108.1:0-3439 GCA_044347745.1 Bdellovibrionota bacterium
TCTATTTTTACAGAGGCTAAGCGAAATTGGAGTGAGCGATCTCCATCATAATCGCGAATTATTTCTGTGCCAGACCAGCGCGCACTTTTCATTTGAATTAGTACTACTTGGCTGCATAGATCTGCCTGAGATTGCGCGCGCCTTTCTTAGGCATACAAAGGTTGAATATCAGGCTTGGATTTTCGCACCAGAGTCAGAGGCCAAGGGGTTCGATGATTTTGGATGCTTGCTGCCGTTGTATTGGAAAGATCGTCAAATTCCGCTCAGCCAAGAGCACATTTTGTTCGCCGAATCCCCAGCCGCCGAAGCGGAGCTTGCGCTTCAAATGGTCCCTGCTTCCACTCAGGCCCATCAGCTTAGTTTCGGCATCGTAGATGAAAGTTCCTTGCCGTATTTGCAAGAACGGCTCGCTCAACAGAATTTTATTGCGCATCACTCGACTGGGCGGCCCTATACTTTGACTAGCTTTTATCAGCTCCTTGCAGGCATCGAACGTGCCCTGAGCACGAGAGAAGTTCCCGAACTTTTTTCCCTAGTGCGGCACCCAGAACTACTAAATTACTTGGCCCTTGCTACGGCCGCCTCCTCGAGTGCCATTTTAGAGTCCTTTGATGAGTATCAAACTGAGCACCTCCAATTTAGTTTTGAGGTTGGCTTATATAACGCACAAGGCCTAGTTGCTGAAACCTACAGCGCACTCGCTGCTCTTTTTGCTCCGTTTCTTGAAACTGAGGTCTCTCCCACACTGGTGGCAACCCATTGTGTGCGCTTAGCTCTTGATGTCTGTGGGCTAGAGCCGGGAGACACGAGACTTGATCTGTTGTTACAGACTATCGACCAGCTATGCACTTCAGCTTCCTCCCAAGACTTATGCAAAAATAATCTCGCTGTTTTGCAGCTTTTGTTGCTTAGCCTTAAATCACTTCGAGTGGCTGAGGAGCCAGCAGATCATACCCGCTCTGTAGAAGTATTGGGATGGCTTGAGCTTGCGCTAGACGATGCTGCCCATATGGTGGTACTCGGAATGAACGAAGGACTCGTGCCTGAGTTCATAATGTCAGACGCCTTCTTGCCAGAGCTTTTGAGAAACAAACTGGGACTTGTCGACAATTCTCGAAGATTAGCGCGAGATGTGTTGACGTTAATGACTTTAGTTCACTCAAAAGACAGCTTAACGTTGCTCGCATCCTCGGCCTCTATTAGCGGAGACCCTCTTAGACCAAGCCCTCTCCTTTTTGCTTGCCCTGCGGCCGTGGCTGCAGAACGCATTCAGCGCTTTTATTCCCCCAAAGCCCCTTCCGAAGCTATCAGCGCCACACTTAAATCTCCCGCAGCCCCTTTCCCGTTTAACCCCAACACAGGGCCTCTTAAAGAAGTACACGTAAGCCCCTCGGCTTTTGATACCTACCTCGCCTGTCCTTACAGATTTTACCTTGCCCATATTTTGAAACTTGAGACCACAGGCGACAGTCAGCATGAACTTGAAAGCGCTCAATTCGGCACCCTCATTCATGCACTCATGCAAGATTTTGCTGAGTCACCGTGTGTTGGCTCTCAGTCTGAGTCTGAAATTACAGATTTTCTTTTGTCTGCGCTTGAACGCCGCTTTCAGACCACTTTTGGAACCCACTACATGCCCGCCCTTTATTTACAGCGCAAACAACTTGAACGCAGGCTCCTCATATTCGCCAGCCAACAAGCCGAGCATAGAGCTGATGGCTGGAGAATAGTAAAGAGCGAATTTAACTGGCCAGCATCTGAAAGTGTAATTAAGCTTTCCTCTCAAACGCCACTCTATATGCGGGGCCGAATTGATCGCCTTGATAAGCATGAAAAAAGTGGCGAACTGTACGTTATCGACTACAAAACCGGTCGAGGCAAGCTGGACCCCAAAAAGAACCACCTACGCAGTAACGAGTGGATTAGCTTACAGCTCCCCTTGTATCGAGGTCTGATTCAAAGGCTACATCCAGGCATTCAGGTAAAAGCCGGCTATTTTGCACTCGGCGCAAAGTCTGAAGAGTCAGGCATCCGAGAGTTTGAAATTGACGAAGCCCAGCAAAAAGATGCCGAGGCAAAAGCCGCACAGATTGCTGAGTGTATCGCTCAAGGAATATTTTGGCCTCCTAACGACAAAGCCTTGGGCAGGGGTTTTAATCGAATCTGCGAGGAGGCTCGGTGGGAAAGCAGATAGAGTTATTGTTTTTGCCGCAGATTATCCGCGCCAGCGCAGGAAGTGGCAAAACTTTTGCGCTTTCAAGTCGATGCATTAATCTCCTGGCAGCTGGCATCCCCGCAAGCAGCCTTTTGGCTTCTACATTTACACGCAAAGCGGCTGGTGAGATTTATGCCCGCGTCGTGCTGCGTCTTGCGTCCGCATTCAGTTCCCCAAAGGAGCTTGATACACTAAACAGCCAACTCGGCCTAACCCTTAGCGCCTCAGCCCTTGAAAAATTATTCTTAGGCATTCTGACGCAGCCGCATCAATTTAGGGTATGCACCCTCGATAGTTTTTTCTCAGGAATCGCCGGCAGCTTTCAGTTTGAGCTTGGCCTCCCCGACGGTTGGAGTATTGGAGAGTGGGATGCCCAAGTTAAAATTCAGGAAAGAACTCTTAGAAAATTATGCGCCTCACTTCCCGCAGAAGAATATGACATACTCAACGATTTTCTTAGCGGCGAGACCACAGACTCTCTCGTTAAAGAACTTTCGAAACAGCTGCCACTTTTTTATGAAATCGCAAGAGAAACTGAGTACACAGCTTGGAATTGGCTGGTTGAAAAACCAATTCTTCAGGTAAATGAAATTCAGGGTCTCCGTACTCAGATTTCAGACTTTGAGCTACCACGCACTAAGACAACGAACGAAATTTCAAAACATTGGCAAAACAGTGTCAATTCAATCCTGGCAGCCATGGCTGGTCAGCATTGGAACCAATTCCTTTCTACTGGTCTGGTAAAATCGGTACTCGAAAATAAACAAAAATTTAGCCACCATCAAATTCCTAATGATTTGAGTGATGCTCTTTTGAAATTAGGCAACCACGCCCTTTACCTGCGCTACAATCGTCTAATCCAACGCCAGAAGGCTTGTCACAAGCTTTTATTACGATACGGCGAAATCATTGAATCGTTACGCGACGAAACCGGATTGTTGCATTTTAGTGATATAAAATTTCGTCTTGCTCGCGCCAGCGTACTCGGGAACCTTGAAGAAATTTATTATCGCTTAAGTTCGCGCATAGATCACTTGTTGTTGGATGAGTTTCAAGACACTTCGCTTTCTCAATGGCAGGTTGTTGCACCACTGTGCCTAGAAATTCTCTCAGCCCCGGCCGAGCCCCGCTCATTTTTTTGCGTAGGCGACACCAAACAAGCAATTTACGGTTGGCGCGGTGGTTCAGCCGAGATCTTCGAACGACTTGAAGAGGCTTTCCCCA